>CP009415.1:0-626245 GCA_000755705.1 Candidatus Izimaplasma bacterium HR1
CGCCCATTGCCGAAAATTCCCTACTGCTGCCTCCCGTAGGAGTCTGGGCCGTGTCTCAGTCCCAGTGTGGCTGTTCAACCTCTCAGTCCAGCTATGCATCGTCGCCTTGGTAGGCCGTTACCCTACCAACTAGCTAATGCAGCGCAAGATCATCCTAAAGTGGTGCAAACGCACCTTTAAACATTAGACCATGCGGTCTTATGTACTATCCAGTATTAGCTATCGTTTCCAATAGTTATCCTCGTCTTTAGGGCAGATTTCTTACGTGTTACTCACCCGTTCGCCACTCTCTCATTGATCCGAAGATCGAGAGCGTTCGACTTGCATGTATTAGGCATGCCGCCAGCGTTTATCCTGAGCCAGGATCAAACTCTCCATAAATTATATGAATTGTTTAATTATAATTGTAATTATAAAGTACATTACCTTAACTCAAATTGACTTGTTCTATTCAGTTTTCAAAGACCTAAATTCGGTTGCGCTCTTCTTTAGTGCGCTTTAATATTCTACTATGTAGTAGGTATTATGTCAACACTTTTATTAAACTTTTTAATAGTTTTTAAATGTTGTTGGAGTGCCTTTTATTTAGACACGCAATTAAGAGTATACAACCAATCTTAGCGACTGTCAACACTTTTATTCAAAATGTTTTCTATCTCAATTTGCGCACCTTTTCAAGGGCGACTCGCAATGAAAATTATATATAAAACAGTGTATAATGTCAACCTTTTTTTTATGTTTTTCATACATTTTATCCACATTCTTGAGGACGTCCTTACTTAGCCACTTTTTTACTGATTATTTATGTATCTGAAGTGATTTTCTTACACGTTTTTAAGAAATGTGCAAAAATACTATGTATACATTTTCCCCATAAACTATCAATCTAACACCCTCCATAATGTCTAAATTTTCCACAAAAAACGCAATATCATTTTATTGCTTCGATATCCGCATTTTATCACTGCTTTCTTTTCTATATAAATGTATTAAAACTCCTTTTTTATCAATACGATTCAACACAATTTGCTACCGACCAATCAGATCAGGATCATTATCACAAAGTACATTTATGAAAAAAATGCAAAAAAAAATACTTACTAATTGTAAGTACAAATTATTAAGATGGTGACCCGTACGGGATTCGAACCCGTGAATGCATGCGTGAAAGGCATGTGAGTTAAGCCGCTTCTCCAACGGGCCAAAAAAAATGGCGCCCAATCTAGGACTCGAACCTAGGACCCCATGATTAACAGTCATGTGCTCTAACCAACTGAGCTAATTAGGCTTATAAAGGTTTATGCAGTTTCTGCGTTGTATTTTATAATAATAAAAAAAAATTAATAAAGAAACTAGCCTGGCAACGTCCTACTCTCGCACAATGTACTACCATCGGCGCTAAAGTGCTTAACTGCTGTGTTCGGGATGGGAACAGGTGTGTCCACTTCGCCATCGTCACCAGACTTGGTCTCTCAAAACTGAATAATACTGTAATTTATTTAATAAAGTTAAGTCCTCGATCTATTAGTAACAGTCAGCTTCACACGTCACCGTGCTTCCACATCTGTCCTATCAACCTCGTAGTCTACAAGGGATCTTACTTCAAATTGAATGGGGAATCTCATCTTGAGGGGGGCTTCACGCTTAGATGCTTTCAGCGTTTATCCCGCCCGCACTTAGCTACCCAGCTGTAGGCCTGGCAGCCTAACTGGTACACCAGAGGTGCGTCCAACCCGGTCCTCTCGTACTAAGGTCAGCTCCTCTCAAATTCCCAACGCCCACGACGGATAGGGACCGAACTGTCTCACGACGTTCTGAACCCAGCTCGCGTACCACTTTAATGGGCGAACAGCCCAACCCTTGGAACATGCTCCTGCTCCAGGATGTGATGAGCCGACATCGAGGTGCCAAACTCCCCCGTCGATGTGGACTCTTGGGAGGAATCAGCCTGTTATCCCCGGGGTAACTTTTATCCGTTGATTGCCATCCTTTCCATTCAGAAATGGCAGTTCACTAAGACCTACTTTCGTACCTGCTCGACATGTACGTCTTGCAGTCAAGCTCACTTATACCTTTACGCTCTACGAATGATTTCCAACCATTCTGAGTGAACCTTTGTGCGCCTCCGTTACTCTTTAGGAGGCGACCGCCCCAGTCAAACTGTCTGCCAGACACTGTCCCCCTTGTTACACACAAGCGGGTTAGATAACCAATATGCGAAGGGTGGTATCCCAAAGTTGACTCCCCCGAAACTAGCGTCCCGGGTTCAAAGTCTCCCACCTATTCTGTACATCACATACCAGCAATCAATATCAAGCTACAGTAAAGCTCCACGGGGTCTTTCCGTCCTGTCGCGGGTAACCTGCATCTTCACAGGTACTAAGATTTCATCGAGTCTCTTGTTGAGACAGTGCCCAAATCGTTACGCCTTTCGTGCGGGTCGGAACTTACCCGACAAGGAATTTCGCTACCTTAGGACCGTTATAGTTACGGCCGCCGTTCACTGGGGCTTCAATTCGTACCTTCGTCGAAACTAAGTACTCCTCTTAACCTTCCAGCACTGGGCAGGCGTCACCCCCTATACATCATCTTACGATTTAGCAGAGAGCTGTGTTTTTGATAAACAGTCGCTTGGGCCTATTCACTGCGGCTCTACATAAGTAGAGCTCCCCTTATCCCGAAGTTACGGGGTCATTTTGCCGAGTTCCTTAACAAGAGTTATCTCGCGCGTCTTTAGATTCTCTCCTCGTCTACCTGTGTCGGTTTGCGGTACTGGCACCATATAAATTAACCCTAGAAACTTTTCTTGGAAGCATAGATTCACACGACTTACGTCATCACGCCTCAGTCTTCACGAGATGCGGATTTGCCTACATCTCAACCTAAACGCTTAAACCACAATCCACTTAGTGGCCCATGTTATCTTTCTCCGTCATTCCATCAGTTCATATGGTGGTATAGGAATATCAACCTATTATCCATCGGCTACGCTTTTCAGCCTCACCTTAGGTCCAGACTAACCCAGAGCGGACGAACCTTCCTCTGGAAACCTTAGACTTTTGACGGTAGGGATTCTCACCCTACTTTTCATTACTCACACCGGCATTCTCACTTCTAACCGCTCCACATGTCCTCACGATCATGCTTCTCCGCTGTTAGAACGCTCACCTACCATAGATATCTAGTATCTATCCGCAATTTCGGTACCATATTTAGCCCCGGTACATCTTCGGCGCAGAATCATTCGACTAGTGAGCTATTACGCACTCTTTAAAGGGTGGCTGCTTCTAAGCCAACCTCCTAGTTGTCTAAACAACTCCACATCCTTTCCCACTTAATATGGATTTAGGGACCTTAATTGGCGGTCTGGGCTGTTTCCCTCTCGACCACGGACCTTATCACCCGTAGTCTAACTGCCGTGTATATAAGTATGCCATTCGGAGTTTGATTGATATCAGTATCCCGGGATGGGACCATCAACCATTCAGTGCTCTACCTGCATACCACTCAACCACGACGCTAACCCTAAAGTTATTTCGGTGAGAACCAGCTATATCTGGGTTCGATTGGAATTTCACCTCTAGCCACAAGTCATCCAAGCACTTTTCAACGTACCCTGGTTCGGTCCTCCATTGAGTCTTACCCCAACTTCAACCTGCTCATGGCTAGCTCACCCAGTTTCGGGTCTAATACAACATACTTAAGCGCCGGTTAAGACTCGCTTTCGCTACGGCTCCGCTCCTCAAAGCTTAACCTCGCATGTTATATTAACTCGCCGGTTCATTCTACAAAAGGCACGCCATCACCCATTAACGGGCTCTGACTTTTTGTAAGCATAAGGTTTCAGGATCTTTTCACTCCGTTCCCACGGTTCTTTTCACCTTTCCCTCACGGTACTGGTTCACTATCGGTCAATTGGTAGTATTTAGCCTTACGAGATGGTCCTCGCATATTCCGACAAGGTTTCACGTGCCTCGCCGTACTCTTCGGTTAACGGAGATCTTACAATTTCGATTACTGGACTCTCACCATCTATGGTTGGCTTTCCCACGCCATTCATCTATCATAAAATTTTGTAACTCCAATGTTAACACTGGGCTGGTCCCTTTTCGCTCGCCGCTACTCAGAGAATCGTTATTTACTTTCTGTTCCTACAGGTACTAAGATGTTTCAGTTCCCTGCGTATCCCTCCTGATAAATCAGGTACTAGTTCTTCTAACTAGTGGGTTTCCCCATTCGGAAATCTCTGGATCACTGCCTACTTACGGCTACCCAAAGCATATCGCTGTTCGTCGCGTCCTTCATCGGCTCCAATTGCCAAGGCATTCACCTTATGCTCTTAATTTCTTAACTTTTTACAGTATTATTCACTTTTCAAAGACCTTCTTCATTAACTTTGATAATTAGAGAGAGTTTTAGGTCTCTCAAAACCGAATAGAACGTAGTCAATCCTAGTTATAGGATTTTCTTTTTAGAATTGTTTTTTCGTTAAAATCTTTCTCCCTAGAAAGGAGGTGATCCATCCCCACGTTCCCGTAGGGATACCTTGTTACGACTTTACCCCAATCATCGGCCCCACCTTAGGGTGCTCCCTCCATTACTGGTTAGGCCACACACTTCGGGTGTTGCAGACTCTCGTGGTATGACGGGCGGTGTGTACAATCTCCGAGAACGTATTCACCGTGGTATGCTGACCCACGATTACTAGCGATTCCAACTTCATGAAGTCGAGTTGCAGACTTCAATCCGAACTGAGAATGGTTTTAAAAGGTTAGCTCCAGCTCACGCTTTGGCAACTCTTTGTACCATCCATTGTAGCACGTTTGTAGCCCAGGTCATAAGGGGCATGATGATTTGACGTCATCCCCACCTTCCTCCAGTTTATCACTGGCAGTCTCGATAGAGTCCTCAACTTAATGTTAGCAACTATCAATAGGGGTTGCGCTCGTTGCGGGACTTAACCCAACATCTCACGACACGAGCTGACGACAACCATGCACCACCTGTCATTCTTGCCCCGAAGGGAAACACTATCTCTAGTGCGATCAAGAAGATGTCAAGACCTGGTAAGGTTCTTCGCGTATCTTCGAATTAAACAACATGCTCCACCGCTTGTGCGGAGACCCGTCAATTCCTTTGAGTTTCAACCTTGCGGTCGTACTCCCCAGGCGGAGAACTTAATGCGTTAGCTTCAGCACTGGGTAACCCCAACACTTAGTTCTCATCGTTTACGGCGTGGACTACCAGGGTATCTAATCCTGTTTGCTCCCCACGCTTTCGTGCCTCAGCGTCAGTTCCGGTCCAGTTAGCCGCCTTCGCCACTGGTGTTCCTCAATATATCTACGCATTCCACCGCTACACATTGAATTCCACTAACCTCTGCCGTACTCAAGTTTACCAGTTTCAAATCACCCTCCTCGGTTAAGCCGAGGGCTTTCAGATTTGACTTAATAAACCGCCTACGCACGCTTTACGCCCAATAATTCCGGATAACGCTCGCTCCCTACGTATTACCGCGGCTGCTGGCACGTAGTTAGCCGGAGCTTTCTGATAGAGTACCGTCAGCTAAATGTCATTTCCTACACTTAGTGTTCTTCCTCTATAACAGAACTTTACGATCCGAAGACCTTCATCGTTCACGCGGCATTGCTCGGTCAGGCTTGCGCCCATTGCCGAAAATTCCCTACTGCTGCCTCCCGTAGGAGTCTGGGCCGTGTCTCAGTCCCAGTGTGGCTGTTCAACCTCTCAGTCCAGCTATGCATCGTCGCCTTGGTAGGCCGTTACCCTACCAACTAGCTAATGCAGCGCAAGATCATCCTAAAGTGGTGCAAACGCACCTTTAAACATTAGACCATGCGGTCTTATGTACTATCCAGTATTAGCTATCGTTTCCAATAGTTATCCTCGTCTTTAGGGCAGATTTCTTACGTGTTACTCACCCGTTCGCCACTCTCTCATTGATCCGAAGATCGAGAGCGTTCGACTTGCATGTATTAGGCATGCCGCCAGCGTTTATCCTGAGCCAGGATCAAACTCTCCATAAATTATATGAATTGTTTAATTATAATTGTAATTATAAAGTACATTACCTTAACTCAAATTGACTTGTTCTATTCAGTTTTCAAAGACCTAAATTCGGTTGCGCTCTTCTTTAGTGCGCTTTAATATTCTACTATGTAGTAGATATTATGTCAACACTTTTATTAAACTTTTTCAAGTATTTTCAAAGTGTCAAGTAAGCCACCTTAACAGCGACTCGCAATGAAGATTATACATATTTACTAAGTAATTGTCAAAGACTTTTTTCAACTTTTTTTTCACTCTACATTTAAACAATTCAATGCTACAATCTCGAGCAAAATAAAAAGCGATAAGTCACTAAACTATCTCTTATTTTTCATTGCTTACTTAGTATATAAAATCAACGTTAAATTGTCAACGAATATGTTTCACTTTTTTCATTTTTATTTATCTTTATATATATATAATAAAAAGAGGCCAAAATAGCCTCTTCTATCCTTATTATTTTGTAGCAAAGATTTCTCTAATGTTTTCTTTCTTAAGTAGTAACTTAGAAAAGTGAACTTCCTTGACAATATCTTTTTGCATGTTTCGTATTTCCACAATACCTTCCGGAGCTCTTCTACCTACAATTATTCTCCATGGAATACCAATAAGATCAGCATCAAATTGCTTAGGTCCTGGTCTTTCATTACGATTATCAAGTAAGACATCATATCTTTTACCTTTAAGTGCCTTAGATAAAATACCAGCGATTTCCATTTGTGGTGAGTCCTCTTTTATATTCATCGGTATAACATGAATATCATATGGAGCTATATCCTTAGGCCAAACCAATCCATTTTCTGTAGCGTGTTGTTCTACACTTGCCATCAGAGTACGACTAATCCCTATACCATAGCAACCCATAATAATAGGAACTTGCTTACCTTGTTTATTTATAATTTTGGCATTCATGCTTTCAGAGTACTTTGTTCCAAGTTTGAAGATATTTCCAACTTCAATACCTTTCGCGATTCTAATTACTCCGCCGTTACACTTCGGACAATCATCACCTTCATGTAGTTCACTAAACTCTTGATTAGCCCCAAAGTCGCAAGAATCACAATAAGTTATCGTGTCTTCTCCCACTTCACTCATTACCATAAACTCATCAGCTTCATCTCCACCAATTTGCCCAGTATCACTAGATACGATTTTTGTTTCTAAACCACATCTATCAAAAATACGTTTATAAGCTTTGGTGAATTTTTGATACCATTCATCTAATTCAAATTGATTTTCAGTAAACGTGTAAGCATCCTTCATAATAAACTCACGACCACGCATCAAGCCAAATCTAGGACGCATTTCATCTCTAAATTTAGTCTGTATTTGGTATAAAGCTAATGGTAGTTTTTTATATGAATTCAAGTAATCTCTAACTACTTGGGTAATTATTTCTTCATGAGTTGGACCTAAACAGAAATCTCTGTCCTTACGATCTTTAAGTCTCATTAATTCAGGGCCATATTTGTCCCATCTACCGCTTTCTTCCCACAAGTCTCTTGGTTGTAAAGCAGGTAGCAATAACTCACTACAACCGATTTTATCTAGTTCTTCTCTTACTATGTTTTCTATTTTCTTTATTACTTTGTATCCTAGTGGTAAGTAGCTGTAAATCCCTGCTGCAACTTGTTTAATGAGTCCAGCTCGACTCATTAGTTTATGACTTTTAGCTTCAGCTGATTTTGGAGCTTCTTTCAATGTTGGAACAAATAAATACTTTTGCTCAGTTATACTCCCCATGTGTTTCATATTCTTTCACCTCTTAGTTTATATTAAACAATCTTAAAATATCATTATATGTGATAAAGATAAAGAATCCCATCAATAATACAAATACGATGTAATTTAGGGTATTTTCAAATTTACGATTTGGTTTTCTTCTCGTTATTGCTTCATATCCTAAAAAGACAATTCTTCCTCCATCTAAAGCAGGTATAGGTAATAAGTTAATGATTCCTAAGTTAACACTCAAGAGTCCTATCCAACTTAGTAGTGAAATAAATCCATTACTTAACGCTGCAGAAGTAATTTGATAGATACCAAGTGGTCCAGCTAGATTTTCAACACCTACACCAGCTCCAGCATCATCATTATCAATTAATAAGCCGATAGTAGTAAAGATCATTTTACTTGAATCTACTACATCTGAAAAACTTCCTAGAACCGCTTGTCCAAAATTAAAGTTATATTCTGGGCTAATGCCGATTCTAGCATCGACAACACTAATATTTTGTGTTTCAAGGAAGATTTTTGAATATGGTTCTGAGATTTCAAGAGTTAGAACTACGTCTTCTCTTAACACTTCAATTTCAACTAATTTTCCTTCAACATACGCTTCTTCACTTAAAGTGTCGATTGCGACAATTACACTTGCCCAATCAGTTAGGTCGACTCCATCTATGGAAACTAATTGGTCACCACCCACGAAACCAGCTTCATATGCTTTAGTTCCTTCAGGCACCTCCGCAATAGTTAGATCTTCCACTGCAGATTCATTACTATGAAGTCCCAGTGTAAAGAAATATAAGATAGGAGTTAATTCTAAATCCATTTCCTCGCCATCTCTAATTACAACTATATCTAAATCTCTATTAGCAGCATTTTTGTCAAGTTCTCGACTTAATTCATCCCAAGTAGAAACACTTACACCTTCTACCTCTGTAATTACGTCGCCAACTTCGATGACACCCCCTGCGGGGTATGTTGCTCCAACAGTACCAATAGCAGTTTCATCCATGTTTGGAAACCCTACTATTAGATTAACGAATAAGAATACAACAAGTGCCAAGATAAAGTTCATTCCAGGTCCAGCAAATATAGCTAAAAATCTTTGCCATAATGTTTTACTGTTAAATCCTCTATCATAAGGTGCAATTTGCAACTCACGATTTTTCATTACGTAAAATGCATCTTGTTTAACTTCGTACTCATTAATATATAAAGGCTTTTTATTTTGGCCTTTTAGATCAATTTTCTCAACAGTTACTTTCAATAAATTTTCAAATCTCTCATCTTCATGGTCAAGGATTATTTTACTAACAATGTCCCCTTCAAAATCAAGTCGTACTGACTCACCAACTTTGATGATCTCATCTTCAATTTCTTCGCCACTCATCATAACGTATCCACCTATTGGGATTAGTTTAACTGAGTAGAGAGTTTCACCGATTTTTTTCTTCCAAATAACTGGACCCATTCCTAGACTAAACTCATGGCATAAAATACCAGCACGTCTCGCCATTACAAAATGTCCTACTTCATGAAGAATAATAACTGTACTAAGACTTAATACAAATACTAAAATATTAACTAAAACCATAATTTCATCATCCTTTTAACTATATGTACTAAGCACATAGTCTTTTACTAAGTTGTCTGTATCTAAAATACTATCTAAAGATAGTTTAACTTCATCTTTGTATCTATTTAAACATTCTACCACAATTTCTTCAATTTGGAGGAATGTTATTTTCCCATTTAAGAATAAACTAACTGCAGCTTCGTTAGCTGCATTCAATACACAAGGGAAGATATTCCCTTTTCTACCAGCTCTATAAGCATAATCAAGCATCGGGAATCTAGTAAAACTTAATTCCTCAAAATGTAACGAACCAACTTCAATCAAGTTTAAAGGTTTCCCCTTAAATGGTACTCTACTTGGATAATTGATTGCATAACTAATTGGTACTCTCATATCAGGATTACCTAAATGAGCAATCATTGAAGTATCATTATATTCAACTAATGAATGTATTATACTTTCTTTATGTAATACTGTCTTGATTTTATCGTAAGATACATCAAATAAATGATGAGCTTCAATGACTTCTAGCCCTTTATTCATCATTGTCGCTGAATCAATAGTGATTTTTGCACCCATCGTCCAGTTGGGATGGTATAGAGCAGACTCAACAGTAACACCTTTTAGTTCACTTCTAGTTTTATCTCTAAAACTACCACCACTAGCAGTAATGATGATGTTTTCTACTGTTTTCTTATCCTCACCATTCATACATTGCATAATTGCGCTATGTTCTGAATCAATTGGAATTAAAGTAACATTATATTCTTTTAACATCGGTCTAATTAAGTCGCCACCAATAACTAATGTCTCTTTATTGGCAAGCGCTATATTACGACCTTTTTTAATAGCATAATAAGTAGGAGCAAGTCCGGCACTACCAACAACAGCATTTACAACTAAGTCTTCACCAGTCTCACCATATGTTGCAGCTTTGATTAATCCTTCAACTCCATATCCAAATTCAATGTTCGGATACACTTTCATTAAATCTTTCATTGCTTCTTCCAATCCAACACTAACAAATTTAGGATTAAATTCTTCAATAATTCTCTTAACTTTATCAATACTTTTATTAGCAGCGATTGTCTCCACACTAAATTTACCGTTAGATGTTCTAACGATATCTAATGTTTGTTCTCCAATTGAACCAGTTGCTCCTAATAAATACAATTTCATAATAATCCAACGACCTTACTAACCAACATTAACACCATAGCGGCAAATATTGTACTATCAAAACGGTCCATTACCCCGCCATGCCCTGGGAAAATATTAGAATAATCTTTTATTCCAAAATGTCTTTTCAATTTACTAGCTACTAAATCGCCGATTTGTCCCATAATACTTATAAAAATAATCAGTAATACACTAACAAAGAAAGTCATTTCAATTGCCCCAATATGAGTAACATTGAATACTCTTAGGTAAACTAAAGTAATAATCGTAGCTATTACAGTACCACCTATACTACCTTCAATACTTTTCTTAGGACTAATCTTTACCGCTAAACGGTGTTTACCAAAGTTAACTCCAACAAAGTATGCGAAGATATCTGTCATTATAGTAATAACAAATAAGAATCCTAAGTTATATAAATCAATATTTCTTAATGCGAACAATGCCCCAAATCCAAATGCTGGATATAAAACGCTAACTAATAGTTCACTAAAGTTATTTGCAGTAAAATTCTCAATAAATACTAATAATAAAGCTCCAACAACTAACAACCCAATAACAAGTAAGAAAGTCCATTCTAATGTTGCTCGACCTTCATAATAAGACTGAATCGTAAAATAAGTTAAACCACCTAATAAAATCTCTGTCACCATTAGGTAATTAGGTAATTTTGCTTGTACATTGTACATCTTAAACAACTCATAACTTGCACCCATTGTTAATAATAATAATGTGATATTCAGTGCTACTCCACCAATAACAAACACAGGAATTAAAATAAGAGCTAATACAACCCCAGTAATTACACGTTTTTTCATGACTTATCCTCCTTTAGCCCTCCAAATCTCCTATTACGTTTTTGGAAATTATCTAATGCTTTAAATAATTCCTTTCTATTAAACGCCGGCCAATGCTTTTTAACAAATATTAATTCACTATAAGCTAATTGCCATAATAAGAAATTACTAATTCTTTCTTCACCACTAGTTCTAATAAGCAGATCTAATCTGGGTAATTCTCTTGTATATAAATGGTCATGCATTAAGTCTTCCGTAATGTCATCTAACTTAATGTCACCTTTTTTAAACTTTTTACTTATTTCCTTAACACCATCTAAGATTTCAGTATAGCTACCATAATCAAAGCAAATGTTTAAGATTAACCCTTTTCTTTCTTTCGTTTTCTCTTCAACATCAATAATTAGCTCCTGAACTTTTTTAGGAAAACGATCTTTTCTACCCGAAAAGATTACTCTAATATCATTATCTTTGAACTTACCTTTAAATACTTCTTTAAATTCAGCAGGTAAAGCCATCAAATAATCTATTTCCGCTTTAGGTCTACTCCAGTTCTCAGTACTAAAAGCGTAAACACTTAAAGCTTTGATCCCTATTTCGTTACAAACTAAAGCAATATCTTTTAAGTTCTCGCTACCTTTTTTATGACCAAACGTTCTTGGCATACCTATTCTTTTTGCCCAACGACCATTACCATCCATTATGATCGCTATGTGCTCTGGAATATATTTACTTAAGACTCTATTCTCTAGACTCATAAAATCACCTCATTACAATATTTTATTATACTATAACTAAGTAGATATTTCTACAAAAAAACTATATCCTCACAACACTTTCACAGAAAAAAGCAGCCACAATCAAATATAGTAATATCTGTCCTTAGAAAACTAATCAATAAACACTAAAACATAACCTAATTATAAGTAAAACAATCACTATCAATACTTAGGATTTCCATATAGAAACCCTTAATATCTCTATATACAATTCAATTCTTTGAATGTATAATATATATAGGTGATACTATGAAGACAACAAAACATCGAAAAGTATTAACATATCTAGCTAAAGAACTAAATAACTGTAATATAAACTGGGCACTCGGTGCTTCTTTTATGTTATATTTCGAAGGAATCAAGACTACAGTAGATGACATTGATTTACTTGTAGACGAAAACGACTATGAGAAACTATTAGAATTGCTTAAACCTTATCCATATACTTATATTGAGTCTAATCCAAAATATCAAACAGACCATTTCTTTTCACTTGAATTAGATGGTGTTGCTATAGATATTATGTTAGGTTTCAAAGTAAAAACTAAAAATGGGTTATACAGTTTTCCATTCCATATCAGTAAATCATTCGAATTAGATAATGAAACTATCTATCTATCAAGTCTAGAAGAGTGGTTAAACGCATATAAGGCTATGGGACGAGACAAAAAAGTGAAAATAGTTGAAGATCATCTATCATTTAGAATAGAGACTGATAGAACATATATTAGTCTATTAAACTTCGATGACACAAAAGCTATGTTTGAATATATGAGTGAAGAAAGTGTTCATACTTTTGAAGATAGTGAACCATATGATGTTAAACAGATGAACCGTGTCATGACTTATATAGTTCCGTTAGGCAGTTATTATAGTGTAAAACTAAAAGAAAGTAATAAACATATTGGGCATATATACTTTGGGCTTAGTAATCCCGAGCGTTTTAAAGAGTATGCTGTTGGATATATCTTTAATAATAAATACCAAAACAAGGGATATTGCACCGAAAGTACTAAAGCATTAATAGATTATGGCTTTAATCATTTAGATATTAACCGAGTAAAAGCGATGTGTAATCCTGATAATATTCCTTCATGGCGAGTAATGGAGAAAGTTGGGTTAAAAAAAGAAGGTCATTTAAAGAAAAGAGTTCATTTCAAAGATGATAATGATGGTAATCCTATTTGGTGGGATGAATATATATACGGTATTACAAAGGAAGATTGGTAAATAAAAAATGCAGAAATTAAATTTCTGCATTTTATTTTTATAAACTCATTATGTCGTTTTCTTTTGAAGCCATAACTGCTTCTACGTTTTCAATGTATGTATTAGTTAACTCTTGGATATCTTCTTGATAACCTTTAGAATCATCTTCAGAAATATCTGAAGCTTTTTCTAGTTTTTTAATAGCATCATTTCCTTCACGACGAATACTTCTAATTGAAATTTTTGCTTCCTCACCGTATTTCTTAACTTTCTTAGTTAATTCTTTACGGCGTTCAGTTGTAAGTGCTGGGAAAACAATACGTAATTGTACACCTTCATTATTAGGATTAACTCCTAAATTAGCAGCAAGGATTGCTTTTTCAACTTCTTTTACTAAACTCTTATCGTAAGGTTTAATAACAATTTGAGTTGGTTCAGGAATTGCAATGCTCCCAACTTGTGAGATAGGTGTTGGTACACCATAATAGTCTACTTTTACATCATCAAACATTCTAGGATTTGCTTGTCCGGTACGAACTTTAGCTAATTCATGGCTTAAATTACTTACACGTTCTTCCATTTTTTCTTCTGTTTCCATTAATATCATATCAGGCATTGTTTATCCTCCTTAATATATTAGTGTTCCGATTTTTTCACCTGAGGCAACTCGTTTGATATTACCTTTAGTGTTCATATCGAATACTACTATTTTTATTCCATTGTCTTTACAAAGTGCAGAGGCTGTTGAATCCATTACTTGTAAGCCTTGATCTAACACTTCATGATGAGTTAATTCATCATATTTAACTGCATCTTTATGTTTACGAGGGTCTTTGTTGTAAACTCCATCAGTACCATTTTTAGCCATCAGGATAATATTTGCTCCAATTTCAGCAGCTCTTAAAGCACTTGTTGTATCAGTAGAGAAGTAAGGGTTACCTGTACCTCCACCAAAGATTACGATACGTCCTTTTTCTAAGTTACTAATTGCTTTTCTTCTAATATATGGTTCAGCAACTTGTGGAATATTAAGACTTGTCATGGTTCTCGTTTCAACACCTAGTTCTTCAATAGCATTTTGTAAAGCTAAAGCATTTAGGATTGTTGCAATCATTCCCATGTAATCTGCACTACTTCTTTCCATTCCCATTTCAGCAGCGATTTTACCTCGCCAGATGTTTCCACCACCAACAATAATACCAATTTCTAAACCACCTAAGTTATAAGCATCAACAACTTCTTTTGCGATAACTCTAACTTTTTCAGGATCGATAGCTTTGTTATTACCATTACTTAAGGCTTCACCGCTTAATTTAATTATAATCCGTTTCTTTTCCATAATACCCTCCGTTTAAACTCACTTTATATTATTATAGCATATATTATAAAAATATAGGACACAATTTTGTGTCCTATTTCTTTAATTATGCGTTTACTTGGCTCATTACTTCGCTTGCAAAATCCTCAACGCGTTTTTCAATTCCTTCTCCTACTTCTAAACGTAAGAATGAAACGATTTTACCGTTTTTAGCTTTTACAAACTTTTCAACTGTTAAGTCTGGATCTTTAACGAATGGTTGATTAACTAAACAAATTTCTTTTAGATACTTGTTTAATCTTCCTACTACCATTTTTTCTACGATATTAGCTGGTTTACCTTCATTTAAAGCTTCGTTAGTTAATACTTGTCTTTCATGCTCGATTACATCTTCTGAAATATCTGCACTTGACATATATTTAGGGTTGATAGCCGCAACGTGCATAGCAACATCTTTAGCTGCTTCTTGATCAACACCTTCAACAACTGTTAAAGCAACGATTTTTCCACCCATATGAGTGTAAGCACCAAATGATGCTGAATCTTCTTTAACAATTCTTGTTACTCTTCTTAATGAAATTTTTTCTCCGATAGTCATTGTACTTTCAACTAATATAGTTTCAAGTGCTTTACCATCTAACTCAACTTGTAATGCTTCTTCTAAGTTAGTAGCTTTACTATTTAAAATTGCAGTTCCAACTTTATCTGTTAATGCTCTGAAGTTATCATTTTTAGCAACGAAATCTGTTTCACAGTTTAATTCAAAAACTAATGATTCATTTCCATTTACCATTACTGATACTAATCCTTCTGCAGCAATACGAGATTGTTTTTTAGCTGCTTTAGCGATACCTTTTTCACGTAGCCAATCTACCGCTTTTTCAATGTCACCATCTGTTGCAGTTAATGCTTTTTTACAATCCATCATACCTGCACCAGTTTTATTTCTTAGTTCTTTAACTAATTTTGCACTGATTGCCATTATAGGTTCTCCTTTATATTTTATATTTCATTTATTTTTTTAAGAAAAGAGAGCTTTGCGTGAAAGCTCTCTATAAGTACTATTTTAAAGCGTCAATTAATTCAGCTTTTTTAAGTTTTGAATAACCAGTTAGTCCTTTTTGTTTTGCTAATGTTCTTAATTCAGCAACTTTTAAAGCGCTTAAATCTTGTTTTTTAGCAGGTGCCGTAACTTCTTTTTTAACTGATTCTACTTTTTTAGGAGCTTGTACCTTAACTTCTTCTTTTACTACAGGTTTAGCAACTACTGGTTTAGTAGCTACAGGTTTAGTTTCTACTGGTTTAGCAGCAACTGGCTTAGCAGCAACTGGTTTTGTTGTAGTAACTGGTTTTGTTGTAGTAACTGGTTTTGTTGTAGTAATTGGTCTAGTGTGAGTTGTATTTGCAGCTGGTCTAGCTGGTCTATCTTCTCTTTTCACATAAGGTTTTGCATTAGGATTTTTTTGGTATGGTTTTTTATTTCTGTTATCGTAGCTTCTGTTGTCTCTGTTTCTGTTATCACGATTGTAAGGTTTTCTTTCAGGTCGATCTTGTCTTGGAGTAGGTGCTTCTTGCACTACAACTCCACCAGCAGCGATAATGAATGCGTCAGCTAATTTACCAACGATTAATTTTACACTTCTGATTGCGTCATCATTACCAGGAATGATTACGTCAACTAAATCTGGGTCACAGTTAGTATCAACGATACCGAATACTGGGATTCCTAATTTACGAGCTTCTAATACAGCATTTTTCTCTTGCATTGGATCAACAACAAAAACTGCTTGAGGTAAAGCTTTCATATCTTTAATACCTGATAAGAATTTTTCTAAACGATCCATTTCTTTACGTTTAGCGATAACTTCTTTTTTAGTTAAACGTTCAAAAGTTCCATCAGCTTCTTGTTTTGTTAAGTCATGTAGTTTTCTGATAGATTTTCTAATTGTTTTGAAGTTAGTTAATGTTCCACCTAACCATCTTTGTGATACATAGTATTGCCCTGTTCTGATTGCTTCAGCACGGACAACGTCACGAGCTTGTTTTTTTGTTCCTACGAATAAAATTTTTCCACCATTTTTACCAATTTCTAATAACTTTTGATAAGCTTCTTCGACAAGTACAACTGTTTTTTGTAAGTCGATGATGTGAATCCCACCACGTGCAGTATATATATATTCTGACATTTTAGGATTCCAACGGCGTGTTTGATGTCCGAAATGAACTCCAGCTTCTAAAAGCTGCTTCATTGAGATTACACCCATTTGTAATTCCTCCTTTAGATTTATGCCTCCACTACCATCTACGTTTTTGTTGCTATTACTATACTTAGTAACTCTAAGCAACTCACTCCGGTGTGTGTGTATTTTACGGCTTTTATATTTTATCAAATAAACACTATTTATTCAAGCAAAACATTTAACTTTCGTATATATATATAAGCCGTAATAAAAAGACCAAATCCATAATAGCAGATAATGGTCTTTTTGTCTTGTTATGTTGTGGTTATTTTTTTCTTTTTAATAACATATCTACTGAACTTCATAAATGGAACTAGAACTAGGAGAAAACTTCTTCCTAAACTACTAAAAACTAATTTATATTCTGTAAATATTGGTCTTTCCATATAATCTGTTGATGATGTATCAAACCTAACAAATACACTTTGATCATAAGTAGCATCCGCTTTATACTCATCGGTTTTTCCGTATAGTTCACCATCATAACATACAAGGCCATAAATACCGTCACTTAGATATGCAGACTCAATACTCAATTCCTTATCTAAGACAAACATCATTGGACTTGGATAATCATTCACAATGAAACTGCTCCTCCAAGTTGTGTAATACATATCACCACATGAAACAAGATTTTCTGTTAGTGATCTATTAATCTCTTTGTATACTCCAGCACTACTCAAATACATCTCATTATAATTTCCAACAACGATCAATTCATCATTAATATACCCAACTTCATCTCCATAATATACATCATCTTCAATAACATAATAACCTTCATATTCTTGATAGCCAATTTTACTATACAGGACATTTTTGTTCGAACGATAATCACTACTTGTATGGTAAGAATATTCATCTGTAAACACGATGTTTGTTCCATCAAAAATAGCTGTGAAATTATCATCAGTATAATTATTATTAAAGAAATATAAGTTGCCATTCTTCTCAAATGCAGTACTGATTTCGCCTGTATAAAAGACATCAACCTCTCCATCTTTATAGCTTAAAATATACTCAGAAGTTACAATATATACCTCCCCATTTATCTCATAAATTCCATGACCATCTTCATCAGAAATTCTTACATAATCACCTGTAACAGTATTTAAACTCTTACCATATAATAGTTCTTCTGTCTCTAAATCAATAACTGTAAATACCCTTTCTCCTGAGGACCCACTTTCCACTCCATTTACCTCGTATGCATATAGAATACTATCATATATTTCGATCTGAAAATATTGCCAATCATCTAAAGAAATGTTCGGATTTATTAACATAACCTCATATTCTATTTTTTCTCTTACAATACTTGAATCAATCTCAAAGTAATCAAACACATCATTCATTTTATAAAATGATTGTCTTCCTATAATCACTAGTGGCACTGAGATTACTAACAATAAAACTATATAAGCTGAATCATTTCTATACTCTACATCTAAAAAGATATTGTATAGTAATACAAATATTAAATATCCAAAAATAACCAATAGTCTTCCCCATAAAACAATATTTAGTAACATAAGTAAACTAGGAATAATCACAATCAGAGTGAACCCTAAAACTGTATTAAAAACAATATGAAATAATCTTTTATTAATTACTACTTCATCAAATGGTATTTTACTAGATACCAACGTAAGAACAGTTAACGATATAATAAAGATAACAGTGAAAATAATGGTAATAATTCTATCCAAAAACATAAAATACACAATGATATCTATGAATAGAAATGCAAAAGATACAGCCGTAAGCACAATCAAAAATCGTTTACTCATATCTTTTGGTAATAGAACGTATTGAATAACAAACACAACAATAAATAAACTTAAATAGATTATATTATACATTCTCTTCACCACCTTTGAAGACTAATTTATTAGTCCTTAAAGCTGTAAATAATAATGCACCAATTGTTAAACTTGAAAGGCTTAAACCAATCAAAGTATTTTGACTAGAATCAAACAAATACTCATCACTTAACATATGTAATATTTGTCCATCTAATTCATAAATATTCTCATCAAAAAATACAAGTTCACCCTTTGTTTCATATACCCTATACTCTTCTTTTAATATGTCGTATTCGGCATATAGAATTACCTTTTGATATTCTAAAGGTGCACCTGAGGTTACATATCCTTTTATAATATCTCCATCGATTTCAAAGTCAGTTATTTCCCCGAAATAAGAACCATCATAGATTGCTTCTAACCTTGGGAAAGACACAAAACTATCTTTAAAAACAAGTTCTTCTTCATCAAATTCACTTACCAAATTCAATTGATCTTGATTTCTTAGGAAGTACCCATTAGAGAATGATTTTGCATTTCTAAAATGAGAGATATCTTCGTATGAGCCGATGAGTTTATTGTTAGTAAAACTATTGTTATATTTATGGCTTGTTGCTGAATACAAAAAGTCATCAACACCAATATAAATAGTCTCATCACTTTGATATAAAACTCCGTTCTCATAATCAATAATTGTAAAATCATTATTAATTATTCTATAAAAATTCATGACACTACTATACCCACTACTCATCTCTGAATCAGCAACCCACGTAGTGAAAATCATATGATACTCACCATCGATAAGAACAGGGATACTTGGTTCTGAACCAAAATTGCCAGTAATTGAAAATTCATTTTCAAATGATAAACCATCAGTTAATTTGTATAAACTAAATCTATTACCTAGTTCTAATAGATTCTCTGTTTGAAGGACGTAAATCTCCTTATCTTCTTCATAAACTGAGATGAATCCTTCAAAATTATTATCGTCATTTAAAAGATTAAAATCATGATCATATATTTCTATTGTGTTTCTATCAACATCTAGATACTTAACAAATAGGTAATCATCAGTAGAAACTATCCCTGTGATTCTACCTTCTCTAAACTCATGTACTTCTTCTTCTCTGATGAAATCAGGAGTAGTTAAATTAACATCCGTGAATGGATTGTATTCTAGCGTTAATCCAAACACAAACAAGGCAATGGTTAGAATTAGTAATCTTGTAAAGTACTTATTGATACTTATGAAATGATTCTTCTGAAAGTATTCAATAATTATATATACAAGTAAAGCTAAATATAGCGTGATTAAGTATTGAAGATTAATTTTCAAGAATGAAGTAAATTCCAACAAACTTAGGTATAACAATCCAAGTATCCAAACTGTTTTAAGATTAGCAGTTATTCTTTGCTCTTTTCCTATAACTCGTGATAGATAGAGTTGGAATGTCACCCAAAATAAAATAACTAGAATACTGAATATGCTAATCAATATTAAGTTAAATCCAGTAAACTGTTGATAAACTAATACCCCCAAAAATACTCCATTTATTACCGTTAATGTAAACAGTAAATCGATCACATCAAACAAGATAATATATCGTGGATTATAACTCGTTTCATTGATACTTTGGTATCTCAATTCATACAAATATCTTAATAGGATATACCCTAAAATAGTAATTATATTGGCGCTATAAAATAAATAATTAAATTCACTATTAAGGTCTCCAATTAGACCAAATAGTAATATACTACCATATAGTATCGTAAATATTAGAAATGATTCCATAATAAAAGAAGCAACTTTTATTTCCTTATTATGTGTCTTTTTTATCTCTAAAATGGCTTGTCGTTTTTCGACAAACATAAGTATGCGTTTTTTCATTTTCTTCTCCTTTTTTTTATAATTAAAAAACAAAGAGAATTTTTAACAACGCATAACACATAATCTAGAAAAATGGCTTCTAGGTTTTAATGAATTATTTATAAAGTAATTAAGATTACTAAATATTGATTTAATTGATAATTTTACATTATATCGAAGGTTCAATAATGGAAGAATGAATGTTTTTATTAGTTCTATTAATTCAAATGTTTCATTAGTTAATACCGCTCCAAATAAAACGACAATAACCATCATTAGAATTGTTAAAGAGATTCTAACAAGAGTATAGTTCTCAATCTCTACTTGATTTGAGATAAAAGAAAAAGACATAACTACTCCCATCACTAAAACGAATATTTTGAATAATTCAAAATACTTAACTTCGCCATTTTTAGTAATTGGTGAGTTTATAAGTCTCATAGTAATCTCCCCTTTAGAACAATTATATCATAAAAAAAGAACTCTAAACATAAAATTTAGAGTTCTTTTAGTTAACTTAAACTACTTGTATTTGATAAACTAAACTGTTTTATTACTGTGGAAAGAGGTTTTAACAGAACTAATGTGGTAATAAATCCTGTAATAGCTCCTAACATATCACTTGGTACTCCTCTAAGCCAATAAGCATAGACAGGTACTTCAGTTAAAATATATTCTTGAACTCCACATAAGAATCCAAACAACATAAAGTAAAACAATGCGTAAGTAGCTGCGATATACTCGTTACCTCTAGATAGTTTATTTACAATATGGGCTAAAGATATAAGGATTATAAAAGTCCAAAGCCATAAAGTTACAGTTAAAATGGGTAAACCCATTAAAAATCTTAAACCAATGAATGATAATAGGATAATTAACGTCTTTTTGTATCCTAAATTATATGTATATATAATCAGTAGTGGAAAGACTAAATTAACTCCAACTACCATACTAAAAGCGAACTGAGAAACAACTAAGATAGCTACTAAAATAGCTATTAATGTTAAGTCTTTAGTTTTCACGAAGCCCACCTCACCAAGGTGAATTCATAATTATTTCCATCTTCTAACTCAATTAGGTCTATCCCAAATTGAGCATATTCACCGTTAATTGTGATTTGATAATACTCTTCAAAAGTTACTTGAACTGAGTAAAATGAAATAATCATTCTACCATATATATATTCTTTATCATATCTTGGGTCATGAACAATCCCTAGTTCATCAGCTACTTCATCTAATGCATCACCTAAATAAGCCTTATTTGTACAATGAGTATATGTGTTATCTAAATCATCACTTTGTGATTTGATTTTGATAACAATTTCATATAATTTATTACAAGTATCTATAACAACATCTTCATCTTCTTCTAAGTCGATAATTTGTTGTTCTAGAATTTCTAATTGATCTTCAAGATCAGAGATATTTTCTTGTAATACCTGATTGTTTTCATTTAAGGTTTTTATTTTAAGGATTTGTGACACATTAAAATAGGCTGAAAATGCCATGACTAGAACTAGTCCTTTTATCACCATATTTTTCATAGTGATACCCCCAATAATTAGTCTTCTATTTTAGTACTTACGATTCCACTTAAGTCTGTAGGATATGCTCCCATTTCACCCATATCAGTTAATGGTAATAATCCTAATTGATATTCTGTAAAATAAATTTCTTTATATAATACCACTTCATATGTTTCTCCAACTTCAAAGAAACTTGCAGGTGTTGAATACATTGAATATGAAGATTCGCTATAAATAAATTCGCTATAGTTTCCACATGAGTCTTTAACAAAGATTTCTGTTCCCCATTGAACTTGTTCAATAGTTATAATGAATTTTAAACCTGTGTTATGAGTGTAATCATTCGCTGTGATTGTAGACCAATCTTCATCAAATACTCCGAAACAATACTCTGCATCATATGCTGCCCAAGAAGCATCATATCTTTCTTTTCTGATGTCCCAGTTCTCTCTGTTAAGAGCATTCTTAATTTTGTTATTAGTTTGTGCTAACTCAGCTTCTAACTCTTCAATCCTAGCTTCAGCGTCTTCCAAGTTTGCATTTACTCCTACAACATTTGATTCTAGGTTAGTAATTGTTTCTCCAGCTGTAGTTAAGTTAGTTTGTAATGTAGTGATAGTAGTTTCTAATTCACCCATTGCATCTACTGCTGTTTGAAGATCTGTTGTTACTGTAGTGATTTTGTCTTGCAAATCTGTTACTGTGTCTTCCACTTGATCACAACCTGTTAAAGTTAGTGTGATTGCAAGTAATGCTACTAATAATACTTTTTTCATATTCTCTCTTCCTTTTCTCATTATTTAGGTTATTTATAAACTCTTGATGCAAATGGTATCTCTTCTACTCCATCTAATTTGTTAGCATACATTGCAGCAACAAAGAAATAATTAGCTAGAACGTTAGAAAAATCAAATAAAGAATCATCTATTATAGTTCCTTCTACATTAATATGGTGAAGTAATCTCACTAGGTTTTTAGATTTAGTTCGTAAAATATGTAACACACTAGCAAGTTTAGTACCATACGGTAGCACAAATAATGATTCTCTGTCTTTGGTTAAGTATGTGTATTTCTCATACTTATTAAACAACCAAGCTAATTCAAATCCTTCAAGTTTTGTGTTTTTTCTAACACATGGATTTAAATGATAGACAAGTTCTGTGATTTTAATTAATTCCTCTTTAAATTCCTTATCTTTTGTAAAGCTTACTGCTAAAGCTAGATATGATGCTATCTCATCAGTTAATAATTCAAAATCAACGATTTTCTTATCCTCATAGAGGAATGGATAGCTTAGATACTGTTTGTTACCGGGCATATAAATCACCTTTTCTGCAAAGAATTTGAGTTTTCAAGCAAAATAAAAAGGACCTAGTCCTAGGTCCATAATATACTATTCTAATACAACAAAAATTGTACTATATATAGTATCTATCTCATTACCCAGGAGAAAACTATTATTAATGGTAGGTCTACCGGCTTATTTTCATCCTACTATGCACCTTCCCGCTTATTAGCAGTGGTATTTTGCATTTCGTCCGAATTACGGTTGCTGGGACAGCTTGAGGTTTACACTCAATTCCCTGTTACGTCTTCAAAAAGACACCATCAATTATATTCAATTGCAACTAAATTTTAAACCTTATAAAGGTCATTGTCAATAGATTTAAAAACTAATTACCAGTACTACCAAACCCACCTAGTCTTTCCTTAAGAATTTCTTCTTCATCAGTAACTATTAAGTATTTTTGAAAGATTCCTTGAGCAACTCTTTCACCTTTTGGTAATACTACTTCTTTATCTGTGAAATTATATAACGAGATCATGATATGACCGTCATTATCAGGATTACCATAGTAATCACTATCAACAACACCAACGTTGTTAGAAAGCATTAAACCACGTTTTCTAGCTAAACTACTGCGAGGGTAGATGAATAAAACTTCATCATCAGTCATATATGCTTTTAACCCTGTTTTACCCCAAACAATTTTGCCAGCTGGAATAATTGTTTCTTCAATTAATGCGAAGTCATATCCCGCACTTCTTCTCGTACCTCTTTTTGGTAATTCAATGTTTAATTCTTCATAATCTTTTGCTTTTTCGAATCCCCTCACGGTGTCATCTCCTTCAGTATTCTAAGTACATGCAATTCCCTTTCAGTCCATGGAAATTCATTATTTGTTGTTACTTTTAATTGATTTATTCTAATTGCCTCATCTAGTGTTACCCACTTAGGTAAAAATCGTAGAGCTATTTCTGATTCACTTAATTTCATACCAACATACTCTTCTTCAACTTCACAAAAATAGTAATAACTTCTTTGATAGAAATATTTAGTATCATCATAAATATCATTATAGATTTGATCGGTGTAACCTAAACTTTCATTAACACTCTTAATAACGTGTCCAACTTCTTCAACTACTTCACGTCTTAAAGCTACTTCACGTGATTCATCATGTTCAATTCCCCCACCAGGGAATTTAAACTCTTTAGAAGTTTCAGAATACACCATTAAGATTTTATCGCGTTTCATGATTATTGCTCTTACGGCATTACGATAAATGATTGGTTGCGCACCAATCTTAGTTCGGCGGTTATCAAATATTTTTAATAGTTTCATTTCCTCATCACCACAATCAATGTTGGACATGTATCAAACCCATGTTCGTTTATGTATTCAACTACTGTTTGTCCTTCTCTTTTAAGTTCCTCTGTTTGAAATTCTAGAGGAATACGCTTAATCAATCTTGAAACAGTATCTTGAGGCCATTTAAAACGATCTGGTAAGTCATCATCCGCACTAGCTAAAATCTTTAATATCCAAGATTTATTACTAGCTAACGTTGTTTCTTTCTTCAAGATTTCTTGTATCGTTTTTTCTGAATACGTTTCGTGGTGAATATCGCCCTTTAGACGATCCGTTTTTGCAGCGAAATGATGAATTTTCAAATGACTTAACTGTTTGTTCGTTAAATCGTTATTTATCATTTCTGCGACAATGATGAACCCGTCATCTTTTAAAACTCTTTCCATCTCCTTAAAGAGAGGTGAAATAGCATCTAGATGATGAAGGCTATTTGATAAGCAAACAATATCAAAATATTTATCTGGGTAATCCATATGATATCCATCAATATTTCTGAAAGTTATTCTTTCATCATCAAAAGCTTCTTTTGCAAGTTTTATAGCACCATCAATCGTATCAATTCCAATAATTGATTGATAGTCGTTATAACAAGAAGTAATAAGTTTTACAAAGTTGCCTGTTCCAGTTCCAACATCAAGGATTCTAGACGCTTGTTTTTGATGTAGTAATTTGGCTAACTTCTCCATATAATCACCTATTTTCTTTAACATAAATATTATATCATAATTACCTTTTTTAGTTCATTAATTTAATTTTTTTTCAATTTGAGTAAAAGAAAAGAGCTAGAAATTCTAGCTCTATTTTCCAACTGCAAATTTTAATTCAGCTATACATGCTAATTTACCATCTACGGTAGCTTTAGCAACTCCGATGCCAATCGGACCTTTTCTTTTTGTTATTTCTACTTCTAGTAATAACTGATCACCAGGAACAACTTTTTGCTTAAATTTACATTTATCAATTCCTGCAAAATAAGCAATTTTACCTCTGTTTTCTTCTAAAGAAAGAATAATTAAAGCGCCAGCTTGTGCTAAAGCTTCAATAATTAGCACTCCTGGCATTACATGTTCTTCGGGAAAGTGTCCTTGGAACTGTCCTTCATTTGCACTAACATTTTTAATCGCCTTACATGATAATCCCGGTTCCATTTCTAATACTCTATCCACTAATAAAAATGGATAACGATGGGGAATTATTTTTTGAATCTGATCACTGTTTAATTGCATGTTTTCACCCTCTATACTTTTTTTATTAAGATAGTTGCATTATGTCCACCAAACCCTAGACTATTACTTATTGCAACATCTACTTTTTTATTTACACCACTACTTAGTGTGTAATTTAAGTCACATTCTTCTTCATCTAATTCTTTTGTGTTAATCGTTGGTGGAATGAAGTCTTCTTTTGTTGCTAATAATGCAAAGATTGCTTCAACTGCACCGCTTGCTCCAAGTAAATGTCCTGTCATACTTTTGGTAGAAGACACATTTAATTTATAAGCATGTTCTTTAAAGGCTTTTTTGATAGCTAAAGTTTCAGTTTTATCATTTAACGGAGTACTAGTACCATGAGCATTTATATAATCAACATCTGTTGGTTCTAAATTAGCATCCTTAACAGCGTTAAGCATACATTTCATAGCTCCAAGTGCTTCTGGATCTGGACCTGTTATATGATATGCATCACAAGTAGCACCATACCCAGCTATCTCACCGTATATTTTCGCACCTCTTTTTAAGGCATGTTCATATTCTTCTAAGATTAATGTTCCAGCACCTTCGCCCATAACAAACCCACTACGGTTTTTATCAAAAGGTATTGAAGCACAACTTGGATCATTTGACTTATTAAGTGCTTGCATAACATTGAATCCACCTAGTCCTAAAGGTATTAAACTACCTTCAGCTCCACCTGTAATAATAACATCATGATAACCATCTCTGATACTTCTAAAAGCATCACCGATAGAGTTTGTTGCGCTTGCGCAAGCAGTAACAACACTTGTCACCATACCGTGTAACCCGTATTTAATTGCAATTTGCCCTGCGGCTATATTAATAATTGCACTAGGAATAAAGTAAGGACTTACTCTGTCATAACCACGAGCTTTAGCTTTATCTTCTTCTCTAGCAATTGTTTCTAAACCACCAATACCACTACCATAAAAAACACCGAAACGATCTGTATCTTCGTTTTCCATATCAAAATCAGCGTCAATCATTGCTTCTTTTGTAGCAATCATTCCCAATTGAACAAAACGATCCATTCTTTTTATTTGTTTCCTACCAAAATACTCGACGAAATCAAAATCTTTGATTTCTCCACCTATTTTGGTATTGTTACTCTCAGTATCAAAGTTCTTGATAAAATCAATCCCATTAACACCATCTTTAGCGTTTTTCCACATTGTTTTTACATCATTACCAATTGGGCTTATAGCTCCCAGACCTGTAACTACTACTCTTCTCTTCATATTAATTCCCTCCAGCTAAATTCAAGTCGAGTTTACACTCATTAATGATTCTTTTTACTATCGTTTCAACTGTTTCAATCTTTTTAATCAGATGCGCTTTGGCACCTGTAAAGATTAAACCTTTATTGTCACCACTTGAGCTATTACCTAATTGTTCTGTAATACAGTAGGGGATTCCTACTTTCTTACATGTTTTTAGACAATTTACACAGTAGTTTACTTTCATATTTCCAGTTTCTAGAAATTTAGTTAAATAGTTTTTAACAGCTCTCCCAGGTAATCCTGCAGGGCTTGTAACTCTAACGATATCTTCTTCTTTAGCGTTAACTATCATTTCTTTATATTCGTCGCTCGCATCACATTCAGGTGTTGCGATAAATCTTGTAGCGATTTGAACACCATCACTACCCGCTATAATCATTTTAGCCATATCATGTCCATCATGAACACCACCAGCGGCTATTATAGGAATTTTGATTTGATATTTCTCTTCATATACTTTTACAACTTCTTTAGTGTCTTTAACTATTTCATCTAATTGCTTAACATTTCCACTTTCAAAGTCTTCTTTACTAAACCCAAGATGTCCTCCAGCTAAAGGTCCTTCACAGACGATAAAGGCTGGCATATAGTTATATCTTCGGTCCCAACTTTTAAGGAGTAATCTAGCAGCACGACCGCTAGATATAATAAAAGCTCCTTTTACTTTTGAATCTTTTATGTAAGCTGGTAAATCAACAGGAAGACCTGCACCACTAACAATGAAATCAATGTCTTGTGTTGCTAAGAATTCTGCATATTTATCATAGTCGTTAATAGCATGCATTAAGTTAACACCAAGAATACCATTAGGACTTTCTGCGCGTATTTTGTTTACTTCTTCAATTATCGCTTCTTTATTTGCTTTTAGAGGATCATTTCTAAATCCTTTTTTTAAGAAACCAACTTGAGCAGCACTTATTGTAGCTACAATACCACTATTCATACAAGCTTTAGCTAATCTACTTAAACTAATTCTAATTCCCATTCCCCCTTGGATGATTGGGAATTCAACAGTTTTACCATTGATAGTTAGCGGTTTTAACTTCATTAAATCATTCCGCCGTTTATACTTAAAACTTGTCCAGTAATATAGTCTGCACGACTAGATGCTAAGAAGATACAAGAATTGGCAATATCTTCTGGTGTACCAAATTTCCCAAGAGGAATTTGCTTCATATAGTTTTCTCGAACTTCAACTGGTAAAGCTTCAGTCATTTTTGTTTCTATAAAACCAGGAGCTACAGCATTAACTGTAATTCCGCGTGGTCCAAATTCTTTAGCAAGAGACTTAGTTAGGCCAATGATACCTGCTTTTGAAGCAACATAGTTACTTTGTCCTGCATTACCCATAATCCCCACAACACTACTAATATTAATGATTTTACCACTTCTATTTTTCATCATGTGTCTAGTTACACTTTTACACATGTTCCATGTCCCTTTTAAGTTTACGTCGATGACTTTATCAAAATCATCTTCACTCATTCTCATAATTAGATTATCTCTAGTGATTCCACTATTATTTATAAGAACATCAACTTTACCAAAAACTTTAATACTTTTATCAATAATATTCTTACAATCATCTAGTTTGGTCACATCACCAAAAATTTTAATCGCTTTACCACCTAAATTTTCAATATGTGATATTGTTTCTACAGCAGCCTCTTCATTCACGATGAAGTTAACAACTACATTAGCTTTCCTCATCCCAAACGCAATGGCTAGCTCTCTTCCTATCCCGGTATTACCGCCTGTGATCACCACAGTTTTATCTTTAAAATTCATAGTTTACTCCTCCAGTGCTAGGATAGTCTTATTTAATGATGAAATATCCTCAACATTTAATATTGTGACTTTTCGACTAATTTTCTTAACAAAACTAGACAAAGTCCTTTTTGGTCCAATTTCTATAAAGGTTGTGACATCATCTTTTAATAACTTTTCAATTTCTTGATAAAACATTACCGAATTCGTAATTTGCTTCACCATATTTTCTTTCAGACTATTTTCATAAAAGTTTCCTGTCGTGTTTAGTAAAAGTGGCTTCGTTGGTTCTGCTAATTTTACTTCCTTTAAATAGACATTAAACTTCTCTTTTGCATAAAACATTAGATCAGTATGGAAAGGGCCACTTGTATTAAGTAATATAGCCCTTTTAGCACCATTTTCCAAAGCCAATTCATTAACTCTTAAAACTGCCTTTTCAACTCCACTAATTACAAGTTGACCATATGTGTTATAGTTAGCTATTTTTACGTATCCATCAGTTGCTTCAATAATTTCTAGTAAAAGTTCAGCTTCCATTCCCAATATTGCACTCATTTTACCTTTAGTTCTGAAACATGCTTCTGTCATATAAATCGCACGCTTTTGAACTAGTTTTAACCCTTCTTCAAAAGTGAAACATTCGCTATCATAGTAAGCACCATATTCACCTAGAGATAGCCCTAAAGTATAATCAGAAGTAATTCCTTTTTCCTTTAAAACTTGTAATATACTTGCATACATTACAAACATTAAAGGTTGTGTATATAGAGTGTTATTTAACTTTGCTTCATCATTAAACATAATGTCTTTAACGTTATAACCTAAAACTAGTGTAGCTTTTTCAAACATACTTCTTACAGTTGGATATTCATCATATAGTTCTTTACACATACCTAAGTATTGTGAACCTTGCCCAGAAAACATAAAGGCTTTTTTCATTTAACTAATCCTCTATAATGCTTTGAATTTAAATAAATGTCATCTAATATCTCTTTACAAGTACGGATTTCCTTAACTAATCCAGCGCTTTGTCCGGCCATAATGCTTCCGCCATCCATATCTCCATCATAGACTGCTCTACTTAGTGAACCGAGAGTTAGTTTTTCCATTTCTTCTAAATCAATTTCTTTTTCTTTAGTTAGTTCTAAATACTTACGTGACATCTTGTTTTTAATAACACGGACCGGAGCTCCAGTACCTCTACCGGTTACAACTGTGTCTGTGTCTTTTGCTTTTACGACTCTTTTCTTGTAATTCTCATGAACTGGGCATTCATGAGAAGCTAATAACACTGTTCCGATTTGAACACCATTAGCACCTAACATAAGCGCTGCGTCAAACCCTCTAGAATCAGCGATACCACCAGCAGCAATAACGGGAATTTTTACAGCATCACGTACTTGCGGTACAAGTGTGAATGTAGTTGATTCTCCGATATGTCCTCCAGCTTCAGTACCTTCAACTATTAAAGCGTCTGCGCCGTTTCTTTCAAGTCTTTTAGCTAGTGCTACACTCGGGACAACCGGGATTACTTTGATACCCGCTTTGTGCCATTTCTCTAAATAGATACCAGGGTTACCAGCACCCGTTGTAACTACTTTAATATTCTCTTCGATAACCATATCACTAATAGCTTTAGCGTGAGGGCTCATTAACATTACATTTACCCCAAATGGCTTGTCAGTTAATTCTCTTGTTTTTCTAATCTCATCTCTTACTCTTTCGGCATCCCAACCACCAGATGCAAGGATACCAAATCCTCCTGCACTACTAACCGCTGCGACTAATTGGTGTGTAGCTATATTAGCCATTCCACCTTGTAAGATTGGATACTTACTCCCTAATATTTCCAGTAACTCACTCATATACTTCCTCCTATAATTTAATGATTGCTCCACCCCAAGTAAATCCTCCACCGAAGGCTACTGTGGCGAATAAATCACCTTTCCTTAATTTATTGGTACGGATTGCTTCATCGATTGCTAGTGGAACACTAGCTGCTGATGTATTCCCGTATTCACTAATATTAAGATACATCTTATCCATAGGAAATCCAAGATCTCTTGCAGCTTTATCAATGATTCTCTCATTAGCTTGATGAGCTACAATATAGTCTAAATCATCTAATTGATAATTGTTTCTTTCTAGTAAATCTCTAATTGTTTTCGGCATAATTCTAGTTGCAAATTTAAATACTTCACGCCCATTCATATGGATGTGATCTTGGACACTTTTAGCGTTTACTGATGGATCTTTAATGTCAACATTGTGACAAATTAAATTTCCTTCAGAATCACTAATGCTACCGCAAATAACATCCTGAATATTATTTTCTTCACTGCGAGATATAATCATTGCTCCTGCTGCATCACCAAATAACACACAAGTATTACGGTCACGCCAGTCAGTTAGTCTTGTTAAAGTTTCTGCCCCAACGATTAAAGCATTATTGTAAGCACCACTTTTTATCATTTTATCAGCAATGTTTAATGCATACAAGAATCCACTACATGCAGCATTAATATCAAATGTCATAATTTTTTCTAACCCAAGTCTACCTTGTAATAAGTTACTAACACCTGGGAACGCATTATCAGGTGTTACTGTTGCTACTATTAGTAAATCAATTTCTGCTTTATCAATTTTCGAATCTTCAATAGCTTTTAATGAAGCATGATATGCTAAATCAATTGTATATTCATCGGTTACGATATGTCTTTTTTTAATTCCTGTTCTTGAACTAATCCATTCATCAGATGTATCGACAAATTGTTTTAGATCGTCGTTTGTTAGAACTGTTCTTGGTACGTAACTACCTGTACCTAATATTTTTGTATAGTTCAACGTTTAACACCTCCTAAATTTTCATAGTTGAAACGCTGAAAGAATCCAATATCTCTAAATTTCTTAATACGTGATTCTCTCACTTCTAGATGAGTAAGCCCTTTAAATTTACCTAATTCATCTATTATAAGTTGTTTAGTACTTTCATAAGTTTTCTCTTTATTGTAGTGTGCACCACCAATTGGTTCCTTGATGATACCGTCAATAACACCTATTTCTTCTAAATCATAACTAGTTAATTTCATTACTTCAGCTGCTTTTGCAGCTAAAGTACTATCCTTCCACAGGATAGTTGCATAACCCTCAGGACTAAGAATTGAATAAATAGCATTTTCTAACATAAATACTTTGTTAGCTACACCAAGAGCTAAAGCTCCACCACTTCCCCCTTCACCAATAACAATAGCGATAACAGGGACATGAAGTGCGCTCATTTCCATAAGGTTTCGAGCAATTGCCTCACCTTGTCCACGCTCTTCAGCGCCAAGCCCTGGATAAGCACCAGGTGTATCTATAAAGGTAATAATTGGTCGATTAAACTTTTCTGCTTGTTTCATTAAACGTAATGCTTTTCGATAACCCTCAGGATGAGGCATTGCGAAATTACGTTCTAAATTATCTTCTAAGTTTTTTCCTTTTTGTTGAGCAATAATTGTTAAAGGAGTGCCGTTTAAACTAGCAATTCCTGCAACAATACTTGAGTCATCACGGTATAATCTATCACCGTGTAACTCAATAAAATCATCAAAAATATAGTTAATATAATCACTAGCTGTAGGACGACCAACATGACGGGCAAGTAAGACTCTATCCCACGCACTTAGGTTTGTCATCATATCGTGTTTATACTTTTCAATTTCTTCTTTTATCTTCTCAATTAAATTCTCATTATCTAATTCAGTTAGTTTACTTTCTAACTCTTTAAGTTTTCTCTCTTTTTCTAATATGTTCATCTAATACCTCCTATGTAACTCGAGGATTTTACTAAGCGTATGTTTTAGTTCACTTCTTCTTACAACCTTATCAACAAACCCTTTTTCTTTTAAGAATTCACTTCTTTGGAATCCTTCAGGAAGCTTTTGATTGATTGTTTGTTCGATAACACGTGGTCCTGCAAAACCAATTAGAGCTCCAGGTTCTGCTAATGTGATATCTCCTAAAGAAGCAAAACTAGCTGTAACTCCTCCAGTAGTTGGATGAGTTAAGACACTAATATAAAGTAATCCTTGTTCACTATGTTTTAAAACAGCAGCTGATGTTTTAGCCATTTGCATTAAACTATAGATCCCTTCTTGCATTCTTGCTCCCCCTGATGCAGTAAAGATTATCATTGGTAGTTTTTTATAGATTGCATATTCAAAACTTCTTGTAACTTTTTCACCAACAACGCTACCCATACTACCCATTAAGAAATAGCTATCCATTACTCCTACAACACATGGACTACCATTGATTCTTGCATATCCATAGATGTAAGCTTCATCTAAATTAGTTTTCTTTTGATAGTTCTTAATCTTTTCATCATATCCATCTTGGAACAATGGATTTAAGGTTATATACCCTAGTCCTTTTTCAATAAAAGACCCGGTGTCAACAGTAATACTGATGCGGTCTATTGCTCTCATTTTGAAATGTTCACCACAGTTTTTACAAATAAATTTGTCGTCATACATAACTTTCATATTAACTGTTTCAGCACATTTAGGACATTTTTCATATAAACCTTTAGGAACATCTATTTTGTTTGTTTTTGGAAAATTTCGTTTGATATGTACGGTACTTTTTTCTTTTTCTTGTTTTCGTTTATTAAACGCATTAATTAGATTATTCATTTGGATACCCAATTAAACTATCTAAGTATTTTGGAATAAATCCTGTATCAAAATTACCTTTAACATAATCATTATTTTCCAATATCTTTAAACAAAATTCCCTGTTATTACTAACACCACTTATGACTAATTCATCTAAAGTAGCTTTCATCTTATTTATTGCTTCTAATCTTGTTTTACCATGGACAATAACCTTACCCATCATTGAATCATAAAACGGGCTAATACTGTATCCTGTGTAGATAAAACTATCAAATCTTACTCCATGTCCACTAGGTACATGTAGTAAATCTATTTTACCAGGAGCTGGTCTGAAGTTTTCTTTGGGATTTTCTGCATTGATTCTTACTTCAATACTATGTCCGTTCAGATTAATATCCTCTTGGCTAAAACTTAGCGGTTCTCCACCAGTTATTTTAATTTGCTCTTTTATGATATCAATTCCTGTTACCATTTCAGTAACTGGATGTTCAACTTGAATACGCGTATTCATTTCGATGAAGTAGAAATCATTTCCATTTACTAAGAATTCAATAGTTCCTGCATTTTCATAGTTAACTGTTTTACTAGCTTTAATCGCAGCGTCACCCATTCTTTTTCTTAGATCATCACTAATTAAACTAGGTGCTTCTTCAATCACTTTTTGATTCCTTCTTTGGATTGAACAATCACGTTCACCCAAGTGAACGGTATTACCATATTTATCAGCGATAATCTGAAACTCAATGTGTTTTGGATTAAGTACATACTTCTCTAAATACATCGTGTCATCTCCAAAAGCATTTTTAGCTTCACTTCTGGCAGTTTCATAGGCTTGATCAAATTCGCTTTCAGTGTAAGCAACACGCATTCCACGGCCACCACCACCAGCGCTTGCCTTGATCAATACTGGATAACCAATACCGACAGCTAATGATTTAGCTTGTTGTAACGAATCAACTTTACCATCAGATCCTGGTACAACAGGAACGCCTGAAGCTATCATAATTTCTCTAGCTCTCGCCTTGTTACCCATTTTATCAATTACTTCACCCTTAGGACCAATGAATCTAATCCCACAACTCTCGCATAATTCTGCGAATCGAGCATTTTCACTTAAAAAGCCGAAACCTGGATGCACAGCTTCAGCTCCTTTACTAATTGCAGCACTGATGATGTTCTCCATATTCAAGTAAGACTCGCTACTTTTGTTTCCTCCAACACAAACAGCTTCATCAGCTATCTGTGTATGGAGACTATTTTTATCTGCTTCGCTATAAATAGCAACAGTTTCAATTCCTAGTTGTTTACAAGCACGAATAATTCTAACTGCAATTTCCCCGCGATTTGCGATTAATATCTTTTGAAACATTACTCTTTAATTTCCATAACAACTTGGCCATACTCAACCATCGTTGCATCACTGATATTAATTTTTGCTATTACTCCATCAACCGGGGCAGTTATCTCATTCAATACTTTCATTGCTTCTACTATAAATAAAGTGTCTCCTTTATTTATCTTTTGTCCAACTCTAACAAAAGCATTTGCATCAGGTGAAGGACTTTCATAGAAAGTTCCCACCAGTGGTGCTTTAACCAATATATTTAAATTCTCTATTACCTCTTCTTGTTTCTCAACTACCTCAGTAGCAGCTACTCCTGTAGCCGCTACACTAGTAGCTGAAATAGAAGGGGTTCCTGAAAAAGTAATTGTCTCTTTTTCTAGTTTAATACTAAACTCATGATCATTTATTTCTAACTTATGAATTTTTGAGTCTTCAAATTCTTTCATAAGATTTTTAATTTGTCTTAAGTCCATAACCATCCTCCATTACTTTGATATTCAAATTATTCTCTAGTAAAAAAAATAAGTAAAGATTTTCATGAGAAAATCTTTACTTCTCACCTTCGATAAATTCAACGATTTTACCTACAGTAGTTAATTTCTGAGCTGCTTCATCACTTACATTAATTTCAAACGCATCTTCTATAGCCATAATTAATTCAACTGCATCTAAGCTATCTGCACCTAAATCATCATTTAAATGTGCTTCTAAAGTTATTTGTGCTTTTTCGCACCCTAATTCTTCTACGATAATTCCTTGTACTTTTTCAAAAATCATAATGTTCCTCCTAAGTTATCAAAATTTACTTACATTTTATAAGAATTTACGGTAATTGTCAATTTATTTTGAAGTTCAAACAAATGTGTGTGTTTTCATATTTACGCCCACTCATATGTAAATGCACTTCGTATGCGTACATACACATATAAAGTCGTTGTTATTTTCAGTAAATCTCCAATAAGATATATAGACAATCCACTTAAAGTAGGCCAAATACTTGTACTTGTCAAAAACGCTATATATGCGGCTCCAAACATGTATATAATTAGGTTCGCACCTAACAATATTGTGAAATTTGACAAAATATTATTATTTAGAATCTTTACAGTTTTCATAAATCCTACAAAAAATGCTGCAAAAACGAATCCCACTAAAAATCCTCCGCTAAATCCTGTCAGAATTTCCAATCCTCCACGAAATCCACTAAAAACTGGAATACCTATTGCTCCTATGATCAAATATATGATCATACTTAATGCCCCTTTTTTAGGACCTAATGTTAACCCTGCTAAAAATACAAAGAATGTTTGCAATGTAATTGGTGGCAAATTAAAAAGCGGGATACTAATCCCCGCCGTCGCTCCCATCAAAGCCGGGAACAGTGCTATCATTGTTAATTCTCTAGTTCTATTATTCATCGTAAAACTCCTTAAATGATATGTCGTTCATATGCATTGCATACTCCTTATCATCCTTTTCAAGCACTACTTTTCCTTCCAAGTTAATTGTTTTCACGTTGTATGCCTCTTCTTTATAAGTAACACTTCTACCGATAATTACACTATTATCTAGATATGCGTTATAAAGGTCACAAGATTTACAAGCTATTAATTTGTTATATGCAATTATAAAGTCTTGTAGCACATCTCTATAATCTACTTTTAAATCAGTCTCCAACAATATACTCGTTCCTTTTTTTTCTATTCTTGAGAAATCTTTAGTTACTACGTTTAAGCCGATTCCAATTACAAATTCGTCTTTTTCCCCGATAACTCTTTCAATCAATATACCAGCTATTTTCCTATTTCCAACAACGATATCATTTGGATATTTAATTTTGGCATCGATACTGTATTTATTAAATACATCTACAAGAGTGTTGGTTATCATCAATATCACGTCAAAAATAGAGTCTTCTTTAGTAGTATTATCTAAGTAAACACTAATATGTAAATCACCACTATTACTCATCCAAATATTTGATCTTCTACCTTTTCCAGCTGTTTGAACTTTAGCACAGATAATATCTCCATTTTTAAAACCATGAAGATGCTTTTTCATATAACTATTTGTTGATTCTAAGCTTTGAAAAAAGCAAACCTTATTTCCTATCATCAAACCATCTCCTCTTTAAAATATGATACATAAAAGTATTTTGAATGTCAAATGAATTCAAATTCACATATTAGATGAATGCTTTAAATAAGCAATTTAACTAGCATAAATATTTTTTTCACATTTTTTATATCAGAGGCTTTTGATAAAAAAAAAAGAATAGCACATTGATTATGTGCTATTCTTTTTTCAATTCATGTTGCCAAACAGTATATTGGTTTTTCCCTTTTGATTTTGATTCATACATTTTAATATCTGCTTTTCTAATTAGATCAGTTGCATTATCACCCATATGCCATAATACAACTCCGGCACTAAAGGTAATTAGGATACCTTGTTCTTCTGCTATTTCATTGAGGATTACGTTCAAAACATCAAATATTCCTTCAATATCTGGTTTATGACAATCAGGTACAGCAAGAACAAATTCATCTCCACCGTATCTTCCTACCATCTTATCTTTAAAATCTATTCCCTGCAAGATTGTAGTGAATAACACAAGCATTTCATCTCCTTTTATATGTCCAAAGGAATCATTAATTTGCTTAAAATTATCGATATCAAACAAGATTACACATAAGTCTTTATATTTTTTTCTTCCTATATCCCCAATCATTCTTTCAATATTTTTAAAAGTTAATGAATGGTTAAATAATCCAGTCAAACCATCTCGTTCTGAGAGTAACAGTAATTCTTGTTCTTTTGATTCGAATAGCTCATATACTTTTTGATATGGACTTGAGATTATCTCTCTAATAAAAATCAAGTATAAACCTCCATAAGACGCAAATCTCAGTATCATAGCTACTGTTTGATATATATCACCTAAATCAATAAAACTAGCATGGATAACTTGCGAGAATGCCTTTAGTAATAACACAATTACGAGTAAGTTCTTTTGATTTAATTTGAACTTCGATCTTTGTACCAAATATGCACTACTTAAGTACAGTGCTGCTGTCATATAACTAACAATTAGTTTGATTGCAGATTGGCCAACACCTTCAATGTAATAAACACTTACAACACCTTGATGAATAAGTAGTGTCCCGACAATTAATACTATAGCTGCAATAACATGAGATAACTTGTAATTAACTTTTGAAGGAACTTTAATAAAACCAAATATTATTACGAATACGAATGCTTCAAAAACTCTGGCAATTGCAAAGTATTGATAGCTTTCATTATATGAAAGTCCCATATCTGAAATATCAAAGATGGATATAAGGTGTAACACATCAAAACATGATATATACAAATATGAGACAGCCAAAACTAGATAAATAGACTTTTCAGTATACACTCTTGAATTGATTGCTAGAACAAACATCATCAACCCAATAAAGATTGTAAAGAAGTCTATAGCAAAGTGAAATATTCCGTAATCCCATATTGCTAGAACAAAAAGAATAATAAACGAAACTAGAAAAAATACTAATGGTTTCTTTAAAGATTGATTCATTATAACTCCACCCCCAAATAAAAAAACTGTGCTTCAAAGGCACAGTTTATTGTCTCTTAAATGAGATATAATAAATTATGCAGATATAGCAAGCATCTAAAAAAGTAAGCCCTATATCTTTGCGTCCCACCCTTTCGGAATGGTTTGCCTTTGATTTTATTAATGTAATGATATTATACAAAATAAAAAATAGTAATGCAAGTCAGTTTACAATTAAGATTGCAAATAAAGTGTTAAAAATGACTAACTAAAGACAACAAGTCAGTACTTATGTATTTCTTGTGTATTTAGTTTGAATAAGAAATGAAACTTTCAAAAAAGCCTTGAAAACCAAAGTGTCTCTATATACAATTAAATCATCAAAGGCAAATACATGGAAACATGTAGACGCAAAGTCTCAGAGCTAATGGGTAAACCTATGCTGGCTGGATTGCACGAATAACGTAAGTTGTTTCGGGTACAATCTAGTTAGATTGTACTTTTTTTAATACAATCTAACTATCCTATGTCTTTGAAATAAGAAAGGATGAAATGTATGAAAAAATTAATTATGATAGTCGTTTTAATGTTAGGATCACTGGTTTTAAGTGGGTGTGATGTATTTGATACAGGGATTAATAACGTTTGGTATGATGAGACAACCTCTACCATCCATATATCATATCGAATTGTCGAGGAAAAAGAAGATGAAGAAACTGGAGAAACTCCTTTTGAATCCTTGCATTTACTAGGAAAAACAAAAGATAGTGAATGGTTCGAAATTACCGAATTAACAAGTTTCACTAAGAATGAACAGGAAATACCATACGAAACTGATGTTTACGGAGATTTAGAACTGAAAATTGTAAAGAAAAGCGCTGATGGTTCTATTACACATACTACTGACATATATAACCTATATATTAATGAACCACAATTTATATACCACTTTGATGTTCAGTTTGATTCATGGAGTGGTGTGGTAAACTTCAACTTTGGGGTAAACGCTCAATTAGTGAAGAACATAATAATATATAAATCAACTGATGGAGGAAACAATTGGGTAGAAGTCTTATCATCTGAAATTGTCATAGATGATGAACAATTCTATAAAAGCAATTTTGAATACTATGAGTATGAAGAAGATAATTATGTTTACAAGTTAGTTGCATTGGATGAAGATTCTACAGTTCTTAACGAACAAAGTTCTTGGGGAGAAATCAATGTATATTATGAGAATAAAAATAATGATGGAGAAGCAAGAATTGATTATGTTGTTTGTAATTATGATGTTTACTCATCTAATGTAAATATTTGGTGGAACTCTTTTGGAGATTTTGATACTGTTTTAATCGAGAAATCGACTGACAATACAGTTTGGGAATTAGTTGACACTTTACCTAGATTTGTTCAATCATATAACTATCAAGAGGTAAATGATGGAGAATATTATTACCGAGTTAGTGCTGAAAAAGACGATGTTGTATTATCATCAAATGTAAGTGAAAATACACTTAGAGTAAATGAAAATGCACTTATCGGATATCTAGATGCTTGGTTAAACTGGGACACACAAAATATCCAAATAAACTGGGATTTCCAAAGCGAAGATGTATTTGAAGTTGTTATTAAAAGAAAAACACAAGAATCTGAATATGAATTACTTGGTTCTTTTGGAGCTTTAAAGAAAACACATACTGATGAAGATTTAGTTCCTGGGAACTATCAATACAAAGTTGTCTTACTTGATAAGGACGGGAACGAACTCGATTCATTGGAAACGAGTGAGATTAATGTTGAGCAACCTCAGCATGTCTATCATTTAAACGCATGGTTTAATCAATCTACAGGTGAAGTCCACTTTAACTTTGGTTTAAATCAACATCAAGTGAGTTATTATACTATTGAAAAATCAGATGATGGTGGATTGTCTTGGGAAGTTATTATTATCGAAGATGTCCAAAATGAAGATGATTGGTATAAAGATAACTTTGTTGCTTATGAATTAACTGAAGGTGTTTATGCTTATAGAATTACTGGTTATAACAATGAAAACGAAAACTTAGGAGAAGCGTATAATTACGGTGAAGTCATTGTTGATTACACAAATCTAAACTTTGATGAACCAACAGAATTTTTCCACTTTGGAGGTAATTTTAATATCTATGATCAAACTGTTAATCTTTGGTGGAATTCTCAAGGTAACTACACCGAGCATGTAATCGAAGTTACTGTTGATGGTGTGAATTATGAAGAAGTTCTACGAGTACCACGAGTTGTTACATTTGTTTCAATCGACTCTGTTGAAGATGGAGAATATATGTTTAGAATAAGTGCAGTTGATGAGAATAACATAGTTGTAGATTCAATTACAATAGAAAATGCAATCTCAGTAAGAGAGAATGCTCAAATCGGCGCAGTCCACTTCTGGTGGGACTGTACATATGATCAACTGCAAATTAGTTGGGAAATAATTAAAGACGACGTTGCAACGATTAAAGTATATAGAACTAATACTACAATTAATAGTACGGTACTAGTCGGTGAGTATGGACCTTTAAAAACTACTTTACTAGATACAATCACAGATACAGGAATCACTTATTACACAATCGTTCTAATTGATAGCGAAGGAAACATTATTGATCAACTTGATTCTGATAGTTACGAAATATACACATGTGAATAAAAAAAAGTCCTCAATGAGGACTTTTTATTTACATTTTACCTGCTTTGGCATCTTTTATGTTTTTCTTTAATTCACGTTCTGCTTTTGCGAAATCAACATTACGTCTTTTATTCTCAGCTAGTCGTTCTTCACGAACAGTGTTTAAGTGATCTAGAGCACTGGTTTTACTTAAACCAACATGTGCTTCTTGAGCAATTACATTTACGATATTATTAGAGTGTTCAACCACTCCATTAATAACTACTGTAAAGAGCTCTTTTTCATCTCTAACCATTTTTACATATCCAACATCAATACTACTGATAATTGGGATATGATCTTTTAGAATGGCAAATTCACCGTTCATTTTGGAAGATACTACGACATAGTCGATGTCTTCGTTATATAACTCACCATGAGGAGTTACGACACTTATTTTCATAAAATCACCTTATTTCATTGAATCTGCTTTTTTGATAACATCTTCAATGCTTCCGACTAGACGGAAAGCATCTTCAGGTAAACTATCATATTTACCTTCTAGTATTTCTTTAAATCCTCTGATTGTTTCTTCTACTGGAACATATGTCCCTTTTTGTCCTGTGAATTGTTCTGCTACATGGAAGTTTTGTGATAAGAATAAACGAACACGACGAGCTCTATGAACTACTAATTTGTCATCTTCACTTAATTCATCCATCCCTAAGATAGCTATGATATCTAATAATTCATTATATCTTTGGATAGTTCTTTGAACTTCACGGGCAATATTGTAATGTTCTTCTCCAACAATTTCCGGTGCTAAAGCTCTTGAAGTTGAAGCAAGCGGATCAACTGCTGGGTAAATTCCCTCTTCAGAGATTTTACGTGAAAGGTTTGTTGTTGCATCTAAATGGGCAAACGTTGTCGCTGGTGCTGGATCTGTATAATCATCAGCGGGAACATATACTGCTTGGATAGATGTAATTGAACCTTCTTTAGTTGAGGTAATTCTTTCTTGTAGTTTACCCATTTCAGTAGCTAAAGTTGGTTGGTAACCTACGGCTGAAGGCATACGCCCTAGTAACGCAGATACTTCAGAACCTGCTTGAGTGAAACGGAAGATATTATCGATAAAGAATAATACATCTTGTTTTTCTTCATCACGGAAATATTCAGCCATTGTTAAACCTGTTAAACCAACACGCATACGTGCACCTGGTGGTTCATTCATTTGTCCGAAGACCATAGCTGTTTTTTTAATTACTCCAGATTCTGTCATTTCCCAGTATAAATCATTACCCTCACGAGTTCTTTCTCCTACACCAGCAAATACAGAAATACCACCATGTTCTTGGGCGATATTGTTAATTAATTCTTGGATAAGTACTGTTTTACCTACTCCGGCTCCACCGAATAATCCGATTTTACCACCTTTAATATAAGGTGCAAGTAAATCAACTACTTTAATTCCTGTTTCTAAGATTTCAACTTCACTACTTAGTTCATCTAGTTTAGGAGCAGGACGGTGAATAGGACTATGTGGTACATCTTTACCCACAGCTTCTTTACCATCTATTTCTTCTCCTAATACGTTAAAGATACGTCCCAAAGTTACTTTACCAACAGGTACAGTAATTGGCGCTCCAGTATCAGATACTGGCATTCCTCTAACAACACCATCTGTTGAATCCATGGCGATTGTGCGTACGACATTGTTTCCTAAGTGTAAAGAGACTTCAAGTGTTAGTTTAACCCCAACACCATTATTATCTTCAGGTTTTACATCTACTGTAAGGGCATGATTAATCTCTGGTAATTGATCTTCAAATTTAACATCGATTACCGCTCCCATTACTTGAACGATTCTACCTTTATTCATAATTTCCTCCTCTAGTTAACTGCATTGGCTCCACCAATGATATCTGTTAACTCGTTTGTAATTGCTGCTTGTCGAGCACGATTATAGTGAAGTTGTAATGTTCCGATAAGCTCTTCAGCATTATCAGTAGCACTCTTCATTGCTGTCATTCTTGAAGCATGTTCACTTGCTTTTGCATCAAGAATAAAACCATATAATGTATTTTCGACATACATTGGTAATAAATGATTTATGATTGCTTTTGGACTTGGTTCGTAGTTATAAATACGTCTTACTGTACTTATATCTTCGTTGTCCTCTTCATGTTTTTGTTTTAAATCTTTTAGAGCACCATTGGCAACTGGTAATAATTGTGTTCTTTCAACTTCTTGAATCATTGTATTAATGAAGTGATTATGGAAAACAATTATTTTATCAATGTCACCTTTTAAGTAAGAGTCTATAAAACTTTCAGTTACTTGTTTAAAATCAATAAATTGAACGTCATCACGTACATTGATTGGATCCTTAACAAGGATATTGTATTTATTTCGTTTCGCAAAGCTCATGGCTTTGTGGCCAATTGCTGCTACAACGAATTCATCTTTACTTTTATGGGTTTCATTAACATGTGCTTGAAATGCCTTAAAGATACTTGAATTATAAGGTCCCGCTAGTCCACGGTCTGATGAAACAATTATATAACATGTTTTATCAGTTTCTCGTTCACTGAGCATTGGATGTGAAACATCATCTTGTTCTAAGAGATATTCAATCATTTCTCGTAAACGATACATTAAAGGTCGAAAACCTCTAATGGTTCTTTCAGCTCTTTTTAATTTAGAAGCTGAAACCATGTGCATAGCTTTTGTAATCTGTGAAGTTTTTTTAGTAGCGTTAATACGGGATCTTATTTCTCTCATTGAAGCCATTTTAACACCACCTTATACAAATGATTTTTTGAATCTTACGATTACATCCTTAAGTTTATCTGTTTCTGGTAATTGATTAGTATCAATTATTTCTTGAAGTACTTTGCTACCTTCTTTATCTCTTACGAAATATTCATGTAGCTCTTTTTCAAATCGTAAAATATCTTGAAGTTTTACATCATCTAAGAATCCATTAGTTAAACTAAAGATACTAACAACTTGTTTTTCAACATCCATTGTTTGATGTAATCCTTGTTTTAAGATTTCTACAGTACGTTTACCACGTTCTAGACGAGCTTTTGTTGCTTCATCTAAATCAGAACCAAATTGTGTAAATGCTTCTAATTCACGGTAAGCTGCTAAATCTAAACGCAGAGTCCCTGATACTTTTTTAATTGCTTTAATTTGTGCACTACCACCAACACGAGAAACCGATAATCCAGGGTTAATAGCTGGACGTACACCACTATGGAATAAATCACTTTGTAAGAAGATTTGTCCATCAGTAATACTGATTACGTTTGTTGGGATATAAGCACTAATATCTCCTGCTTGTGTTTCAATGATTGGTAAAGCAGTAATACTTCCTCCACCTAAGTCATCATTTAACTTAGCAGCACGTTCTAATAATCTACTATGTAGATAGAAAACATCTCCCGGGAACGCTTCACGTCCTGGTGGTCTTCTAAGTAGTAAACTAAGTTCACGGTAAGCGATAGCATGTTTACTTAAATCATCATAAACAACAAGAACGTCTTTTCCAGCAAACATAAATTCTTCACCGATTGTAACACCAGCATAAGGTGCTAAATATAACAATGGAGAAGGTTGTGAAGCTGATGCACTTACAATGATTGAATAATCCATTGCACCATGTTGTTTTAATTGTTCATATACATTAGCAACTGTACTTTCTTTTTGTCCAATTGCAACATAAATACAAATAACGTCTTTACCTTTTTGGTTGATAATTGTATCGATAGTGATAGCTGTTTTACCAGTTTGTCTATCGCCGATAATAAGTTCACGTTGTCCTCTACCTACTGGTACTAAAGCATCTAATACTTTAATTCCTGTTTGTAGTGGTTGGTTTACACTTTTACGACTCATAACACCTGTTGCTTTTTGTTCAATAGGACGAGTTTTTGTTGAATTAATTTTACCCATACCATCAATTGGTTGTCCTAAAGGATTAATAACACGACCAATCATTGCTTCCCCAACAGGAACTTCTAAAATACGTCCCGTTGTTTTAACAACGTCTCCTTCTTTTACAGAAGTAGCTTCATCTAACAAGATAGCCCCAACATGATCAGTTTCTAAGTTAAGTACCATCCCGTAAATATCCCCAGGGAATAATAATAACTCACCACTCATTGCATTATCTAAACCATGTACAAGTGCGATACCATCACCAACGTTAATTACTGTACCAATGTTATCTGTCTTAATTTCTTTTTCGTATTTTTTTATCTGTTCTTTGATTAAAGAACTAATCTCAACCGGGTTGATTTTACTCATAATTCCACCTCGTTATTTCGTTAACTTATTCTTAAGAATTAGTAAATGATTGTTGATAGTTTCATCTAAGACTTGTCCATCGTATTCAATACGAAGTCCGCCAATAATACTTGGTTCAACAATATTCTTAATCATAACTTTACGATTATGTTTCATACCTAAATTGTTTTTAAGCTTGTTTAAATCAGAAATCGCTAAGATTTCTTTTGAATACACGACGACATTCATTACTTTATTTTGATTATCATTTATCACTTTAAACTCACTTAAACAATCATCTAAGTACTCAATACGTGAATTATCGATTAATACAAAAACAAAGTTTTTAAATAAACTGTTAGTAATTGCTTTACCAACAACTTCTTTTTTATTCTTTTTAGTTATTTTAGGATGATTAAGAAATTTAGAAATATCTTCATCTTGAGCATTATTAAATGCTTCAAAGTTAGTTAATACTTCATCGACTTGTTTTTCTTCTAGTGCTAAAGCATATAATGCTTCAGCATATTGAAAAGCAACATAACTCATTAATTAGCTACCTCTTTTGAGATCTCTTTAATTAATTCTTTATGTTTCGTTTCATCGATTTCTTTCTTAATTATCTGTTCAGCCATTAGTGTAGCTACACTAACAATTTCATCGTTAATATCTTTCTTGGCTTTTTCAATTTGACTATCAATTTCTTTATGAGCATCATCGACTAATTTATTAGCATCTAGTTTAGCTTTTGCGAGAATATCTTTTCGCTCTTCTAAACTACGAAATCTTGCTTCATCAAGAATACCTTTAGAACTTTTACGTAAATCGTGAAGTTCTTTTACCGCTTCTTCTCTTTTTAGAGCTGCGTTTTCATTTGCTTGTTTAGCATCATCGTATTCTTGTCTCATTGCTGCTTTTCTTCCTTCTAAGTAATCTGTTACTTTGTTCCAGAAGAAGAATCTAACAACTAAAAATAATAGTAAAGTTGAAATGACTTGGATTCCTACTTGTTGCATTGCTCTGTCAGCATTTCCTCCAAATAAATCATTAATAAACCCTAGTGATTCATTAACAAATTCTGAGATAAATTCTCCCATCTAAATCACTCCTTATTTAGTCAAGTTGTTGTATCCTATGTAGCAAAGATTAATAAGAATGCTACTAATAGTCCGTAAAGACCTGTTGTTTCTGCTAATGCTTGCCCTGTAATCATTACAGTACGAATACTACCTACTGCTTCAGGTTGTCTACCAATTGCTTCTACTGCTTTACCAGCTGCGTAACCTTGTCCAATACCAGGACCAATCCCTGTTAAAACTGCTAAACCTGCACCGATATAAGCCATACCTTGTGCAAAAAATTCTGTAAATTCTGCCATTATAAAAATCCTCCTATATTTAAATTATTTTTTTATTTTTTTGTTTCTTGATAAATTTAGTCTTCTACTGCGCCACTTAAGAAGATTGACATCAGCATGTAATAAACATACGCTTGAACAACTCCGAAGAAGATATCGAAGACTGCATGTAAGAATGGACCTACTAATAATCCACCCCATTGTAATATGTAGTAAATAAATACTGCGATAACACTACCACTAATTAGGTTACCAAATAAACGTAATCCCATTGCGAATGGTGTGCTGAATTCACCAATCAAGTTGATTGGTGTAAAGGCCCAATGTGGGTCCATTAAATCTTTCATTCTTTGTTTTGGTTTCTTAATAATTAATGCACTCACCTGAATTGCTAAGAATGCAAAAACACTAAAACCTATTGCTACAGCAAAGTTTGATAGCGGTGCAGTAAGCCCGAACAAACTTGCAGTATTTGCTAATGATAAGTATAAAAGTAATGTAAATAATAACGGTGTAAATGTACGCCAATGTTTTTTAAAGAAATCTCTTTGGTTATCATTTACCATCTCGACAAGTTTAACTAGGATAAAAGTGAATCCTGTAGGGACCTCACTTGTTTGTAGTTTTTTAACCTTAACCCCGTAAATAACAAGAACAACCATCATAACTAGTGTTATAAATAGCGATGCTTGTAACCCATTAGGTAATCCTCCCCAAAAATCAGTTAGAAACGTCATCATCTTCACCTCTTCGTTTTTCAAGTAATATAACGATATAGAATACTATTTTAAATGTAAACAGTCCAATACCTGTTGTTAATAAATCAATATTATCAAGTAACCCTGCTGCTAGTAATATCAAAGCATAAAAGAAATATCTAAAGAAGTAATTTCTTGTTGCTAATCTTTTTGCTTGAAATTCATCTTGTTCAACTACTTTCTTACTTGAGCGATGTAACATACTCATCATAAACATACTAGTTGTTCCACCAAGTGCAAAGCCTACTCCATACATTTTCCCAAATACTAACCATAAAATAGTTGAAACTAAAGCTACAGTTATTAGTGTAAAGGGAAATGATTTATAAAATGCATCATTCTTTTCCATCTTAGTCCTCCATTTTTGATACACTACGGATTAAGTTAAAGATACCCGCAAATATACCAAAGACACTAAAGATGATTGTAAATAGAGGACTAGTACTTGCTAGGTCATCAAGTTTGATTCCTAGAAATACACAAACCCCGATTATCACAATCATCGTAAAAGCAAACCCACTAACAACTGCTAGTTGTTCTATTGCTTTTTTTTGTTTCATTTATTTAGTCCCGAATAAACGATCTCCACAATCTCCAAGTCCAGGAACAATATATCCCACTTCATTAAGTTTTTCATCAAGAGCTGCTAAATATACATCAACTTCGGGATGATCATGGTTTAATCTTTCGACACCTTCAGGACAACCTACTAATCCAACAAATCTAATATCAGTAGCTCCTCTTTTTTTAACTGCAGTAATCGCTGCACTCGCACTACCACCAGTTGCCAGCATTGGATCAACAACCAAAACAGTACCAGTAACGATTTCATCTGGGAATTTTGCATAGTACTCATGAGGTTCTAATGTTTTCTCATCACGATACATCCCAACATGTCCAACTTTAGCAGTAGGAATAATCGTTTGAATCCCTTCAACCATTCCTAGTCCCGCTCTTAAGATTGGAACAATAACAACGTCTTTACTTAATTCTTTACAAGTTGTAACACAAATAGGTGTTTCAACTTGAACATCTTTTAAAGGTAAGTCTCGGGTAATTTCATAAGTAATCAAACTACCAATTTCATTCACGTTTTCTCTAAATTTCTTTGTATCAGTTTCTTTGTTTCTAATAATTGACATTTTATGATCAATTAATGGATGATTTAAAACCTTTACTTTTGCCATTAAACTCACTCCTTAATAATTATTTATTTTAGTAATTCTTCTTAAATGTCTTTCAGCATTACTAAACTCAGTTTCTAACCATGTGTCAACGATATCTAGTGCTAAACCACCACCGATAACTCTTCCACCCATCGTTAAAACGTTAGTATCATTATGTTCTCTAGTTGCTTTAGCAGTAAATAAATCATGAACTAAAGCAGCTCTAATTCCTTTAACTTTATTAGCCATGATACTCATACCAATACCAGTACCACAAACTAAAATACCACGATTAAACAGTCCTGAAGCTACACCTTCACTAACACTGATAGCTGCTTCATTGTAATCAACACTATCTAAACTATAACAACCAAAGTCTTCAACTTCATATCCTTTTGCTAGTAAATGTCCTTTAATCTCTTCTTTTAAGACAAATCCACCGTGATCTGAACCTAATGCTATTTTCATAATTTACCTCCTTAAAGTAAGCAAATATTATCAAATACAATTATATCAAAACTTTTTCTAAAAACAACACTTATATATAATAAATAAGAAATATATATAATATAATTTATTAATTAAACTACTTTATATAGACAAACAAATGGAGAAATTAATTAATCTTAATTTCTCCATTTCTTAATGTTCTTTTATTTATACAATCATAGACTGTACTGCTAATGCTATTTAAGTCGATTCCTTTTACTAAATAATCAACTTGTTCAAGGTATTCTAGACAATCATTATATTTTAATATAGCTGGTTCTGTACTTAAGTTCAAACTTGTCACAGCCATTGGCCCAAATTTTTCTAAAATACTTAATGCTATTTTGTCATTAGGAATACGGACTCCTACCGTGTTATATCCGGAAGTAATAAAGTCACCAATGAGTTTATTTTTGGGCATAATTAAAGTTAAAGCTCCTGGCCAATATTTGGTGAATTCTTGACCCAAAGAAAAGTCAGAAACAATTGATTTCACTTGCCCTAAATTAGCACACAAAACAGCTAAAGGCTTCTTACCATCACGTTTTTTTATTTCGTAAATACGTTCTACGCCTTCTAGATTATCTATTTTACAACCAATCCCGTAAACAGTATCGGTTTGAAAAATAATGACTTCTTTTTTAAGATTCTTTTTTAATAAATCTTCTACCCTAATTTCCATATTTATCACCACAATGATTATACCAAAATTATATAAACAAGTAAAACAAACTGTGCTATAATGATTAATTGAGATAACTAATGAATTATTGGGGTGATTATATGTTAAGAAAATTTATTAAATATTACAAAAACCATCAGGTATTATTCTACATTGATACAGTAGCTGCATTGGCTATGGCAGGGATAAATCTATACTTCCCAAGTGTCGTTAGAAATATCATAAATATTTACGTACCTGCTGGTGATTATAAAAGTATCTATTTCTTTGGTGCAATTCTTGCTGTTCTCTACGTAATTAGGATGTTTTGTAGTTTTATTGTTAATTACTGGGGCCATGTAATGGGTACTAGAATCGAACGCGATATGCGTGTCGATTTATATAAGAAAATTCAAACTCTAGATAGTGATTACTTTGATGATCATAAAACAGGGACAATCATGACGCACATTGTGGGACACTTAAGAGATATTAGTGAAATGGCTCACCATACACCTGAAAACATTATCGTAAGTACCGTTACTATCATAGGTAGTTTTATAATTCTATTCAATATTCACATTATATTTACTATCTTCATTTTTGCACTAATTGTTATATTAATTTTCTACTCTAACTCAAGAAGAAGAAAAATGATGGCGGCATCTCGTAAAACGAGAGCAACCCATGAAGAAATAAATAGTGAAGTAGAAAATTCAATCGGAGGTATTAGACTTACTAAAGCTTTTACCAATGAAGACTTCGAATTAAGGAAATTTAAAAATGTCACAAACCTTTACCAAGCATCATTTAGAGATTTCTACAAACAAATGGGTATCTTTAGTAGTGGTACAGGACTAATAATAGATCTACTATTTGTGTTAATATTAGTATATGGTGGTGTCTTAGCAATTAATGGTGAAATCACTATTGGTGATTACACTGTATTCTTCCTCTACATCACAATCTTAATCCAACCAATTAGAACCTTGATTCAAACTATAGAGCAAGTTCAAAAGGGATGGAGTGGTTATGAGAAATTCCACGCTATCCAAATGATAGAGCCAAAAATCGTTTCTAATGACAATCCGATATTCATGGATAACCCTCGTGGTTTAATTGAATTTAGAAATGTTACATTCCAATATGAATCTTCAAGGAGTGATGTCTTAAAGAATTTTGATGTCAAAGTAAGTCCTGGTAAAAAAATAGCCTTAGTCGGAGAAACCGGTGTAGGTAAGAGCACAATCAGTAAATTGATTCCTAGATTTTATGATGTTAATGAAGGTGAAGTTCTTGTTGATGGAATCAATGTTAAAGAATATGATATTTACTCATTACGTTCAAACATAGGACATGTTCAACAAGATGTTTATATATTCTATGGAACTATAAAAAATAATATATTATACGGAAGACCTGAAGCAACTGATGAAGATGTAATTAAAGCTGCTAAACAGGCAAACATCCATGATTTCATAATGAGTTTAGATCACGGTTATGATACCTTAGTTGGTGAAAGAGGAGTAAAACTTTCTGGAGGACAAAAACAACGAGTAAGTATTGCCCGAGTTTTTCTTAAAAATCCCCCTGTTTTAATCCTTGATGAAGCAACAAGTTCATTAGATAATGTTACTGAGAAACTAATTCAAAAGGCACTTGACGAATTAAGTGTAGGACGTACTACCTTAGTCATTGCCCACCGTTTAAGTACTATTTCAAATGCAGATGAAATTCTCGTTTTAACTGAGAATGGAATCAGTGAAAGAGGGACCCACAAAGAACTAATTAATAACAATGGATATTACGCAAAATTATATAACGCAAGTATAGAAATCTAATCAAATTATCAAGGAGGTATCTATGAAATATCAGGACATTATTTCCCGAATCGTTAATAATGACTTAAAAGATGATATTATTCAATTGACCGATGCAATGCACGCCAAGGTTTTTTTACATAATAAAGAACCAAAATTGATCATTAAACTACTACTTGGTGATCAACTCCAAAAAGAGGAGTTCAGAAGTAACCTCTTTAACTCCATATATCGTGAGGATAATTTGACAAGTTTAATCTATAAGTATGGACTTACTGAAATGAAAGATGTTACATTTACATATTCAATATTGTCATATTTAATAGGATCACCGGTCAGTGAATATCCTAATGATGAGTTGACAAAACAAATCGTTGATGGTGTTTATGCCTTTACTAAACGATTAGAAGCAGCAAGTGGTGAATATACCGATCTTGGTATTCCCCATTCCTTGCAAATATTCGAGTATTTTCTAAGTAATTCTGCTGATTCTTTAATGAAAGAAAAGCTGAAAGAAATCCTTCAAGATGAGAAATTTGTAATGTACCTCTCAAAAGAAGAAAAATACTTATTTCATGGAGATTTATGGTTTGCCAATATTTTGATCAATGAAGACACAATTTCTATCATCGATGTCGAACCATTATTTTTTGGTCCGAAGAATATGCAACTCGCAATTTTGATAAGTGCATACTTCCTGTTAACGAAGATATTACTGGATGGCAACGATCATATCGATTTTAATTACATAATTTCATTATGGCATGAAGAAGTTCATAAAGAAGAAATATTATATCTTATGTTATCCTTCCCAATTTTTATCGGAATGGGAAAAGAACAGTCTTTTTTAGAGGCCCCAGTTGACAATGAGACCTACTCAAACATAATGAACCCTTTATATTCTGTTATCGATTGGATTCAAAGTAAGCTAAAAAAATAACACCTTCCAAATGGAAGGTGTTTTATTTACCTTTATTAAGGCGTTTCTAGAACATCACCATCAGTAATTTTACCGATAGGTTCTCCAATAAATAATGCAACATGAGAGGAGATTCCAGTTACTGTTATAGTAGAATTCTCAGTATATCCATGGATATCAGTACCATCAATTTCACCGATTAAACTACCTAGTCTCGATTCCAATGTTGGAGTGTATTGAGTAATATCCATCGTAACACTTGATGATACATCTTCAAATACACTATCGGATGTCATTCCAACAATTGCTCCAATTGCTCCGTTGTAATAATAGTTAGAATCGACATTACCATTCACAGTTACATTTTCAATGTGAGATGATGAAATATATCCAGCAAGCCCACCAATAAACATATTTGGCTTATTTACGTTACTATTACCAATGCTTATGTTCACATCAAGTATCAAGTCTTGGATATGTGAACCATTTAGAACTCCAAAGAATCCCCAATTTGTTTCACTACTTTGAGTTACATCTATACTTACCATAGTTATATTACTTATAGTATAACCATTTCCAAACAAAGTTAGACTTCCATCTGGGGCTGCATTTACTATTGCTAGCCAGTCTTCTCCTGTTAAATCAATATCATTCATTAATTCCCAACAACCATAAGGAGAAGCTAACATATCTTTAACATGTTGAACTGTAGTTATTTGGTGAATTATGCCGTCACATACCGGCATATTCTCAACATTGAATGAATCAACATCTACTTGGTATGTTACCCCACCAAATTCATAAGAGAATTGTGTAACTTGTTGCTCATATGAGAAGTTTGAATAAAAGGTTATTACTTCTCCGGTATTTGAATAAAAGTTTGAATTATATAACACATCATTTAAGTAAATATCTGAAATGGGTAATTGTAATGGATTATACAATCTCAGTTCCATTGTGTGGCCAGAACCAGACCCTGAGGTACTATACTCATCATCATTTGAGAAGTAAGCTATAACGTATGGAACGTTTTCACTAGCTAACTGATCTACGACTTCATAAGTGAACTCTGTGTCCCAAATAAAGGTTTCACTTACTGTTCTTATACTTAGGGTTAGTTCATCTATTGTTTTATCAAACACACCTATTACACTTGTATCTAAATCAATTGTATAAGTTGTAGAATTAACCGTAGTAAACAACGTATCAACTCCATCAATATAAATATGTTCGACTGTATGTCCATTCGAATTTGTTATTGTGATTGTTACAAAATTAGCTTCGTCTTGATAAACTGTAGGTTTATCAACTTCAGCAGTTAAACTAAACTCAAGAAATGTTTCAATATTCTTATCTAATCCCGTTGTTTCAAGATTGGTTGTACCTTCATCATAAGTAATAATTACTACAACCTTATAATCTTTATAATCATCTAACCCTGTAATGGATATAGTCCCATTGTCAGCTACAATAGAATCTTGTGTATCTACTATTGTTACGCCATCATAAGTTTTTACGTTAAACCATAAGAATCTTGATTCTGTATCATTTATTACATAATCAAAACTATATGATGATTCATCAATTATCTCATTAGTCACAGTCATTGTAGGAACTATAATTAATGATTCAATTGTAAATGTATCGACAGTTTCTTCATCATACATTGCCGTAGTATCATCAAAGTAATCTCCTCTTATTTTTACAACGTAATCATGGCCATCAGTTAACCCTGTAAAAGTGAGAGTATTTAAGCCATCTATTACATTTCTAAAATCTAACATTATATCATCTTGATATAACTCAACAACTAACGAATCGTATTTAAGAGTGATATCATAACCAGTAATGGTAACTGTTAGGTCGTCTTCTACTAATTCACTTGAATTAAAGGCGTAGAATACAGTTCTAACAACTATTACATTTCTAGTTAGTTCGACATACATTCCGTCTGTAAATGAGTACGTCAATATATAAAACCCTGGCACATCAGTATTCACCGTACCTGTTACAGTAACAGAAGCACTTGAGCCATCAAGTTGATAACCAGGATCTACCCAAGTATCTCCTTGATCAATATATACTTCATTAGAATCGTTTAGACTAAATGAAATATTGGACATTGAAGGACTAACTACGACATTTCTTGTGAGAGTTTTTAATCCTGTTTCTGACATATACTCATATTCAACCTGATAGTTACCAGGTGTATATATATCAACATTATCAGTTATAGTAACTTCAGTAGTTGCTGGAGTACAAGTTACACCAGGATCTTGAAAAGAATCTTCAACATCTATATTTATAGTACCATTACCATTTAAAGTACAAGTAACGACTATAACTGGATTTATTGTTTCTTCTTCAACAATTACTGTTCTTATTGTGCTTATCTTTACTCCATTACTGTCATAAGAATAAGTAATCTCATAACTACCTTCAAGTGCGGTGTTAACAGTCCCTGTGATTGTGATTTCTATAGAAGTATCACCATCAACATATGCACCTAGTTCTGAATAAGTATCACCTACTGTAATTGTTACAGTAGCTTCACCGTTTAACTTAACTGCCCCTGGTCTTACTGGTTCATCTCCCCCATTATCAGGATTACACCCTACTAATAGTAAAACACTTAATAACATAATAAATAATTTTTTCATTGTTCCCTCCTAAACCCCTAAACTAGTTTTCGGATTAAGTATATCGTAAACTGGTTTATATGTTTTTCTATGAATATCTAAAACACCATGTTTCTTAAGAGCCTCGAGATGTTGTTTGGTCGGATATCCTTTATGTTTTTCAAATCCATATTCTGGATATTTTTTAGCAATATCGATCATATATCTATCACGTTCTTGTTTAGCGATAATTGAAGCGGCAGCAATTGTTGCGCTCTTTTGATCTCCTTTAATAATACTTTCAAAGGGAATCCCAATATCTCCTAGTGGCATCGCATCACTTAAGATATATGTTGGTTGTTGTTTTAAAGCTTTGATAGCTTCTATCATCGCTTTCTTACTTGCCTGATAGATATTAATTTTATCAATCTCTTTTGGCCAAATATAAATAATATGAAAAGCTAATGCTTTATCTCTTATTTCTTTATCTAAGAGAACTCTTTTCTTTTCGCTAAGTTTCTTTGAATCATTTAGACCTTCTATTTTATTATCATTATCCAGTATTACTGCAGCAGCTACGACTGGTCCAGCAAGCGGTCCACGCCCAACTTCATCACATCCAGCAATATAGATATGTCCATTTTTTATAAGATCATTTTCGTAGCTATACAAGTTCTTTAATCCTATCCAAAATCATTTTACCAAACTTAAGATGTCTAAACTCATGAAGGAATAAATCGATTACTCTGTCATAATCAATTTGTTTTCCAGGAAGTAAACAACCTCTTCTTATTCCAATATCGTCAAAAATTTGTGCAACATTGTCGATATCAACAGTGATATCGTATCTTTCTTCTAATCTACCTTTATAGTATTTATCTAAGAATCTAAAACCAAATATTACCACATCATCTTTAGGTAGTATATTGTCTTTGATAGCTCCTGTTAAAGCCAATTTCTTAGCAATTTCTTCATCTTCAAATTTAGGCCATAAGATTCCTGGAGTATCTAATAATTCAAAGTCTTTTCCAACTCTAATGTATTGGGTTTGCTTTGTAACACCAGGACGATCTCCAACTACTAATTTTCGTTTATTTGCTAATTTATTAATCAATGTCGATTTCCCTACATTAGGTATTCCTAAGATCATTGCACGTAGTGGTCTTTCGGTACGTCCTCTTGATAGTTCTTTGGCAATTTTATCTTTTAAAAGTTCTTTCATTAACGGTAAAAGTTTATCTAAACCTTGCCCTGTAATGGCATTCACCTTTAATGAAGGCACTCCTTGTTTCCTAAAGTGAGCTACCCATTTTTCTAGTTCTTGAGGATCCGTTAAATCTGCTTTGTTAAAAAGAATGATTTTAGGTGTATTACCAATCATCGTTCTTATTACCGGATTTTGAGAGCTAAAAGGAATTCTTGCGTCAAGAATTTCTAATACTACATCAATTAATTTAACTTTTTCAATTATTTCTCTTTTTGTCTTGGCCATGTGGCCAGGATACCAATGAATCTGTTTCATATTATCAACTCGCTATTTTATAATATTGTAATCAGTAAACTTGAAAACTACTTTTCCATAAATTGCATCTTCCATTACTGGCCCAAAGTATCTAGAATCAATACTTGTTCCACTTCCACTAACTGCACCACCGTCACGGTTATCACCTAAAACGAAGTATTCTCCGTCTTCGACTACAAATGTACAATGTGAATTATCTACGTATGTACCTGTATGGATATTGGTACAATATGTTTTTACTTGTTCTGTATCGATGTAATCTTCTACAAGAAGCGTTCCATCGATAAAGATTTGGTTGTTGTTTATTTCAATTGTTTCGCCAGGTAAACCGACAATACGTTTGATTAAATATGGTGTCGTTTCTGAATCTTGATGAACAATTACCACATCAAATCGCTCATATTCTTTTGTCATATGAGAGAAAATTACTGCTTCGTTATCATTAAAATTCGGCATCATTGAGGTCCCTGTGATTGGCGATAAGGAAATAAAGAACATATTAGTAACTGTAACTATTAATGATAAGTAAGAAATGATACTTACTATATCAAGAATATCATTTAGCATTTTATATCCTTTATATACTTCTTTCTTCGAGTATTCAATTGGTTTGATGCGGTTATCATAGAAATAGATAATTGCTGCAAAAAACAATATAAATAGATTTATTGTTAAGAAGATAGGAGCATTGACATTGTTAAAGTCGATATTCTCATCAAAATTTCTTAAGATAAAGAATAATGAAATAACAATAACCACGATAAACGTATGAAAACGAAGGGTCTTTCGAACCTTCATTGTTTCAATCGTATGGTCTTCTTCTATTTCTTCTTCTATTTCTTCTTCTAGTAAATCGTTAAAGTCATCCATATCAAGACCTATTTTCCTTCAATTATTTGATCTAACTCTTCAATTGTAACTAATACAGTACGGGCTTTAGAACCAACATTTTCCGAGACAATTCCTTGTTCATGAAGTGTTTCTACTATCTTTTGTGCTCTATTAAAGCCAATATTAAATTGTTTACTGATTTTATTAATTGAACAAGCCTTACTTATAATAACAAATCTAGCTACTTCTTCAAATAGATCATCACTATTTACAACAGAAGTTGCTTGTCTTACAAGTTTTTCTTGTGTAAACATATACTCACTGTCTCTTTGTCTTCTAATAAATTCATTAACATTACTTATTTCGGTATCACTAATAAAAGCACCTTGAACACGTCTTTGTGGTTTTCCACTTTCAGCATATAACATATCTCCACGACCTAATAACTTATCAGCCCCAGCTCCATCAATAATTGTCATTGAATCAATATAACTAGAAACCATAAAGGCAATACGAGTTGGGATATTTGATTTAATTGTTCCTTTTACAACGTCTGTACTTGGACGTTGTGTGGCAATAATTAAATGAATCCCACAAGCTCTTGCTTTTTGGGTTAAGCGCATTATTGCTTCCTCAACACTACTTGAAGCTACCATCATTAAGTCTGCTAACTCATCAACAATAATGACGATATAAGGCATTCTTTCTAATTCTTCTTTTAATGCTTTTTCATTATAAGATTTAATATCTCTTACTCGTTCATTACTGAATAAAACAAATCTTTTTTCCATCTCTTCTACAGCCCATTTTAAACCAGCAGTTGCGATTTTAGCATCGGTGATAACTGGTGTAATTAAATGAGGTAAATCGTTGTATGCTGAGAGTTCAACCATCTTAGGGTCGATAAGCATTAATTTTAAATCATCTGGTGAATATTTAAATAACAAACTCATTAAGATTGTATTAATACATACTGATTTACCACTACCTGTTGCACCTGCAACTAGACCATGAGGCATTTTAGAAATTGATGAGTAAACACCAAGACCATCAATATCTAAACCAAGAGCAATGGTTAACGGATCTGTTGAGTTCTTAAATTCATCCTTACTTACTATATCATAGAAATGAACTATTTCAGGAACTTCATTTGGAACTTCAATCCCGACAGTGCTTTTTCCAGGGATTGGTGCTTCAATTCTAATTTCTTTAGCGGCTAATGCCATTTTAATGTTATCGGTAATACCGGTAACTTTTTTTACATATACTCCGCTTTCTAACTCGATTTCATATCTTGTTACTGTTGGGCCTTTTGTATGAGTTTTAACTCTAGCTCCAACTTTAAATTCTTCAAAAGTACGATCTAATATATCAATTTGTTTTTGAACCCATTGCTCATTACTTTGAACCTTTCTAACTGGTTTGTTTAATAAATTGAATGAAGGAAAACGATATTCCTTATTAAACTTGTTCATAGCTTTAGGGGCTTCTACTTTAACTTCAGGTTTTGGTTCCGGTTTCTTTGTTCCTGGGTTAAAGTAATCGTTAATATTTGATTTAACTGCACGTTTTGGTTCTTCCTTGTAAACAGGTATTTCTTCAACAACACCACTAATAAATTCTTCAGTCGCTTCGTTTTCTTGTTTTTGATCTCTTTTTCTTCTTTTCTCTTCCATAACTTCGTTTAAGCTATTTCCTTGCACTAAATCAAACTCATGGTATTCACTACCATAACGTTCTTTTTTAGTTTCATTAGATAGTTTAGGTTCTGTTCTAAAGTCATCTAATTGCTTATCTAAATCACCAGTTCTTTTAACTGGGTTAGGAATAACAACTTTATCTTTTACATTCGTCCCAAAAATAGGAGAAACAAAGTGATCTTTTTGATAACTTCTCTTCTCTTTCTTTTCCGCAATTTCAGGAATTTCAAATTCCTTGTAATCGGGGGTTCTTTCTGTAACTACAAGTTTGCTTTTCTTTTTTCTAAAAAACATGCTGCCACCTACTTTATTTTGTAATAGTACTATCTATAAACGTTTTTACTTCAATATATGATTTACGTAGTTTATTCACTAATCTACCTGTTTCTTCACCTTTTTCAAAGACTAAGAAACTGGGTACACCGTATATTTCTAAATGTTTAGCTAAATCTATAAAACGATCTCGATTACAACCATAGAAGTTGTAATCTCTGAAGTCTTTTTCTAATACTCTTAAATAAGGATTTAAGATGACACAATCAGGACAAAAAGTTGTAGAGAAGTAAATAACAACTTTCTCTTCTGTTTCAACAACATCATAAAACTCTTTAAGATTCTTCAGCTTCTTCAGGTTCATCATCTCCTTCAGCTAGTAAGTCTTCCATATCCTTTTCAACAATACCTAGTTCTAGGTCTTGATCAAATAATTTTTTAGAATAAACTTTAGCTGTCTCTTCACCAACTACAGCAACAATTGTTACACATAGTTTTCTTATGATAATGTCCATACTAGTACTTAGGACTAGTTTTCTAAACCAATAAACAGGATTTATAGCATTTAATGCCATACCACCATATTTTAATACTTTACCAAAACGATATTTCTTAGCGGCTTTAGCTAGTTTACTTTCTTCTAAAGCTCGTTTCTTTTCATACATATTAACGATTGTGATAATACGCATTTTTTTAGCGTTTTTAAGAATTGGCACTTCTAGAATATCGTTAATTCTATCAGTTATATAATGGTTTAATTCAAGTAATTCATTTACACTTAATTCAAACATGGGATATTTACTATTAGGAAAGAAATAACGGCTTACTTCTTCAACTAATTCAATTGACATATTAAAGGTTAATCTAAAGGCACCTTCATTCTTAAGTTTAATACTTCTTTTTAAAGATGTCTGACGGTGTTCAATTAGTTTCTTCAAATCGTCACCACTAATTTCACCTTCAGGTTTCTTAGCATCTAAAGATAAGTTTTTACCTCTAATCCCAAACACAGTAACTAATAATAAGAATAATACTACTCCAGTTACCATCCCTAAAAAGAAATTAATGAATCCACCAAAACTAGAATCTAACAATTCTACAAAACTGATTGCTAACGTAAGCATATAATCACGCTCCTTACTAAATTATATTATACCATAATTCTATTTCTTATTGTGTATAATTTATGATTATGGTATCTTAAAATGAGGTGATAAAAATGAAGAAATATTTAATCGCTTTAGATTTAGATGGAACTTTATTATCAGATTGGCAAACAATCAGTCAAAAAACTAAAGATTACTTACAAGAATTAGATAAGTTAGGACATACAATTGTTATTGCAACAGGGCGTCCATTCAGAAGTAGTGAGAAGTTCTATGATGAGCTTGGTTTAACTACTCCAATCATTAACTATAATGGTGGTCTTGTGACTAATAAACACAATCCTGATTTTGAATCATATAGTCTTTCTATTCCTAAAGAATACGTAATTGATATATTTAAATCAAATAAACATGTTATCGAAAATGCTTTTGGTGAAGTAGAAGATAATATTTATCTTTATGAAGATAGTGAAAAAATAAGACCACTACTTCATTACTTTAACGGCGCAACATTAAGTGTTGGTAATTTTGAAGAGATTCTTCAAGATGATCCAAATGGTTTCCTAATCGTTGCCCATGAAGGTAGAGCAGATATCATTGAAGAATATGTTAAAGATCGATATGAGAACAAAGTGTTAGCTCGTAATTGGGGACATCATTATAACTTTGTTATTGAGTTACATACTCCAGAAACTACAAAAGGTGCAGGTTTACATTATGTTGCTGAACACCTTGGTTTCAAAAAAGAAGACATCATTGCCTTTGGTGATGCTCATAATGATATTGAACTACTCCAGTATGCTGGAGTTGGTGTAGCGATGCAAAATGCTCAAGACGTTTTGAAAGAACACGCTGATTATATTACTGAGTATCCTAATACTGAAGACGGTATAGTTAAGTTCTTAAAAAAATACTTTATCCAAACAAAAACGCAAGATTAATTTCTTGCGTTTTTTATTTCTATTTAGCTTTTTGAAAGATAAAAACACCGATAAACACTACTACTATCCCGACAACCTGATATAAGTTAATAGGACTTCGTTCAACTCCAAACATTCCGAAATGATCAATTACCTTCCCGACGATTAATTGCAGAACAATTGTTATAACTAATGTTGTTGTAACCCCGTTCATAATAACACTATTGGAAATAGAGAAAATTATTACTACTCCTAATGAACCCGCAATAATTGGTAAGAGGTTTACTTTTGAGAAGAAACTTAAACTAAAATCACCCCTAGAAAAGTAAATGATTAAAGCTGCAAGCAATCCAAATAAGTGAATCATGATTACAGTTTCCATTGAACCAAATTCTTTTGTTGATTTTCCACTTAAAGTACTTTGTAATGTAATAGCTAAGCCTGCTATAATTGGCAATAATAAATATGTCATAGTTTTAATTCTCTTCTTTGTTAGAAGTGTTTTCATATACGTTACCTCTTGACAACTCTTTCAATTTTTTAAAATCTAAAATCGTGATTATATGTTTCTCTTTTCTAATAACCTTAAGTTCAATTAAACTTTTGATTGATCTTACTAAATGTCTGTAAGAACAACCTAGGTTATTACTTATATCTGCTAGACTATCAATCTCGATAGTTGTTTTTGTTTCTTCATCATATAGCGAATAAAAATAACTTGCTAGTCTTGTTTCGAGTTTGTAGACTAAATTAATTCTTGTATTAAGTTGGCTATCGATTAACTTTTCACTAAGTTGTTTAATTATATAATCATTGAATTGTTTTGAATCTGAATATCTTTCATTGATTATATTAAAATCTACTTTAATTAGTTCAACTTCTTTGATTACCTCTACTGTGCAGGTAGTATCTCTTTTAGAATAGTATTCAACATCTCCTAAGATGTTAAAACCATCTTCAAATCCAAGCAACATGGTTTTCCCATTCTCATACTCTTTATAGACTTTTAACTTTCCGGAAATAACAAAGTACATTATATGCATAGGGTCTGATTCATTAACAATTAACTGCCCTTTATTATATGTAGTTATTTGTAGTTCTTCTTCTGTGTGATTAACCAAGATATTACTTAAAATATTGTTAATCACTTCATTTCTTGATTTACTCATTATGCACCTCCAATAGGATGATAATCTAATTATATATTATAAATATATATATGTTTAGGACAAATGTCCTATTTCTAATATATTTAAGAAAAAAAGGCCAAATGGCCTTTTATTTTTATTCTGCACAAATAGGTGTTCCTGGTACATAACCATTTAGTTCAACAGTTATACTTGTAATAACTATATCAACATATGGTTTATCATATGCATCTCTTAATTGATAAGCGATTAATTCTAATATGTTAAATCCACTTGTTAAACCACCAAATGCTGCGTAGTTACCATCTAAAAAGTCACTATCCTCATGTACAATAAAGAACTGGCTAGTAGCACTATTCATCGAACTAGTACGTGCCATTGAGATGACTCCTCTAGTATGAGATAGATTATTAGTTACTCCATTACTACTAAACTCACCTTCAATTGAACAATTATTACTCTCGATGATACCACCTTGTATCATAAAGCCATTGATTATTCTATGGAAAGAACTACCTGAATAATCTTGATCTAGAGCATATTGAATGAAGTTGTCCACTGTGTTTTGAGCTACTGCTGGAAACAATTCCAAAGTCATAACTCCGTAATCTTCAACAGTGATTGAGATTACTGGATTTGATGGGCTTAGATAATCATAATATGCTAAGCTAGTTAAATCTACATTATCTGCTGCTAAAGAGTATTTAGCATAGATATACTGCGATGATTTAGTTCCTGTAATAGTAGTAATTTGATTAGTATGTTCTATTTCTGTATAATATCCTTCAAATGTAAATCCTTCTAAATCATGTTCTGTCAAAGTAACTACTTCGTCATAATCAACAACAAATCTTTCTACAAGGTAATTATTAAATATGATAAAGATAATCGATTCTACTGGATCAAATTTTGCGTATAGATTAATATCTGAAGTTAATGTTTCTTTATAATCAAATGGTTCTGTTAGTTCCACATCATAGAACCAACCTTTAAAATTATAACCATCTTGTCTAGTAGCAGGAATAAAAGTAACTTCTCCATAATCAAAATCATAGAATGCTTTTTCTCCATCCCACAAATTTAGAGTTACTCTAAACTGGTAATAGTTGTCTTCCCATCTAGCGTATAGAGTGGTATCAGTTGTAACAGTGATTCCATCAGAAACTAATGTTTGAAAGTTTTCTTCTACATACCATCCAGCAAAAGTATACCCTTCTTTTGTTGGGTCTTCTGGTAAACTTGTTGTTACAAGTCCTTCTACATTTATACTTCCTACTACAGAACCACCATTTGAAACGAATGTAATCTCATATTCATTTGTCACTAAATGTCCCTCGCTATCATTACAAGCTGTAAGTGTGAAAACTAGTAATAGACTTAAAATCGTTAGTAATTTTTTCATTGTAAAGTCCTCCTTGAAAATTATAGTTAAAGTTATTATAACAAAACCTTAGAACAAAGGAAAGACCGAGATTCTCCATAATCTCGGCCTTCCATTAGAGTTTGAAACTCGAAAGAGGTTATTTAATACGCGCCATTGCATGTAATAAAGAAAAAACTTCCTTTGTTTCATCAACCGCGGTGTATTGTTTCATCATACTTTCTACCGTGTTAATAAATTCTTCTTGTTCTTCTTTAGTCATATACATGATGTGCCTTTGGGAAGCTATTTGTCTTTGTACGCTTCCTTCAGAGTTAGCTACCATATTTAAATGGGTTCTCAAATCATCACGAAATTCACTTGATACTCTGTCGTAAATTTCTTCTAATAAACTACTCTGTGATAGATAAACTTCGTTAGAAAGTTCTCCACCTTTAAACATTATAGATTCATATGCTGATTTATAATATTTAGCAATAATACCATTTATAGATTCTGTTTTATGTAATTCTAGTGCGCCAAATTCAACTAGTTTCTTTAAATGATAATTAACTTTGGCTGGTGCTTCATTTATTTTAGTAGCTACTTGCTTAGCTGTTAATGATTTTTTTTCTCTTAAGTAAGTAAGCATAATATTTTTCCTTAAGGGATCGAATATTATTTTTACTTCTTCATCAGTAGTGATTAATAATTCTTTTTTCACTTATTTACCTCAATTGTAAAATCTACAATTCTCCGTTAAATTTATTTTATCGTATCATTCATTTATACGTTATATCTCAATTCTAACAAATCATCATTTTTTAGTCAATGAATTTAATTGCAATGAAAAGGTTTACATGCCTAAAAGTTGTTCTAAGGCGGTACGTATAATTAAATTACTTGTTAAGTAAATTATATTATTATATAATTATTTAGAAAAGCGAGGTGTTAGTATGTCGATTGTATTTAAAGAGGTTGGCAAGACTTACGATAATGGCGTAGAAGCATTAAAAAATATTAGTGTTAGAATTGAACAAGGAGAGTTTATTACTATCATTGGTTTATCAGGAGCTGGTAAATCAACATTCTTAAAATGTGTAAACAGAATTCATGATGTAACTGCAGGTGAATTATATGTGAATGATGTTAATCCTAATACATTACATGGTAAAGATTTACGTGCTTATAAAAGAAAGATTGGAATGGTATTCCAATCATTTAACCTAATAAGTAAAACAACTGTATTACGTAACGTTTTAGCTTCAAGAGTTGCGAGTATGCCGTGGTGGAAAACAGCTTTAGGTCTTTATAGTAAAGCTGATAAAATTGTTGCTTTAGAAGCCTTAGAAAAAGTAGGTATTTTAGAAAAAGCATACACAAGAGCAGATCAGTTATCTGGGGGACAGCAACAACGTGTTGCTTTAGCTAGAACAGTTGCCCAAGAACCAAATGTTATTTTAGCTGATGAGCCTGTTGCATCATTAGATCCTATAACAGCAAAGCAAGTTATGGATGACTTTAAACGAATTAATGAGAAAGAAAACATTACTGTAATTGCTAATATGCATCATGTGGATTTAGCTTTACAATATGCAAAACGTGTTATAGGAATTAAAGATGGTTTAATTGTGTTTGATGGTCCTGTTGATAAAGTTAATGAAGCAGTATTGGTTCATGTTTATGGAAGAAAATTAACCGATGATGATTATATCGGTGAATAAGTATGAAACATATTAAAAACTTCTTCAGTAAATTAAAAGCTTTTTTCGATAAGGTTCTTCCAAAACCAAAGACTGTAACATTAGAAAATGGTACAACTGTAGATCCACCAAGATCTGCAAAGATTTACGTTTCTATTATTCTATTAGTAGTTATTTATTATTTCTTAGATATTACAAATTTTGATATTGTTCAACTTATCAGAAACTTTACAAATATCTTTGAGTTTATTTTTAGAATCTTTAGTGGTATGTTTGACGGACTGCAATTCTGGTTACCAGAATTTGCATACTGGGAAGTAGTTCTCCCAAAAATCATTGAAACTGTTAGAATGGCTTTATTAGGTACATTTATTGGTTCTATATTTTCATTACCAGTAGCATACTTTATTAGTTCTAATATTCATAAAAATTCAAGATTTGGATTATTCTTTATTAATATTGCTAAAGCAGCATTATCTTTAGTTAGAACATTTCCAATGCTTGTATATGCCCAAATCATATCATTAATATTCTTAGCAGGTAGTGGTGCTTTTGTTGGTACTATCGCTATTGCAATATTCACGTTTAGTATTTTAACTAAAATGTTATATGAGTATATTGAAACATTAGATTTAGGAGCTTTTGAAGCTATTGAAAGTACCGGAGTAACAAAAGGCAAAGCATTTACAACTGCGATAATGCCTGAGATACTACCCGTGTACTTCTCTTATACTTTATATTGTTTCGATATCAATGTGCGACATTCAACTATCTTAGGATATGTTGGTGCTGGAGGAATTGGGGTTATCTTAAAAGCAACTCTTCAATCAGACCAATATGAAAAAGCAGGTATTATCATGCTTGCTGTATTCTTTGCCGTACTATCAATTGAAGCAATCAGTAAGGCAATCAGAAGGAGGTTGGCATAATGAACAACCCATCTGATCAAGTATTGAATGCATTGTATGCATATCCTCGTTTAAGTAAAACAAAAATAGCAAGTATTATTATTGTATCTTTATTAGTATTATGGAGTATCTTTGGTATTTCATATGTTGGTTTAAATGAAAAAGGTATTACAGTAGCAGTTCGTTTAGTTCAAAGTTTCTTTACACCTAACAAAACGATTCTATTTGGAGATAATGCTTATAGTGTTCAAGTTTTAGGTTTAGAAACAATCGCTATTGCTTTCCTTGGAACAATATTCGGAGCTATCTTGGCAATACCTGTTGCCTTCTTAGCTGCTAGAAATATTATGCCTAAAGCAATTAACCTATTCTTCCAAGGGGGAATAACAGGTATCAGAGTATTCCCTGCTTTCGTAATTGGTGTTGCAATCATCAGAGTAACAGGATTAGGACCATTTGCTGGAGTATTAACAATGGGAATTACATCAATTGGGATGATGACCAAGTTATATGTTGAAGCTGTTGAAGGTATTAACCATAATGTACTTGATGCAATGGACGCAACTGGTTGTACAACGTTCCAAAAAATAAGATTCGGAATAATTCCACAGTTGACTGCGCAGTTCTTGTCAACTGCAATCTACCGTTTTGAAATTAACGTTAAAAACGCTGCAGTACTAGGTTTAGTAGGTGCAGGTGGGATTGGTGGACCTTTATTAAATGCGATTAGTGCCGGTCGATTTAGTGATGCAAGTGCATACTTAATTGGGTTAGCTGTAATGGTATTAATAATCGAATTCTTCAGTAATTTTATTAGAGGTAAATTAGCATAATCAAAAAAAGTCTTAGAAATTCTAAGACTTTTTTCTTTGACCGCTTTGTAAAGCGGAAATGAAAATGATTTTCATACTTATATTTCATTGTCAAACAGACATATTTCTTATATAATTAAATATGTAGTATTTTCTTTTACTAATTCGAAACCTATCAAAAGGTCTATTGGGATTGAGCCCCTAGTACTGAAGAGATAGCTCAATAGGAGGAAGATTTTGAAAAAATTATTTGCATTCGCATTACTATTTGTATCAATTTTTGCTTTAACTGCATGTGGTGAAGGGGAAAAAACTGAATTAAATGTTGTATTCGTACCGTCACGTGACGCAGTAGACATTTTAGCTGTTACTGCTCCATTAGCTGCACAATTAAAAACTGAATTAAACGATTTAGGATATAACTTTGAAGAAATCAATATCACTGTAAGTGCTAACTACGCTGCTGCTGCTGAAGCTGCTCGTGCTGGTACTGCTGATGTTGTATTCTTACCAGGTGGAACTTATGTAACTTATCAAGATGCATTAGTACCTATCTTAGCTGCTGCAAGAGATAGTTTAAATAAAAACTCTGTAATTGCTGCTGACTGGAATGATGGTTTACCAACACAAACTATTGATGGTTCTAAAGATGCTACTACTTACCGTTCAATTATTATTGCTGGACAATCTGCAAAAGGTAGAGAATTAGCTGCAATCATTAATGATGGTGGAGAATTAACTTGGGCTGATCTAGAAAACGCTGCATTCTGTACAGGTGGTTCTACATCAAGTGCTTCTTACATTTATCCTAACTTATGGTTAAATGAACAATTTAGTAAATCAATCGCTGATATGCCTAATGCTGTTGATGCTGGTGGTTATGGTAACTCAGTACAACGTATCGAAGCTGAAACTTGTGACATCGCTGCATTATATGGTGATGCTCGTATGCATAACGCATTTACTGATGGAGATATCTTCGCTTTAACTGATGTTATTGCTGTAAGTGATCCTATCGCAAATGATGGTATTCAAGTTGCTGCACATATCAATGTTAAATTAGCTGAAGCATTACAAATCGCATTCATGAATTTAATTAATGATCCTGCAAATGTTGATATCTTTGATATCTATTCACATTCTGCATATTCACCAATTACTTTCTTAGGGTATGAAGGTACTCGTAAAGTTAGCGATATGGATACAATCTTAGACTAATTTAAATTAAAAATTAAAAATTAAAAATTAAAACCACAACTATTTAGTTGTGGTTTTTTTCTATTTAAACTAGATTCTCTATTTTTTCTTTATATCTTAAGAAGTAATAACCAATAATCGATATAGCACAAAGGAAGCATTCAATAGCATAGAATAACAAACGATATCCTTCTTCAAGTGCTAATCCTAACGAATATCCATAGGCGAAAAACGAACCTACTATTAACAAGCTAAAAATTATCCAATAACTAAAAATATTTGGTTTAGCATAATATATTTTATAAGATATTTCACTTAGTCCATAACCTACTAAATAAATACCTCCAATTGATAGAATTTGCATAAATATTCCTTCATCACTAAACCCCATTACTCGTGAACGCAAGACAAAAACAATAGCTAATACAACCATTCCAATAAGTTTTTTACTCATAATGCCACCTCTTCCTTTAATCCTATAATAACGAATTTCGTTCATACAATCAACTATTAAAGACGATAAATAATAAAATTACTCTATCAAATATAGTAATTTTAATGTATAATAAATTCAAGATACAAATGACCGAGGTGTAGACAATGAATGATCGACATAGTAAATGGTATCGTTTAGACAATCAAGCAAAAATATTTCCTGAGGTATATGGTAAAAGAGAACCTCATGTCTTTAGAATACAGATCGCATTAAAAGAAAAAATAGAATCAGATATCTTACAGATCGCAGTTAATAACTTATTAGAAAGATATCCGATGTTTAAAGTTAAATTAAAAAGAGGTTTATTCTGGGTTTACCTAGATACTAATGATAAACCATTTTATGTTCAAAAGATGACATATAAAGTTGTTGGTTTAATGGATTTCCCTAAACAGAATGATTATTTGTTTAGAGTATTGTACCGTAAAAACACTATTGCTGTTGAAACCTTTCATACTTTAACAGATGGAACTGGTTTAAGTGAATTTGTTAAATCACTTACTTATGAGTATTTAAAACTTAAAGGTTATGATGTTACTCCTGATAACATCATAAGAACAACAAAAGAAAAAGCTTTAACTCATGAATCAGAAGATTCAAGTAAGAAGTATTATTCTAACGCTAATAATAAAAGAGCTAAGGAAGGCAAGGCATTCCGTATAGCGGGTACAGAGACCACAGAGAACGAACTAAAAGTTATTTCCTTAATCTTATCTACAAAAGAAGTAAAAGCCTTAGGGAAAGAAAAAAACGCTACTATAACAGAATATATTGTAGCAGCTATGACTGAGGCTATCTATAAAACACAAGTTCAATATAAAACTCAAGTAAAAGGTAATCAACACCCGATTAAGATCGGTTTACCTGTAAACTTAAGAACAAGGTTCCCTTCAGATACAATGCGTAACTTCGTTAACATCATCAGTGTCGAAGTACCTACACCGCATGATGATGTTACTTTTGATGATATCTTAGAAATAACTAAGAAAGAGATTAAAGAGAAAACAACTAAAGAAGAACTCACAAGAATCATGAGTGAGTATGTATCATATGAGAAGAACATCTTAGTAAGAATTATTCCTAGTATTCTTAAGAAGTATGTTTTAAAGATAGGTTATTCAATGTTAGGTAGTAAACTCCATACAATGAGTTTAAGTAATGTTGGGTTAGTTAAGTTCCCAGCTTCAATGGAACCATATATTCATGATATGGCATTTATGGTTGGAGCTAGCAGAAACAACCATATCAATGTTGGGGTTATTGCTTTTGGTGATAAGTTCAAAGTTTCCTTTAATAGTAATATTATGGAAACAAGTGTCCATAAGGAATTTGTTAGACACTTTACTTCATTAGGTTTAGATGCTGAGATTGAGAGTAACTATATGGAGGAAAACTTATGAAAGAATGTAATAAGTGTAAAATCACAATAGCTACTCATTATACATATTGTCCTTTATGTCATCAGACATTAACAGGTGAAGTTGATCCAAAGTTTGAAGAACTATATGCAGTTAAAGAACATGTAGATCATATTCCTAAGAAAACATATAATATCTTCTTATTCATTGGTGCTATTTCAATTATCGTTTTAGGTGTTGTTAATCTTGCAACTATGAAATACGGATTTTGGAGTTTAATTCCAATTGGTGCAATTATATATATCTTCTTTTTACTTAGATATAGTATCCTTTCAAGAATAAATGCAATGAAGCGAGTTACTGTTACCGGTATAACTTTATTCTTACTTCTACTCTTCATTAATATCTTTACTGATAGACAAACATTATGGAGTGTTGATATAATCCTCCCTTCGTTAATTATGACAAATAACTTTGCAGTATCCTTAATCATGTTAATAAGAAATAGAGACTTCAAAGAATATGCTCTTAGTTTATTACTACTTGTCTTATTCTCATCAGTTCCCTTAATTGCTTATTACACAGGATTAAGTGGTAATGTAATCCTTCCTATTTTTACAATAGCTCAAGGAATATCAATATTAATATTTATGGTAGTGTTCTATCCAAAGATATTAAAAGAAGTTTTACAGAAAACATTTCACATTTAAAAGGTTGCGAACGCAACCTTTTTTTTATGAGATGAATATAATAATATCACTTCGTTCAATTGATTTGCCTGAAAACATTTTCATTCACTAAAACTTTGCTAACTAACTATTTTTTTTATATACTACTTAAAAATAAAGAGGTGATTTACATGAAAGAACTAAAACCTAAGTACGGTCTTTTAACTGCAATATCAATGGTTGTTGGTATAACTATTGGTAGTGGAGTGTTCTTTAAAGCTGATGATGTCCTTGCAAAGACAAATGGAAATTTGGGATTAGCTATTTTAGCTTGGTTAATCGGGGGAGTTATCATGATTTTAGGGGGATACACTTTTAGTCTAATTGCTGGTCGTGTCTCTAAAGTTAATGGTTTAGTCGATTATGTAGAGGCCGCTTACGGAGAAACTGCTGGTTATTTAGTCGGTTGGTTTCAAACAGTTATTTACTATCCTACACTAAGTGGTATTTTAGCTTGGGTAGCTGCTCTTTATACTGATGGGTTACTTGGTTTAGAAGGTACAGCCATTTGGTATTTAGCTGGATTTTATTTGATTAGTATATTCTTTATTAACTATATATCACCAATTCTTGCAGGTAAGTTCCAAGTTGGAACTACTGCATTCAAACTTATTCCTTTAGTATTAGTAGGTGTTGTAGGAATAATTGGTGGATTAATCAATGGTACAACCATTGATAACTTTACCACAGTTAGCACGACAGTAAGTCAAGGGACTGGTTTAGGACTTGCAGTTTTATCTACTGCTTTCGCTTATGAAGGTTGGGTTATAGCTACAACTATTAATAAAGAACTTAAGAATCCTAAAAGAGATTTACCAAAAGCTTTATTCTTTGGTAGTTTAATTGTCGTTGGGATATACTTATTCTATTACTTAGGATTATCTGGTGTGATTGAAAATAGTGTCTTCTTAGAACAAGGAGATCACGCAGTAAGTCTAGCAGTAACAAAACTATTTGGTAGTTTTGCTGGTAGCATTTTAATTGTGTTTGTTATAATCTCATGTTTAGGAACTCTTAATGGTCTAACAATGGGATTATCAAGAGGGATGTATTCGCTTGCTTATCGTGGTAGAGGACCAAAACCAGAATTCTTTGTTGAAGTTGAAGATAAACACAACTCACCAAGACGAAGTGCTGTGTTTGGATTAATAATTTCAACATTATGGCTCCTTGTTTGGTATGGTAATTTCCATGGTTGGTTCGGAGAAGGCAACTTTCTAGATACTTCTGAATTACCCATTGCCTTATTATATACAGTGTATATATCTATATACATTTGGTTAATGAGAACATTCAAAGATTTAAATATCTTTAAAAGATTCGTTATTCCTTCATTTGCCATTCTCGGTTCATCGTTTATAGTTTACTCAGCAATTCAAAAAGATTTATTCATATACTTCTTTATTGCGACTGGATTAATCTTGTTTATAGGATATTTAGTAGATAATAAAAAAAGAACAACTTTGTAAAGTTGTTCTTTTTATTTGTGTTTATTTAATTAAATGATACCCATTCCAAATGCTGCAGCAAATACTAATGAAATAGTTGTCATCAATTTGATTAAGATATCAATTGATGGACCTGCTGTATCTTTGAATGGATCTCCGACAGTATCTCCAGTTACTGATGCTTTATGAGCATCAGAACCTTTACCACCGTATTCACCTGTTTCAATTAGCTTTTTAGCGTTATCCCAAGCTCCACCTGCGTTTGCCATAAAGATTGCAAGCATGATACCTGTCGCTAATGTTCCTGCTAACATACCACCAAGCACTTCTGAACCAAAGACAAATCCAACTGTTAATGGAGTTGCTATAGCTAGAACTGCTGGTAAGATCATTTCTTTTAAAGCAGCGTTAGTAGAAATTGTAACACATTTTGCATAATCTGGTTTCACTTTATATTCTAAGATACCAGGCATTTCTTTAAATTGTCTTCTTACTTCATTAATCATTTTGTTTGCAGCTTTACCAACTGATTTGATAACTAATGATGAGAAGAAGAATGCCAACATAGCTCCAATAATTAAACCAGCCATAACTTCCGGTTTCGCAATATCAATCCCGGTTACTCCTGCTTTTCTAATGAAAGCACTGAATAATGCAATTGAAGTCATCGCAGCTGAACCAATTGCGAATCCTTTTTCAATTGCAGCTGTTGTATTACCTACTGAGTCTAATTTATCAGTAATTGCTCTTACTGATTTATCTAAACCACTCATCTCAGCAATACCACCAGCGTTATCAGCGATAGGACCATAAGCATCAACTGAAATAGTTATACCTGCAGTTGATAACATACCAACAGCAGCTAAACCTACACCTAGTAATCCACCAACTAAGAATGAACCAATAATTCCTGCTGCTAAGATTAAGACAGGAACTAATGTAGATTCCATACCTGTTGAGATACCAGCGATAATATTAGTTGCATGTCCTGTTTGTGATTGCTCAGCAATCCCTTTAACATGTTTATATTCTGCTGCTGTATAATATTCAGAAACTAATCCGATTAAGATACCCACAGATAAACCGATAATTATACTAACAAATGGTGCTAAACCAAATGCTAATTCTCTAACATTCATAAAGATATCATTATGGTCTGTAAATAGTGTTGAACCAAATGTATCTAAGAATAATATATTAATAATTAATGTGAGAACAATAAATAATGCTCCACTTACATAAGTTCCAAGTTTTAATGTTTTAAACGGAGATATTCCTTCTTTACCTCTTACAAAGAAAGATCCGATAATCGAAGAAAATACTCCAGCAAATGCAACAACTAAAACAAACATAATACCGTTCATTCGTTCTGCAGCTGAGAAAACAAGTGCAGCCATTGTAGAAGCTCCGATAATACTTGATACGTATGATTCTAATAAGTCACTACCCATACCAGCAACGTCTCCTACGTTATCCCCAACGTTATCTGCGATAACGGCTGGATTACGTGGATCATCTTCAGGTATTCCTGCTTCTACTTTACCAACTAAATCGGCAGCTACATCGGCAGCTTTGGTAAATATACCCCCACCAACACGTCCGAACAAGGCAATAGATGAAGCTCCTAAACTGTATCCTGCAGCATAAGTGATTGCCTCATAAGCATCAACACCCATAATGATAGATACGGTTATTACTATTAGTAATCCTAATAAACCAAATCCAACAACACCCATACCCATAACACTACCACCTTTAAAGGCAACGTCTAAGGCTTTAATAATTCCGCTATCTTTAGCAGCTGTAGCTGTTCTAGAGTTAGCGTTAGTTGCACTTTTCATTCCTATATACCCAGCTGCTAAACTAAAGAAAGAACCAAGTAGAAATGCTAGTGCTGTACCAATACCAAAGAATAAAGCTGAATTTTCAGTTTGCTCAACAACAATGTTCGAGTTACTATTAGATGTTAATCCAGATAAACTATCATAACCTAAATAGAAACCAATAAAAATAACTGTTGTAGCGATAGCTATATAAGTATATATAACTTTGTATTCACTACGCAAGAAGGCCTTTGCACCTTCCTTAATGTAAGAGCTGATTTCTTTGACTTTGTCATCACCCTCATCATAAGATAAAACCTTTCGATACAAGTATCCAGCATAAACCAATGCTGATAATGCAATAATAAACCCCAAGATTAAATAAATGCTTGTATTCATGTACATACCTCCCAATATTATGTAAAAATTATACTTGAATGATGAAAGCGTTGTCAAGGAATGATTTAGTAGACTAATACATAATGAAAAAATAAAACCAGTACCCCCTTCGTACTGGTTTTATTATGAAACTATTTATATACCTTAATCCGCATGTATTATTGATTAAGTTTGCTAGCAAACTTAACTAATAAGCAATAACTATTTCTTAATATATTTTCAATTTCCATTAACTGTTCTTTTATAATCTTCTCTCACTAACAACTGTAAGTAATAGTGACTTTGTCTAGATTTATTTAAAATCGCTGCTACAGACAAAAATAGTAGTCCATAAAACATAATTACTGCCGATATGCCAAAAGACAAATATTGAGCTGAATCTCCAATCAGGTAATACAACTCTGGAAACTGTTCTGCATTAAAAATACTAATACTACCAAATAGCATAAATGCACCCATAAACATTTGTAGTAAACCAATCAAATTAAAGATTGTTCCTATCATAGTTGCTGATTTTTTATTTAATATTTTTGCCATATTTCTTTCTTGCACTTTTGTCATGTTTCCTCCTTAAAATAATTGCTCTAACAAAGCCAGTACCCCCTTTAGCACTGGCTTTATCATAAAGCTTTATCTCTTCCTTAATCCGTATATATTATTTATCAAGTTTCCCTTTTAACTCGATTAATAAACTATAACTCTTTTGATGCTCTTCTTTGTTTGAAACAAATTTACTATGTTGTATTAAAGACATGTTGTTTTCATACCAAACAATTAGTCTTTCTAATATAACTTTTATTCTTTCAAGATCCTTTTTAGGATCCAAACTTAATAGTTGTTTAGTGTAGGCTTTTATGAAGTTATTGACAGTATAACTAGTAATAGTATTAGCTATGCCTTCTACTTCTAGATAATAAAGATCTGATAAACTCATATATTCTTTTATAAGTGAATTTTTAATGGATAAAAGTTAGATTGTAAAATCTACTTTTATCTATATCTAGGTTATTTTTCATGTGTTATAATATTTAGGTTACGCAAACTTGTGGAGTCATAAGTTCACAATTATGATCACTACAATATTCTGCGCTTACAGATTTTGTTGAACTAAACGCAATTGTAAATATTAGTAAGAACACAAAGAATAATTTTACAATTTTTTCACTTATACTCCTCCTTCTTGTCAATATAATAAAGGAGATACAATAAAAAAAATAGGAACTATTGTTCCCATTTTAAAAAAGGTGATGTTATATGAAAGAATTAAATCATACTTACTTATACTTAATTTCTTATCGTAGAGAGTTTGAAGAACTATGTACTATGGAAATGAGATATATCTTTGGTAAAACTACCAATAACAATTATCACTTAACAAGTGATAATGTTGATGTTTCTATTAGTACTTTTATTAAAGGAAAAGTCACTATAATTTATAGTGATAGAGACATTAAAAATATTGAGAGGCAAATCATTGAAGATCAGTTAACCTTTGATAACTACAAAATCACATATACTAAGATACAAGACGTACCTTATCAAGAAAGATTAGAATCAATGAGAATTCTTGGTTCGGTAATTGAAGGTGACTTTGCGATAAAGGACCCTGATGTTAATCTAATTCTAACGAGAATAAACGATGAATGGATTTTTGGAATAGTAGAGTCTAATTCTAATCTTTGGTTACAAAGAAGAGAGAAGCCATTTAATTACTCAAGAGCATTAGATGTTAAACTAGCTAAAGCATTAATTAATATCGCAGTTAATAAGAACTATGATTTAAAACTTATCGATCCTTGTTGTGGTATTGGTACCGTCTTAATCGAAGGTCGAACATTAGGCATTGATATTACTGGTTATGAGATTAGTCCATTAGTAAAACAACATTGTAATATCAATTTGAAACACTTTGCTTTTGAACCAGATGTAACAAAAACAGATATGCTTAAAACTGAAAAGCATTTTGATGTGGCTATCCTAGATTTACCTTATGGACAATTCTCTCTAATTACTAGAGAAGAGCAAATTGCCTTAATCAAGAAAACAAAAGAGATATCTGATAAATCTGTTATTGTCACTATGGAAGATATGAGTGACATAATGATAGACTTAGGACTAGAAATTCTTGATACTTGTAGAATCAAGAAGTCTAATGCATTCAGTAGATATATTACTGTTTGTAGATAACTTAAAATCAAGCAAATAAAAAACCAGGAATATAAAATTCCTGGTTTTTATGTTTTCTTTCTTGAAAATTCTTTTGAAGATTTACCTGAAAAATTACTTGCGATAGTTCCTTTTTCACGTTTGTTTTTTAAGAACTTAGCACTATTTTTAGATTCACCAATCTCTTTACTTTTTTCAAGATCTTTTTCTTTAGTTTTATGTTTCTTTATTTTCATACTGTTTGACATATTATCAACACCTCCTATAAGGTAGTTTGTGCTTTCATTGTAGCATGATTCAGTAATACTATAAAGATATATTGTAATCAATCATCCTTTAGTCTTACTGATTTTGTGTTTTCTAATTCTTATATAGTTTATTGTCTATTCTAAAGAGGTAATATCCCGTAATGATAAATGCAATCATCGTAAACACAACACTAATAAATATATAATAAAGTGATATTTCAGGATCTTGATTTAGTCCTAACAATGTGCTTAGTGGTGAAAGGATAAACACCAGAAATAAAGCAATGTACCAATAAGAATACTTATTGGACCATTTCTCAAATATCAAGAATGATAAATGACCAAAGAATACTCCTACTAGATATGTTCCTATTACAATTAAAGCTAATACCAAAAACTGAAAGTCAGCAAAGTAACCTAAAAATAATACAAATACAGGTAACATCAATAATACTATTCCAAATAATCTCTTCATAGAAACACTCCATTCATCATATTATAGTTTATTATATTTTTTTGAATTTCCGTACGCTTTCTCCACTGGGTATTTTTCACTATTCTTAACTATCTTCTTTTTCGTTTCTTCTATTAAATCTATATCAAGTCCATCACAAAATAGTAATAGATAACCAAATATATCAGCTACTTCTTCTTTTACATTATTCATATCAGCATTTTCATTTCCCCACTGATAATTTTCTAATAGTTCACTAGCCTCAATAGTTATACTTTTAGCTAGATTTTCTGATGTATGAAATTGTTCCCAATTTCTATCCTTCCGAAACTTCTTTAATAGTTCTAGTACTTCTTCCATTTCATTCATATGTAATCACCTCTTAAAAATATATACATTTATCTTATTAACTCTTTATTGCCCATCTCATCTTAGTAGACTTAGCTCTTCTATTAATATTACATTCTTCTTGAGATGGTCTTATAATTTCTGGAGATATTTCTTTATATACTCCTTGTTTTAATAACCTTTTAAATGATTTTTTTACAAGTCTATCTTCTCCTGAGTGGAAAGATAGAACTACAACTCTACCACCAGGTGCTAATATATCTGGAAGTTTCTCTAAGAAATCATAGATTGCATGAAACTCTTGATTAACATCAATTCTTAATGCTTGGAAAGAACGTTGACATGATTTTTTAATATCATGTTCTCTAGTACTTTGAGGAATAAACTCTAATGCATCAGTAATAACTTCTCTAAGTTTCATTGTAGTATCAATCAATGTTCCTTTTCTTATTTCTGATACTATTGCTTTTGATATCTCTTTAGCATATGGTTCATCAGCATTCTCTATTAGCATACCTTCAAGTTCAGGTTGGGTAATTCTAAGAAGTCTATTAGCTGCGCTAATACCTTCGTTAGGATTCATTCTTAGATCAAGAGGTCCTTCTGTTTTAAATGAGAACCCGCGATCTGGGTTATCTATTTGCATTGATGATACACCTAAATCAGCTAGAACAAAGTTCACCTGATTTGGTTCTTCAAATAGCAAATCAATATCAGAAAAGTTTAGTTGTTCAATAGTAAGGATATCCTCACCAAAGCCTAGTTTTTCTAACCTTGCTTTTGTTTTGGGTAATTCTACTGGATCTATGTCCAAAGCGTAGATATGACCTTCACCTTCTAAACACTTAAGCATTTCTTTAGTATGCCCACCATAACCAAGAGTAGCATCAAGTCCTATTTGTCCTGGCTTTATATCTAGAAATTCTAATATTTCTTTTACCATTATTGAAATATGCATACCTGCTGGTGTGCTTCCCTTTTGGATAACGTGACTAATAGTATCTCCATACTTTTCTGGATTTAGTTCTTTATATTTCTCTTTAAAAGATTTAGGGTATTTACCACTATACCTTTTACGTCTTTTGTGTACTTTATTTTCTTCTGACATTTCTTTTCACCTATATTTCTTGTAGCTCATATTCGTTTGTTTATTACAACACTAATCCTTGATATACGCTTTATATGAACTAGGCTCTAATTCTAATACTTCTTCAAGTGAACCTTGAAGTTTATAAAACAATGGTTTACTTGTATCTAAATTATACACTCTATATACCCAATAATTGTCTTTCTTTTGAATTGAGGTCTCAACTTCATTTCGACTCACATCAAAAGGATTATTGATTCCTAATGTTGTCCCTTTAACCTCAATATACTTTTCAACACCAAACTCATCAAATGATAAAATATCATAACCATAACTATCTGCCTCTTTAGCAACCCATTTTATCTTATCTGCGAGATCTTTTCTTCCTCGCATAATAAGGTAATTTTTCTCATAAGCTTCAACTAGTTTTTCTGCAGCTAGACCTTTCTTGATATCTCGTTCTGCTTTTTTCAAGAAGTCTGTTTTTTTATAATGGACTTTTTTTCTTCTAGATTTAGGTTTGTTTGATTTTAATGGGGGTTTTTGTTCAAGGATTATTAATTCTGCTTCATCTAATCCTTCTTCCTCCATTACTAATTCAATCATCTGTTCTTCATCTTTAGTGACTTCAAACACTTGTTTCATTACATCGGTTTTATATTCATTGCCAATAAACTGGTTTAAATACTCTCCTAAATCAGAACCGATCTCATATAAATACCCAACATTACCGTTTCCTGTTTTGTGATTAAAAGGACTATACTTTTTAGGAAGCATCGGTCTAATTTCATTGATGTATTCTTTTATTTTAATACCATCCTCAATAAAATAGTAATCTACATTAACAAGCCAACCATCTCTTACCCACAAATCATTGTCAAATGGATTAGGAGAGATTATTGCCTTATCTTCTATAGTACCTCTTGCTTTCAATTTGTTCCCTACAATACTATACACAATGTCTCCTGGTTTACAGTTGGTTAATGTTTCCCAGTGAAATAAAGCTTTACTTCCATCTTTTCCTTTTATGGGTGCCCATAAAATCCCTTCACTAAATTCTTCCTTATATGTCTTCCCTTGGAAAACAATAAAATAGTTATGAGATCTTTTACTGTGTTTTCTTACTAATCTAAACTCCTGATGTAATGTTGATTTACTATACCTTGATTCAAAATAGACTACACCGGAATGAGAAGATAATTCTCTATCTTTAGAATGATTAAAAATCGTCTTATTTATCTTTGATGTCTTACTCTCATATTGAGTATAATTCATAAATACATTTTTACCAATATCGCTATTCAATATGTATTCTTGAATATCACTCAGTTTTATATAATCCTTCTCATATAAGTAACTAATAATTAATTCTAACAATATCTCTTCTTGAGTCATATCAATCTCCCCTTTTATAGCACCTCTAGCTTTTTCACTATTGGTATATCAGCTTCCGCCCATTCTAATTGATACAGTTCCATTTTATCTAACCATTTAAAATCCTCGTGCTCATTCAATACTAAATTTCCACTATACTCTTCAATCAAATAGCAATGCATCGTTAAGTGAAATAAATTGTACTGGTGTTTAACAGTAATAAGATGTCGAATAATCACTACATCTATTTCTAGTTCTTCGTTCAACTCTCTAATTAAAGCTTCATTATGTGTTTCACCTTGTTCAATTTTTCCTCCAGGAAACTCCCATTTTAATGCTAGTTCCCCTTTGTTTTTACGTTGACAACAAAGTATCTTATTGTCTTTATTAATTATTACTCCTGCAACTACTTCTATATGCTTCATAAAATCACCATCCTCATTATAACATATACATTTATATTATTTGCATTTGCTTAAGAAAAGACCGACATTGTCGGTCTGATAGTATATTTAATAATCGACATTATGCTAGCTGCATTTCATTTGTGATACACCTCATAGTATCGTATTCCCAAGAAGAAAAACCTTACCTAATATATGCCTTTTGCCAAACCATCACAACTAGTGTAAAAACCCAATTAAGTTATACTGAGGAGTATATACGACAAAAGGTAGATATAAATCTACATTTTATCTTTTTGGGTATTCTTATGTGTTATAATTATGGTAAGTTTGTGCAACTAGTAGGTATAGGTTCTCCTTGTGGTGGAAGTTCACACCATTCAGCTTCAACACTTCTTTGCCCACTAATTCCAATCACAAGACCTAACATAACAAAACCAAATAAGAATAACTTAATTGCTTTTTTCACTTTACTCCTCCTCAAATTATTTACATACATAATATATTTGAGTGAAGTGAAAAAATAGGAACAAACGTTCCTTTCGAAAAGGATGATATTAAATGAATGATTTATTTCTAAAATATGCATACTTCTTAGATAATTTACGAGAAGATTATGGTATCAAGACTAAAGATTTCTGTGAAGATGTTTGTGAGCCAAGAACTTATAGAATGTATATTAGTGGTAAAAGAGTTATGTCCCAGAAAATGATAAATGGGTTCTGTAAAAAACTAAAGCTTACTCCAAATGATTTTTACAGTTCTTTTAATAGAAATGATTATGAGGAGTACATACAGATATCAAAGATATACAATCACCTTACTAATAATCAATATGAGAATGCTAGAAAGCTACTAATTATTTTTGATAAAAAGAACTTCATCAATTATAACGCTCAATTACTATATGATTACTGTATAATCAGATACAATTATAAAACAAATCAAATTGTTAAAGCTGAAGCACTAAATAGGTACTCAAATCTAATTAATTACCCAAAATGTCTCGATAAAATGACCTTTACTATTCAAGAAACATTATCGATTGCAGCAATCGCAGAATTGGAAAATGAGATAAAAGAAGTTACCGCACTCAATTTCCTAACAAAATTCTTATCCTCCCCTAATTTGAATCTTAGTTCTTCTAATCACAAAAACGTCCTTCCAAGTATGTTTAGTCATGTCGCATATCTAAATGGTCTCAATGATAATTTTGAATACAGTTTAGGCGTTTCAAAAAGAGGAATTAGATTTTGTATTGCTAATGACTCTTTAAGAGAATTAGATAGATTATTCTATTATAGTTTCTTATCATGTCTAAGATTGAATCTACCTGAAAAGGATTATTATTGTAGAAAATACATTAACACAGTATTAACTAAGTACTCAGATGAGGAATATCATAAAAAGATAATTAGCATGTTAATAAGAGATACAGATGAATACTACATTCAAAATATATTAAATACCCAATATGATTTCCTAAATTAAAAAAAAGCCAAATGGCTTTTTTTTATATCTATTAGTTGCAACTACATATTTAATAAACAATAATTCAATTCTAACTTAGGTAATCAATAATCACTGTTTCTAAGAACACCACAGTCCTATGTCCTACAAAAGTCTCTACTATAACCCCATCTTTAATGATATAAGTTGTAGGTGTAGAACTAATCCCTTCATCACTCACAAAATCTCGATTAGCTAGATCTGCTGTATCAACATGATATATCTCCATAATGTCTTGATTGAGTGCTACTTCCATAAGATTAGGCACATATGTTTGACAATAAGGGCAAGTATCTCTTCCAATATATAATATAAATTGTCTTATGTATTTGCTTACTAGGTTTTTCAACCCTTAACCTCATATTCTTATGAGCACATAACTCATTCAACAGTCTTCTATCGTTAAATTGATCATTTGTCAGAGGAATTACACTACTATTGCATTTACTTACTAATAAAAAAGCACTTTTGCTTTTGAAAACTTCACATCTATCATCATACATTTCGTTCCAAACTTGTTGATACATAATCAAATCTACCTCCTAGCATATATTTATATTATTACCTCAAGAAACCAATTTAAGCTTACTATATTAGAAAAAGTTATTAATGAATAAAACATTTATTTGAAGCTTAACATTATCATTTCATGCGTTGACAATGATGAATCAACGTGAGATACTTCTTAAGTAAGGGGATAGGGCACCCATCTCCAATTAATACAGAAAAGGGGATTTTTTTTATGCGTAAATCAGCTATTATTTTTCTGTTATTCTTCATGATTACAACTTCAACAACGATAGAGGCAAAATCAGAAGAATATATTATGGTAGAGAAACTTGATTAATGCATTAGCAGATGATATTGGTACTGACAAAGGATTTCTATCAGAAGATGGAACTTCACCTGTAGAGTTCTCTCATGGTTTAACTTATTTTCTTAATCAGACTAGTTATTCTCAGTATGACGCAATGTTCTCTGTAATCAATGACTATGATACACATATGAATCCTATACCAGAAACTGTAAACGAGTATAGTGATTTTCAGCAATTAATATCAAAAGGAAATCCTGCAGTATTGTTTGTTACACACAATATAAATGACCCATTAACTCCCTTTGGAGGACCACATACTTTTGTTGCAATTGGTTACTTTAGTAATTATTATATGGGATCTGGTTTTATAGTATATGATAATGCTGAATTTGGAGAAGTGTTTATTAGAGACAACTATGTTGAATATTTTGGTTTCATTTATGATAGATAGTATTGGAGGGAAAAATGAAGAAAACTTATACTTTGCTTTTACTCATTGTTATGTGTATTGCAATGAGTAGTTGCAACAATAGTGATAATAATGCGTGTACAGATACAACCGGTTATGATGTTGATTTAGATACAATAAGTATTGAAGAAACAACAATATTCTCAGAAGATTATGTGAACGTAGAAGTAGGCTTGGATCCTGAAAAAATATTAGTTTTAGCGAAAAGCATATTAGAATATGCAATTGAAAATAAATGTGACTCTGTACTCGAGCCATATAGTAAGACTAAACTTTTTGCAATCTCAGTAGATTCTAACGAATTTGAAGATATAAACATTGTAATCTATTTGAAAAGCAAATCTATATTTGGTACAAAGTATAGTTTCACTATCGAATACTTTGATGGAATCAACAGACAGATAGTACAGTACACAACTGGATTTAATAATGAAATCAGCTTAATAATTACGTAATTTTTTTGTACTTGTAGTTTCTTGTGAATCAAAAATGTACAATTACCCTTGTGCTTCATTAGTTACTATAGAATTCCATTAGATTTTGTTATTTCATTAAAAAAGACTTTATAAAGAGAACCCCATTTAGTGGACACTTTAAAAAAAGAACTTAAACACCTTTATACTACAATAATAGTATGGAGGTGTTTTTCTTATGGCAAAAAAAGGACAAAAGTTTGTAAAGTACAGTAAAGAGAAAAGATTACAGACAGTAAGCAAGAAAATAAACAAAGGGAAAAGCTATAAGTATTTAGCAGAAAAATATGGGATGAGTTGTACCTCCTCAGTAACTCTATCTTATTTATAATATATATAATAAGGGTTGCTTTCATTCTAAATTGTATTTCCAAAAATCTAAAATGATTAGCATTAAAGATTATACTCTAAATAAAAAAGACCTTCTCAGGTCTTTTTCACTTATAACATCCACGCATAATACACAGTCAGAAAGTTTACTACAAAACTTATCACAAGTAGAAATTGATCATATGGTTTATACCCAGCAATACCAGCTATATTGAATAAGAAAAATCCAACAGCAACTACTATATTAGGCCACTTCATAAAATGAAGTGGTAATAATAGGTTTAAGACAATCATAACAATTGGTATAACCATAATAACTGCCACCATAAACCACATAGATTGTGACATAGGAGAACCATCAATTTCACCACCAACAAAATCACCAGCAAAGATTCTTAGTACATCTCCTAATAAATAAATTAACATCAAAGATATCCAAAAAACTATAAATAATACTTTCTCATTAGCTATTACCATATCTATCTATATCCTCCATATGATGCTTTCCCATCTATAACATCTTGATAATATGTCTTAATTAAATCACCTAATACCACTTTATCAACCTTATCAAAGTTAGATATATAAAGACATGTCTTACCTCTTCTATATTTTCCAAGTCTATCTAAGTAAGACTTATAAGGATCTAATCCTCCAACAGTAAAATACATCGTAACATGTGCTTTAGCTGCGACTAAACCAAGGATACACATGTCACCTTCATTAGTCTTATTGACATAATGAAAATCACCAAATCCAATCCATGTATCCTCCCATAACCTTGGTTCGTCTGGGACATTCTCTTTTATTAGTTCAAAGATAGCATGAGTATCTTTTTTTCTCTTAGTACTCTCTACTTCATTTATTCTACTTGTTATATCGCTCATAAAAACACCTCATTCAAAAATAGTATATCACTTATTTTTTGAATGAGGTGTTCAATTGCATTTTGATTAATATCTTATTGAATCATATTTTACTACGAATAATAATCCACTTTAGTCGAAAAAAGGTAGTTCTTCATTTAATAAATCATCAGGGAATGTAACACTTGTATTATTAATAAAATTAAATCCTATAGTATAAACTATTGATTTATCTTGTCTCCGTTTGACCTCAATCTTACTAATGTAATATCCATCATATTCAAATTGAATAATAATTGTCGGTTCATACTCTATATCACATATAGATGACTCGAATGAATGCTCACAGTTTATCATATCAATGTTACTATATAGTTCTTCAAAGCCCCCACTAATTCCTATCTGTTCATCACCCATTAAAACAGTTTCCCATTCTGAATTAGTCTTACTGGCACAATAAAGATACCTGTCAGTACCGACATAACAATACTCTTCTCCTATATACTTATCTATATGTAAATATTCTCCATCTACTTTTATAGTAACCGAGCTACCAAAAACAGAAGGTGTTTCTTCAATAATGGTATACGAGCTGATTGTATTCATAAGAAATGTTCTTGCTTGGATTGGACTATATGTCCATAAGTATGCAGACCCAATAATCGATAGTATTAATCCAATACTATATAGATACCAAAACCCATCCCAAAACAATGGAGGGAAATCATATTTAACTGGTTCAATTCTAACGTGATGACTATAGATATAATATGCAATTATAATTGTTAAAGTAACAATGAATAACATAATCAAACCAATATAAGACACCATATTAAAAGTCAGTATTAGATAAATAACAATTGAAACATTAAATATTTCAACAACAATAAACTTCCATAAATCAATTCCCTTTAGTTTCATAAAATCCTCCTCTTTATATCCTATGTTTATAATATACTATTTAATGTCCTCAAGTTTCCATTCTTTATGAAACTGTGTTGAAAATTCCACCATAAATTTATGTCTTGATTCTGCAATTTCTTTAGCTTCTTTTGTATTCAACCTATCTTTAAGTAATAGTAATTTATCATAGAAATGAGCAATACTACATTCATCATTTCCCTCTTCATATATTTTTCGATTCATAGAACCGCCATAGGCAAAAGTTCTTGCAATTGCGATAGCTCCAATCGCATCAATGCGATCGGCATCTTGGACAATCTTTCCTTCTATCGATTTTGGAGTCCTACCAGAAGAGAAAGACATGTTCTCAATAATATCAAAAACATCCTCTATAAAGTCATCTTTATATCCTATTGTAGACAGTTTAAATAATAACTCTTTCTTAGCTTTTCCAACATCATCTGCAACTTTTTTATCGATGATATCATGTGTTAACGAAGCAACTTGAACTACTTCTAAATCACAATCAATATTCTTACTTATCTGTACTGCTATTTTTAGCACTCTCAAAGTATGCTCAAAGTCATGTGCTGTAATTTCCGTTATTAGTTTTTCTCTAGCATATTGCTCTACTTCTTTTGTTCTACTCATAGTTTTCTCCTAGTTTTTGAATGTCAGTTCAATTATCTTTATTATACTATTACTAGTGATATTTCTACATCATTTTTTTAGAATCATAGTATATTGCAATAATGCAAAAGAATATTGACACATATATGATATAATTGTAATAAAAATAAAGGGGTGCTAAAACATGGCAAGATTAACTATGCAATGTGAAAAATGTGGGAAAAGTTTTGAAATCGACAGTCAAAGAGATTTTGCTTTTTGTGTTGAATGTGGACATAAAAATATCCTTAGACAGTCAAAACCAATACAAACTGAAAACAATTCTAATGAAAAAGTAAATTTAGGAAAAAAATATTTTAAATCAGGAAACTATGCTCGAGCTTTTGAACTTGCTAACGATGTTTTAGTTTCATCTCCAATGGATATAGAGGCAAATATTCTTTCAATCAAATCAGCTATAGAGATTGATAACGCTAATGAATCAACATTTACAGATCCAATCGTTGATTGTCATGTCGAAGAAATATTACAACACACAAAAGATTTCTTAATCCTTAATGATTATAATGTAGGTAATCATATTAATGAAATAGGTGAACCACTAATTCATTACTTCCATTCCGTACTAAGGTGGCTTGCAGCTTTCCAACATGACAACAGATTTGAGGATGTAGATTTTAGTAAAAGTTTCTTTTCAATAATCGAAATCTATCTTGATTTATTATTTGACATAGAAACCCATTTTAAGGACATTGATTTCGGTAGCACCGAAGAATGTAGTGATTTGTTTATACACATATATGATGAACTCGTTGATGATCCTAGATGTTATTATTTAAACGATAGTGATGAAACCGATGATAACCGAAGATTCTACAGTTTAAGATTTGCCATCGAATTTGGTAAGTCAATAGTACACACGTACGATCTACCAATAGGAATTAAGGCAAAATACTTAAATGGTCTTTGTAAAATTATGGAAATGTATTTTCCGTTTGCCCAAGCAATTGGAGAAGATGATATGGTTAAAATATGGTATGACAGATATCAAGAAGAAATATCTAATTTTGATTTTAGTAATTTGGATAAAATCAGAGCGAAATACGGTTTAAGTTTTAATACACCACCAAAAAATGCAATTTCTCATGTATTGATTCATAATCCAAGTAATGATTCTGATAGTTCTATTCACTTCAAAAATCAAATTACACAAAAAATGATGGACAATTTTATATCAAAATTTAAAAACTTCTCATACAATGATGGAGATGATGTAATAGCTCTAGTTGATACAACTGTACTGGGTTCATGTAAAAAGGGAATGCTAATTACAACTTCGGCTATGTATATCAATGAGGGTAGTCTAAAATCACTTACAATACCATTCTCTAGTATTACTCAACAATTGAGTCTATATACAGATAGTCCTAAAAAAAGATCTATTGAATACAAAGCAGATGGTTTTAATTTCCGATTAACTTTGGACAAAGCTTTCTATGGAGATGATGCTAGAGTAGAATCATTATTTGACATTCTAGAATTATCTACCGCACACGTTTACTAATAAAAAATCACACTTTAATAGTGTGATTTTTTTTATATGTATCCCAATTCCTTAACTCCATTATAAACTCCATTTTCATAAGAAGGAGTTGTTAATTTATCTGCAGCTTTCTTAGCACTTTCAACAGCATTACCCATCGCAATACCAATCCCTGCTTCTTTAAGAAGATCTCGATCATTGTCACCATCGCCAAAGGCAATAGTATCTTTCATATCGATATTGAATATCTTAGCTACTTCTTTTAACATTATCCCTTTGTTAATTTTAGGGATAGTTATATCATAAGCAAATTCACCAAGTGAATGAACTGAATAGTTCTTTTCTAATTCACTAACAACCTCAAGAGCATTTTCACCTTCATATAAACTAAACTGGTAAACAGGTAAAGTTCTAAGATCACTTTTCCTTTCCGGAGTGATAACTCGGTATGCTTTAATAATTCTTTGAACATTATCAGCCATTGGATGTGGCGAATATAAATGATGTTCAGTTGTTATCCCATATTTCAAATCTAAATCATCAAACAAATCACATAAGTGATTTTTTTGTTTCTGTGAGAACTGGATATCATAAACCTTTTTACCATCAATTTCTAAGTAACCACCGTTAACATAAATAACAAAATCAAAGTCTTCAGGATTTAAAGCTTTTTGAAATTGTGATTGATTACGTCCTGTAGCTACGCCAACAACATGTCCTTGTTTCTTAAGGTGTTCAATTGTATCCAAAGCACTTGCTGGTACTTCATTATACTTATGATCAAGTAATGTTCCATCTACATCAAAGGCAAAGAGTTTTTTAGTCATAATAACTACCTCCATTTTCCATAGTCATTATAAAACTAATACCAAGTATAGCAAAGACCAAATCTTTGCAGAAAGGCAATCTTGTTGTATGCAAAAAGAAAACCACACTAATTAAAGTGTGGTGAAATTATTAATATTTATTATACTCTCTAGTCTCAAATGGATCGACTTCTTCTTTCGTTTCAGTATTACTTACTTGATCAAAATCTCTACCTGTTGCATCACCATTCTCAATTCTTATTTCAAGATATAAGTTTGTTCTTGAAAGTGTTTCATAAGGAATTACATAAAACAATAGTAAACCACAAGTTGGGACAGATAAGAAATACCATCCAATAAAGAATAAATTCATTCCAATTATTCTAAAGAAATTTCCCTTTGTGTATATAAACGATTTAGTAAAGGCTTCTTTAACCCCTACTTTTTGATCAATTATAATAAATGCTACATAGATAATCTTGTATGTAATAAACATTAGTAAAATAACAACAAGTACCATACTACCAACATATCCCCAAATAAATCCTAATAATTCAGGTGAACTTCCTTGGAAATTTTGAATTAAATTACTAAATGTATCCTCAGAAACAATCCAAGCATCAAAAAATATTTTATTAATTGGTAATGTTATTAAAAGTGATATAACTTGCATGATAATAACATAGTACATAACATTTAATAAACTTTCTCCAGGTGATAAAGACTCATCAAACCCTGCATTCTTAGCTCCGTGAGCTAAGTTTAAAGACATTTTTGCTACCATAAATGTTGTTATGATAGAAAACCCTACACTAACAATTAAAGAAATTACATAAGACTGTCCAATCAAAGTTCCAATTATCATGTTAGCTATACCAACAATGATTCCCGGAACCATTGTTGCTAAGATTCCTTGTCCATAATTACCACTTAATTGAACTTTAGTTTCTCTTCTAATTAAATCATTACTTTTCATCATATAAATCTCCCCTTTTTAATTTGTTGTAAAAAAATGATCCATTGGTTCTACGGATGGATAATACATATACATCCTATAAATATAAACTCCTATAAATAAAGTAACGATAATACCCCAGAATACTTTTGATTTAAATAATGTATTAAATACCCCATACCCATTAAATAATAATATAGAGAATATAATAGGCATAATAAATACCAAAGGATGATAAAATGCTGCCTTCTCAAATTGTAGTGTTAAAAGGTAATAGGATGCTCTTGTCATTCCACAACCGGGACAAGGAATTCCTATAGTTCTTTTAATCAAACAATTTGGTCCGTGAGGATCAATCAATTGAAAAGTTAATAAATATAAAATAATCATCAAAATTATGATTTTATATTTATTAAGATTTCTCTTGCCTTCAAAATACATTAATTTTAAATTCATAACTAATTTATCGATAACCATCACTCCAAAAAAAAGAAGTCTGTAAAGACCACCTATCTATGTCACCTCTACTCCACTATTATATCATAAACTTATTAGGAATTATTATAGTTTCTTTTTCTAGTCCAAACGTACTGTTTAGGCTGTTAGCTGTATAAAAAATAAAACGACTTAGAATCTAAGTCGTTTTTTCTTTTTACCTTTTTTAATCTTTTGTCCTGGTTGTTGCATTTGACGCATTGCTGCCATTGGGTCTTTTGTGTTCATCTTACTTGGATCCATACCACCCATTTTTTTCATCATTGCTTTTTGTTGGTCTAGTGTTTGAATTAATCGATTAACTTCAGTAACACTTCTACCACTACCATTAGCTACACGTCTTCTTCTTGAAGAAGAACGTGAAACAAGTGTTGGATCTTTTCTTTCTTTCTTAGTCATTGAAGAAATCATCGCTTCAATATAGACTAATTGCTTTTCATCTATGTCTTGTCCTTTAAGTGCTTTTCCCATACCAGGAATAAGTTTCATGATACCACCTAAAGAACCCATTCTTTTAACCATTTTTAGTTGTTTGATGTAGTCGTTGTAGTTAAACTTACCACTCATCATTTTTTCCATCATACCCATCATATCGTCTTCGTCGATATTCTCGGTAACTTTATCAACTAAAGTCATTACATCTCCCATACCTAAAATACGTGATGCCATTCTTTCAGGATGGAATACTTCTAATTGATCTAACTTTTCTCCCATCCCCATTAATTTAATTGGGATGTTTGTTACTTTTCTTAAACTAAGTGCAGCTCCACCTCTAGTGTCACCATCAAGTTTAGTTAATATAGCTCCAGTTACACCAAGTGTACTATTAAAGCTTTCAGCAACAGTGACAGCGTCTTGTCCTGTCATTGCATCAACAGTTAACAATACTTCATCAGGTTTTAAGAACTCTTTAATATCAACAAGTTCTTGCATCATTGATTCATCAATGTGCAAACGTCCTGCGGTATCGGCAATAACTAAATTATTACCATTTTCAACAGCAAACTCCATTGCTTTTTTAATAATAGTTTGCGGTTTTTCTTTAGTACCCATTTCAAAGACATCAACACCAAGTTGATTACCTAAAGTCACCAGCTGTTCAACAGCTGCTGGACGGTAAACATCAAGTGCTACTAATAATGGTTTTAAATTATTGTTCTTTCTTAAGAACATTGCTAATTTACCAGTTGTTGTTGTTTTCCCAGCACCTTGTAAACCAACCATCATATATTTAGTAATACCAATCATATTAATTGTTAAAGGTGTTGCTTCTTCACCCATAACTTTCTTAAGTTCATCATTTACGATTTTCACTACTTGTTGTCCTGGGTTTAATCCTTTTAAGATCTTTTCACCCATAGCTTGCGATTTAACTTCTTTTGTAAACTCTCTTACAACTTTATAGTTAACATCCGCTTCAAGCAAGCTTAAACGGACCTCTCGCATCATTTCTTCAATATCATTCTCAGTTAGTCGCCCACGCCCAGTAACTCGGCGCATAGCCATTTGCATGCGATCTGATAGATTCTCAAACGCCATAAAATCACTCTACCTTTTCAAGCTCATTAATTAGATTAGTAATATCTTCGTTGTCATTTATATCTCTAATTTTACTAATAATTATTTGTCTTTTCTTATTTTCTTCTTTTAAGTGCAGAGCACTTTCAAGATCATTTAATTTTTTAGCAGTTCTTTTTAATAAGTCATGGACTGCGTTTCTACTAACATTGTTATTATCACTAATTTCTTGTAGTGAATAATCATCATAGTAATAACTTTCAAAATAACTCTTTTGTTTATCGGTTAATAACTCTTGGTATAAATCATACAAACTTATTAGTTCAATTGATTTTTCTAAAATATTCATTTTTAGAAAATATCCGAGAACATACCATAGATATACTCTTCGATATCAAAATGTTCTAAATCATCTATTTTTTCACCAAGACCGATATATTTAATAGGTGTACCTATTTCATCTCTAATAGCTAAAACAATTCCACCTTTTGCTGTTCCATCTAACTTTGTTAAAACAATACCAGTTATATTTGTTACTTCATTAAAGATTTTCGCTTGCGATAATCCGTTTTGTCCTGTTGTAGCATCTACTACTAATAATGTTTCATGAGGTGCTTCGGTAATTTCACGAGAAATTACCTTATTGATTTTTTCTAATTCTTTCATTAAGTTCTTCTTATTTTGTAGTCTTCCTGCAGTATCACAAAGAATTAAATCAATATCATTTTCTTTAGCATAATTAATGGCGTCATACATAACACTTGAAGGATCACTACCTTCATCTTTACAAAAGAAATCAGCATTAACTCGTTCTGCCCAGATCTTTAATTGATGAATAGCTCCTGCTCTAAATGTATCACCTGCAACCATTAATACTTTCTTACCTTTTTTAATATACTCATAGGCAACCTTACCGATTGTAGTTGTTTTACCTACACCGTTAACTCCCACAAATAAAACGACATTTATACGATCATTTCTTATATCTAAATTTGAAGAAACAACTTCATCATTAACATAAACTTTGAACATTTCTTCAACGATTAATTCTTTTAAATCTTCTGTTTCTTTAATCTTTTTAACTTCAACACTTTCGCGTAAATGATTAGTGATTTTCAAAACAGTGTTCACACCAATATCAGCCATAATAAAGATTTCTTCTAATTCTTCAAATAAGTCTTCACTTATTTCATTTGAAGAATCAAGCAGATTCTTTAAGTTACTTAGGACACTACTTCTTATTTTTTGCATTCCAAGTTTATATTTTTGTGCTTCTAATTTCTTCTCTTTTGAACGAAATAGATTATTAAAAAATCCCATCTAAACCACTTCTTTCTTTAAGCCACAAAATATTATAACATAACACTATTTCTAATACAAAATATTTGTTACAGACTCATTTCCATCTTGTGATCAGCGTTTGCCTCTAGTCTTCTTCTAACATATTTGGGGAACTTGTTCTCTTTAATAAATATGAAACCAAATCTTTCATACAGTTGTCTACCACGTGGATTACTATCTAGTACATTTAAAGAGAATCTTTTTTTATTCATTTCTATAGCTAAATTTTTACCAAAATTTAGTAATGCAGTTCCATTCCCTTTACTTCTAAAGTTCTCGTCAACTACTAAGTAATCAACATATAATTCATCACATGCAATTTTTACATTAAGTGCCTTAAACAGCATAAATGCTTTTATAACTTTAAGGAATCCGTATTCCTTAAAGACTTTCTTAAGACTAATACTCATACCTTCATTTTTAATCTCTGTAGCATTCAACTTCATGACACCAGTAATACTACTATCAAGTTCAACAACGTATAAACCATCATTATAAGCTTTATTAATCAATCCGAAGTCTTTAATAAACGCTGCACCTTTTTCAAATGGTGTTCCAATAAAAGGTGAAAATATCGAATGAAATAACTGATTTGCTAAAATAGTTACTTGTTCATAATCTTCTTCTTGGTACTCTCTTATAACAAATTCACTCATAAAAACCACCTCAAAACCATTATAACATAAAAAAAATCCCTATAAAAAGGGAAAATCCGCCTCTCGGCGGATTAAGGAAGGGGATGTGTGAATAATTAAATTATTCACCATGCTATGTAAGGGATAAGTTGCGACTAAGTCGCATATTTAATATACCAAAATTGAATTAATTTGTCAACTATTAAAATTATTTTAGAGTTAAGTAAACCAGTGTACTATATTTGTTTACTTCGTTCATATAGATTGTCGCTTAAGTTAGCCCTTAATAAAGATAAAAAGTCATATTGACCAATTATGTAGATTGGACGAATATGACTTAAGTTTATCTTGTTTATTCTGGTTTTTGGTATCCACATTCTTTAGTATTTTGACAGATAACATTATCTTCTTTGTCAGTAATTAGTAAACTACCACATTTAGGACACAGTTCTCCTGTTGGTTTTCCAAAGAGCATATTCTTACATCTTGGGAAGTTATCACAAGCGTAGAATTTCTTACCATTGTTCTTACCTTTTTTAGCAGTTCTTTCAACGATTTCACCTTTACCACACTTAGGACATTTAACCCCTGTAGTTACCGGTTGTACTCGCTCTACATCTTTAGTCTTAATATGTTTACAAGCTGGGTAATTACTACAAGCTTCAAAGGTACCATATCGTGAGTTTCTAAAGACCATTGGACTACTACATTTTGGACAATCTTCTCCAGTAAACTTAGGAGCTAATTTTTCCATATTCTTATTAGCATTCTCTACCATAGGAATAAATGATGTATAGAATGATGATACTATTTTAGTTTGCTCTTCATTACCTGTAGAAATATCATCTAATACTTTTTCCATACGAGCTGTATAATCTACTGAAATGATTTGTGCAAAGAATTCATCTAATTTTTCAATTGTTAGTTTCCCTTGATCTGTTGGGATAAATTTTTTCTCTTTAAGGTTAACGTATTTACGTTTCTTTAAAGTTGTGATTGTTTGAGAATAAGTTGATGGACGACCAATACCTTGTTCTTCCATCTCTTTAATCAAACGTGCTTCTGAGAATCTAAGTGGTGGTTTTGTAAAGTTTTGTTTCTTTTCAACAGATTCTGGTTTCAAAGAAGCACCTACAGTTAAGTCAGGTAATTCTGAAGTAGAAACTGATTCATAAGTATAAACTTTTAAGTAACCATCAAATACTAATTCTTGAGCTGTTGCTTTGAAATGAGCTTCGTTATTCTCAAATAAAACATTTTTCACTCTAATTCTTGCTGCTTTCATTAATGAAGCGATAGCTCTATTATAGATTAGTTTATATAAGTTAAATTCATCTTTTGTTAAATACTTCTTAAGTTTTTCAGGAGTATTATAAATTGATGAAGGTCTCACTGCCTCATGAGCATCTTGAACATTTTTAGTTTTTTTAGATTTTCTAACAAAACCTTTATATTCTGCACCATAAGTTTCTTCAATAAACTTAATTGCTGGATAACTAAATGTATCACTTAGTCTTGTACTATCAGTACGCATATAAGTTATTAAACCGACAGTTTCATTTTCTAAATCAATACCTTCATATAATCTTTGGGCAATTAACATTGTTTTTTGTGAACTAAAGTTTAATTTAGTTGAAGCTTCCTGTTGTAAGCTTGAAGTAGTGAAAGGTAATTTAGTATCTCTATTTCTTTCTTTTTCTTCAACATTAGCTACAGTGAATTCTTCTTTTAATGAAGCTAGTAATTCATCTGTTTCTTGTTCATTTCCAAGAGCAACTTTTTTGTTTTTGAATTTAGAAAGTTCAGCATCAAATTCTTTGAATTTAGCTGTAACATTCCAATACTCTTCTTCAACAAATGCGTCAATCTCTTTTTCTTTATCAACAATAATTTTTAAAGTAGCTGATTGAACACGACCTGCAGATTTAGATTTTATTTTATTTTGTAGTAACTTACTAAGTTTAAAACCAATAATTCTATCTAAGATTCTTCTTGTCTCTTGAGAAGACACAAGATCAAAATCGATATCACGAGGATGGTTAAAAGCATCTAAGACTCTTTCTCTTGTAATCTCATTAAAGATTACACGTTTATAAGGTCTCTCACCAATACTTAAAGTTTCTTTTAAGTGCCAGCTAATTGCTTCACCTTCCCTATCAGGGTCGGTAGCAAGATAAACTTCGTCAGCCTCTTTTAAAGCTTTCTTAAGTTCTGATACTACTTTTTTCTTTTCCTTAATAATTTCATACTTTGGAGTGAAATTGTTCTCGATATCTAAACCAAGCCCACCTACTCCACTTATAGCTAAATCACGAATATGTCCTTTAGATGATAATACTCTGTAGTCACTACCTAGGTACTGTTCAATTGTTTTTGATTTACTAGGTGATTCCACAATTACTAATTTTTTCATGATCTCGCCTCCTAACTTTCCTTATATTTATACACACTTAAAATAATACTGTCAAGTGTCCTTTTTCTTTATATATATAATATATAACTTTTTTTTATTATTTTTTTATAACGAAAGTCATGCGATCTTTTCCCTGCATATCTTTCTTTTGAATTATCTCAACATCTTTAATATTCTTATTAATAATCTTCTTTAGTTCTTTCGCTTTATCATAAGCATGTTCAAAAGCAATAATATATTTATCATTTAAGATGCTTTCAGCACCTTCAATGATTTTACGGTAAAAGTCTAAACCATCTTTACCACCAAATAATGCAACATGTGGTTCATTATCTTTAACTAAACCTTCAACATACTCATCATTAGGAATATATGGTGGGTTAGAAACTAATATATCAAATTTTTGATCTTTAAGTGGTTCATACAAATCTCCAGAAAAGAATTTAACTCTTCCTCCTAGATTTTCATTATTAGCTCTAGCAACTTCTAGAGCTGTTTCGGAAATATCAGTAGCTGTAACATCCATTAACTGTTCTTCAGCACTTAAAGTAACTGCTAAACAACCACTACCAGTTCCGATATCAACAACTTTAACGGGTTCCCCGTTAAAGACATTGTCATATTGTTCTAAGACGTTAGCAACTAATTCTTCAGTTTCAAAACGAGGAATTAATACTTCTGAATTAACAATGAATTTATAACCAAAGAAATACTCATATCCGATAATATGTTGAACCGGTATATTTTGTGTAATATAACGATCGACACCATATAAGAAATTATCATAAAGTTCTGTAGGCATTTCTTCACTTAAACTAAGGATTAAATCACTTGATTCCATGTTTGAAAAATGGAGTAATAATCTTTTAATTGCGCTATCTTCTTTATTGTTGTCGATAGCGTATTTTTCATTAATATTTAATGCTTCTTTATATGTTGGCATCAAATCACCTCTTCAATATAAAGAAGAGCAATATGCTCTTCAGTAATATTATTCTTTTCCTTCTAATTTTCGTTTTAAATCTTCGTTTATTAAAGCTTCAATTACTGGTTCTAATTTACCTTCCATTACACGATCTAACTGTAGTAATGAAAAACCAATTCGATGATCAGTAACACGGTTTTGTGGGTAGTTATAAGTTCTTACTTTTTCACTACGGTCTCCACTACCGATTTTACTACGACGTTCATCGCCTTCTTTATCTGCTTTTTCTTGAAGTATTTTATCATAAAGTCTAGCTTTTAAAATTCTTAATGCACTAGCTTTATTTTCATGTTGGCTTTTTCCATCTTGACAAGTAACGATAAGACCTGATGGTTCATGTGTTAAACGAACAGCACTATCTGTTGTATTTACACTTTGTCCACCAGCACCACTGCTTCGATATGTATCAACACGAACATCTCCCATGTTTAATTCAAAATCAATTTCATCAGCTTCTGGTAAAACAACAACAGTTGCTGTTGAAGTATGAACACGACCTTGAGATTCAGTTTGTGGTACACGCTGAACACGGTGTGCCCCAGACTCATATTTCATAAACGAATAAACACTAGCACCACTTAAAGTAAACTCAACTTGGCTGAATCCTCCTGCATCGTTTTCCTCTGCATTTGTAACTTCTAACTTCCATTTTTTACTTTCAGCATACTTAGTATACATTCTAAATAAATCACCTGCGAAAATGTTAGCTTCACTACCACCGGCAGCTCCTCTAACTTCCACGATAACATTTTTTTCATCATTAGGATCAGTTGGGATTAATAATACTTTTAATCCTTCTTCGATTTCCGGAGCACGATGTTTTAATTCATCATATTCCATCTTTGCCATTTCAACGATTTCTTTATCGTCTTCATGCATCATTTCTTTTAGATCCTCTAAACTACTAAGAACAGCTTTATATTCTTTGTATAGTTCAACAACTGGACCTAGTCCAGATTGCTCTTTTGATAACTCAGTCATACGTTTAATGTTTCTTGAGATATCAGGTTCCATTAATAATTGATTGATTTCATTATATCGTTCTTCGATTTTATCTAATCTATCTATCATAATAATCAACTCCAAATAGCATTATATATTAATTATAATTTATTTTCAAATAATATTCCATCTGGTTTCCCTAGTTTTCTTAAGAAATACAGTAACCAAATAACTAAAACAGTTCCTTTTACAACACTACTTATACTAACTCCCCACCAAATACCGGCGTATCCAATTGAAGCCCCGAGGAAAATCGCTGCGGGTATTCTAAGCACGTTACCCGCAATCCCGACAACACTAGGATAGACTGTTCTTCCTAAACCATTAAAGACTCCAGCAGTAGCTAACTCAACAATCATGAACAACTGGGAAATACTTAATATCCGTAAATATGTTTCCCCAATATCTAAAGTTAATGTTTCACTAAAGAATAAACCAAACAAAGGTCGAGCAAAAACAAACAATGCAATATTAACAAGAATACCGTAAGGAACTAATAACTTCATCGAAGTTTTATATCCTTCTTTTATTCTTTCATACTTCTTAGCCCCAAAGTTTTGCCCAACAAAACTTGCTAACGCTACTTGGAATCCAGAAGCTACCATCCAGGCGACAGCCTCAAATTGTGACCCAAGCCTTTGAACCGCCATTGGCGCTTCACCAAACAGTAGAACTCTTTTCGCCACAAACATTGAGATAAAAGTAAACAATACACTTTGAGCTGATATATAAAAACCAATTCTAAGGATTTCTTTTATAACTTTAAAATCATATTCTCTAAAGTTAATTGTAAAAGGTTGATACTTTTTATTGATATATATAAAGATATATATTAGAAGAATACTTCCTTGTCCAATACCAGTTGCTAGTGCAGCACCTTCAACACCCATACTTAAACCATTTATTGTAAACAATCCAAATACATTGATTTCACCTAAGATAAAGATAGGGTCTAAAATCATATTAAGTGCTAAACCACTAAACGAAATTAGAAAAGTACTCATCGTCTTACCAAGACCATCATAAACACCATTCAACAAGTTTACCATGAAGAAGGATAATCCAAACATTGAAACAATTCTCATATAACTCATTGCATATGCATCTACATTTGCAATTCCCGATTCGAACCAACCAATAAAATACTGATTACCGAATACTCCAAAAACAGTGTACATTAGTCCTAAAACAAACATAATTAATACACCGTTGTTACCAATTCTTTGTAATAGTTTTTGATCATGCATTCCTACTGCTTGAGATACTTTTACACTAGTACCAATTTTTGCAAGCATAATAACGCCAAATCCAAACCATGGATAGAATCCTGCAGTACCAATTGCGGCTACTGCTTGTTCACTATCAAGTCCTATTTGATCAACACTAGCAATCCAAAACATATCAGTTAAATTATATGCCATTTGAATTAAACTTGTTAATAGTGTAGGGATAGCTACTATTAGTAAATCCTTTAAGATATTACCTTTTGTTAAGTCGATTTTGTATTTCATATTTAAGTACCTCATTTGTCAATTTAGTATTATAGCACTTATGTTTTTAAAACGAAAGATAAATGTTTTTAAAATATGCTTTCTATATAGTATAATAAAAAGGATACTGAAATGGGGGAAACAAAATGGCTCTAGAAATCATAGTATATTTTATCGGTGGACTTTTAGCCGGTATAGCAACTGGATTAGTCGGTTTAAGTGCAGCTACTATCATAGCTCCGCTTTTTGCTACAGTTCTAGGAATGGATGTTTATCTAGCCATAGGAGTAGCCTTAGCAAGTGATATATTAGCTTCTGCGACAAGCGCAGTTACCTATATTAAAAATAAAAATATCCTCTTCAATAAAAGATCAGTTATCTTTGGGATAATGGTTCTTATATTTGCCGCTTTAGGAAGTTACTTCTCTAAAGACACAAATCCCTATAATTTAGCTAGTGCTTTAAATATATTTGTTGTTCTTCTCGGAATTAGATTTATCGTCTATCCCGTAAAAGATCACGGACAAGACAAAGTTATGAAACAAGGAAAACTAGTTATGCTCCAAGCTGTTATGTGGGGAGCTATAATCGGAATGATAAGTGGTTACTTCGGTAGTGGTGGTGGACTAAGTATGTTAGCAGTCCTAACAATGCTACTAGGTTACAAACTAAAACATGGTGTTGGTACAAGTGTCTTCATTATGACTTTCACTGCATTAATCGCAGCTAGTGTTCATTTTGTTATTGGTGGTGTAGAAATACTACCACTAGCAGTAACATGTGTTGCTGCATTTATTGGAGCAAATATATCAAGTATATTTGCCAATAAAGTATCAAACAAAGCACTAAATCTAACAATAGGAATATTCCTATTATTATTCGGTATAACCATGGTTGTTATATGGTACACAACAACAAGTCATGCAATTACATTCATGTAGGAGGTATCCATGAAAAATAAGGGATTCACTATGATTGAATTACTAATTGTAATAGTAGTAATGGGTATCATAGCTGGTTTTTCAGTTCTTACTGTATCTGAAGTTATCCATGCTTCACAGGAAAAAGCAGATATCAATAATTTAAATACACTTAACGTAGCAACTGAAAATTACATCATGTTTGAAGAAGCAAACAGCACAGACGCTTTTGAAGGTATAAACAGTGATTTAGATAGAATAACAAAATTACTTACAGAAGGTTATATTGACATAAGAGTAACTCCACAACAAGATACCGCAACCTTTGGTTGGAACACAATTGATCAAGAGTGGCAATTATTTGTTGATGGTAATCCATACAGTGAAGAAACATCAGGTTATAATTTTGGTGATATCACCATCGATGATGCAATCAACGATGGAATGTATGTTTATCAAGAAAACAACATTACATACGATGAGGATGAAGGAAGGCTAGTGTTTGATCCTAAAAAAGGTAAAACACTAAAAAGCACTTCTGCTGATGAATACTCATTCACAGTTAGATGGTCTACAGAAAACTTAAATGATGCTCGAATCTTATTTCTATTTGATTATCATGATGATACCGACTTAGACAAAGGTGAAGGTTTCTCAATTCTCTTTAGAAAAAATACGAACTTTGTTAGATTGCACACTTTAACAAATGGTACAAAGTTTTCTAACCCAATAACCTTCAACTATGCTAGTTCAGGAATCATTCCTAACTATACAGTAGATGATAGTTGGTACGGAGAAGTCCATACAACAAAACTAGTTATTACAAGAGTAAACTCAACTACAAAGAATGTCGCTATTCACGTCGATGGAGTATATCTAACTGATTTCAACTATACACAATCAGTAATTGGTGAAACGGTCTATTATGGTGTTAGCAATATTAAAAAAACAGATAGCGAAGCATATGTATATTCAATTAACTAAACACAAACTATATAATGTTTGTGTTTTTTTGTATCAAAATATCGAAAAACAACATCTATGATACAATTAAACTAAAGGAGGTGTTACTATGAAGACTTTCGAATATCAGAATAAAAAGAGTAAAGACTACTTTGAAGGATGGTACTTTCGTTTCACAGCTAGTGAAACGAACAAAAACTATGCAGTTATCTTTGCGATAACTAAAAATCTCGAGGACTCTCATTCTTTTATACAAGTATTTAGTGATACAAGTGAAGTGTGCGACTACTTACGATTCAAAGTTGAAAAATTCTCATATGATTACATAGAAAATAGACTTCATATAGGTAAGAGCTCTTTGTCTACTACTTCTATTCATCTTGACACACCCTCACTCAAAATGGACTTAGATTTTTCTAATAAGCTTTCATTGGAATCACAACCTGGTAGTAATAGTGCAATGGGCTATTTAAGCAAGGTACCTTTAGAGTGTTTCCAAGAAGTTATATATTTAAATGGGAAAGGTAAAGGCACTATCAATAAAGACAACGTAGAAGGTACAATCTACATTGAAAAGACTTATGGTTCAAAGTTCCCTGTTCAGTGGGTTTGGCTGCAAAGTAACCATAGTAAAAAATCAAGTATGACTTTCTCTGTCGGTAAAATACCATTCTTTGGAATAAAAGCAAAAGGCTTTTTGGCAATCCTTAAAACACCAGAAAAACTGTACCGTTTTTATACAGGTAATTTATCAACAGTAAAAGTACTAAAAGACAAAATTATAGTAAGACGAGGTTTGTTAAAACTAGTATTATTACCTATGCAAAATGAAACCATCAAACTAGTTGGGCCAAGTCAAAAAGCACTTATGAACTTAGACGTATTTGAATCTCTTACTTCTACTCTAAAACTAGAACTATATAGAGGTAACAAACTGATTTTTAAAGATTCCTACACCAATGTAGGATACGAAAATATGTGGTAAAAAAAAGACGTTCAGTTGAACGTCTTTTTTTATTCATTTCTTATATACCTATAATATTTCTTAATCTTCCTCATAATACACCCCCACAAACATACTAATACTATATAATTATATCATATAAGTATTTGTTCAAGAAAAAAGAAAAAAAAGGCTTAAAATAAGCCTTTTCTACTATTTTCGTATTATGATTTATATATCTTTTTAGCTTTAGGAAATGGATCAAGTGCTCTTTCAAATATACCATGAACATAGCTGATTAATACACCGTAATTTACAATTGGTATGTTCTTTTCAGTGACTTGCTTGATACGATATAGCATATCAGTTTTATTAAGCATACAAGCCCCACAATGAATTACTAATTTCACTTCATCTAGTTCTTTAGGGAAGGAATATCCACTACTATAGATATATTCAAAATCCTTACCTGTATATTGTTTTAACCATTTAGGTATTTTAACGGTACCTATATCATCGCTTTGGCGATGATGAGTACAACCTTCTGATACTAATATTTTATCTCCAGACTTTAAACTTTCAATCGCTTTAGCACCTCTAACTAATTCATTGAGGTCTCCCTTATTTCTAGCAAATAGAATACTAAAACTAGTTAAGGGAATATCTAAAGGTACGTCAGCACTCACTTGTTCAAAAGCTTGTGAATCAGTTATTACTAATTTAGGTTTAGTTCCAAGTTTTGCTAAAGTTTCTTTTAGTTCAAATTCTTTAGTTACAATCGCGATTGCATCATTATCAATGACATCTCTAATTGTTTGTTGTTGTGGTAAAATCATTCTTCCTTTTGGAGCTGCTGTATCGATTGGTGTTACTAAAACTACAAGATCACCAGCATTGATTAAATCACCACAAATATTAAATTTCTCCTCTTCAATTTGAAGAGTTGACCCAATTGTTTCACGTAAATCATTTATACCTTCTTTAGTAATCGCTGAAACAGGATGAACAACATCCTTCTTAAAGGTATCTGAGAAGGTAATTGAAGTATCGTGAATATCACTCTTATTAGCTATAAGTAAATATGGTTTTTGTCTTTTTTTGAATTCTTTAACTAACTTTAATTCATGCTCAAACTCAGTTTGAGCTATATCAAAAACGATTAACCCTATGTCTGTTTTATTAATAACATCATAGGTTCTTTCAACTCGTAAATCTCCAAGTTTACCAAAGTCATCAATACCAGCAGTATCAATGAGAACGCATGGTCCGAGAGGTAAAATTTCCATTGCTTTAAAGACAGGATCTGTTGTAGTCCCTGCAACTTCACTTACAAGAGATATCTTTTGGTTTGTAATTGCATTTATAACACTACTTTTCCCTGCATTTCTTTTTCCAAAGATAGCAATATGTGTTCGATTACTTCTAGGTGTTTTATTCATACTCATTTGTTTTCACCTCTTATGTTTATTCAAATTGTTAATTTATATTTTATATTCCAAATTGTGAGTTTGACCATTTCCTAGAAGAACAAGTCTCTCTCACCTTTTATAATCTTATATATATTGGTTTTCAATTTCTCTTTTACAGTTTGATTTTTGATTTTTTCAGCATGATCGAAAATAAATTTCAACCCAGTTTCAATTAAATCTTGATCACCGTAATCCATAACATACTCTGTCAATGTCATTAGAGCATTTGGTTCACAGATTAAACCGATAGTTCCTGCTTTTGCTAAACTCATAAAACGATCACCAGTTCTACCTTTACGGTAACAAGCTGTACAATAAGAAGGAATAAATCCTTTAGCAATTAAATCTTTATTAACTTCCATAACACTTCGTTCATCAGAAAGTTCGAACTGATCTGGTTCGTGTTCTTCAATTTCTTCATGATATCCACCAACGTCAGTCTTACTACCAGCACTGATTTGTGAAACACCATGCTTAATTAATTCTTCACGCATTTCTTTTGTTTCTCTTGTTGAAAGAATAAGCCCAACATATGGAACTGCCAAACGCATAATTGTTACTAAACGTTTGAATTGCTCATCATCAATAATATGAGGATAGTCTTCTAAACTCATACCTTCTGCTTTTTTAAGACGCGGCACACTAATTGTATGGAACCCTACTCCAAATTTTTCCTCTAAATACTCATTATGAATAATTAAACTCATAACTTCAAATTTCCAGTTAGCTAAACCAAATAGTACACCAGCACCAACATCATCAATACCAGCTTCAAATGCTCTATCAAAAGCATGTAAATGATAGTCATAATCACCTTTTAAACTCTTCGGGTGTTGGTCTGCAAATGCTTCAGTATCATATGTCTCTTGGAATAAGATATATGTTCCAATTCCAACTTCATGAAGCTTTTTATATTCCTCTACTGAAGTAGCAGCTATATTTACATTAATTCTTCTAATTGAAGAATTATCGTAAATTGTCTTAATTGATTCAATAACATAATCAATAGGTGTTTCCTTAGGAGCTTCTCCTACTTCTAAAGCTAATCTCTTATGCCCTAATTTTTCTAAGTTTATAGCTTGTTCCTTGATTTGATCTTGGTTAAGTTTTTTACGATTAAACTTATTATCTCTTCTAAATCCACAGTATTTACAATTGTTTACACAAAAATTCGATATATATAGGGGGGCAAACATTACAACTCTATTCCCATATATTTCTTCTTTTATTTCACCAGCGATATCATATATCTCATTTAGTTGTTTATCGTCATGTGCATTTAATAGAATTGCAATTTCCATATGATTTAATTTCTTACGGTGTTTTGCTTTGTGTAATATTCTATTTATTTCACCCATACTTGGATGTTCGGCAGATTTCAATACCTTATTAATATACTCTGTGTCTATTACCTTATTTTCCATTCTAGTTCAGCCCTTTCATATCGACATAGTCGCCAACGCCTAAGTCGATGTCGTGTCCAAATGCTTTTATTCTAGTTTCGATACAACCGCGACACTGCTTACTTGTATCGCCGGTACATATTTTGTTTTGATATATTTCATATAACTCTCTTGTTTCTGTTGGACTAATATTAGGCATCATTACATTAGCTCCAACCTTAAGAGCATTTTCTCTACCTAACTTATCCAAAGTCCCTAATGCTGTAGTAGCCGGAAGTAATGCTTTAGGTAAGATTAATCTTACTAAAGCAACCATAATTAAAGTTTCAGTTAAAGTTCCTGAATCATTACCTGCTAGTTCAGTATCACTGTGACAAAGGTATGGTCCAATTCCTACCATATGAGGATTTAGATCTTTTAAGAATATTAAGTCTTTTACTAAATCCTGATTCTCTTGAGTAGGTGAACCTACCATTAAACCAGCACCAACTTGATATCCTAATTCTTTTAAATTATATAAACACTGTCTTCTATTATCAAAACTCATAAAATCAGCATGTAAATGATTATATAGTCTTCTCGAGGCAGTTTCATGTCTTAATAAGTATCTATCTGCCCCAGCTTCTTTTAAAGCTTTATAGGACTCATAACTTCTTTCTCCAAGAGAAAGAGTTACTCTAATTCCTTTATGTTTCTTTTTCATTGTCTTTATTAAATCAGTTAAGACTTTATCGGAATAATAACTATCTTCCCCACCTTGAATAACAAACGTACGGTATCCTAGAAAATAACCTTCTTCAACACAACCAAGGATTTCTTCTTCTGTTAAACGATAACGTTCAACGTTTGTAACTTTATGATTAATTCCACAATACTTACATCCCATTTTACAGTAATTAGATATTTCAATTAGCCCTCGTAAAAAAACACGAGTTTGATAATGAGGTATTTTTGCCTCATATCCCTTATTAAATAAGTATGCAGTTTCATCTGAAGAGATATTATCAAAGATATATTGATATTCATTTTCTTCAAGAACTTGATTCATACTTAATTTATCAATTAGTTCTTTTACATTACTAGATATAGTTAAACTATTTTTAATATTATTCTTTATTTTTGGTAAGATGTTATTCATAATCTCACTCCTAACCGTTTTGATTATACTTTAAGTATAAAAAAAACTTCGTAACATAGGTTACGAAGTTAATTTAGAAAATAAAGAAAATTAAAAATTATAAATCACCGATAGGATTTTCTTTTTCACCAGTTCTATTTGTGAAGTAACTACAGGCTTTATTGTAGTTTAACTCAATGTTTGCAGTCGTAGTTGCTCCTGAACGGTTTTTAGCAATAATAATTTCTAAAGTGTTTGGTTTTTGTGATTCTTCTTTATTATAGTAATCATCACGGTATAAGAATAGAATAATGTCGGCATCCTGCTCAATTGAACCTGAGTCACGTAAATCTGCCATCATTGGTATTTTTTTATCTCGTGATTCTACTTTACGAGATAACTGTGATAATGCGATAACTGGTATTTTAAGTTCTCGTGCCATCTCTTTTAAAGTACGAGAGATTTCACTAATTTCTTGAACACGGTTTTCAATTCTAGAACCACTTAGTAATTGGAGATAATCAATAATTACTAAATCTAACTTTTTCTCTTGTTTTAACTTACGACACTTTTGACGAAGGTCGGTTACCTTTACAGTACCACTATCATCAAACAAGACGTTTAAGTTAGAAAGAGATTCTTTAGCTAAAGAGATTTGTTGCCATTGTACAGGTGTTAGTTCACCAGTACGAATAGCTGTTGAATTTACATGTGACTCAGCACTAATCATACGAGATACTAGCTGATCACTACCCATCTCTAAACTGAAGAATGCTACATATGGTTTTTCTTTCATTTTTGCTACGTTAGTACAAATGTTAAGAGCAAAAGCTGATTTCCCGATTGAAGGACGAGCAGCAATGATCATTAGCTCTGAAGGTTGTAATCCTAATGTATAATCATTTATTTCATGGAATCCTGTATCAAGTCCAGTAAGTCTACCGGCATTGTTTTTAGCATTCTCTGTTTTTTCAATTACTTGTTCAGCAACTTCATGGATTTTAACGAAGTCTGTTGTTCTTCTTTCTTTAGCAATATCAAAGATTGTTTTCTCACTATTATCGACAAACGAAAGAGCATCCTGATTAACGTAACCATCTTCGATAATAGCACGACATGCGTCCATTATCTTTCTTGTGATAGCTTTGTCTCTTACGATGTTGATATAGTTGATTAAGTTTACAATCGACGGTACAGAGTTAATTAGACCTAATATATAATCAATCCCACCAGCATCATTTAATAAACCTTTCGTTTCAAGTTTACTTGATAATGTTGTGTAGTCGATATCAATATCAGCTTGGAATAACTCAACCATTGCAGTGTAGATTACTTTATGACGGTAAGTATAAAAATCTTCACTGTCTAATTTATCTACTAATGTTTTCATCACACCTTGTTCAACGAAAACACTCCCTAATACACTTTGCTCAGCTTCGACATTATGTGGAGTAATCTTGTCCATAATTGTCCCCCTATTCTTCTACAACTAATACTTCAATTTTAGCTAATACATTTTTGTGTAGTTTAACATCTACACGGTAATTACCTAAAGTTTGAATACTTCCTTTTAGTTGGATTTTACGTTTGTCTAATTCAATTTTATGTTGCTTCTTGTATTCATCACTAATTTGCTTAGAACTAACTTTACCAAAGAATTTTCCATTTTCACCTATCTTCACATATACTTTAACAGGTTTCTTTTCAATCTTTGCTTTTAAGTCTTTCATTTTATCGAGAATCTTTTTCTCATTCTCTTCAATTTTAGCTTTTTCCATTTCAATTGAATGGAGGTTTTCTTGAGTTGCTTCAATAGCTGTTTTACTTGTTAGTAAGTAGTTTCCGTAACCTGTAGCTACATCGATAACTTCACCTTTTTTACCTTTACCTTTAAGGTCTTTAATTAAGATTAACTTCATCTTCTTTTCCTCCTGAACAGTTTCATTTAGATAGTTAATTAAATCTAAACGAACTTGTTTTATGTCATTTGTTAGTACTTGTGCTCCAGCATTATTTAAATGTCCACCACCATTGAATTTCTCCATGATTACTTGAACATTAAATCCTTCTAAACTACGAGCGCTTATTCCGATTGTTTCATCGTCTAAATATCCGATGGCAAAACTTCCGATAGTATCTTCTATCTCTAGTAAATCATCTGCAACTTTTGCAAGTAAGTTTCTTGATACATCTAAGTCTCTCGGAATTATAACAACACTAAATCTGCGGTGAATTACTTCTGCTAGACTTAGTAATTGTGATTTTAATTGAATCTCTTCTAATCCTTCACGAAGGATAGTTTTCACTTTGAAAGTGTCAGCTCCATATTTTCTTAAGATTGCCGAGGCTTCAAATGTTCTACTCCCTGTACGGTACATAAAGTTATTGGTATCAACGATGATTCCACTTAACATTACTGTTGCTTCAAAGCTGTTGATTTCAACAGCGTTAGTTGTTAAATCAATCATTTCTGTGATCAACTCAACACTTGATGAAGCATACGGTTCGATATGCGAAATCAAAGCTTTTGGAATAGCATCACTAAGTTTTCTGTGATGATCTATAATAACTAATTTTTCTGTTTTTGTAATTAATTTTTGCTCAATCGTTTGGTTATATGAATGATGATCAACTAAGATTAACAAATCATCTCTCCCAATTGAATCAAGAGCTTTTGCGGGTGAGATAAAATAATCAAGTAATGTTACATACTCATATTCAATCATATTCAATATTTTAATTACTGTTTTATCAAGATTATCTTTATCTAAAACAATACGAGTATCTTTTCCATAAGCTTGTGCTAATTTTAAGATTCCCAGTGCTGCTCCGAATGCATCCGTATCAGGATGAATATGCGGTATGATAAAAACATGCTTGCATTCTTCAAATAGTCTTTCTAGTTTTTGAGTGTTTGTTCTTGTGGTAATTCTTGTTCTTTTTTCAGCAGTATTAGTATTACCACCAAAGTACATTAAGTCATTACCTTCAATATTAACAACAACTTGATCGCCACCACGAGATAATGCTAAGTCAAGTGCATCTTGTGCGATATCTCCAAGTTCATTAAGTTTGATATTACTACAAGCAATACCTGCGCTCAAAGTAACAACTAGATCATTCTCACGAGATATCTCAGCAATTTTATCAACAATTTTAAATTCATCTTTGACAAGACTCATCAACCTCTTTTTATTCATTACCGCGATTAATTTAGAATTAGTTAATGGTGTGATATAGAATGAATACTCTTCACCCCAAGCTTCTAGTGCTTCTAAATATCGACCTTGAACAAAACTTCTATTTGAAACATCTAGGACACTAACAGCGTCATCGAGATTATCTAAGTTAAGCATTGCGATAACTCCGATTGATGCATCGTATTTTCTTTTAATCTCTTCTCGTTCAGTTACTTGAGTTAAGTAAACGATTTGTTCTTTTAAATCTACTACTATCTCATAAAGATGTGTGTAGATTTTAGTTATAAATGAATCAGACTGTTTAGTAGTAACGTGATTAAATATATCTTCATTAATCATTTCCATACTACGACCTTCTAGTGCATTTTCAAAAATGTCTTTAGAATATCCATTTGCCCATTTAATAGTTAAATGTTCATCATAGATCATTATTCCTAAAGGTAAGTCTTGGACCATTCTTTTTTCAGCTTTATCTTTTCTATCTAAAGTATCTTTGGTGTCTTCAAGTTTATGTGACAACCATTTTATTTGCACGTTTTTATAGCGATAAACTAACATGTTGGTTATGATGTTGTATCCAACAAACATAAGTACAGAAAAAACCAATACAAAGATTGGATTACCCATCATGATTATATCGACTATTACAACAAGTAAAATAGTGATACTTAAGATTACAATATTTCTATTTTTATTCATCGAATCACCTCGATTTGTCCTTGTAATTATAGCATATGTTAATTATATTTCCAAACTTTAATATATTACTAATATATTATATAGGGTAAAAAAAAGACTCTATATCAGAGTCTTATTCTTTAATAAATGGTAAAAGTGCCATATGACGTGCACGTTTAATTGCTACTGCTAATTCTGCTTGATAATTTGATTTAGTTCCTGTTACTCTTCTAGGTAAGATTTTACCTCTATCACTAATAAATCTTTTTAGTAATTCGAAATCTTTAAAATCAATATATTTAACTTTGTTTTCTGTAAAATAACATCTTCTTTTACGTCTTTTACGGAATCCACCAGGTCTTGCCATTGTAATTTCCTCCTATTATCTAATTTTTAGAAAGGCAGGTCGTCTTCGGAAACATCAATACTTGGAGTACTTTGTTTTCTTTCAACTGGTCTTTCTTGATATGAATTATTGTTATTTGCTCTAGGTTCCCTAGGCGCATAACTACTATTGTCTTGTGAATCTTGATTTTTAGGTTCTAAGAATTGTACGCTATCGCATACAACATCTGTAGTGTATTTTCTATTTCCATCTTTGTCATCGTATGATCCGGTTTGTATTCTACCTTCAACACCAATTAAACTACCTTTTCTTACAAAACGAGCTAAATTCTCAGCTTGTTTTCGCCATGTAATACATTGGATAAAATCAGCTTCTCTTTCACCACTTGGTCCAGCGAATGTTCTATTCACTGCTAATGTAAATCTAGCATAAGCTATATTACTTGAAGTATATCTAACCTCCGGGTCTTTTGTTAATCTTCCAACTAGTATAGTACGATTGATCATAGTACACTCCCCTTATCTTTCGTCTCTAATGATGATGTGACGAATAACATCTTCTTTGATACGTACAACACGATCAAACTCCATTCGAGCTTCATCATTTGATTTAACGCTTAATACAACATAATAACCTTTTTTATGCTTTTGAATCTCATAAGCTAGGTCTTTCATACCCCATTCGTTTGCAGCTAGGATTTCTCCACCTTTTGAAGTGATGATATTGCTTAATTCTTCAATTAAAGCTTTTCTGTCATCTTCAAGTACTGTCGGACGAATAATGTACATAATTTCGTATTTTCTCATTATTTTTACCTCCTCTTGGTCTATTGGCTGCCCTCGCAGCAAGGATGAGTTTTTACTCACGTTTTGTAATTATATCACAAACACTTATGTCATGCAACACTCATATATGATTTATATAATATATATATATTAAAAAAAGAGAGTGCGTAAATATTATATCACTTTTCGCATGCAAATTATAGAGTTTTCGAATGTAAATCCTTCCATTTAGAAAACTTATTATTTTCATATTTCTTTCATTGACCTAGGTCTATTTTAGAGTTAATATATAACTAAGTAAATTGAGGAAATAGGCGCAACTCCTATGCTACCCCAGTAACTGTTAAAGTCAGATACTCAAAATTACATTCCCTGGGGCGAGGGTGTATGGATATTATCCATACTTTTTTGGATAATATTTTTATTTTACAAGGAGAGTGGGACAATGGATAAATCAATCAACAGACAAATGGAATTAATCAACAACTACGTAAGTAATGACAATGCAGCAAGTGCTTCTAAATACGATCCTAATGCGAACGTATCAGTGAAGAATATCGCTACATTATCAAGCGAACTTAATAAATTTGACCGTATTATGTTAAATCGCAAACTTATGACTAATAAAATTACGGAGCTTTTTGGTGACGAATTAGCTATTGAATATTTAAGACAACTCAATGATCATGAAATCTATACTCATGATGAAACAAGTATCAAACCATATTGTGCAAGTGTTAACTTATATCCATTTTTATTTGAGGGATTAATCGGCATGGGTGGTGATAGCAAAGCACCAAAGAATATCGATTCATTTTGCGGGACATTTATCAATTTGGTTTTTGCTTTAGCAAGCCAATTTGCCGGAGCAATAGCCACTGTAGAATTCTTAATGTACTTCGATTATTTCTCAAGAAAAGAATGGGGTGAAGATTACCATTCTAAGTATAAAGACTTAGCTACTTTAGGAGCACGTCCTCAAACGATCGAAAGACGTATTGAAGCGTATTTACAACAAGTAGTTTATTCACTTAATCAACCAGCTGCGTCAAGAGGATATCAATCTATCTTTTGGAATATAAGTGTATTTGATAAGTATTACTTTGATTCAATTTTTGGTGATTTTGTGTTCCCTGATGGAACTAGTCCAAACTGGGATAGTTTAAATAGATTACAACAAAAATTCTTATCTTGGTTCAACAAGGAAAGAACTAAATCATTATTAACATTCCCTGTTGTTACAGTAGCTTTATTAACTGAGAACAACGATGTTAAAGATGAAGAATATCGCCATGTAGTTGCTAAAGAATTATCAGAAGGACAAAGCATGTTTATGTATATGAGTGAAAGTGCAGATAGCTTAGCAAGTTGTTGTCGTCTAAGAAATGAAATCGCTGATAATACCTTTAGCTATAGTTTAGGTGCTGGTGGTGTTAGTACTGGTTCTATTAATGTAATAACAATGAATCTTAACCGTCTTGTTCAGAAGAATATTAGCATTGAAGAACAAGTTAAAAAGATCCATAAATACCAAGTAGCTTACCATGCAATTATCAATGATTATTATGAAGCTAACTTACTTCCTGCTTATACTGCCGGTTTCATCAGCTTGAAAAAGCAGTTCCTTACTATTGGTGTTAACGGACTTGTCGAAGCAGCTGAAAGTAAAGGTATTAGTATTATTGATTCTAAAGAATACAACGAGTTCGTTGATGGAATACTTTATCCTATCTTCGAACAAAATAAATTAGCTAAAGAAAAATATGGAGTTATGTTTAATACTGAATTTGTTCCTGCCGAAAACTTAGGTGTTAAGAATGCTAAATGGGATCAAGCAGAGGGATTAAAAGTAGCACGTGATTGCTACAATAGTTATTTCTACGTTGTTGAATCAGAAAAAACAAATCCAATAGACAAGTTTATTCTCCATGGTTCTAAATATAATAAATATCTCGATGGTGGTAGTGCACTTCATCTCAACTTAGATGAGCATCTCGATATTGAACAATATAAGCAATTACTAAAAGTAGCAGCTATCAACAAAACAAATTATTGGACTGTTAATGTTAAAAACACCGTATGTAATGATTGTGATTACATTGATAAATCAACTCATACTAAATGCCCTAAATGTGGTAGTACAAATATCGATTACGCGACTAGAGTAATCGGATATCTAAAACGCGTTAAAAGTTTCTCAAAAGATCGTCAAACCGAAGAACACGTTCGCGCTTATTCACATGAGATATCATAAATATAGTATAACTTTTAACGAGATTCCTAGTGAGATAACATTATGTTTAAGCATCACCGGTTGTGGTGGACCTTGCACAGGATGTCATAGTCCATTCTTACATAATCCAGCTAATGGCCATTACTTAAGTTTTGAGTTCTTCAAAGAACTCCTTGCTAAGTATCAAGGCCAAGCTAGTACCGTTTGTTTCTTAGGTGGAGAATGGTATTTAGATCAGCTAAATGAAATGCTTAAGGAAGCAAAAAGACGTGGTTTCAAAACTGCTTTATATACTTCAAAAGAATATAAAGATGTCCCACGAAAATTAAAGCTAAACTTAACATATTTAAAAGTAGGTCCTTATACACCAGGACTTGGTGGATTAGAAAGTGTTATAACCAATCAAAAACTTTATCAATTAAAACCAAAGAAGATTGATATAACTTCTAAATTCTGGCCACAAGCAAAACCAAAAATAATAAAAAAATAGGTAACCAATTTAATGGTTACCTTTTTTATTACTTATAGTAGTTAAAAATATCTAACTGCATTTTTCTATGTACATCATGTCCCGTTTCATATGTCTTAAATTCATAATTATGAGGGTCATATTCTTCTATAAATCTCACAGTTGGAATTACTGGAACAATTTCGTCAATTGTACCGTTAAGCATTAGCAATTTCTCATATTTCATTCTACTTACTTTATTTATTGGACTAATTCTTTCTAGATAGTTAATTGCATCTTCATTTAAATACTCATCCACTTTAATTCCTGCTGCTGTTAAATTATGATTTGCTTGATACATAAAGTCAGGAGTTCCTATAACGGGGATAAGGTTTCTTATCTTATCCGTTTTAGTCGCAGTATAGTAAGCAATCATTGCTCCCATACTTATACCAATTAAGTCAAATTTAGGGAATCGTTCCTTATATCGAATTCTATGTAGTTTTATAATATCGATCGATGTATGTCTAATAACAGCTGGTGCTTCTAACAACATCCCTTGTTCATTCTTAGATAAATAAGGTTCTTCGATTCTTTCACCGTGTTTATATGCATCAATACTTACAACAAAGTAACCCATTCTAGCTAAAGTTAAAGCAAGATAATCAGCACCATATTCTTTGTTAGATTGATAGCCATGTTGGATAAATATTAAGCCTTTATGTTTTATATCTTTTTGGTAATATTCATTTAATGGTACTGCATTTAGGATTTCACTATTTAACGAAAGTTTCATCATTTTCATTCTTTAATAAGATTTCACGTAACATATTTAAAGCAAATATTACAGAACGAATACGAATCATTTCTCTGTTCCCATTAAAGACTTTACGGTGAATTGTTGTTTTCCCCATAAAGTTAATACCAAAGTATACTAACCCAACAGGTTTTTGTTCACTGCCACCATTTGGTCCAGCAATACCTGTTACACTAACTGTAATATCAGCATCTGATTTATCCCATAAATTATCGCACATCTCTTTAGCAATTTCCGGACTTACCGCCCCGAACTTTTTAAGATTTTCAAGTTTTACATCCAGGTATTTCATCTTTGCTTCATTGGCATAAGTTATAAGACCTTCTTTAAAGACACGCGAAGCTCCGCTTACATTAATTAAGCGACTTGATAACATTCCACCAGTACAGCTTTCAGCAACTGCTAGAACTTTACCGTGATCTCTTAATAAATCAATAACAACGCCTTCTAAAGTATCTTCTAAACCACCAAAGATAAACTGATTATACTTGTTATAGAAATCTACCATAGCTCTATCTAATGCATCTGTGTCACTTGAAGTAAAGATGTACTTTATTTCACCAACATTAGCATATGGTGCAACATTAACTTTAGGATGAACTCCGTAGAAACCTTTAAGGTTATTTTCCATTGAAGATTCACCAGTACCAACTAATTTAAATCCTCGTGAAATTAAGTTGATATCAAGTTCATTTTTTATAATTTCAATTGCTTCATCTAAAACTGGATATAATTCATGTGGAGGACCAGGTAGTAAAATAATTCTTTTTTTACCAACTTTAAAATAAACTCCTGGAGCTGTCCCTAAATCATTTCCTAGTTTTACTGATTCAACTGGGAATAATGCTTGTTTATTATTACTAGATTTCATTTCTACTTCAGCTTTATCAAACATTGCTTTAATATTATCTAAAGTATCTTGATCTTGATAAGTCTCAACATCAAAGTAATTTATTACCGTTTCTCTAGTAATATCATCTACAGTTGGACCAAGTCCACCTGTAAAAATAATCAGATCTTCATTCATGAAGTCTAATACCCTTTTAAACTCTTTTTTTAAGTCATCAATAACATAAGAAATGTTAACATCAATACCAATTGATTTAAGTTTCATTGCGATTGTTCTTAAATTAGTATTAACTGTTCTTCCTGTTAGTAATTCTTTTCCGACAGTAACTACTGCTGTTCTCATTAAAACCACCCCATAATATTATACATTATTTTAGTTATTTTTACTTATGTTTTTTCAAAAAAAATTCTTTAAGGTCGCCATAAACTTTGCCTTTGACTTTTTATTAGAAATAAAATAGAATACTCGTAAGGAAGGTGTTATTTATGTTGTGGATTGAGGCAATTTGTATACTGATTTTGGGTGCTATTTTATTCTTCTATAGGCTGAAACATTTTTATTTTAATATAATCATAAGGATATTGTACTCCTTCATTTTATCAACGATAATTGTTGGAGTATTTTTTAGTACAGTTTTTTATTGGTTATTGCCTACCAACTTAGTTTTTGTGAACTGGGCAACAGTGATGGTTTGCATAGTTTTTTTAATCATTTTTGTATTAGATTCAGGTTCTCCTTTACTAAGACAACTTATTAGAGGTATTACTATTTCTACTTCTGGAACTATATTCGTTTCACTAGTAATGTCTATCTTTGCTACAATACTGAGGTTTCTCAACATTTATTTATACATACCAATAATGATGTTTTTACTTTTTTTGTCCCTCTTAGTCTTACTCACTATTTACAAGAAATATATAGTTCAACATACTAATCCACTAGGATACAAAATTACAAAAGATAAAACAAAACCTTTAACTATTATTACTATGTTTGTCTTAATATATTCATTTATTAGCGTCGTTTTCAATATACCATTATTAAACTCTTCTAGTATTTACTACGGCAAAGATAACCATTTAGAACTTCCTGACAATGCAGTTTTGGAGTTAGAAGCAAAGGTAGAAGGTTATAACGAAAAAGATGATTTCAAAGGTGCTTATATAACTGATGATTTCGTATATGTCTCACTATTCCATTTAGACAAGGTTGATGACATTTATAATTTTACAATATATTTATCTGCTCTTAATAGAGAAACTCAAGAGACTACAATTATTTTAAGTACATACTCTGATGAATTGAATAACAGTTTCATGAACCTTAGTTCGATGCACATTTTTAAGGAATACAATGGGAACCTATATTTTAATAATCCACATGGTTTATATTTAATTGAGGGTAGCAATGTAGAATTAATTGATTCAACATCTCTATATAGAGGTATGTTCTTTGTGGATGATAAACTCAGAATAACACCAAGAAATATTGCATATGATGATGACAACATGGAATACACATTAATAACTATCAATGACGACAATACTTCTACAAAGGAAACAATACACGTAAATGACGAGGTCTATAACTACATGATGGTATCTAATGAGATTCCAGTTTATTATTGTGATGAGATTCCTCATTATGATTCAAATTGCACTTCTAGTATAATCAATGACAATTATTTAGTAATAAGCATCCAAGAAAACAGAATCATTTTACGTAAAAGGAGTGCGACCTTTGATGATAAAACACTATATTCATATAACCCTACTACAGAGGAACTCAATACATTAAATTATCCAGAAAACTTATATGGGAATTTCTCAAGTTTTGGGGATTATTTCATTGCTTCACGTCCTTATGAAACGAGTTCATCTGATTTTTATATATTGAATGAGAATTTTATCCCTATCTCACACTCAAAGCCAATATTTATAGAATCAAATTTTCTTTACAAGTATTTCGACTTCAATGATATTCTTTATACTTCTCAAAACGATGATTTTTATTCAGTGAGTTATGACATATTTAATAATATTTTAATATCCAAAGTTACCTATAAAACCCCTGTTTTCGAGTCACGATTGTATTGTCATATTTACAATACCCATTTACCAATTGCTGCTTTGATCTTAATTTTCTATACTTATAATGCAAAGAAATACTTCAAAAACAAGCAACCAAGTTAATCATCAAAAAAAAGGACTCAATTTCGAGTCCTTTATTCTTTAATTATTCTTGCACTTCCACCAACAAGGACTTTCTTAATTTCATTATCTTTTATTTCTAACTTAGTTATTATTTCACTAGGTAAGTCCATTGCATATCCTTGTCTTAAAACATATTTTTCTTTTTTATTAGCATGTTTATAGATGTAACAACCAAGCGCTCCATTAGAAGTTCCTGTTGCACTTTCTTCTTTTATTCCTACTACTGGAGCGAAGTTTCTACCGTATGCATCACAGTCTTCAGCGAGAGTAAAAGCATGAATACCAATTACATTATGTCTAATTGAAACCTCAATTATTTCTTCAAAATTAGGCTTCAATTTGTTTAGTGTTTTTGTGTCTTTTACAGGAAGAAATATTTCTTTGATTCCTGTTGAAACTATTTGAATAGGTAAGTCATCGTTAGTGTAATGACTATTGCTAAAACAAGTACTAATATCCGAATAACTAAGTTCCTCATAAAACTCAGGAAGAACTTGTTCCATAAATACTTCATCTTTTTTGATTATAAGTTTCAATACACCCGCTTTTGTTTCTTGAGTATATGTCCCAACTTCAATAACTTTTAGATCCCTCAAAAGATTAAAAGTAGCTATAGTAGCGTGACCACATAAATCAACTTCATTAGTAGGAGTAAAGAATCTAACTCTAAAATCAGCAACATCACTTTTCATCACAAATGCAGTCTCACTAAAACCAACATCTTTAGCAATCTTTTTCATTTCTTTTTCTGTAAGATTATCAGCATCTAAATATACACCTGCCTTATTCCCACCATACTCTGTTTTAGGAAAAGCAGTTAAAAGATATAATGACATATTATCACCTCTTAACTCAATTATACCATGTAAGGTTAAATAAAAAAGGTTATGAATTCATAACCTTTTTACTTTATTTATAAGTTAAATAAGAAATGCATTACATCGCCATCTTGAACAATATAGTCTTTACCTTCAAGACGCATTTTACCATTTTCTTTACAACCTTGTTCTCCCTTATATTTAATATAATCAGGAAATTTAATAGTTTCTGCTCTAATAAATCCTTTTTCAAAATCAGTATGAATGATTCCTGCACATTTAGGAGCTTTATAACCTCGTTTAAATGTCCATGCTCTTACTTCTTGTGGTCCCGCTGTAAAATATGTTTCAAGACCTAATAGGAAGTAACTTCTTTTGATTAGTTTATCTAAACCTGGTTCAGTAACACCAAGTTCTTCTAAGAACATCATTTTCTCATCATCATCTAATTCACTTAACTCAGATTCAATTTTGGCACTTATAACTACAACTTCACTACCTTCATTAGCAGCAAACTCTTTGATTGTTTTTACATATTCATTATCGTCATAATCAGCTATTTCCTCTTCAGTAATATTAGCAACATATAACATTGGTTTATGCGTTAAGAAATTGAAGTTTTTAATTAAAAACAATTCGTTTTCATTTAACTTCATTGATCTAATTGGTTTATCATTTAGTAATGTTTCTTGAATTTCCTTTAATACCCCATATTCATAAACACATTCTTTATCCACTTTTAACTGTGCTTTCTTCTCGATTTTAGGAAGTCTTTTTTCAATTACTTCTAAATCAGCAAAGATTAACTCTAAGTTAATCGTTTCAATGTCACGAACTGGATCTACTTTTCCATCAACATGAGTTACATTATCATCATCAAAAGCACGAACAACTTGAACAATTGCGTCTACTTCACGGATGTGACTTAAGAATTTATTCCCTAACCCTTCACCCTTTGAAGCTCCCTTAACAATACCAGCAATATCAGTAAATTCAAAGATTGTAGGAATTGTCTTCTTTGGGTTAACAATTTCTACTAATTTATTTATTCTTTCATCAGGTACTTCTACAACTCCAACATTTGGATCTATTGTCGCAAACGGGTAGTTTGCAGCTAATGCACCTGCTTGTGTTATTGCGTTAAATAATGTTGATTTACCAACATTTGGAAGTCCTACTATTCCTGCAGTAAGTCCCATAATATCAACTCCTTTTAAGCCTTATATATTTTACTTTAATTACTAAATTATTACAAGAAAAAAGAGCAATTATTCAGTAATCGCTCTTTTGTAAGTCATAATATATTCTAAACCATCAAAGAAGACACCTTTAGTTTCTTCTTCTCTATCAAATTTAAAGTCGTAATTTTCTAAACCTATTTCTAAATGAGCAAGTGCAATCCCTGCATCTAAAGCTTGGATGTCATATCCTAAAGCAATACCGTAACCTTCAGTTCTTTCTAGATAAGCATATATAACATCATGTTTTTCAGCTACAAAGAAACGCCATGGTTGCTTATTAGAAGCACTAGGTCCTCTTTGAATTAAATGCATAATGTCGATAAAGCGAGAATCAGTTGTTTCCTCCAACTCTTTTTCCTCATCGAAATACTGGAACAAAGTCCCAAACGGTAATCTTTTATGCGATTGTGCTGCACTTCTAATTCTTTTATCTAAGAAACTTCTTTGGTCTGCTCTGTGTCCAACAGGACAAATAGCAGGTATAACTTCGTTAGGTGCAAGTTTTTTTCGGTAAGTACTTCTTCTAAAACTTCCCCCTAGCCAACAAGTGTCATAACCAAGTGTTGTTAACTCGAGAATTACTTTTTCAAATAAATATCCAAAATCAATAATTGAGTTCCTGGTATCGAGTGATACTCCACCAATATAAGCTGGTACATTTTTAATCATACCGTAAAAGCCTATCTTTTGTTTTTTACCTTCATTGTTTGAATTTAGATTAAAAGTAAATTCAAATGAGTTTCCAAAAGGACCTTTGATTCCTTTATATTTGTCAATTACTGCTTTAATCTCATCGATTTGTTTTTTACTAAGAACTTCTTTTCCAAAGGTTCTAGTGCTTACTCTTTCTAATATTGCTTTGCGCATATAAATCACCTCGTTAGTACCATTATACATATATTCAACCATAAAAAAAAGAGGATAACCTCTTTTTTATGGTCTTTCGATTAGTATCGTCGCATCGCTTGTATATTCTACACCGTCGCGAACATATTTTAATGTGATAGATTCACCAACACTTGAGTTAAGAATTGCTTCTCGTAAATCATTAAAATTATTGATTTCCATGAATTCAGTCATACCTTCATTTAGATATCCAACAATAACATCATCAATTTCTATACCTGCTAAATCGGCAGGGAATCCAGCAACAACATCACTGATACAAACTCCAAAATCCATCCCACAATCATTGATTTGTGCAAAGGTAGTAATACCTAAATATGGCGCAGATATTAACCCATCATCTTCTAAATCTTCGGCAATTCTTTTTACCGTGTTTGAGGGAATAGCAAAGCCAATTCCATCAACGTCATCACGGACAATTTTCATGAAGTTTATTCCAACCAAATCACCATTTATATCTAGTAAAGCACCACCACTATTACCAGGACTAATCTCAGCATCATGTTGGATTACAGTAGCGTCAAATCCATCGACAACATCTTCATTATAGTATCTAGATAATCCACTAATTACACCCATTGTTACAGTACCATAATAATCAAATCCAAGAGGATTACCTAAAGCAAATACAAAATCTCCTAGTTCAATTTGATATGAGTCTGCAAACTCAATTACTGTAAAATCTTCACTCGATGTGAATTTTATAACACCTAAATCAGTTTGAGTATCTGTCCCTAAAACAGTTATATATTCAAATGGTATTTGAAATAGTAATCCATTTTTCTCATATACAACTACTATTTCATCAACATTACCAATAACGTGTTCGTTAGTTACCACATAGTAATCATATAAGAAATCAGTTTCTGACAATGTTCTTTTATAGATAACTCCACTACCAGTTCCATAGGCAATTCCATCATCTGTATCAGTTGCAACAGATAATCCAATAACCCCACTACCAGCAATTTCTATCATATCAGTTACAGCATCTTCAAAAGATGCTAGATTAAATGTTGTAATTATTTCATTTTCAGGCATTACTTCAAGAATTAATTCTCTTAATTCTTGATCAGTTAGATCACCTAATAATTCTGATTGTTGATCCTCAATAGCTTGATCAATCAAAGCATTTATCTCTTCGGTTGTTAAATATTCTCCATCTGTGTCCTCAGGAAGATAACAACCAGTTAAGGCTATTCCTAAAGCTAATGTAATAAATAGTAAGTACTTTCTCATTTAGTTCAGCTCCTTTAAGTCAAATAATCTAATTGCATTTTTAGTAGTTATTTCAGCAATTTCTTTATATGTCATTTCTTTTAATCTTGCGATTTCTTCAGCAATAAGTTTTACTTTTGCTGGTTCGTTTGTTTTTCCTCTAAAAGGATGAGGAGAAAGGTATGGTGAATCTGTTTCTACAAGCAGATAATCAAGGGGAACTTGTTTAGCTACTTCTTTAGGTTTATGCCCATTTTTAAATGTTACAGGTCCACCTAAACTTATATGTAATCCTAATTTAATAAATAGCTCTGACATTTCAGCACTACCACTATAGCAATGCATAATCCCTTTAAGCTTTTTATAATCACTTAAAACATTATAAGTTGCTTCACTAGCATCTCTCATATGAATAATAAGTGGTAAGTTGTATTCAAATGATAAATCAATTTGTCTTTTGAATACATTGATTTGTTCTTCTATATGATCTTTATCCCAATAAAAGTCTAATCCGCATTCACCAATTCCTACTACTTTCTTATGTGATAGTAATGGTATCAATGCTTCAAAATCACTTTCTTTTATATCTTTAGCTTCTGTCGGGTGAAACCCTACAGTCGCATAGATAAAGGGATATTTTTCAGCAAGTTCAATTGCTTTCTTGTTAGTTTTATGATCAAAACCAACAACAATCATAATCTTTACATCGTTATTTAATGCTCTGTTTATTACTTCTTCTACGTTGTCTTTAAATCTATCTGTATTTAAATGACAGTGGGTATCTATTAACATATTTATCACCTAACTAACATTATAACAAATGAAGTCCTATTTTTAATGGAAAATATGTGAATATAAATAAAAAAGAGACTTTAAAAGTCTCTTTTAGTTATTTTTGTTTTATGCGGTATTATTCTATGATTTTAGAAACGTTACCAGCACCAACAGTACGTCCACCTTCACGGATAGAGAATTTAGTACCTTGCTCTAACGCGATTGGATGAATTAAGTCTACGATCATAGTTACATCGTCACCAGGCATTACCATTTCAACACCTGCAGGTAATTCAATTATACCTGTAACATCTGTAGTTCTGAAGTAGAATTGAGGACGATAGTTACTGAAGAATGGAGTATGACGTCCACCCTCTTCTTTACTTAATACATAAACTTGACCTTCAAATTTAGTATGTGGAGTAACTGATTTAGGTTTTGCTAATACTTGTCCACGTTGAATTTCTTCACGTTTAGTACCACGTAATAATGCACCAATATTATCTCCAGCTTCTGCTTGATCTAATAATTTACGGAACATTTCTACACCTGTACATACAGTAGTAATTGTATCTTTGATCCCTACGATTTCAACTGGTTCTCCAACTTTGATAGTACCACGGTCTACTCTACCAGTAGCTACAGTACCACGACCTGTAATTGAGAATACATCTTCAATAGGCATTAAGAATGGTTTGTCAGTTTCACGAACTGGATCTTCAAAATACTCATCTACAGCTTTCATTAATTCCATAATTTTATCTTCATGAGCTTCATCACCTTGTAATGCTAATAATGCAGAACCCATAATTACTGGAATATCATCACCTGGATAATTGTACTCGTCTAATAATTCACGAATTTCCATTTCTACTAATTCTAATAACTCATCATCATCAACTTGATCAGTTTTATTCATGAATACGATTAATTTAGGGATACCAACTTGGCGTCCTAATAAAATGTGTTCACGTGTTTGAGGCATAGCACCATCAGCAGCAGAAACTACTAAGATTCCACCATCCATTTGTGCAGCACCTGTAATCATATTTTTAACGTAATCGGCATGTCCTGGGCAGTCAACGTGTGCATAGTGACGTCCTTCAGTTTCATACTCGATGTGAGCTGTGTTAATTGTAATTCCTCTTTCTCTTTCCTCTGGTGCGTTATCGATAGAAGCATAGTCAGCAGCTTGTGTTTCCCCTACTCCTCTTTTTGATAATACAGTTGCGATTGCAGCTGTTAATGTAGTTTTACCATGGTCTACATGTCCGATCGTACCTACGTTCATATGAGGTTTCGTACGGACGAATTTTGCTTTAGCCATTAAGTTTTCCTCCTAATTTTTTCAATTATTTTTGTTTATAAATTTCCGTTAATATTTTATCGCATTATGCATAATAATGCAAGAAAATTCAATGTATTAGCCGTTACGTTTCTTAATTACTTCGTCGGCAATACTTCTTGGACATGCTTCATAGTGAGAAGGTTGCATAACATAGTTCCCGCGTCCTTGAGTGTTTGAACGTAAACTAGTTGCATATCCGAACATTTCTGCTAAAGGTACTTTAGCTGTCACTTGTTGTGCGTTACCACGTTGTGATTGACCTTCGATACGACCACGTCTTGAAGTGATATCTCCGATAACATTACCTAAGTATTCGTCAGGGATAATAACATCAACAGTCATGATTGGTTCTAACAAGATTGCATTACAAGCATCTTTTGCTTTTTTAAGTGCCATACCAGCTGCCACTTTAAATGCCATTTCATTTGAATCTACATCATGATATGATCCATCGTATAATGTTGCTTTTAAATCAATTAATGGGTAACCAGCTAAGATACCACTTGCTAGTTGTTCGTTAAGTCCTTTTCCTACTACAGGAATATATTCACGAGGTACAACCCCACCAACAATTTTGTCTACGAATTCAAAACCTTTTTCTGGGTTCGGTTCAAATCTAATCCAAACATGTCCATATTGTCCACGTCCACCAGATTGTCTAACGAATTTCCCTTCAATTTCAGCAGATGTAGTAATTGTTTCTCTGTAAGATACTTGAGGTGCACCTACATTTGCTTCAACTTTAAATTCTCTTTTCATACGATCAACAATGATATCTAAGTGTAATTCACCCATACCACTAATGATTGTTTGTCCTGTTTCTTGATCAGTATAAGTTCTAAATGTTGGATCCTCTTCAGCTAATTTGCTTAAAGCAATCCCCATTTTATCTTGGTCTGCTCTTGAATTTGGTTCAATAGCAACACTGATTACTGGTTCAGGGAAAACCATTTTTTCTAAGATGATGTACGATTTATCTGCACATAATGTATCACCTGTAGTAGTGTTTTTCAACCCTACTGCAGCAGCGATGTCTCCTGAAAATACCATATCGACTTCTTCACGAGAGTTTGCATGCATTTGTAAAATACGTCCAACTCTTTCTTTTTTATCTTTTGTAGCGTTTCTTATATATGACCCTTTAGCTAATTTACCTGAGTAAACTCTAAAGAATGTAAGTTTCCCTACGAAAGGATCTGTCATTACTTTGAATGCTAGTGCTGAGAATTGTCCTTCATCAGAAGCTTCTAAGACTACGTCATCACCTTTTTTGTTTGTACCAACAACTGCTGCTACATCAAGAGGTGAAGGCAAGTAAGCAATTACTGCATCAAGTAATAATTTAACACCTTTGTTTTTAAATGCTGATCCACATAATACTGGGAAGAATTCTACTGCTAAAGTCGCATTACGAACTGCTGCTTTTAATGTTTTACCATCAATTTCTTCACCTTCTAAGTACATCATCATTAATTCTTCATCAAAATCAGCTACTGTTTCGATTAATTCCATTCTTTTTGCTTCAACTTTTTCTTGTAAGTATTCTGGAATTTCCATTTCAGTTGGCATTTCATCGGCTCCGCCGTCGAAGTGCCATGCTTTCATTTCAACTAAATCAATTATACCATCAAAGTCATTTTCAGCTCCGATTGGCCATTGAATTGCAGCTGCATTAGCACCTAAACGGTCTTCTAATGTTTTAACACTGAATTCAAAATCTGCACCAATTTTATCCATTTTATTAGCAAATACGATTCTTGGTACTTTATAATCGTTTGCCTGTCTCCAAACTGTTTCAGTTTGAGGTTCAACTCCTGCTTGTGCATCTAATAATGCAACACTACCGTCAAGTACACGAAGTGATCTTGATACCTCCACCGTGAAGTCTACGTGACCCGGGGTATCAATAATATTTACTCGGTGTTCTTTCCAGTGAGCAGTTGTCGCTGCTGATGTAATTGTAATTCCACGTTCTTGTTCTTGTGCCATCCAGTCCATTTGAGAAGCTCCATCATGAGTTTCACCAATTTTATGAATCTTACCAGTATGGTACAAAATACGTTCAGTGCAAGTAGTTTTACCAGCATCGATATGAGCCATGATCCCTATGTTACGAGTCATTTTTAAACTATATTCACGTGCCATTTCAAAATTTCCTTTCTACCAACGATAATGAGCGAATGCTTTGTTAGCTTCAGCCATTCTATGAGTATCGTCTTTTTTCTTAACAGACGCACCATTTCCTGCTGCAGCATCAACGATTTCTTTCGCTAATCTGTCTTCCATCGTTTTTTCATTTCTTAGTCTTGCATATAATGTTAACCATCTTAAACCTAATGTATATTTTCTTTCGTCTCTAACTTCCACAGGTACTTGATAGTTTTGTCCACCGATTCTTCTTGATTTAACTTCAAATGTAGGCATAATGTTATTTAAAGCTTCTTCGAAGACTTCAATGGCTGGTTGATTTGACATTGCTTCAACTTTTACAAATGCACCATATAATATTTTTTGTGCTGTTCCTTTTTTACCGTCTAGCATGATGTTATTGATTAATTTAGTAACTAACTTTGAGCTATAAATTGGATCTGGTAAAACATCTCTTTTTGCTATGTGACCTTTACGAGGCATAACTTGTTCCTCCTTTCAACTTTAAATTATAATTATGCTTTTTTCGTTCCGTATTTAGAACGACCTTGTTTTCTACCTTCAACTCCAGTAGTGTCAAGTGTACCACGTACAATGTGGTATCTAACACCAGCTAAGTCTTTTACACGTCCACCGCGAATTAATACAACGCTATGTTCTTGTAATTTATGTCCTTCACCAGGAATATAAGCTGTTACTTCCAATCCATTTGATAATCTAACACGAGCAAATTTTCTTAAAGCCGAGTTAGGTTTACGAGGTGTCATAGTTGCAACACGTGTACAAACTCCACGTTTTTGTGGGCTAGCATTGTTAGTATTTACATTCTTAATTGAATTGTAACCAACGCTTAAACTAGGTGATTTAGATTTTTTAACTTTACTTGTTCTTCCTTTTCTAACTAACTGATTAATAGTAGGCATAGAAATCGGTTCCTCCTCTCACTGAGTGATCCACGCATCCAGGTGGTTCGCTTTTTTCATAAAAATTAGGGCTAATCGTAATCAACCCATATGTTTTCCTATTCAATAGCATATACATTATATATCACAGTTGCAGGTGTGTCAACTATTATCTCCCAAATTTAATTGGGTAAAAGCATACAAAAAGAATATTACCCTAAACTAAGGGAATATTCAATTGTTTTTTATTAGAAATTTTGTGAAAATGTTTACTTTTCTAGGTTCATTGCCATATATACAGGGACGATATTCTTACTAGTTCCTTCTAAACTACTTAAACTAGATAATCTTAATCCAGTATAAATTCCGTATTTATCCTCTAATGATTTCAATGCTTTACTCTTAGCGTTATCTGCTTCTTTAACTAGTAAAGGAATAATTTCTCTGTTCATTGTTAGGATAAAATCTATATCTAAAGTACTGTTTTTCTCAAAGTAATATAAATCATAGTTATTACGGTGTAAAATAGTCGCTACTGCATTTTCGAGTGCTGCGCTATTCTTTACACGCAAATTACCTTTCAGTATTTCTAACTGGGTATTTTCCCCGTACATTGATACTAATAGCCCAGGATCATGAATGTATAACTTAAAAGTTTGTTCTTTCTTGTTCTCGTTAATTGGTCTTACAGGCTTAGATACATTATATGATTTTATGGCAATTCCTGAATCTACTAACCAATCAACACTCTTCTTATACATCGTCGCTCTACCGTTTTCTGAGACTAAACGGTACTGAAACTTCTTGTTGTCTTTAGTTAGCTGGATAGGGATTGATTCAAAGCAATCAACTACTTTTGCATACATTGTATGTCTAGTATGTACTTCCATCTCCATATAGTAAGTATCAATAATCTTTCTTTGAAGGTCAAATGCAAGTTTAAAATTATGTTGTTTTCTATATTCACTTACAACCTGAGGCATACCCCCAATTGCTAAGTACTCACTAAATAAATCAATTAATAACCCATGGATAGAAGAATCTTTCAATTCGTTATTATGGTAGAGATCAAAGAAGTACTGGACTTGTTCTAAATCATAACCGTTTGCCCATAAGAATTCTTCAAAGTCTAAACTATCTAAATGATATCTATCAAAGAAACCAATTGGAAACTTAGAGGAGCTTTTTAGAACAACATCCAAGCTACTTCCAGAAGATATAATCGTGTATAAACCATCCTCAGTAAAAGCTCGGTAGTATGGTAGTATCTCAGGACATAATTGAATATTATCAAAATAGATAATCGACTCACCTTCAATAAGTCTCTTCTCTGGAGCATTCAATTTAATCTCTTGATAGATTCTCGAGATGTCTAATCCTCTTTTAAAGATTCTACTAATTCGGTAATTATCTCTAAAATCAATATAAAAAACATGATTTTCCTCATAGTGGTTAGCAATAAATTCATTGATAATGTGAGTTTTACCTACTTGTCTTGGCCCATCAATTATCAGACATTTCTTATGTTCTTTTTCATTCCAATTCACTAAATATTCACTAATTTTTCGTTTAAGCATAAAATCACCCACTTATATTTTACACTTTTTCAAAGATTAAAACAATGAAAGTTGCATTTATTCACATTTATTCCCTTACATTATTTCATTTAATCATACGATAAATAGTATTGTAATAAAATAAATCGCTTTAATAAGCGATTTATTTATGTCCATAATAGAGTTGCCAAGTAACACCAAACTTATCTTTGACCGTTCCAAACAGGGCACCCCAGTGTACTTCTTGGAGTTCTACAATAAGTTCTCCTTCATTCACAAGTTTTCCAAAAGCAATTCTTAACTCATCTTCAGTTTCCATATCCAAAACTAATTGAACTCGGTCACCAATAGCCATTGGGAATTCTTCTAAAGCATCGTTCATAAAAAATTTACTCTCTCCAATACCTATTGTTGAGTGTCCTACTTTTCCTTCGTGTTCTTCCATACCAGGTATATCTTCTAACATTGTCATATCACCAAGTACTTCAGCATTAAATACTTCCTTGTAAAACTCGATTGCTTCCAAACAGTTATCAACTGTTATAAATGTAATTATTTCGCCCATATATTACCTCCTATATTTATTATATGTAAAAAGAAAAGGCAATTCAATTGAATTGCCTAATCAAAGTTATAATAGTCTCCATAATAGAATATGAAGAATGGGTTCTTAGAATATATATATCCATCGTCTATCTCACCGTTAAACATTTTATGATTGTGCGAGTATATCCATGATATCCCTGGATTTGAGCCATACCCTAAGATGCTAACATTCTCTTCAATCTCGCCTTTTTGATATATAGCATATTTGAATCCAAATTCAGTTTCACTAAACTTTACCGCTATATTAGGTTCTGATTGAGAATATATAATTTGATTTTGAGGATTAGGATCATAGATATATCGATATCTCATAGTTGGTATATATGAATTACCAAAAGTGTTTCTTATATGATTTTCGATATAGATTTCTTCAGTCTTCATATATCTAAATTCTCCCATGTCATACCTTGTACCGACATAATCAAATCTTAAGCTTCCATCAGCATTTGTCCCAACATAGTTGCTTTCGCTATGAGTAATAGTATCATCACTAATTTCTGTTTTAGTTCTTGCATCGTCATCCTGATGATGTGTTGTATATAATATTAAACCATTATCTTCCTCATAGACTTTTGTTGTGGAGGTAATCATTGAAGCTCCATTGTTAATACTCGAGTATGTCTTTACTTCTTCATAGCCATCCTCGAATGTTCTATAGGCATATTCTTTTACAGGATAATAGTTCTCCTCAGGAATTGTCATATGATACATTTCAATATCATCATCCATTTCATTGCCAGAATCAACATTCCCTCTGATCGAGTCTATCACCATCGAATTCTCATAATAGAGATATTCATAATTGATATGGGTTGTTCCTCTTGTATTGAATATTATATCTTCATTATCAAGGGAATATGAAACCCTAGAGTATAAAATATCAACACTTCTAATCCTACTACTGAAGTAATTAATATTAATCTCTGTTTTTAAATCAAACGTCATATTTATATCTGTATAAGACCTAGCTGTTATATTTGAATGGTATGTCTCAAAATATCCTGTTCTTGTTTCACTAAAAGTCACTATCAAATTCTTATTATCTTGATCAATAATCTCTACTTCAGGACAACCATTCCCAAATTGCGAATTGTATATCAAGTTACCATAGTCATCATAGTATCTACAGTATGTTTCTTCATATGTATCATGCTCTTTAATATAGCTAACTTCTAATACACTTAAGGCAATTAAAAAAACACCAATACTAACTGTACGTAATATACCTAGAGTAACTATTTGTCTATCATTACTTGTCTTCTTTAAGAGTCTTGTATAGACAAGATTAAGTAATAGATAAGCAAGTAAAGCTAATGCTAGATATAATGAACCATATTTTAGATAGAATATTAATCTACTAAAACTAGTCCAAATAAAACTAATGAAAAATACGATGAATAGTAATCCATCTGTAATCCATAATTTTTTATTCATTATTTTTCCTTTCAAGTTTAGTTTTTAGAATAAAAATAAACTTGATTTTCAACAACGAATAATACAGTTCAATCGATAAGTGTTTTGTTTATTTAATATATTTTGTTTGTAGCTTAAAACAACATTAACAACAATAGCCTTTATGTTAAATCTAATTGGTACATGGATTCTCCATTTTAATACAAACAATAACTGTAGTAAGAATAAAGTCCCCGAATATAGTACCATCGTCATTATTGTACCTATCACGTAGATTAGCAACTCACTATTAAAAGAGTTAATAACGATACTTTGCTTAGGGAGTAAGAAGACTTGAATTATGAAAAAAGAAAAAACTAAAAATAAACTAATTTTATTTGTAGTTCTAGTTACTTTACTTTTCATATAATCATCTCCTTCCACTATCATTATTATATCATATAAAATATAGTAATATATAAGTAAAAGACAATTCAATTGAATTGTCTTTTACATTGTTAGTTTATTCAGTGTATTTACTAATACCTTCAATTATCTCAAATACCTTATTTAAAGCATCATCAATATCATAGAAAACAAACTGTCTTGGTAACCCACTGGGCATTGTTTTAAGTAGGATAAACCCTTCTTGAACATTATGATTTCTTATACCGTCAATCTTCGTAGAGGCAATTTGTCCTACTGCTAGATAAAGTTCTTCATCTACTTGTACTTCAAACATCTTCTCGGCTCCACCTGGTGTTAAAGGATGGAAGATAATTCTATCTTCTAACATTTCAAGAATTCCCATTTCTCCTTTTAATCTAACATCTATGTGAGGTCCATTAATAATAAGCTTAGATCTTTTTCTTTCAACACCTTTGTGCGTAAGTTCTCTTAATATATAAATCAGACCAAAAACAAAACCACTTGACAATAATCCAAATAGGATAGCTCCAAAGAATCCCGTTGATACTGTTAATAAGAAAAGGACAACACCAACAGGCAATCCAAAGAATAAACCATTACTTATTGATACACGTTTTCTAGTTGATTTAAATAACTCTAAATCTACTAATCTCATTGTAGCACCTCCTCAATTTTACTATATCATATACTATTTCGTATAAGAAGAATTTTCACCCTCAAAAAAAAGCAACTCTATCTTAAACAGAGTTGCTTTATAATATTTAGATATTACTTAATTTAATTCTCTTCCCATTTACTTTGATTTGATATTGTTATATTACCTGAAGTATATAGTACTTCATTATTTACAATAGCTCTAATCTTAATTACAGCTACTTCTCTTTTATAAATAGAACCATACGTTTTTACATCAATTGTATAGTATAGTGTATCGTTAATGAATCCATAAGAATAATCATTAAATAGAACGTCATATGTTTCAAAGACTCCATCTTTAAGGATATCTATAGTGTCTTCTTCATTGTCAGCAAAGATAAACGTCTCTGATTCTATATCACAATAAACTCTTTGTTTATAGTCGTTGTACATTGTAAAAAACTCAGTAGGTACCTCGTCCTTATTAATAAAGGCAACATTACTATCAGCAATTTGTGATGTATAGAATATTTGATTATCATCATAACCATATGAAACATACATTTCTGGTGATTGATAAGTCTCAATCTCTTCTGTTTCAATGTTGATTCTAACTCCTTCAAACGCTTCAGAATAATTTCCTCTTTCATTAGCAAGATAAATATACTCAGAATCAAAATCACCTACACCATATCCTAAATCAATCTCCAGTCCATCATATTCATAAGTTACCTCACTAGTAATTGTTGAATACAACACTAATAATTCATCACCTGATTTTTGAAGTCCTGCACTATAGAACATTAATACCCCGTCATGATAACCCATGATTCTTCCAAACTCTGGATAAACTGGAAGGGTGTATTCTTTTGTCTCACCAGTATCGATATGATATTCAATTAAGTCAGGATTAGCGTATCTCCCGTTCCAAGACAATGAGAATACAATCCCATCAGCAAAGTATGTGATAAAGCTATCCTTAAATTCTTTTACAAAAACAAACTCATCATCTTCAAATCGGTAAAGGTGTTTCGAACCTTCTTCCCATTGATCAGACAGAACAAAGTATGTTTCTGCATTATATAATCCTAAATAATTAATATAAGTATATCTTCGATTTTCTACTCCACACGAGCTAAGTAAGATAACAACAAGAAAAGTCATAACTAGTAACGTTATACGTCTCACAATATCACCTCAACAACAGTGACATAGATAAGAAGTATTAGGCAAAACTCAAACATATTGACAAAAGCTTTACTAATCTCCTTTTTATCAATTATAAACTTCATATGAACAAAATAGGCAACTATTAGTACCGTTGTTGTTATAGTACTAAAATATCCTGGGACAAACTGTAGTAGTAACATCATTACTATTAGCACGATTGTAGGGATACTCATTTTTATGTATTTAATCATATCTATACACCCCCCATTCCAGCAATGAACTCATTCAATACAAATCTAATAAACAGGATTAAATAAATAACAATAAATACAACTAATACAAAAATACGAAACTTTTTGTATTTTTGTATTGAGATTGAATACATCTCAAAACTTTCCAATATTTCTTCTTTCTTTAACAACAACCCATTAATAATAAATATAAGTAATAATATCAATGTATAGATATTATATAAATAGATGTTCCCATAATACAGTAAGAACATAAATGGTATTAACACTAATGGAAAAGCATAAAAGTAAATCTTAGTTAGTAATTTCATAGTATCCTCCTTAACCCTCATGCTTAATATTATATCATAGAAAGGTACTTTGTAATTCATAAAAAAAAGAAGCCAGTAAATGACTTCTTAACAGTTATAAAATACTGTCCCTAATAGGAGTTGAACCTACGACCTCTCCTTAATATTAAATAGATTAATCATAATAAACTTTGAATGACTCGTCATCATCACCAATACTAAAGTTTACAACTACTACAATTTTCATTCCATTTATGACAAAACTTTCCTCCTCTTGGCAGACATCTTCCTTGCACTGAATTTCAACAAAGTAGTCTGATGTATCCTCTGTAATTATTTCATTATCAAATGAGTAAAACTTAAGTTGTACCATTATACTTTCAATATTAACTAATTTGTACTCCTGTTTCAGGTAATCAACAAGTAAATTAATATCTACTTCAGATATTAAATCTGCTGCATCACCCAATGTTATTTCTTCAACTAGTTCATCGACCTCATTCAAAGACTTATTTTGTTGACAATGAAGCTTTAAATCTACACTTCTACAGTCAAAGGTTTCGAACTGATAGCTTCCTTGTTTGCTTGATGATTGTACATTGTACCAGATACCACCAAGTTGAAATACTTCTGAACGTTTAGACATATAAACCCCAATACTATCATATGGCACTCTTACATTTGAGTTATGTCCATTCTCTTCTATCATTTCGTTGAACGTATGAATTAACTCGCTAGTATTACTTATTTTGTTACTATCTAAGTTATAATCAGATACTCTACCACATCCAGATATAAAAAACACTAATATTAATATAATTATTAATCTTTTCACAGTACCAATCCTTCTTCCCTTCAAAATGAAGCTGATTTATTTTTGTAGTACCTTGATTTCAGATGTGTAATACTTTTCTTTATTTGTATATTACTTTGCTTTTGAAGACAAATGACGAATGATTTCATGAGGCCACTTGAATTTAAATTTACGAGCAAATATATCAAGGATGAAACAGGAGATTATAAGAGTTAAGAAGACGAACTTTGGATTATATGAGTTTACAATCTCTAGGGCTTCTTCTGTGAAAATCCCCTCTGCTTTAAATAACATTTTCCCGTTTCCTAGTACAGATATTTCTTCAACCAATTGGAATCCTGCATTATAATCAGAAAATACATTATATTCTTTTGAATAAGAGAAAGATGTAAACTCATAGGCTACAATTTTACTATCATTTTTTATTGCAATAGTATAGATACCTGAAGCTGTAGTTTCAAAATCACCAGCAAAAACGCCACCTGATATATTGCTCAGTTCAATCTCAATGGTTGTTCCATCAGGATTTATTACCTCTGCAGTAAGTTGGTTATTATCTTCCATTAGGCTCGTAATTCTTACAGTAGAGGAATAGTTGTTATCAAAGAACTCTACTTGTACTTCTTCATTATCAATTAATTTGTCAGGTAACAAACCACTAACGATATTTATTATCAAGGTCTTTCCTTCAACATCGTAAAAGTAGCTTGCAGACCATTCACCATTTAAATCACTGGTGAAACTTCCTACCTTACCACTACCATAATCCCATTCTGCATAGATAGGTAGTTTTATATTGGACGACAGTACCATTGTCGCCTCTTCTTTCAATAATGTTCCGCAATATCCAACAAGCGCTGGTAATTCATCAATTCCGGTAACAACTGAAGTGTAATTCATAATACTTGGTGTGAATATCCCTTCATATATGTGCTGTATTCCAATCGTTTTACTTTCTTCTACCATGATTAATGGCAATCTAGTTGCATCTGGGATAAAGTAGTATTGTCCATCACCTATATCAGCTAGTTCTTCAACGATTTCAGACTGATTGAAATTACTTCGATATATCGCGATTCCAGATAATGTAATATCGAAATCACTCAACCCTTTAACAGCATCAAGATACCCTTCTCTTTCATCTGTTGGTTCACCATCGGTAATAAAGATGATATGTTTGACATATACATCGCTCATTGTTTTTAGCGCTGAAGCTGCTAATTCTATTCCATCTTTATACTCAGTTCCTCCACCAGCTTCCAGATCATCAATATCTTTTATGATTTCTTCTCTACGTGATGCTGGAGTTAATGGTATCGCAACATTCGCAACAATATTAAAAGATACAAGTCCAAAATAATCTCTGTCTGACAGGGCGTTAACACTTGCAGCTGCACCATCTTTAGCTATTTCGAAACGGGATTTATTTGCATCAGAAATGATGTCTTTCATACTTCCTGATGAATCAATAACAAACATTACTGCTATCGGTCTTGCAGATGTAGAAGAAATTATTGGTAACATCTCTTCAAGAGCAGAATCTGCCATGTCTTCTTCATCATAAGCTTGATTACCACCAATGGTTAGTAATCCGCCACCCAACTGGTTTACATACACATCAAGCATTTGGACAAAAGTGGGTGGTAGTTGGCTGTTTTGTACATTCATAAGGATGACTTCATCATATGACTGTAATGCGGTTATTGAAACGGGCAAGTTGGTAACTCCTACGACTGTAACATCATTATCACTATTTAGTAAATTAGATAAGAATCCTGCCTCTTCACCAGTACCATCTACAATCAATATATTTGATGAGGACTCAATATTTACATATGAGTAATAACTATTATTTTCAATGACTGTATCAAACTCACTTTCAATTTCAAAGTGCAGTTCATGCAATCCACCTGTATTAAATGCATAATCTATTGCAAATGTTTCTTCATATCCATTCATTACAATCGGTTCCTGATAAATTAAAGTTAAATTGTCATAAACAGATAATATTCCAGAACCTGTTACTGTACTTTGAGCATCAACGTACAGTTCAATTGTTTCTCCAACCATCACTCGTTCAGGAATCATCACAGAATTTACTTGGACCTCATTGTAGTTGCTAGTAGGTGTAAAGTAAATCGTATCAATTCGTACTCCTGATTTTGCAATTTCTCGTACTGTAATAAGCGCGGATTCATCTGTTTCAATTCCGTCTGTTAATAAAATAATTCTTCCTTTATTAGGATTTGAGATGTATGATGTTGCGTATGTTAAGGCTGCTGCAATATCTGTACCACTCGCATCAGGTCTACTGTTTTCGTTAATATATTGATTATATAATGTATTCACATTATTATCAGATTTAACATTATAGATGTTTCCATTTGCAAATGTGATAATACCAATATCGTATTCTCCTTTGCTTTCATCTATAATCAATTTTACTTGTTCATTTATTCGTTCCATTGAGGAACTAGTACTGTCAGAACTATCAACAAGAATAATAATATCATCTCGTTTTGTGATTGATCTTGTTTCAATATTCGTCCCTACTAATAAAAACACTGCAATTACTAAGGCAGAGACACGTAAAACAAGAGACGTGATTCTACTTCTTACTCTTCGATGTTGTCGTTTTAATCTAAAGTATGGAAATAACGTTAATACGATCAATGGAAGTAAGAAGAGAAAGAACCATGGATGATCAAATTGAATTTTTATTGAGTTAATTATGCTCATTATAATGCAACCCCCATTCAATAATCATTAGAAGCATTAAAACACCAGTTAGATAAGCAATAATATCAATTGTATCGCGATTCACATTTTGAGCTTCAGTGGGAGTATTCGGGTCAGATAACACACCATAATCATAGTCAAAATCTGATTGTGATCTGTCGACACGAATGAAGTAGTCCTTTGTTGCTTCTTCTCCGGATGCTAATGTTTGTGTAATACTATACTCACCTGGTTTTTGTGCGATCAAACGGAGTGGAAAATCATCATACTGAATGTCTCCATCTTTTGAACTGATTGTTGTATATAAAGCAGCTGTTTTTTTATAAACTTCTATAGTATCTCCAGGATAAAAGAGATTTTGATTAATCATGTTTTGCACTGAATACTGAGACAAATTATACATAAGCAGTATAAACTCAGGTATAATTGGCAGATTTGAGTTGTGAAGATCAAATGCAAATAATACAAGTTTTTGCCCATCAATATCTTTCACTAGAACAACGGGATCTTGATCATTCATTAAGATTGCATCATAAGAGTCATAGTTCGTAAGATAGGTATAGGATGAAACTGTAATATTTGATGGAGAAATGCTTTTTAAAATTTCTTGCTCTTCTTTACTCATGTGATTCGGAGCTGACAATGTAAAACCACCAGATAGAGTATCACCTAACAAAAGCTCAGTATCTTCTGGCATAACAATTGGATTGATTATCCAGACAGTACCATCTACAGGCATATGTTCTGGTTGTATTCCATCAAATATATATAAATCATACCCTTCATACAAAATTGGGAAGTCAGAATCGTCACCTAATCCAATCGGAACATTAATATTAAAGTTACCCAATGTTAACAGTGCAGATTGAATAAAACGTGGACTTTCACTTACTAATTGGACAGTAAATATTTCGTTTTCCCATCCAAAGATTGGAAAACGATTATCATATGAAAAATTATCGTCGTAATCTACGATAACCTCAGCTCTAGAATACTCTAAAATGTTAAGTTCCTTAAAATCAACAATTATTGTTTCATTGTCTGAAGCTTCTACTACTTTGACATCTCGGTACTCCCCATCAATATAAAGAGAAACTTTACAGTCAATGTCTCGGTTATAACTTGCGATTTCTGCTTGGAAATCATAGTAACCATCGCTTAATTTTGATGAAAAATCAAGAATTGATACATTCCACTCATCATTAGACATATCACGGACTTGAATCACTCCAGTTTCAGAATATTTATTTCCTGTGAAAAGAATGATTTCTGCATTTGGATTTTCAGCTAGAACTCCTTCTGTTAGCTTTAATGCAACATCTATATCCGCATTTTCATATGTACCTGATAACTCAGATAATAGTTCTTTAATGTACTGTGCTGAATCTAATCGTCTGGCAATAAAAGAGGCCTCTTTACCTGCTAAAATAACGGTAAATCGATCGTCAGGAGTTGTCGTATCAGCTAACACACCAATTTCTTTGATAGCTCTTTCGAATCTTGTTATTCCATCACTGTCAGCAAGCATGTTTGCTGAAGCATCTAATATTATTATTTTTTCACCACTATGAGAATCAAGTTCTATTAAAGGAGTCGTTAATGAAAAAATAAGGATTCCTAAAATTAGAAATTGGAGGATAACCAGTAGCGAACTTTTTAACCATTGAAATGGTATTTTTTGTTTTTTATATTTCAAACTAAGTTTCCATACAAATGTACTCGAAATAGATTTATCCTGATATTTTGGTTTCAGGATATATATTAAGATTAAAAGTATAATTCCAATTAACCCTAAAAGGCCTAAAGGAGTCGATAGTCTCATCGGACATCACCTGATTCCATTAATTGCCCAAATATTAACTTTTCAATCGAGGTACTTGAGTCAACACTAAAAAAACGAATTCCGCGAGAAGAGCAGAAATCTTTTATATCATCCCTATGATCACCAAGAGCTTGTTTATATGCTAGGTAATTTGCTTTAGTGATATGCAATTTCATGTTTCTTTCGTCAAGTATATCAATAGCTTCACAATCTTTTAGAATGGTTCTTCCATTGTATCTTGGATCAATTTCTTCAGGTGATAGAATTTGGAGTAGCAATACTTGTCTCTTATGATACAACAGATAATCCACAGCTTTTTTCCAGTTACTATCTGTTAAAAAATCAGAAATTATGACAGATAACCCATCATTTTTTCCAGGATTACGTAGATTTAATATTGCAGCTTCAATATCTGTGGACTCTTGAAAAGTTATTTCTTCTAATGTTGCAGTACTAAGATAGAACGCTTCTTTCCCAGTCACAACACCACATAAATCTTCACAATAGTCACCTTTCATTAGCATAAATGATGTTTTGTCCATTTTTCTAACTGATAAGTAACCAAGAGCAGCGAGTAGTCTGATTGCATATTCTGCTTTTTGCCTGTTGATTTTACCCATTGATGCAGAACCATCTAAAAAGAGTTGTGTATGCATTTGTCTTTCATCAACAAATAGCTTGATGAAGTATTTTTCAAAACGGCTATATAAGTTCCAATCGATTCGTCTTATATCATCCCCAAGTGCATATTCTCTAAAATCTGCGAATTCAACAGTATTCCCGTATGCTTTTGTACGATGATCTCCACCAAAGTATCCTTTCATCTGGGATTGCATGTGTAAGGAAATTGTCTCTAAACGACTAATAAACTCATCATTAATTATTTTTTCTTTCACGTGTTACTTTTTTCTGAAACGCTTTGATTTTTTCAAAGGTTCTTCCTGAGTTTTTTCTTCTGTATCGTTAGATATTTGTTGTTCTGTATTCTCCTCAGTCTTCTTGACTACTTTCATAGATTTATCCATTGATAAATCTATATCATGACCTAATTCTTTAATGATTTCTTTTATTATGTCGTCAGTAGTAACATGTTCTGTGATTGCTTCAAAATTTAATTTGATACGATGTCTTAGTACAGGACAAGCAAGTATATTTAAGTCCTGGTAAGACACATTATATCGACCATTAATTAGTGCACGTACTTTTGCTGCGGTGATTAGTGCTTGAGCAGCACGAGGACTTGCTCCGTAACGTACATATTTTTTTGAGACATTCGCAGGACATTCACTATTGGGATGAGTTGCCATTACTAATTTCATTGTGTATGTTAATACATCTCTAGCTACTGGAATTTCTTTTGCAGTTCTACGCATTGTCAATAGTTCTTTGTCGTTACACACTGCTTCTGAAACTTCGTCCATGGTTATCTGAGTCATTGAGACAATCTCATTCAGTTCTTTTAAATTTGGATAGGTGATGATTAATTTAAACATAAAGCGATCCATTTGTGCTTCTGGCAATGGATACGTTCCATCTTGTTCAATTGGGTTTTGCGTTGCGAGAACAAAAAATGGTTCATTTAGTTTCATAGTGTCACCCATAACTGTCACAGTATGCTCTTGCATTGCTTCTAGGAGTGCACTTTGTGTCTTTGGTGTTGCTCGATTAATTTCATCAGCTAAGATGATATTACTAAAGATGGGACCAGGTTGAAATTGGAATTTTGAATTCCCTTTCTCATCTTTCATGATAATATTTGTACCTGTTATGTCTGCCGGCATTAAATCAGGTGTAAACTGAATACGAGAAAAAGGAAGATCAAAAACTCTTCCTAATGAACGAACCAATCTTGTTTTACCAATACCTGGTACACCTTCTAATAAAATGTTTCCACCTGCAATCATCGCAATAACAGTATTTTCGACAACTTCTTCTTGCCCAATAAAATCACGTTTTAATTGCTCAAAAATCAACTCACTTTTCTTGCTAAATGTTTTTAGGCTTTTTTCTGTAACCATAATATAAACCCCTTCTGAGATGCATCTCTTGTTTATTTTTAAAACTATTCCCTTATTATTGTTGTACTGATATGTTTACTCTTGTAAGTGATACATATATAGTTTGTTGTATTGATACGATAATTGAATTACTTTAACATATTAAAATAGTTTTTAATCATTTGTCTGATTTCTTCAGATATATCTTCTCCGATTACCCATTCCATGGCTTCATCATAATAGGGGTCATAGATTACCTCATATGGTGTTTCACCATCAATTACTGTGTTCCCTATTGCTGTATATTCAGAGTCTTCACTACTCCCACCATCTTGTGGATCAGGTTTGAAAATGGGGAACTCTTCTCCTTCATTCATTTCATCATCAATATCCTCACTCAGTTCCGACAATTCCTCAATCATTTCTAGTAATGAATCAATTGCTGCTAGAAGTTTAGATAAACTTTGATCCATATTTTCTTTAAAGTGTTCAATCATCTCTGCTTCTTCACCAGGTTGGTATTCTTCAAGTCCTAATCTGTAGTCATCTGCTAATCCTTGTATGGCATCATGTATCCCTTGATTCGTCCCTGTTGATGAATCAGCCAAAGCTTGTTCTAAATCAAGTGCTGTTTGCATCATTTCATCATACAAAACTTGTCCTTGTAAATTGTCAATTCGATGATACATGATATCAAATGCTGCGATAATCTCATTATCGTCCCAGGTCAAGATAGCTGTTCCAAGTACTTCTGTGGTTTCATATTTTTGAAGTTCTTCCGCAATATTCCTTAGAGATTCTTCTTGTTCTGTGATGGAATCCTCAAGCATTTGTAATATTTCATTCCTTGTTTCTAAAATATCTGTATATTTTTCTAAATAGCTATCATACTGTGATACTCGTTTCTCTAAATCGATAACCATTCCATATAGTGTGGTTTTTAAGTTACGGTTTGCATTAGATTCATAAATAATGTTTATTATTTCATTTATCATTTCTAAAAGAATATGATCGTCACTAGCAGGAACTTCAATTGTGGGATCAACAAGTTGATTTGCTGCATTTACTTTCGTCAACATGAGTCCAATGGAACTACCTGTTAAAGTTATTGCGACAAGTAATATTAGTAAAGGTTTAATGAGAATATAACGATCAAATAGTTTAAGAGAAAACTTACCTAATGTTTCATTTGTGTTTTTTCGTTGAACTTCTGCAATGTAACAATCATCATTTTCTAATTCAAGCATTGTTACTACTCGTTCTTCAAACCCAAGAACATCTATTCTTTTTGCCACTGTTTTCATTGTTGGACGGTAAAGAAAAAAATACAATATCACAATAGTAATCACCGATACAACAGCAATAATTACGAGTCCCAGCAACAGTATATTTTGTGCAGTAAACGATCCAATTGTAAACACAATAAACCCTACAAAAAACGCAATTGAAGTTCCAATTATCGCAGAACGTACTGCCCCTTCAATCACTAATTGTGAGTAATACTTTTCTAATTGCTTCTTTCTTTTCAATATGTCCACCTTCTTTATTCGAAACGTTGTTATAACCTCTTCAAACTGAAAAGTTCAGAGGATAAATACTAACCCTATAAATACTCAAATAGTTTCTTTTTGCTCCTCAGACAAAAATAAAAAACCTCATAGATTCCCTATGAGGTTTTAGTTATGTAGTATTGTTTCATTATCAGTAGTATCCCAATCCCATATATGAAATATATGTTTATAGTAGCACGAGGTCTAAAGATATACAATATATTTTATAATTCATTACAAATAAGGGTTACGATAGAAATGAGGATTAATCCAATAAAAATGTCAATATCTGTATTTTCTTCTACTCATAAATATCACTCCTTTTCTTTAAGTATACAAAAAGATGTTAATAAACACATGAACACTTCTTGTCTACTAACATCCTACCAATTAACTCATCGTATCACTTTTAACAGATTATAAAAAAAGTCCCTGAATGGACTTTTAATTTTTCAAATGGTGCCGCTAATAGGAGTTGAACCTACGACCTCTGCCTTACCATGGCATTGCTCTACCAACTGAGCTATAGCGGCGTCTAAAAAGATTATATCATATTTTAACAAAAAAAGAACATTCAACAATGTTCTTTTTTGTTGTTTATTCTTCTGTTCCTACAATAACTCCTGCAGTGGTTAAATCATCACACGTATAAACCCTTAATTTATTAGCTTCTAGAATATCATAGTATTCTCCATAATGTTCTATCATATAATAATATCTTTGAGGTTCTCCAATAGAACAAGTATCGTTATTATCTCCTACATAGTATCCAGGCATCTCAAACAACATATCAGGATCTTTATATATTCTTTCCCATATAGAGAAATCATCACCTTCATAAATTTCCTCAAATAAATCAACTTCAGGCTCTTCAAGTGGTTCGGCTCGGTTACAGGCAGTTAATAGAGTTACAGTAATTACTAATATAAGAACTAACATTACCTTCTTCATAATTATCCCTCCTTGTTTATATTATATCACTTTGTAAGTATATGTATGCAATAAAAAAGAACAATAGAATGACTATTGTTCTTTTAATTTATTATGCACCTTGAAGATAGTTCATTTGTTTGTTGTATCTTCTACGTTCGTTTTCATCTAGTATTTTTTTACGTAATCTTATTGCATCTGGTGTAATTTCTACATATTCATCTTGATTGATAAATTCTAATGCTTCTTCTAAAGTAAATCTAAGTGGTTCTAAAAGTTTTAATGCTTCATCAGTACCACTAGAACGGACATTAGTTAAGTTCTTATTCTTACAAGGATTTACAACTAAATCAAAGCTTCTTGAGTTTAATCCAATAATCATCCCTGGATATACTTCAGTAGCTGGTTCAACAATCATTCTAGCTCTTTCACTTAAGTGGAATAAACTATAAGCCATTGTTTTACCTTTTTCTTTAGCAATAAACACTCCATTACGGTGGTTATCAATGTCCCCAGCGTAAGGTTGGTATGAATCAAATGATTTTTCCATAGTTCCCGTTCCACGAGTTGTATTGATAAACTCAGATCTATATCCAATGATACCTCTAGTTGGTACTAAATACTCAACTCTAGTATAAGCATTCTCTGTATCCATTGCTTGAAGCATTCCTTTTTTCAGGTTTAACTGAGAAATAACACTACCAATAAATTGATCTGGAGCACTAATAATTACTTTTTCATATGGTTCATATTTCTTATCATCTACCATATGAAATAGTACTTCAGGTTTAGAAACAGATAGTTCAAACCCTTCTCTTCTCATATTCTCTAAGAGAATTGATAAGTGAAGTTCACCTCTACCGTTTACTTTATATCCTTCAATACCATCTAACTCTTCAACTTCAAGTCCGATGTTAGTTTCTAATTCTTTATTAAGTCTTGATCTTATTTGTCTAGTTGTTACTAATTTACCACTACGTCCAACGAATGGCGAATTGTTTACAAGGAAGTTCATTGAAAGCGTTGGTTTCTCAATTTCAATCATTTCCATTGGTTCTATATTATCAATATCACAAACTGTTTCTCCAATTGAGATATGAGATACACCACTAAACGTTACTATATCTCCAGCATATGCTTTATCTTTATCTATTTTATTTAAACCTTCATTAACAAATAATGCAGCTATTTTAATACGAACAACTGTCCCATCACGTTTACTTACACGGTATGTTTGTCCTTTAACAATAGTTCCTCTAGTAACACGTCCGATACCTAATCTTCCTAAGTAATCATCATATGATAATGATGATACTTGAAGTTTTAATGGTTCTTCTGAGTTATCCACATAACTATCGACATGATCTAATAGCAAATCAAATAGAGGATCTAAGTTAGTACTTTTATCTTCCATATCTAGCATCGCAATACCTTCTCTAGCAACACCATAAACAATTGGGAAATCTAACTGTTCATCTGATGCACCTAAATCAACGAATAAATCAAAGCTTAAATCAACAACCTCTTCAGCTCTTTGATCTTTCTTATCGATTTTATTAATAAATAGAATCGGTCTTAATCCTCGCTGTAAGGCTTTTTCTAAAACAACACGAGTTTGGGGCATTGGCCCTTCACTAGAGTCAACTAGAAGGATTACAGTATCAACTGTTTTGATAATACGTTCTACTTCACTACTAAAGTCAGCATGTCCTGGTGTATCGACAATATTAATCTTAGTTCCTTTATGTTCAATAGCACAGTTCTTTGAGTAAATTGTGATTCCTCTTTCTCTTTCAAGATCATTAGAATCCATTACTTGTTCGACTGGTACTTCATTATCAGAAAATACTCCTGATTGTTGTAGTAAAGCATCTACTAAAGTAGATTTTCCAGCGTCTACGTGGGCAATTACTGCGACATTTATTATACTTTGTGTTCTCATATTCATTCCTCCGAAAGATTAAATCTTTCATACTAAACGCCTTTATTTCGAAAGGCGTACAAATTACTATACCACAAAACTAGAATAAAGAAAGAACTATTTGCTTGAAAATGTTTTACTATAATTTTTATCATTAAGAAAGTATAGTATAATACACATATACTATTAAAGATTGGAAAAGAGGATAACTATGAAATATGAATGGCGAAAGCAAGATAAAGAAATCTATCTACCGAAGAGAGTAAGTATAACAGAAATTGATTCCTTTAAACATATCATGATTGAAGGAAAAGGAAATCCTAATAGTACTGATTTTAAAGAATGTGTAGAAGCATTATATGCTTTATCATATGGTATAAAGATGGCCCCTAAGAAGAATATTAAGATAGATGGTTACTTTGAATACACTGTTTTCCCATTAGAAGGTATTTGGGATTTAACTGGAAAAGGAAAGGAATTATACAGTAAAGATAGTAGTGTGATTGATATTAAAGATGAATTAGTCTATCAAATTATGATCAGACAGCCCGATTTTGTTACTGATGAGTTGTTTGATATGATAAAGGAATCAGCATATCTTAAAAAGAATAACAAGATAATACTTGATTCTAAGTTAATTAAGAGTAAGGAATCTACTGTTTGTCAGACAATCCATTTAGGCAGTTATGATAATGAACCAGAGACATTTAGTAAGATGGAAGAGTATTGTCAGGAAAATGGTTACGATAGATTATCTAAAGTACATACCGAAATATATATAAGTGATCCAAGGAAAGTAAGTCCTGAGAAACTTAAAACAACATTAAGATTTGAAGTAAAGAAAAAATAGCTATTGTTTGGTAGCTATTTTTAATTCTAAATATACTCTAAGTATAAAAAAAGAGACTTTTATAAAGTCTCTTTTTAGTTTATTAGAATTGATAATCGTCCATCACAAATGGGTTTTCATCTTGAGGAGTTTCAAGAACTTCCTCTTCTAGTGGTTCTTTTTCGTATTCAAATTTAGTGTCTCTTAGAATACCAGTACCAGCAGGAATTAATCCACCGATAATTACGTTTTCTTTCAATCCAACTAATTCATCAACTTTACCGCGTATTGCAGCGTCTGTTAGAACTCTTGTTGTTTCCTGGAATGAAGCAGCACTTAAGAATGATTCTGAACGTAAACTTGCTCTTGTAATCCCTAGTAATGCTGGGCGTCCAACGGCTGGTTTTAAACGTTTGGCTAAAGTTTCTCTATTAGCAACTTTAAATTCTCTTACACTTACTTGTGCACCAGGTAATAACTTAGTATCTCCTTCAATGATAACATTGATTTTCTTCATCATTTGGTGAATGATAATTTCAATATGTTTATCGCTGATTTCGATACCTTGAGCACGATATACTTTTTGTACTTCTTTTAAGATATATTGTTGAGTAGTTTCAGCATCTGTTGCTTTTAATAATTGCTTAGGATCGATAGAACCATCAGTAATTTTCGTACCTGCGGTTACATCATCTCCTTCTTCAACTAATAATGTTACACCAGAGTTTGTTTCGTAAACGTGTTGTTCTAGTCCGTTTTCTACTGTTACTTTATAACGTTCTTCCACGATTTCGATATCTGATACTGTCCCATCAATTTCACTAATTACGGCTTTACCTTTTGGAGTACGAGCTTCAAATAGTTCCTGGATACGAGGAAGACCTTGCGTGATATCCGCACCGGCTACTCCTCCTGTATGGAAGGTACGCATTGTTAACTGTGTACCAGGTTCACCAATTGATTGAGCGGCGATAGTACCAACACTCTCTCCAACTTCAACTTGTGATCCTGTAGATAAGTTTTGTCCGTAACATTTTTTACAGATTCCTCTATTAGAATCACAAGTTAAGACACTTCTGATTCTTAACTCAACGATTCCTGCGTCACAAATTTGTTTTGCAGTTTCATCTGTAATATATTCATTTTTACCAACTAAAATTTCTCCAGTATCTGGATGAACAGCATTTTCAGCTGCATATCTACCGATTAAACGGTCTAAGAATGGTACGATTTCTTTTCCATCTGCATGGGTAATTTCTCTAATCGTAACTCCATTATCTGTGTGACAATCTTCTTCAGTAATTACTAAGTCTTGTGATACATCTACTAGACGTCTTGTTAAGTAACCAGAGTCAGCTGTTTTTAATGCTGTATCGGTAGAACCTTTACGGGCACCATGTGTTGAGATGAAGAACTCAGACATCGTTAAACCTTCAATAAATGAAGATTTTACAGGTAACTCAATTGTTGATTTAATTCCGGCTTTAATGTTATATGCAGTATTTAATCCTTCACGTTTAGTATTCGCCATTGAACCACGCATACCAGCTAACTGTGTAAAGTTTGATGCATTACCACGGGCACCAGAATCACTCATCATAAAGATATGGTTGTCAGAAGTTAATTCTTTCATTAATCCTTTTTGGATTTTACTTTTAACATCTGCCCATTCCTTGATTACTAGTTTATATCTTTCGTAGTCCGTTAGAAGACCCATATCATATTGTTGATGTAAACTATCAACAATCTTTTGCGTTCTTTCAACTTCTTCTACTTTTTTAGAGTAAACTTGAACATCACTTGCTGATACTGTAATACCAGCTTGTGTTGAAAATTTAAACCCTAAGTTCTTAAGTTTATCTAACATTTTAGAAGTTTCATTGATTTTGAAGACAACAAATACTTCAGAAATAATTTGTGATAAGAATCCTTTTTTAAATGGAGATACAAGTGGCTGTGCTTTAACAAATTCTCTAATATCAGTACCTCTAGGTACAAAGAATTTTTGTGGAGTAACGTACTTTTCTTCTCCAGTTTCAGGATTTTTTTGTTTTTGTAAATTCGTTAATGTCGGTTCATTCAAGTATGCGAATTCTTTAGGTAAGATACTATTGAAGTATAATTTTCCGTATGTAGTTACTAAGTATCCTTTACGTTGATCATCAGTTAATGGTGCATTACCTAATGCTGAACCTTTGATTGCGATTCTTGTATGAAGAGTAATAAACTTATTTTCATAAGCGATTGTTGCTTCATCAACTCTACTATAAACACTACCTTCACCAACTTCTCCAGCTTTCTCTTGAGTTAAGTAATAGTTACCTAATACCATATCCTGAGAAGGTGTAACGATTGGTTTACCATCTTTAGGGTTTAATATGTTGTTTGAAGCTAACATTAATACTCGTGCTTCTGCTTGTGCTTCTTCACTAAGTGGAACATGGACAGCCATTTGATCCCCATCAAAGTCAGCATTAAATGCTGTTGTTACTAGTGGATGAAGACGAATTGCTTTACCTTCAACTAGTTTAGGTTCAAATGCTTGGATACCAAGTCTATGTAATGTAGGTGCACGGTTTAATAAAACTGGATGTTCTCTGATTACGTCTTCAACAACGTCCCAGATTCTTTCGTCTTGTAATTGTTCTACTAAACGTTTTGCAGATTTAATATTTGAAGCGATTTCGCGTTCAATTAATTCTTTAATAACGAATGGTTTGAATAATGTAACAGCCATTTCTTTAGGTAGTCCACATTGGTACATTTCTAAGTCTGGACCTACTACGATTACTGAACGTCCTGAATAATCAACACGTTTCCCTAGTAAGTTTTGTCTGAAACGACCTTGCTTCCCGCGTAATAAATCACTTAATGATTTTAATGGTCTATTCTTCTCAACTACTTTTCTTCCACGTTTAGAGTTATCAATTAAAGCATCAACTGCTTCTTGTAACATACGTTTCTCATTTTTAGTAATTAAGTGTGGGGCATTTTGTTCAAATTGACGTTTTAAACGGTTGTTACGGTTTAAGATTCTTCTGTATAAATCGTTTAAGTCAGTAGTCGCAAAACGTCCACCATCTAGTTGTACCATTGGACGTAATTCCGGTGGAATTACTGGTAGTACATCTAGAACCATCCATTCTGGTTTATTATCTGATTTTAGGAATGCTTCAACTATTTCTAAACGTTTAATGATTTTTTCACGTTTTTGTTTAGAAGCTGTTGGTAATTCACTACGTAAAATTAATGATTCTTTTTTAAGATCTAATTTTTTAAGTAATACTTTCACTGCTTCAGCACCACTTAAGGCTTTGAAGCGGCTTCCATATTCCATATATTTTACTGAATAATCAGCTTCACTTAAGATTTGTTTGAATTGTAAATCTGTATCTCCTGGTTCAATAACGATGTATGAAGCAAGGTATACAACTTCTTCTAAATCTTTAGCTTTAATTGCAAGTAATGTTGCTAATCTACTTGGTGAGTTTCTTAAATACCAAGTATGAACAACAGGAGCAGCTAATTCAATATGCCCCATACGTTCACGACGTACTTTACTTTCAGTTATTTCAACTCCACAAACTTGGCATTTCTTACCAGTGTGGCTACTTCTTTTAGATTTATTGTTACAAGCACATTGATAGTCCTTAGTAGGACCAAAAATAACTTCACAAAACAGTCCATCCTTTTCTGGTTTCAAAGTACGGTAATTAATTGTTTCATGTTTTTTTACTTCACCAAACGACCAACCTCTGATCTCTTCAGGACTAGCTAATCTAATTTTATAATGTGAAAATCTTTGACTCATAAAATCACCCTACTTTCTAGTTTGAGAAACCATATTTAGAAATATAGTCTTCACTATCTTCGTTCACTAAACTTTTGTTAGCTTCATTAGCTCCAGTTTCTCTATTGATTAACTCAACATAGATACCTAAACTTTGTAATTCTCTTGTTAATACTCGGAAACTTTCAGGTAAGCTTGGAGCAGGAATTGATTTACCATCAACGATTGCTCTAAACACTTTATTACGTCCGATAATATCATCAGACTTAACAGTTAACATTTCTTGAAGAGCGTAAGCAGCACCATAAGCTTCTAATGCCCAAACTTCCATTTCTCCGAAACGTTGTCCACCGTTTTGAGCTTTACCACCCATAGGTTGTTGTGTTACTAAAGTATAAGGTCCTACTGAACGAGCATGTAATTTATCATCAACCATGTGGTCTAGTTTGATCATATACATAACACCAACACTAATACGGTTATCATATCTTTCACCAGTTTGTCCTGAATATAATGCTTGTTTACCATCAGGAGCCATTCCAGATTCTTCCATAATTTTAGCTAAATCTTCAATCTTAACTCCATCAAATACTGGCGTAGCAACATGTGTCCCAAGACGTTTAGCTGCCATACCTAAATGGATTTCTAAGACTTGTCCGATATTCATACGAGAAGGTACCCCAAGTGGGTTTAACATGATGTCGATAGGTGTTCCATCTTCCATGTAAGGCATATCTTCGATTGGTAATATTTTAGAGATAACTCCTTTATTACCATGACGACCAGCCATTTTATCTCCCTCGTTAATTTTACGTTTTTGAACGATATAAATACGTACAACTTCGTTAACACCAGGACTTAATTCATCACCATTAGCTCTTGCGAAGTATTTAACAGATTGAACAATACCTCCACCACCATGTGGTACTTTAAGTGATGTATCTCTAACTTCACGTGATTTCTCACCGAAGATAGCTAATAACAATTTATCTTCTGGAGTTGGATCTGTAACACCTTTAGGAGTTACTTTACCAACTAAGATATCACCTTCAAATACTTCAGCACCAGGAATGATAATTCCTTTTTCATCTAAGTATTTACGACCTTCATCACTTACGTGAGGAATTTCTCTAGTAATTTCTTCTTTACCAAGTTTTGTATCACGAGCTTCTAATTCATACTTTTCAATATGGATTGAAGTGTAAACATCTTCTTTAACTAGTCTTTCACTCATAATGATAGCATCTTCATAGTTATAACCGTTCCATGTCATGAAACCAACTACTACGTTACGACCAAGAGCTAATTCACCTTGGTCCATTGAAGGTCCGTCAGTGATAGTGTCACTAGCTTTGATTTGATCACCAATTTTAACAATTGGTCTTTGTGTTATACAAGTACCTTGGTTTGAACGTTGGAATTTGTATAAATCATATACATCTAATTTTCCGTCTTCCCTTCTAACTCTGATAACTTTAGCATCAACGTATTCAACAACACCATCATTTAAAGCAACTTGCGTGCTTCCAGAATCATGTGCTGCTTTATATTCAATACCAGTACCAACAAATGGTGCTTCCGGAATTAATAGAGGGATTGCTTGACGTTGCATGTTCGCACCCATTAAAGCACGGTTTGCATCATCATGTTCTAAGAACGGAATACAAGCAGTACTTATTGAAACGATCTGTTTAGGAGATACGTCCATTAACTCTAATTTTTCACGAGGGAACATTTTCGTTTCACCTTGTTTACGAGCAACTACTTGTTCATGCATCATATTTCTATTTTCATCTACCCAAGCATTCCCTTGAGCGATTGTAAATCTTTCTTCTTCATCAGCTGATAAATAAACAATTTCCTTAGTTACATAAACAGTACCATCTTCACGTTGTCCAATTTTTAAGTATGGAGTTTCCATGAATCCGTATTTGTTTACTTTAACATATGAAGCTAAACTGTTGATCAATCCGATGTTTTGTCCCTCAGGAGTTTCAATAGGACAGATTCTTCCGTAATGACTGTGATGTACGTCACGTACTTCAAATCCAGCTCTATCTCTTGTTAAACCACCAGGTCCAAGGGCAGAGATACGTCTTTTATGTGTTAATTCATCTAATGGATTTGTTTGTGCCATGAATTGTGACAACTGACTTGATCCAAAGAATTCTTTTAAACTTGAAGTTAAAGGACGAATGTTAATTAATTTTTGTGGTGTAATTTCATCAGGTTCTTTTGTTGACATTCTATCTTTAACATTTTTCTCCATTTTAGTTAAACCAATTCTAAATTGGTTTTTCAATAATTCACCGATTAAACGTAAACGTCTATTTCCTAAATGGTCGATGTCATCAAGAGAACCAACTCTATCAAATAAGTTTAAGTAATAAGAGATAGAAGCAATAATATCTGAAGGCACGATGTGAACAGCGTCTTCGTAACTGTTGTTACCAATTACTTTAACGATTACTTCTTCATCATGTGCAGTTTTATTAATAACTTCTAAAATTTGAATTTCAGCTAATTCAAAACGGATATTTTCATTTTCTAGAATAGTTTCATATCCTAATTTTAAATCTTTAACATATTGTTTACCAAATTCTTCAGTTAACATTTTGTCTGTTAAACCGTTAGCTTTCAAGTAATTTTTATAATATGCTTTTCCAGTTAAGAACTCTTGGTTACGAATTTGTGTTAGCAATTCTTCATCGCTCATATAACCAAATAATAAAGTATCTCCGACTTGTGCAGTCTTAAAGATTTCTATTTGATCAGCAAAGTCATATTCTAAATCATAACTTCCTACACCAGGTACTTTACTTGTAAATAAATGGCGGTAGTCTTTAAGAAGTTCTACTGTTTCTCTTGTAATCTCAGTATTTTTCTCAACAATGATTTCACCAGTTTCAGGATCAACTAAATCATAAGCTAATTTTTTACCGAATACACGGCTTAAAACATCTAGCTTCTTATTTATTTTGTAACGCCCTACTTCAGCTAAATCATATCTTTTAGCATCAAATAAACGACTAATTAAGAAGCTTTTCGCACCTTCGACAGTAGCTGTTTCACCTTGTCTAAGTTTAGAATAAACTTCCTTAATTGCTTCATCTGAGTTTTTAGTAATGTCTTTAGCTAGTGTTAGTGATAATAAATCACTTTCTCCGTATGTTTCAATAATTTGATCGTTACTACCGAAACCTAAAGCTCTTAGTAAAGTAGTTAGAGGTATCTTTTTACTACGATCTAATTTAACAAAAAGAACGTTTTTAGATCCCATCTCATACTCTAACCAAGCACCACGTGTTGGGATAACTTGTCCTAAGTACTTTGACTTTAATGTTTTCTTATCGATATTCTCGCTAAAGAAAACTCCAGCACTACGTACGATTTGTGATACGATTACACGTTCACTACCATTGATGATAAATGAACCTGTCGGAGACATCATAGGAAAATCTCCCATAAAGATTTTTTGTTGCTTGATTTCTCCAGTGTCTTTGTTAACTAATTTAACATTAACACGTAAAGGTTTTGAGTAAGTCATGTCTTTGACTTTAGATTCACCAATGTCGTATTTCTCTTCACTTAACTCATAATCCTCGAAATAAAGCTCAATATTTTCCGTAAAGTTTTGAATAGGAGAAATGTCTCTAAACAGTTCTGCTAAGCCTTTATCGATGAACCATTTGAATGATTCAGTTTGAACTTTTATTAAGTCTGGTAAATCTACATTAGATTTAACTTTCGAGTAGTTTCTTCGTTGTCTTTTCTTACCGTAATCTACTAATTTGTAACTCACAAACTTCACCCCATTTTAATTGTTGAAAATGTAGTATAAACGCAAAAAAGCGCGCGTTTTGGCAATTTAATATAATATCATATAACTGTCAAATAGTCAATCATTTTTGCATAAAAGGACATGAAATCCTTTCTTTTTTCCTAATATTTCAACCGATTCATAAATTGATTCTAAATACTTAATTGCTGACATAGCCCCATGCTTTTTGTTGATAACAACATAAAAGCGGCCTCCCTCGTTTAGATAGTTTACACTATCTGAAAAAAACTTGTAATACACTTTTTTACCAGCACGGATTGGTGGGTTAGTAATAATTAAATCGAATTTCTTCTCAACATTACTAAAACCATCACTCATATAAACATTAGTATCTACTTTATTTAAAATGCTGTTTTTCTCACTTAACTCTAATGCCCGTTTATTAACGTCAACCATATCAACTGATAGCTGATGTGATTTGGCTATGTAGATCCCGATAACACCATACCCACATCCAAGGTCTAAAACTGATTGCTCATTATCTAGAACTTCTAAATAATCAAACAACACTCTAGTTCCTCTATCTAAACCACTTTTAGAGAACACTCCATAGTCGGTTTGGAATTTTAGATCAGTATCGTTAACACGAAAAGCAACCTCTAATGGATTGCTTTTTAATGTATTATTATCTTCACTAAAATAGTGTGGCATGTGATCAACTCCACTTGTATATTCAAATAGGCAAAAACCAGAGCCAGGCTCTGGTTGTTTTTTAAAAGATAATTATTTTACTGAAACTACTGCTCCAGCTTCTTCTAATTGTGCTTTGATTTCTTCAGCATCTTCAGGTGAGATGTTTTCTTTAATAGGAGCTGGTGCGCTATCTACTACCGCTTTAGCTTCTTTTAATCCTAAACCTGTTAATGCTCTAACTACTTTAATAACTGGAATTTTGCTTCCGCCTGGGCTTTCTAAAATTACAGATACTTCTTTAGGTCCTTCGTCTACTGCTGCTGCAGGTGCTGCAGATACTGCACTAGGGTCTACACCGAATTCTTCTTTCATTAGGTCAACTAAATCTTTTAATTCTAATAATGTTTTTCCTTTTAATGCTTCAATTATTTCTTGGTTTGTTAATGCCATGATATGTCCTCCTTATTCAACTGAACTTTCTTCTGGATTTTCTAATTTTTGAGCCATTAAGTCTAGCCCGATTGCTACTTCTTTGATTGGTTCTAATAAACCAGCTGCGATCATTGTTAACAATGTATCTCTAGATGGAACTGTTGCGATTACTTGGATGTTTGTATTATCCATGTATTCTCCGTCAACTACACCAACTTTTAATTCTAAAGCAGTATTATCTTTTGCGAAATCGTAAACGATTTTAGCAGCAGATACGCTGTCTTCATTACTAAAAGCTACGGCGTTTGGTCCAACTAGGTTTTCAGCTAATACATCGAAACCAAGTTCTTTAGCAGCTCTTCTTGTGATGTTGTTTTTGATTACTGCTATTTCACAGTTGTTCTCTAGTAATTCAACACGAAGTTTTGTTACTTGTTCAACTGTTAACCCACTATAATCTAAGATTACGAAACTTTTAGAGTTTTGCATTCTTTCAACTAAAGCAGTTACTTCTTGATGTTTTCTTTCGATTGCTTTTACTGACACCTAATTCACCTCCATGAATTTGTTTGTTGGATTACTCCAACGATTTATAAATAAAAACCTCCCATGTCATAGACAAAAGAGGTATATATTATATATTCTTTTGATCTCGTTAGGATATTGAGCATCTAGTGCACCTAAGTCTTCGACATAAAGCCTTTATTCGTTTTTTAGTTTTTGTTACTGACTTAGAATTTGATCTTTATCGATTTTAATTCCAGGCCCCATAGTAGATGCGATTGAAATATTTTCAATATAAACACCTTTTACAGTAGATGGTCTTAGTTTTAATAGTGTTTCATAGATAACTTGTAAGTTTTCTAATAGTTTATCAGCAGAAAATGATTTCTTACCAATAGAAACATGAATGTTTCCTACTTTATCAACACGGTATTCAACTTTACCAGCTTTGATTTCGTTGATTGCTTTTGTTACATCCATAGTAACCGTCCCTGTTTTAGGGTTAGGCATTAAACCTTTTGGTCCTAACGTACGTCCTAAGCGTCCAACTTTACTCATCATGTCTGGAGTCGCTACTACTGTATCGAATTCCATCCATCCTTTTAATATTTTTTGTACAAACTCGTCGTCACCAACGTAATCTGCTCCTGCAGCTTCTGCTTCCTTTGCTTTTTCTCCTTGAGCGAACACTAAAACTGTTTTAGTTTTACCTGTACCATGAGGTAGTACTACTGCCCCACGTAAGTTTTGTTCAGCTTTTCTAGGATCTAAGTTAAGGCGCATTGCGAATTCTATTGTAGCATCAAATTGTTCGAATGATACTTTCTGTAGTAATTCTATTGCTTCACTTGCTGAATATAATTTGTTCTCAACTTGTGCAGCTGCAGCTAAGAATTTTTTACCTTTTTTAGCCATTTTTATTTACCTCCTAAATGTGGTCTAACGGAATCTCCTCCCACAATTAGCTGTATATTTACAACTAAGTGCTTAGTCAACTATTGTGATTCCCATGTTTCTTGCAGATCCTGCAATAATGTTCATTGCTGCTTCAACGTCATTTGCGTTTAAGTCAGGCATTTTTTGTTCGGCAATTTCTTTTAATTGCGCTTTAGTAATAGAACCAACTTTTTCTAAAAGTGGATTCCCACTCCCTTTACTGATTCCAGCTGCTTTTTTTAATAAATCGCTTGCTGGTGGAGTTTTTGTAATGAATGTAAAACTTCTGTCGTCATAAACAGTAATTACAACTGGAATAACGCTTCCCATTTTATCTTTAGTTGCATCGTTGAATTTTACACAAAATTCTTGGATGTTTACACCTGCTTGTCCTAATGCTGGACCTACTGGTGGAGCTGGGTTAGCTTTTCCTGCTGGAATTTGTAGTTTTACGATAGTCTTAATTTCTTTAGCCACGAAAGACACCTCCTCTTTGGTCGTGATGTGGTCGCTGGATTATGATTAATCCTTCCACTCAAAAAAATAGCATGGCATACGCTATGCCACGCTATTATATTATATATCAATATATATGTCAAGAATTTTCCTATAGCTTTTCTATATCTTCAAAAGATAATTCTACTGGAGTTTGACGACCAAACATATCAACTAAAACAGTAACTTCTTGTTTTTCTTGATCGATAGCATCAACAGTCCCAATTTGGTCTCTAAATGCACCACCAATAACTCTAACTTTTTCACCAGTTTCAATATCAAGTTTAGGTACTTCCATAAGTCCACATTTTTTCAAGATTGGAATAATCTCATCTGGTGGCAACGGCACAGGTTTTGTACCTCCCCCACTTGAACCTAAGAACCCTGTAACACCTGGTGTGTTACGAACAATAAACCATGAATCATCATTTACTACCATTTCAACAAATACATACCCAGGGAAGATTTTAACTAACTTCTCTTTAATAGTTCCATCTGCTTTTCGTTCTTGACGAATTTCTTCAGGAATCATTACTTGATAGATAAACTCTTCCATTTGCATAGATTCAATACGACGTTCTAATGCAATTTTAACAGAGTTTTCATATCCAGAATACGTTTGAACAATGTACCATCTACGTTCAAGAATCATATTACTGTCCTAGACCGTTGATCCAATCGAAGAATGGTGATAATCCAAAATCGATTAATACAAAGAATAAACTGATAATAATAATAAATCCAAATACTCTTGCTGAATGGTTAAAAATAGTTTTTTTATTTGGCCAAGATACTTTTCTCATCTCAGCTATACTTGGTACGAAGAAAGGCCATACCGCCATAAAGAACGCAATTGTCCCAACTAAGATAATGAAAATCGAGAAAATAGTTCTTTTTAATGCTGTATTAAATATCCACCATGTAGTTAATCTGATTTCTAAAACAGATCCTTCTAATAAATAAACACCTAAAACGATAACGAATGCTCCTAAAACCCCTAGAAGAATTCTTTCAAAAGGATATTCTGTTCTTAAAATTTCTAACACACGATTTGGTTTGTGTTCTTGTAGTTCTTTTTTAGCCATAGTTAATCTCTCCTACTTACTTTCTTTATGTAAAGTGTGTTTTCCACAACGCTTACAATGCTTCTTTACTTGTAATCTTTCTTTTTTATCTTTATTCTTATATGTTGTATAGTTTCTACTTAAACATACTTCACATATTAAGATAATTTTTTGTCTCATTTTATCAACTCACTTGCAAATATATAATTTAGCAAAAATATAAATCTTTGTCAAGTTTTAGTTATTAAAATAAGTGCGGATTTTCGTCCTAGCACGATGCAAAACATTGTATATTTGCTTATTTTTCAAACCTGTTAACCCAGATATATAGTTGATGCTATAATTTTTTAACTCTCTTAAAGTATATACTAAATACTCTTCTTTGGTAAGAATTTTCTCAATTTCTTTTTTGTATAATTCAAAATATTGAGAATTCGCCCCAGTATTATGATTCTGCTCATAAATGTATAATTCATTTGATGAAAAAATTTCTGATCTTCTTCGTTTTTTTGTAACGATAGTCATCAATTTTCTTTCTAAGTTCATTTCAAAGTATCTTGTAAATGTTTTACCTCTATCTTCATTATAAGTAATGATTGATTTATGGAGCATCATCAAACCTTCTTGATAAATGTCATCATACTCATAAGCGAGGTTGAACTTATATATTTTTTTCGAAATTAGCGAATTGTATTTCTCAAACATAAGTTGTAAAGCTTCATTGTTACCTTCTCTAATCTGGTATAAAACTTCAAAATCATTATGTCCTTGAAAAATCATTATTCACCTCTTCTTCTAAACACCTCATATATAACTATAGCAGCGCTAACGCTTGCATTCAGACTATTAACATGCCCTGACATTGGAATCTTTACAGTATAGTCACAATTTTCTTTAACTAATCTGCTTATTCCTTTTCCTTCATTACCAATAACGATACACAAATCTGTATCAACATTCATTTCACCAATTGTTTGTTCAGTTTCTGCGTCTGTCCCAACAATCCAAAAACCACTATCTTTTAATTTCTTAATCGTTTGGTTTAAATTAGTAACACCAATAACATCAACATGTTCAATTGCACCAGTTGAAACTTTTGCAACGGTATTAGTTAATTTAACACTTCGGTTTTTAGGCAAAATAATCCCATCAACATTGAAAGCATCACTACTTCGTAAAATCGCACCTAAATTATGTGGATCTTCTAAAGAGTCGAGCATAATATAAAGTTTATTTTGTTTAGGTTTAGCTAACGCATCTACTAAATCAATTGTTTTATAATCTGCTACTTTGGCACCAATTCCTTGGTTATTAGGTGGTAAGATTTCATTAAGTTTTTTCTTATCCATCTCAATGACTGTAACACCATCTTTTTTAGCAGCTGCACATACCCCAAAACAAGTTCCTGTTAGAACATATAATTCAAATACTTTTCGGTCTGCCTTAATTGCTTCGTAAACAGTATTTTTACCAGTTATAATAGTTGCCAAATTCATCACTTCCTTTTGTATAAATATTGTATCATATGATTTCATAATTGCCTATTGAGAAATAAAGGCAAATTAAAACCCTAGGTTTTTAAAACCAAGGGTTAATTATTCAAATTTAGAACCAGGCGCTTCGTCATGAATGAAAAAGCATCTAACTCACTATCTATTATAGTTAAAGTATCAATAATGTCAACTAAATAAAAAACGAATCACAATTCGTGATTCGTCATTCTGGAAATATAACTTTTTCTTCTGTTCCACCCTTGAGGATTATTTTATCTATTTCATCTTCAATTTCGATAGTAAAAGTGTATCTACTTGTAGGATTATCATTTAATGGGTTCATTGTATATTTAACACCAATATAAAGTGTATCTTCATTGATATGATAAACATAATCACTAAACGTTTCAGCGCTACTAGTTGTATCCACAGTTATAGTTATCGATGTTTCTGTTATCTCATTTATCTCATAAATGTAATTATTCGGGTCTTCACATGTTAAGTATTTAATACTATCAATCGTGTTAAGTAGAATAATACCAATGGCCACTATAGCCATTAAAACATAAAATGCACCTCTACGCATTTTCAAAACCATCAATAATCATAATGAATAATTCATTGATTCTTTCGATGTTATCGCTTAAATGAAGATAACCCATTAATGATTCAAAACCTGTAGCTCTTTTATACGTGGCAAGACTAGCGTTTCTAGCTTTACGTTCTGATTTAGAATTACGTCCTCTTTTAAATATAGATATCTCTTCTTCAGATAGAGAACTTTCAATAAAATTAAAAGCTTTTTCTTGTCCTTCAGCACTTGTATATTTAATAGCTTCTTTATGTAAATTATCAACTTTTGTAAGTCCTTTTCTAAGAAGGTATTCTCTTACTAGCAATTCATATGATGCATCGCCTATATAGGCTAAAGTTAGACCATTAAAATTCATTAGATAACACCTTTTTCTTGAAGAATATTACGGTATTTATCAGCAGCACTAAAGTCTTTATCCTTACGAGCTTTCTCCCATAATAGGTATGTTTTTTTATCTTCTCTTTCTAACTCAATAACATCAGGTTTTAACCCGAATACTGAGAAGAAATCATTAAACAGTTTTAAAACACTTAATAAGACATCAAGTTCCGTATTACTACGTAACATTTGATTAGCTATTTTCACTAGTTTTTGGAGGGCAGTAATTCCATTAGCAGTATTAAAATCGTTATCCATTGCTTCCAAAAACTCTTTATATATTAAAAGAAGATCAGGATGAATTTTAGCATTACCATATATATGATCATTTAGATCTAATTTTAGGTGTAAGGCTTTATATACTCTAACAATTTTATCCCATTCTTTTACATAATTATTTAAGACTTCATCAGTATAGTTAATTGGTGAACGATAATGCGTTGATAAGGTAAACAATCTAAATGCGTTAGGATTAACTGTTAGGTCTTTCACAAGGATCGTTTTTCCTTCGCTTTTACTCATTTTTGCATTACCAATATTTAGTAATCCATTATGCATCCAATACTTAGCTATAGAGTGATTATGAAGTGCTTTAGCTTGTGCTATTTCGTTTTCATGATGAGGGAATAACAGACCACTTCCACCACCGTGAATATCAATCTCTTCACCGAAGATATTTTCAATCATTGCCACACACTCAGTGTGCCAACCAGGACGTCCTTCACCAAACGGGGCAGCGAATTTTATCCCTACATCTGTTTTTTTCCACAACGTAAAATCAAGAGGATTCTCTTTCTTAGTATTCACTTCAATACGTGCTCCACTAATTAAATCATCAACATTACGATTGCTTAAAATACCGTAATCTTTAATTTTAGTTACTCTAAAATAAACATCACCATCTGCTTGATAAGCATATCCTTTATTAATAAGTTCTTGAATATAAAGGATAATCTTATCCATATATTCAGTAACTCTAGGTTTTATATAATCAGTTTTTGAATTCACTTTTTCAACATCCGTTAAAAAAGCTTCAATAAATTTATCAGTTATCTCTTTTTCTGTTTTCTCTACTTCGATCGCTTTTGTAATGATTTTATCATCAACATCTGTGAAGTTTGAAGCAAACTTCACCTCATAGTCACGATGTTCAAAATATCTTCTCACTGTATCAAAGAAAATAACAGGGCGGGCATTACCGATATGAATATAACTATAAACAGTAGGACCACAGACATAGATACTTACTTTACCCTTATGTCTAGGGACAAATTCTTCTAGTTTATTAGTATATGAGTTGAATATTTTCATATCTATCACCTTCTTCTTTCTATAATTATTCATCTATAACATCATAACATATTATATATTATTATGTTGTAAAAAAAAAGCAAATTAAAAGCAGGAGAAAGTCTCCTGCATTGTTAATTCAAAATTAAAGTTTTACTATGTTAGCTGCTTGAGGTCCTCTGTCGCCTTCAACAACTTCAAATTCAACTTTTGCGCCTTCTTCTAAGCTTTTGAATCCGTCACCAGTGATAGCTGTGAAGTGAACGAAAATGTCAAGCCCTTCTTCCGAAGTAACAAAACCATAACCTTTTTCTGAATTAAACCATTTTACTGTACCTGTCATAAAATCTCCTTTTTTCTTTAATATTTCTACAAGCATTATAATATAGTTTAGTATAGAATGCAAACTTATTTATTGTTTGTTTCGCTTCAAATACTCATCAAACAACTGCATTGCTCTCTCTTTTCCAAGATAATGAATAAGTTTTGGTAGGTCTGGTCCTTGGTGAGAACCGATGAGTGCAATCTTAACAGGATTAGTAAAATCAATCCCATTTACATCGTACTTCTTCTTGAAATCACTAATGATTTCACAGAGTTCCGCTACACTCGATTTCTCTTGTTTATCAAGGTGCCATCTGAATAGTTTTACTGTTCGTTCATGCATCGGATTTTTAGTATATTCATCTATAACATCTAAATCATCGATTTCGTCTTTATAAAGCAAATCATCAGCATTTCCATTCAATACATCATCCAGTCTGTTTAGCGTGACATTGCCATACATCTTTAAGCTTGGAATCACAAATAGATTAGGACCACTGTCACACATATCCATACAAGAAGAATGATCTAAGATCACATCTTTATCCTTAAGAGCTTTTAATAATTCTTCAGATTCCTTTCCTCTACAGTGTTTGTTTTTACACACTAATACTTTCATGTAATCACCACCTATCTATATTATATATTAGAATTCTCTTAAACAAAATGAAAAGACTGTGAAATTCACAGTCTTATTTTATATTACTATTTAATCTTTCTATCACTGTATCTTTTCCAAGTAAAGCAAGAACTTGTGGTAAATCAGGTCCATGCATTGATGCAGTAGTGGCGATACGTAAAGGCATATATAACATTTTACCTTTTGAACCGCTTATCTTACCTGTTTGCTTAATTAACGGTTTAATATCTTGAGCAGTGAAGTTTTCTAACTCTATTAATAATTCTTTAAAAGCAATTAATGTATCATTAACTCCTTCTTGATTTAAGAATTCAGTTGCTTCCTCATCTAGTTTAAATTCTAAGTTAAAGAATTCATCATATAACTCAATTACTTCTTCACCATAACTAATTCTATCTTTGAAAACATTTAATAAACTATCAATCCAAGATTCATCTTTACCTTCAATGATTCCACTGTTGACAAGATGTGGCATACATACTTCTTTTAATTCATCAATTGATAATTCTTTGATATATTGTGCATTAACCCAGTTTAGTTTTTTAATATCAAATACTGCTGGTGATTTATTAATACGATCAATTGAGAAGATTTCTTCTAATTCAGTTAAACTAAATTTCTCTTGATTGTTTTCTGGAGACCATCCTAGTAAAACAAGGAAGTTAACAATTGCATCAGGAAGGTATCCTCTTTTAATAAAGTCAGTGTAATAAGCATCACCTTCACGTTTAGAAAGTTTTTTACCGCCTTCTTTGATAACATGTGGTAAATGAACATAAGTTGGCTCATCCCAACCTAAGGCTTTATACAATAAAGTATATTTAGGAGTTGAAGTTAAATATTCATTCCCTCTAACAACATGTGTAATATTCATTAAATGATCATCAATAACATTAGCAAAGTTATAAGTAGGATAGTTATCACTTTTTAAAATTATTTGATCTTCAATTTCTTTATTATCGATTTTGATTTCTCCATAAACTTGACAGGTAAAAGATGTTGAACCTGTTTCCGGTACTTTTTGTCTTATAACATAAGGAATACCTTCTGTTTCTTTTTGAGCAACTTCTTCTTCAGTCAAATGAAGACAATGCTTGTCATATTTAGCATGCCCATCTTCTCTTAATGAAACTAGTCTTTCGGGAGTACAGAAGCATTTGTAAGCCTCTTTTTTCTCAACTAACTGTAAAGCATATTTCTTATATTGTTCCATTCTTTCTGATTGAATATATGGTCCGAATTCTCCACCTTTATCAGGTCCTTCATCCCATAATAGACCACAAGAATCTAATGTGTAATAAATAGTATCTACTGCACCTTCAACATATCTTTCTTGATCAGTATCTTCTATTCTTAAAACAAAAGTTCCTTTGTCTTTTTTTGCGATTAAATAAGTGAAAATTGCACTACGTAAATTACCAACATGAATGAATCCTGTAGGTGATGGTGCAAACCTTGTTCTTACTGCCATTTATATCATCTCCTTGACTAAAGTATTATATAATAACGTATTTGAAAATACAAGTTTTAACGATTATAGAACTAAGAAATAAAGTAAGATAAATATAATACCATTATTGATTATTCCAGGGATAAATTGATCAATAGTTGTAAAATTAATCATTCCTTTTTTAAAGAAGGTATGAAAGATAACATTATCTCCCATAAATGATACTGCTGCTAGGATTAGCATCAACATCCAGAAGTCCTTAGTTTCAGATAAGTAAATCATTGCAAGAATAACAAGAGCCATTGAAAAAGCAAATAGCAATATGTTTTTAGCGTATTCCTTCTTATCTAAAGATTGTTTATTTTTATACCATAAGTAATACGTTGCAAATGAAATGATGAATGAAATAGAAAAAGCAAATAGTAATTCCATAATTATTCTCCTTTATTCTTACTGACATTGATTGTCATTAAGTTTGTTTTTAAAATTATTTTTCTAAAAAATTTATTATACATTGCTGGTAACTTTATATACTTAAATAATAGATTCAATTTAAGTTTTACTAGTTGCCTCTTATAACTTTTTCTTGGGGAAATAGTTTGTAATGCTTTAGAGAGATATACGGCGCTCTTCATAGCATAACTAAAGCCTTCAGCACTACTAGGACTTATCAAACCAGCTGCTTCTCCAATAAGATAAATATCATCTTTTCCCGACTTAATATCTCTAAGTTTAGTTGGTCTTAAAATAAAGGCACCTTCTGTTTTTGTTTCTCTTGAAACATCATATCCTTTTGACTTAATTAGTTCTTCTAATTCATCAAATTTAGCATGTGGATTTTCTTCATTAACGCTAATTGCAGTTCCTAAGACAAGCATATTGTCTTTGGAAATAGTCCACGAATAATAATCACTTATTTCTTTATCAAAAATAGCTGTGTAATGATTTACTGGCTCATCTTGTAAATACCATTTTTGAATAGATATGTACTTCTTAATCTTATCATCTGGATAAAGTGATTTTCGTAATATAGAATTACCTCCATCAGCTCCAACAATAATTTTAGTTTCAATTGATTTTAATTCATTATTTTCAAAATATTCAAATCTATATCCATTACTTTCTTTTGTGCAATTGTTAAATTTAACATTATATATTTGTTCGACATTTTCAGGTATATACTTCGTTAAAGCTCTATCGAACTTTTCTCTATCTATATTTACATAATTACGTTGATAGAATCTTTCTAAGTTATTATCATTATCGATAACTTTAACCGCAAATAACTGCGGGCTAACTAAGATTCCCTTTTCTAAACCAATGTCAAACTTAGCAAGCATTCTTTGGGCATCAGGACTTATTAAACCACCACAAGCTTTTTCCTTTTTAGGCGGATATTCATTCAAATTCCTTTTATCTATAATAAGTACTTTTAATACTTTAGGTAGCAATCTAGCCAATGTGCTCCCTGCGGGACCAGCACCAACAATAACGATATCATACATGATAATCTCCCCTTTACCAGTTTAGATTATAACACAAAAAGAAAGAAGCAAGTATATTAATTACTTGCTTCTTCAGTTTTACTTGAATGTTCTGTTAGTGATTTAATTTCTTTGACTTCGTCATTAGATAAGTAACGCCATTTACCTGGTCTAATACCATCTATTGTTATATTCATCACTCTTACTCTCATTAGTCTTGTTACATGAAAATTAAGAGCAGTACACATTCTTCTTATTTGTCTGTTTAGTCCTTCTGTTAGTGTAATTCTAAAATGGTAATCATCAATTTTTTCGACATGACAAGGTTTTGTCATTTTACCTAAAACGGGAACCCCGCGGCTCATCTTTTGAATAAATTGCCATGTAATTGTGGTATCAACTTCTACAACATATTCCTTCTCGTGTTTATTCCCACTTCTAAGGATTTTGTTTACTATATCTCCATCATTTGTTAAAAAGATTAATCCCTCACTGTCTTTATCTAATCTCCCTATATGAAAAATTCTTAGAGGAAATTTAATAAAATCAACTACATTAGTTGGATCAGTTTGATCAGTAGTGCAAGTTATTCCTTTTGGCTTATTTAAAGCTAGATAAACTAGCTTGCTATTTTTCTTGATGTTTTTTCCATCAACTTTGATTTCGTCTTCTTCTGTTACCTTTTGGCCAAGTTCAGGTAAATCACCATTGACAGTAACTCTACTATCTTTTATTAAACGGTCTGCTTCTCTTCTAGAGCAATAACCAACTTCACTTAAATACTTATTCAATCTTATTTCCATAATTATCAAATCCTTCGACTGTAGTATATAATATTATTTCATTTCTCACAATAATTATATATTATTATTTTATTTTACATGTGAGAAAAATATGAAATAAAAGAAATAAAAAAACACAACACAAATAGTTGCGCTTTAATACATTAGATTTTTAATCACTGTAAAAATAACCCCAATAAGCATCACCGTTAAAAAGAACACAAGATTATAAGCTACAAATACCATCATATTCTTAAATAGTGTGAAAAAATAACTGTTTCTAGCTTGTTCTTTCGTTTTCTTAGTATTCAATTTTATGAATATTCTTCCTACAAAGAATGATCTTACAAAATATAATCCAATGGCCAACAAGTCAAACTCGTATATTGGTATAAACACCGATGCACCTACTATAGCGTTCGCTATGAAACTAACTTTATAAAAATCTCTCTTGTTCTTTAAATTATCATCATTAATATAGAAAAACGCTTCAAAGAACGCCATAACCATAAGAGCTCCAAATATTGCTAATTTATAATAGAAAATTTGATCAATGAAAATTATCATTCTTAATCCCCCTTTACTCTCATACTTCCTCTAAATTGAATTTGTTGTTGCAGCTATCAAAATATATCCAACAATATTTAACACAACTTCAGAAGCAAAAAATACCATGAAAAACTTAAATTCAGACCATAAAAATGTTTTCCTACTTACCTTTGGATTATTCCTATTTTTCTTTAAGAATATAGAACCTACTATAAAGAACCTAGCAAAATAGAATAGTATTGCTAAAACTAGAAGACTATCTTTAAAGAATACAAACATACTTGCAAAGAGAAACATTGAGATCATTGAAATCTTATAATAAGTTCCTCTATTTTTTTTAACACGTGCTTCATTAACAAATAAATAGGATTCAAAAAACCCTAAGGATGTAAAGTATATTGTGAAAACTAAAAATAACCATATTCCATTAAGTTGTAATAATAATATCATATTATCCCCCTATATGTGTTTTCTTGTACTTAATTATAACATAAATCAACGAGCAGGCATATTCTCCTTAGACATTTTGAAAAGTCGCGTTAATTAGCAATGTAACTCTAATATATAACAAAAAAACACAACATAAAATGTTGTGTTTTGTTTGAATAGTTAGTTTCTTAACGTTTACTAAATTGTGGTGCACGACGAGCTTTTTTCAGACCAGGTTTTTTACGTTCTTTAACACGTGGATCACGTGTAATCATTCCAGCAACTTTTAAAGTCTTACGGTAGTCTTTATTAACTTCTAATAAAGCTCTTGTTATACCGTGACGGATTGCTCCAGCTTGTCCACTGATTCCTCCACCATATACATTAACAGAAATATCAAAAGTTTTTAAGTTTTCTGTCATTGTTAGTGGTTGTTCAACGTCTAAGCGAGTAGCAGCACTAGGAATATATTCGTTAAATTTACGTCCGTTAATTGCGAATTTACCTGTACCTGGAGTTAAGATAACTCTAGCTACAGAGCTTTTTCTACGTCCTGTACCTCTGTACATTACTTTAGCCATATATAAATTCCTCCTTAACCTATTAATTCCATTACTTCTGGTTTTTGAGCAGCATGTGGATGCTCAGCTCCAGCGTAAACGAATAATTTTTTGTACATTGCGCGTCCTAATTTTCCTTTAGGAAGCATACCTTTTACAGCAAATTCAACAATTCTTTCAGGGAATTTGTTGTTCATTTCTTTTGCCGTAGTTGTGCTTAATCCACCTGGATATTGTGAATGACGATAATATTTCTTGTCATCCCATTTTTTACCTGTTAACTCAATCTCTTTAGCATTGATTACGATAACGTAATCTCCACAGTCTACGTGTGGTGTAAATGTTGGTTTGTGTTTTCCTCTAATAACTGAAGCTACTTCAGTTGCTAAACGTCCAAGACGTTTACCTTTAGCATCAACAACGAACCATTTACGTTCAACTGTATCACTATTAGCCATGTATGTTTTCATGTACATACCTCCATTATATTAATAATTGGGTTCGGTTCTAAATTTCTTCTTACCGGACTATATAATAAGAGATATAACATGCTTTGTCAACACATTTAATCAATTTATTTCTATTAGTTCGCGATGTCAACTAAAATCCCGTGTCAGCGTAGGTACGCGAAAGTACTTGTGTCAATTTTTGACTTTCTATAAAAAGCTAGTAAATTAGTGGTTAAAAGCACTTTGATGAATCTATACCTGGTAATTTAAAAATGTTTGTACTTAATTAGGTGTATTTTAGTATTTTGCACTTAGTAAAAGAAAAAGACAAGATTATGAGATCTTGTCTCCTGGTTTTAAATTATTTAGTTCTAATACTTCTAGAGCTTTTCTACCTTTACCAGCAAGAATCATTCCTTCTGATAGAACTCCTCTTAATTTAACTGGTTTTAAGTTCTTAACAATAACTACTTTTTTACCAATCATATCTTCTGGAGAATAGTATTTCGAAACACCACTAACGATTTGTCTTACTTTGTCTTTAGTGTTTACTTGTGAGACAAGTAATCTATCTGCATCAGGGTGAACTTTACATTCTAAGATTTCACCAACAACCATTTCAACTTTATCAAAATCTTCGATTGTGATTAAGTTCTCTGGTTCTTTTTCTTCATCCTTACAGTTCTTACATGGATGTCCGCTTAAAAGAGTACCAATAAATTCTTCTTCTATTTTCTTATCTAAACGAGGAAATAATGGATTTGGTTTATCAGTAACTGTTACTTCTTTTAATGAACCAAATTCTAATGAATCCCATGTTTGTAAGTTAGTAGGAATATTTAATTGTGTGAATAATCCTTTACTAGCATCTAATAGTATTGGTTTTAACATAACACCAATATGTCTTAGTGATTCCACTAAATTATATAAGACGTTTTCTAGTTCGTCTTTTTTAGTTTCATCTTTAGCTAATACCCAAGGAGTAGTTTCATCTATATATTTGTTAGTTCTTGAGATTAAACTCCATAAACTAGAAATAGCATTTGAAACCTTCATTGCATCCATACTAGTTGAATATGCTTCAATTGTCTCTTTTACTTTATCAACAAGTAATTGATCGAATTCAGTTGTTGCTGAATTCTTTTTAATACTTGAATTAAAATATTTATTTACCATATTTATCGTACGGTTTAACAGGTTTCCAAAGTCATTAGCAAGATCATAGTTAACTCTAGCTACAAAGTCTTCAGGTGTAAATACACCATCTCCTGAATAAGGGATTTCTTTTAATAAGAAATATCTCATAGCATCTAATCCATAACGAGGGATTAGATCATCAGGATAAACTACTTTTCCTTTAGATTTTGACATTTTACCGTCTTTCATTAAATACCAACCATGAGCATATAACTTAAAGTTCACAGGGATATCTAAAGCTTTTAACATAATCGGCCAGTAGATAGCATGAAATCTTAGGATATCTTTACCTACAACGTGTAAGACTTCGTCTCCACCCCAGTATTTGTTAAATAACTTGGTATCTTTACTTCTGTAACCTAAAGCTGTTATATAGTTAGATAAAGCATCAATCCAGACATAGATAACATGTTTAGGATTACTTTTAACTTTAACTCCCCATTCGAATGAAGTACGGCTAACGCTTAAGTCTCTTAAACCACCTTTTATAAATGATACAACTTCATTTTTTCTTGATTCAGGAGTAATGAATCCTGGATTGTCTTCGATATATTTAAGAAGCCAATCTTGATATTTAGGTAAACGCAAGAAATATGATTCTTCTTTAATCAATTCTGTTGGTCTCCCGCAATCAGGACAATTCTTACCATCAACTAATTGTGTTTCTGTGAAGAATGATTCGTCATGAATACAGTAATGTCCTTCGTATTCTCCTAAATAGATATCATCTTGTTTGAGAAGTTGTTCAAAGATTTGTTCGACAACTACTTCATGTCTATCTTCAGTTGTACGAATAAAGTCATCGTATTTTATGTCTAACATTTTCCATAGTTTCTTCGTATCATCAGCGATGATATCGACATGAGCTTGCGGTGTTAAGCTTCTTTCTTTAGCAACAGTTTCTACTTTTTGGCCGTGTTCATCCATTCCCGTTAAGTAGTATGTGTCGTACCCTCGGAGTTTTTTATAACGGTTTATTGAATCGCATAACACTGTCGTATATGAGTTACCGATATGAAGTTTTCCACTAGGATAATAAATTGGTGTAGTGATATAGAATGTTTTCATAATTATCACTCCTTTTCTTTATTTTGATGATATGTTTGATACACATCATTTTTTGGTAAGTTTCTTAGTTTTGCGACTTTTTTGATTGCTTCTTTTGAAGTTAAACCTTCGCTGATTAGCAAAGTTAACTCATCTTCTATCGACATTGTTGGAGTATAGACATCATTATTACCTTCTAAGATAATAACCATTTCTCCTTTAATATCAGTGATATCCTGCATAGATGAAGTTGTACCTCGGAGAATTTCTTCAAATTTCTTTGTTAGTTCTCTAGCGATTACAACTTTTCTTTCACCCATTACTTTTAGAATAGAGTTCATTGTTTTATTAATGCGGTGTGGTGATTCGTAAAATATTAGAGTTTCCTTATAGTCTTTGAAAGAAGCTAATTCCTTTTCTCTCTTCGTTTCTTTTTGATCTAAGAAACCGTAAAACAAGAATGGATGAGGGGTAATCCCTGAGACTACTAGAGCATTTAACAAAGCACTAGCTCCGGGGATACTAACAACATTATATCCTTCTTTTATTACTTCCCTTATAAGGTAATAACCAGGATCACTTATTAAAGGATATCCAGCATCACTTATTAAAGCGATGTTTTTATTAGCTCTTAATAGTTCTAATATTTCTTTTGATTTCATTTCTTTATTATGGTCATGATAATTTCTTAATGAACCGTGTTCAATATTAAAATGACTAATGAGTTTCCCAGATACTCTGGTGTCTTCACAGTAGATATGATCAACTTCTCCTAATATTTTGACAGCTCTAAAAGTCATATCTTCTAGATTACCAATTGGTGTAGCTACTAGATAAAGTGTTGGTTGATCATTTATAAAGCTTTTTTGTCGTTTCATCAGACTCATCCTTTCCATAATTAAAGATTCGTTTGATTTCGTCTGTATAACCATTATTTGTATGAACATACAATGGTTCTAATAATTTAAGTCCTGAATTACCATTATTAGATGCTTCGATTAAAACTATATTTGATTCATCACCTTGTTTTGGATAAACAAAGCGTAGTCTTTTTATCGAAAAATTATGTTTAGTTAATAGGTTAATAATCTCAATTACTCTTTCAGTACGATGAACCATACATAAAGAAGATCTTGTTTTTAAAAGTCGTTTAGCTTCTTTAATAATATCTTCTAGAGTTATTAGCACTTCATGCCTAGCGATAGTTTTATAATCATTCTTATTAACATTTGATGTTTCCTTATATTTAAAGAATGGTGGGTTACAAGTTATTAGATCAAACTCACTATTCTCATACTTTTTGTGGATTCCTTTGATATCATCATTGATGATTTCAATTTGGTTTTCCAAATTATTTATAGCAATATTTCTTTTTGCTATTTCATAAACATCTTTTTGTATCTCAACACCAATGATTTTTGCGTTAGTTTTCAACGATAAAAATAATGGAATAGGCGCGTTTCCGGTACCTAAATCCAATATTTTTTTTGTCTTAGCTAAGGGTTTAACAAAATCAGCTAGAAGTGTTGAATCTAGACTGAAGTTAAACATATCTGGTCGCTGGATAATTTTTAATCCTTCATAACCAAGTAAATCATTGATTACCTCAACCATAAAATCACCTATTCTCCTTTTGGAGGAGTTTTTTTATCGTACTCGAATATTTTCTTCAAGTCTTCTACTTTATATGATTTGATACCTTCACCTTCAGTTAAAACTCGAACTGATTTATCAATAACGTTAGCGGCAATTACGCGACCTTTTCCGTCTTCTGTGATAACTGTTGAGTTTATTTTAGGTAATTGTTTTCTATGTTCTGTGTATGTATCGTTTTCATATTTGATACAGCATAATAATTTACCACATAGTCCTGAGATGTTTACAGGATTTAATGATAGATTTTGGTTTTTAGCCATTTTGATACTTACTGTATCAAAATCACCTAAGAATGTATTACAGCACAGTAAGTAACCACATGGTCCAATTCCTCCAAGGAATTTAGCACCATCACGAGTACCTACTTGTCTTAATTCAATTCTTAATCTGAATTCGTTAGCTAAATCTTTAACTAACTCTCTAAAATCAACGCGACCTTCTGCGTTGAAGTAAATGATTAGTTTCGTTCTATCTAGGGTGTATTCACAACCTAGCAATTTCATTTCTAATTTATTCTTTTTGATGTGTGTTTTACATCGTCCTAATGCATTTGGAATATCAGCAATATTCTTTTCGTAGTTTTTGATATCTTCAGGAGTAGCAACTCTGTAAACTGGTTTTAAAGCACTAATCAACTCGTCGTCCATTACTTCTTTAATTCCTTCTATAACTTCTCCCATTTCGTATCCTCTGACTGTTTCTACGACAACTTTATCGTACATTTTTAAATCAAAATCTTTTGGATCGAAATAATATTTTTTACCTACGGCTTTAAATCTGATTCCAACAACAGTATTAGCCATATTTTACCTTCTTTCTAAATCTAGTAATAAGTTTTCAAATGCTAATCTCTCATTAATATAATTATTAAGGCGTGATTGGAGTGTTAGCATATGTTCTAACTCGTCTATCAGTCTGTTTTTAGGTTTGTGGTCCACGATACCACTGATGATTCCAAGCTCGTCTTTGAAGACGATGTTACGCATGTTGCCTGTTATATAGTTAATAACATCTTTTTGGTATATTGTCATTAATGATAAGAACAAGGTAGCTTGTTCTTTTTCTTTGTCTTGGTATATTATACTATTATTCTCATTAAAGTAAATAACTAACGATTGATCATTAGTATTAATTATTCTATATATTTCTTTTACATTATCGATTAAATCAAGATAGTACTCGCTACTAGCAATTTCCATTGCTGTTTCAATTGAATTTGTTAATTCACTTAATACAGCAGATGTTTCATCAGAATATCCTGCTTCAATCATTTCCTGTTTTACAATTTCATGATTTAAGCTTTGAAATTGAACTACTTGGCTTCTTGAAATGATTGTCGGTAATATACGGTTGATATTTGATGTAGTTAAAATTGCATGAATGTTAGGGAATGGTTCTTCTAAGAATTTTAGTAAACTGTTAGCAGCACTAACATGGATAGTTTCAATATCCTTGATGATATAAATTTTCGGTCCAGGTTCAATACTTGTTTTACTAAACTCTGTTTGTAAATCTTGGACTTGTTGTTTTTTTATAATATTCTTTTCTGGTCTTATAACATATACATTGGGATGAGTCCCATTTTTTATCCTCTTACAGTTTTTACACTCTAAACAAGGTTTTGTGTCTTCGCTTTTACAAAGAAGCATTTGGGCGAAATAAAGAGCTGTTTCGAACTTCATAGTTCCTTTTTCACCTTCAAATAAATAGGCATGTGAAAGGCGGTCTTTTTTAAGACTATTTTCTAGTAATTGAACAACCTTTGGTTGTGATTCTTTAATTTTGTCAAATGCCATATTTTTCACCTTTTTATAAGTATGTTTTTATAACTTGTAATGTATCTTCTATTACTGTTTCAACTGGATTATTCCCGTCAATAATTACAAATCTATCCTTAAACTTCTCAATAATTATTTTGTATCCTTGATAAACTTTCTCATGAAACTCTAGTGTTTCTAGATCAAGACGATCTAGTTTTCTTGTACTCTTTTGAACACGATTTAATCCAACATGGGGTGGAATATCAATAAAGATTGTTAAGTCTGGTAAAACATCACCAATCGCGAATTTGTTTATATTCCATACTTCATCGATTCCTAACTCTCTACCATACCCTTGATATGCTAAAGATGAATCTACAAATCTATCACATAAAACAACCTTACCTTCAGATAAAGCTGGTTGAACTTTTTCAGCTAAATGTTGAGCTCTTGAAGCCGCATAAAGAAGCGCTTCTGCTCTTCCGCTCATCATTGTGTTTTCTTTAGATAGAATTACTTTTCTAATATCTTCAGCGATACGAATTCCACCTGGTTCACGAGTTGTTAGAATATTATATCCTTCACTCTTTAAAAACTCTTCTACTGCTTTGATTACTGTTGACTTCCCTGAACCATCAGGACCCTCAAAAGTTATAAATTTTCCTGTCAATATGAACACTCCTCTTCTCGTTAATATATTATCGCATATTTTAACTAAAAATTAAATATTATTTCGCTATTAAAGCAATTATATTATGTTATAATAGTAATAGAGATTTTTGTGAGGTGAATTACTGTGAGAGTAAATGTTGAAAATTTAACATTTGGTTATGATTATCGTACGGTATTGAAGGATATTTCCTTCAAGTTAAATTCCGGCGATTTTTTGGCGGTAATTGGTAATAACGGTAGTGGTAAGTCCACTTTAGTAAAATGTATTTTAGGTGTAAACAAGATTGCTCCCGGGCAAATTCTACTTGATGATGTTGATATTACAACCTTTAAAACATTCATTAATATCGGTTATGTTCCTCAAAAATTTGACGATTTCAATTATGAATTTCCCATTACAGTAAACGAAATTTTAACTGCTTCAAATATTAAGAAAATATCTGAAGATAAGCGGTTAGAACTTCTTGATAAAATAGGTATTTTAGAACTTCAAAATGAAAATATTAATAATTTAAGTGGTGGACAACTTCAACGAGTATTTATCGTAAGAAGCTTAATGAATAGTCCTAGAATGTTAATCCTTGATGAGCCAACAGTTGGTGTCGATCAGACAAATGTTGAAGGTTTTTATAAAGTTGTTAATGAACTTAATAAAGAGGGAATAACAATCATCTTAATCACCCATAATATTAACGAATCTAAAGCGAATTACACACATGTTTTAAGTCTCCATAACGGTGAAGGAGTCTTTAAAAAAGTTCTTACAGAGGAAGATGAATGATGAATTTACTTGCTGATGTTCCCTTCATAATCGCCTTATTCGAATACCCATTCCTAAGATACGCAATTATCGCTGGTATGATTATGGGATTTGTTACACCGTTAATTGGTTCGTTCGTTATTATTAGACGTTTAAGTTTTATCGCAGATACACTAAGTCATTTTAGTTTAGCTGGTTTATCAATAGGACTATTCTTAATCAATGTATTAGGTTTCACCTTTATTGGTAGTCCATTATATTTAGCAATTATTAGTGCAGTAATCGGAGCGTTCATTATTGAGATACTCCGTGGTTACTATCAGAACTATAAAGAGATATCAATGCCAATTGTTATGAGTTTAGGGACAGCCCTAAGTGCTTTGTTCATCGGTTTAAGTGGTGGATGGAGTAGTAGTATTTACAACTTCTTATTCGGTAGTTTATTAACTGTCGGGCAAGAGTATGTAGGTATTATTTCAATTGTATCTGCATTTGTTTTACTATTAATATTCATTTTCTACAAACAAATTGTTTTAGTTAGTTTTGATGAAGCTTACGCTAAGTTAGTTGGAGTCAAAATTAGAACATTCCAATTTGTTTCAACACTTGTTTTAGCATTAATCGTAAGTTTATCGATTGTTACTGTTGGGGTTTTACTTGTATCTTCATTAATGATTATCCCAGTAGCGGCCGCTATGAAAGTTGGAAAAAGTTTTAGAAATACAATAACGATATCAATTATATTCTCAGAAATAAGTGTTGTTGCTGGTATTTGGTTATCATATGAACTTGATATTGCTACCGGAGCTACAATCGTGCTTATCAATATTATAATTTTATTCTTAGTAGGGTTCTTTAAAAGATTCTATGTTAATAAGCGAATTAGAGAACAGAAAAAAGAAATTCAGACAAAATAAAAAAAGGAGGAAAATTTCTCCTTTTTTTTCATGATTAAACTCTTCCTTGGACCTTCCTTAATCCTCCGAATAAAAAACTCAAACTAATTATACAACTTACGTACACTTAAATCTAGTGACAATAGTGTCAGTAGTTCGTATTTTTAACTTTTCTAAAAGAATATCATCTTAACATCAAGGACAAGAAGGATTACTAATACCACAATTATAAATGTCTTTTCATCTAATTTCCTACTTATTCTCATACCAGCAATAAGCCCTATTACAGTGAATACTGTCATAACTAACAAGTTAACCAAAATGTCCATACTATACATATTTAGAAACATCATGAAAATAACTCCAATAATTCCCATAACTAAGAAATGAGTAGCTAAAGTACCTTTAAATTTTTCTTTATCAGTATTAGTTACGCTTAGATAGAATACAACAGGTGGTCCATCTATTGAAGCAATCCCGTTACCTATCCCACTTAATGAACCGGCAATGATCTGAAGTAAAATCGATGGTTTTAAATGGATTCGGTTAGGCAAATATAAGTTATAAGCTAAAACTAATATTGCAACAAAGATTAAAGATGCAGCTATATATATTATTACTTCTTCATTTATATTTTTTAATCCATATAATCCAACAAGTGTGAATATAGCTCCAAAAATAACAATAAGATAAAAATCTTTAATACCGCTAAGTTTTAGTGCGTTGTTTTCCTTAACAAGTAATAAATTTAGAATAACATTGAAGGAAATCATTATTACGACAATCTCACTAATACGTTCTACACCTAAAACCATAGTTAAAAGAGGAATGGTAACTAAACTACTACCAAAACCACTAATACCTTTAACCATACCAGCAACAATACCAATTAGTGCAATATAAACGTATATCATCATTATCTCTCCTTTAGTACTAATCTCATTTTAATATAAAAAATAGGACTGTGAAAGTCCTATTTTAAGATTATTAATTCTTTTGGTGATTCATTTAATACGATGCATCCATCTTCAGTTAAGATAATATCATCTTCAATTCTTACTCCACCTAAACCACTAATATAAATACCTGGTTCAATTGTTACACAAGCACCTAATTCAAGAGGATTAGTATTTACTTGTGAAACTCGTGGGTTCTCATGAACATCCATCCCTAAACCATGTCCAGTTCCGTGTTGGAAGTATTCACCGTATCCTTTTTCAGTAATATAATCGCGACATACACTATCTAATTCTTTACCTGTCATTCCTGCTTTTGCAGCTTCGACACCACGTTTTTGCGCTTCATATACCACTTGATAGATTTCTCTCATTTTAGCTGAAGGTTCCCCTAAACTAACTGTTCTTGTTAAATCGGAGAAATATCCATTATAACTACATCCAATGTCGAAAGTGATCATTTCACCCTCTTCAATTATTTTGTCACTTGCCATTCCATGAGGCATTGCTCCTCTTTCACCACTTGCTACAATAAATCTTTCCCAAGTTGAAGCGGCACCTAACTCAATCATTCTATTTTTAAGTTTGATTTCTAAAGATCTTTCCGTAATCCCTGGTTTAACCTCTTGTAAAATATCAGCTAAAGCTTGATCGGTTATCTCACAAGCCTTCTTCATTAATTCAATTTCAAAGTCTTGTTTACTAACTCTTAAGTCTTCAATTAGATCATTTAAAGGTACTAATTCAATACCAAGATTAGAATACATCTCATATTCTGAGTATCTTATTTTTTTATCGAAACCTAATCGCTTAATCCCCGCTTCTTTAACTACACTTGATATCGCTTTTAAAAGTCCACCTTTGATTTCCACAAAAGTAAAGTCTGGCACTTCTTTTTTCACTTGATCACGATATCTAAAATCACTTAGAAAATATTCGTTTTCCTTTGTTACAACCGCGAAACCAAATGAACCAGTGTAACCAGTAACATATTTAAGATTCTTAGCAGCAACTGGATTCTCTAATCCTGTTAATAAGATTCCATCTAAATCAAGTTCTTTCAATTTGTCTTTAATTTTACCTAGTATCATAATATCACCTCTTGTATTTGACTGCATTTTACAATATTTATTAAAACAATTCAATATTTATATAATGACAATTTAAAACAAGTTGTACATTGGTTATTTATCCTATAAAAGGATATAATAATATTTGATGAAAGAGGTGGATATTTTGAAAGCAAAATTAAGTTTATTTTTAAAAGAGAACAAAGCTCTTCTAAAAGAACTAGTTACTAACTTAGGTAAATACTATAAATATGTTAGTTTACTTGGTATTGATACTATTGGAACCAATTATAGTACAAGTGTTAGAGGTAGTGGTGTTAATGATTCAAATTGGAAAGAAAGAGGATTTGTCGTTAGAGTTTTTAACGGTGTAAATTATAGTGAATATTCTTTTAATAGTTTAAGTGATATGGAAGTAGTAAAAACCCGTATTGACGAGATTGCTAAAAGTGATATAACTTCACTATTAAATAGTGGATTAAAACTAATGGACTTTCCATTAATTCAAGATGAAAATATGATTGATGAATACACTAGTGAATTAGAAATAGATCCTTTTGTGGTTTCTCCAGATGATAAGTTAAAAGCATTAAATGATATTATGAAACAAGGTTTATCAAAAAGTGATAAATTCATTGATTTCAGAGTTTCTTACGAAGAAGTAAAAATCTCTAAAATCTTTTTAAGTACTGAAAAAGATTTATCACAAGCTATCCTTTATACTAATATGAATTTAGTTGCAATCGCTCGTAACAACAAAGGAATCAAGTATGATTTCCAAGGTATAAGTGGCTTAAAAGGATATGAAATTATCGATGAAGCTTATACTAAAATTGACAAAGTAACCAAAAGTGTTCTTGATTTATTAGATTCAGAAAGACTTATCCCTGGTGAATATGAAATCATTTGTGATCCTAGCGTTTCAGGTTTAATCGCTCATGAAGCATTTGGACACGGTGTAGAAATGGATATGTTTGTTAAGAAAAGAGCTAAAGGTGAAGAATTTGTCGGTAAACAAGTTGCTAGTGAAAAAGTAAATATGCGTGACGGTGCCTTAAGTGGTGTTGAAGTTGGAACATATTTATTTGATGATGAAGGTACACTTGGAACTGATACATTAGTTATTGAAAAAAGTATTTTAAATTCAGGAATTAGTGATTTACTAAGTGCTCTAAAGTTAGGTACTATTCCAACTGGAAATGGTAGAAGAGAGAGTTTTGAAAGAAAAGCTTATGCTCGCATGACTAACACATTCTTTGAAAGTGGAGATGACACTTTGGAAGATATGATCAAATCAGTTAAAAAGGGTTATGTCCTCGAAGGCTTCTTCAGTGGTATGGAAGATCCTAAAAACTGGGGTATTCAATGTGTAATAGCAAAAGGAAGAGAAGTTATTAATGGTGAATTCACTGGTAAAATAGTCTCTCCTGTAACTTTAACTGGGTATGTTCCTGATTTACTTAAATCAATCGATATGGTTTCTAATGATGAATTAGATTTAAGTGGTACTGGAGCTTGCGGTAAAGGTCATAAAGAATGGGTTAAAACTTCTACTGGTGGTACATACATCAAAGCTATTGGGAGGTTAAGTTAATGAAAAAACTAATAGAATTATTAAACAGTAAGAAAAGTATCGACGAATACAAAATTACAAAAACAAAGACATCTTCAACAGAGTTATTCTTTATTAAAGATGAACTTCAAATGAACCGTGGTAAAGATGTTTTAAAAACTACAGTTGTCGTTTATAAAAACTTTGAAGAGAATGAAAAGAAGTACAAAGGTTCTTCCTCAACAATCATTTCACCAACAATGACATTGGACGAAATGAGTGAAGCAATTGATACAGCTTCTCTAGCTGCTTCATTTGTTAAAAATGAGTATTATGGATTAGAAGTTCCTACAAACGAAACTGCACCAAAACTTCCTTCAAAATTTAGTGAAGGAAATATGATAGATAGTATCGCTAAGTTAGTTAAAGACTTATATGAGGAAAATAACCAATTTGGTTCATTTATCAATTCAACAGAATTCTTCATAAACAAACAAGACATTAGATTAATCAACTCTAATGGAATTGATGTCTCTTTTACAAAATATTCTGGTGAAATCGAATTAATTACTGAAGCAGTTGGTAAAACAGAACTAATTGAATCATACGATGTCTTCTATTTTAGTGACTACGACAAAGAAACAATCAAGACTCTAATTTTAGAATCTCTAGAATTCGCTAGTTTAAGAGCAAAAGCAATTCCTATGCCTAAAGTAGATAACCTACCAGTAATTATAAACGGTGTAGCCGCAAAAGAATTATGGGATTATTATACTTTTAATGCATCAGCATCAGCTGTTTATAATCATCTCCATACCAATAAAGTTGGCGATACAGTTCAAGAAAAAGGTAATGGTGATTTAGTTTCGATCAAACTTGTTCCTTACTTAGAAAACTCAAGTGCATCATCTTATTATGATGCTAACGGTACTTTCCTTAAAGAAACTAGTATAATCAAAGATGGTGTCATCGAAAACTTAATAGCTGGTAAAAGATTTGCTCATTACTTAAATGTTCCTTGTACTGGTAATATTAGAAACACTGTAGTAGCAAGTGGTTCATATACTGAAAAAGAGTTAAAAACAGGACCATATCTAGAACTACTTAAGTTCAGTGATTTTCAATCAGATGCTATGACTGGTAACTTTGGTGGAGAATTTAGACTTGGTATCTACTTTGATGGTGAAAAGAAAACTCCTGTAACTTTAGGAAGCATTTCTGCTAACATTAAAGAAGTTCAAAAAAACATGTATTTATCTAAAGAGTTAATTAAAGACAATAGTTTTATAGGTCCAAAGCTTATTAAATTTGATAATATTGATATCGCAGGAAACTAAAATAATCAAGCAAAGATCATATATATGGTCTTTGTTTTTTTATAGAATTTATTCCCTAATCTCCCTTATAGTATTTTACAAAAAACCTTGTATATTTTATTTTGAGGAGTAAAATACATATGAGGAAGACTAATCAAAGGAGGGAACTATATGGAAAAATATGCATTTATTAAAGAACTAACAAAGAAATACTTAGATGGTGATTTATCCACCCTTAGAATGGACTACAACAGCACCAAAATTGCTACTGTTGATGTTATTTATGAGGATTATAACAAATACCGATTTGACTATATCTTAGAAATAGATAAGGAATCTAAAAAGGTTAAGTTCCTAAAACACTTTTGTGAATATGGTCGAGACCAAATTGGTTTAAAAAGAAATAAAGTGTTTGAAGACGCGGTTAAAGAATATTTATTTGAACAAATTTAAAACGACTCAAATCTGAGTCGTTTATTTTTTTACAATATAACCTACTGTATTTTGCTTGCTATAATCCTCAAGACCAAGAGACTCATAAAACTTTCTACTTCTCTCACTCTCATCAGTCATTAAACATACTTGTCTAACATTGGGATACTTTTCAATAATCATTTTCATAAATGTTCTTCCTATACCTTGTCTTTGATATTCTTTTAAGACTAAGATATCTTGAATATACACTATCGTATTAGCATCGCCTATTGTTCTAATTAATCCCACTAATAAGGATTTATCATATGCCGCAATAACATCTAAAGAGTTTTTTATTCCAGAGAATAATTGCTCTTTTTTATTTGTATATGCGTACCACTCATTATTTAAATACAGATTTAGGATTGCATCTTCATCAAATACTAAATCTTGATATACAATGTTACTCATTTTTTCTTATGCCCGCCTTCTTTTCTGATTCTAAAACGTAGTGTTTTAATACGTTTTCTCATGTCTGATTTAATATGTTTCTTAAACTCAGAGTTACTATTTATAATATCCTCAAATGGATAAAATTCACGTTTTTTCTTACTCGAGAAATATCCCAAAACGAGTAAAATAAATCCAACGATAAACCATGTGTAAGAAAATGAATTAGCCATTTCTAATAAATCCGTATCAGGCAATACCATTGGTAGAGCGAAGTATAAAATAGCGGCTACAAGACCTGCGATTATACCCACTTTAATAGTACTTGATATAACAGTCACCAAAGTCTTCATAAAGAATCTTCCTGGACTTAACATCTTTAAATTGAAATTTCCACAATACACATTTTCAATCTTTTCTGTGATGCTATTTGGAATTACTTTATTTTCGTAATCTTCACCATATTCCTCTTTAAGAATTTCAAATGCTAATGGATCTGGTCTTCTGTTTTCAAATGTTTCTAGTAAGGCAAGAGCTTTATATTTATCAAACTCTAATGTTGTTAATAATACATTGTTCTTTTGATAGTAAGTTCTTAGTAATACATAATCAATGTATTGATCAAAATATCTTTTTTTAAATCCTCTAAAATCCTTACGGATATTAGATAAGAAGTATGCTTTTTTAATTTCGGCTGTATGATCTTTCTTATAATCAGACTCAATATTTAAAGGTAAAACATATTTCTCAATTTCTTTAAATGATAACTTCATTTTATCTTTTGAGACTTGTGCTCCACAACGATCACAATACAATGTCATTTCATTTAATTCCTTTAAACATTCTTTACACTTCATTGTTTTCACCTCGCAAGTTCATTGAGATACGATTATTTTTCTTCACTTTCTTATAGTTGACATGAAGAATAATATCATCAATCAAATGAGAGTATTTTTCACTACGATATAGTTTTTCAAAAATGATAGATTCAATAATGTGTTTACGATCAAATTTCTTTTGTTTTAATATTGAGTCATATAATTCAACTGTACTTCTAGCCTTTACTTTAGCCAGTAATAAATACATATACTTATCTTCACTTGAATTATCAAGATAGAATAATTCCTGGGCTTTGGCTAATGCATTACTAAACTTTTTCTTTTCTAATAATGTATCCAGTTCATCGTATAACTTATTAGTTAATTCTTGTAATTCTTTTAAATCTGAACCACGTTTTTGAATTACCTTTTCGTAATTCTTATAGAATCGTTCACTATAATCTTTTATATGAGATTTTTGATAAGAAGGATGAGCTTTTAGATCCTCAAAATCTTCAAAGATATTTTCAAGTTCTTTGATACGATTTGGATTATCTAGTAGAAAGTTTATTTCGTTATCTGTGACTATTCCATTTCTTAAAATATTATCTGCCCATAAAGTTAAAATATGGTTTGGTAAATAAGAATGCAGATAATCTCTTTTTGATTTATTAGGTAATTTAGGCTTATTGATATAATCAGTGATTTGATCATACAAAAACTTTTCAAATTTTTTCGAGTTAATTGGTTCTCCAGTGTTATCTTTTTTAGCATATTTTTTATATTGTTTATAAGCCACTTTATTGTATAAATCAGCCATTTTAGATAGGGTTTGTTTCTTTGCGATATAATCTAAAAAGGTTTCTGTTGATTGGAAATTATTTTCCGACAAGAATAATAACCACCAAGCTTCCGCACTTTCAGGATCAATTCCCAGTGCATCTTTAATTGAGTTAGCAGCATCTTTATAGTTACTTCCTATCAATTCAATCTTTGCTCGATTTGTCTTTCTAATAAAATCACTAGAATCAGCATCAGAAATATTTTGCTTAGTATCTGGTGAAGTTGAATAGTTAGCATTAGTATCAGTAAGCATTGAATAAACACGACGCTTCAATTCAATTAATGCATCCTCTTTATTCTCCGTAGCATCAATCCATTTTATTCCATCAAAGAAATACTTAAATGTTGAAGTATGGCGTGATGAATCTACTTTAAATTCAACTCTTTGTTTATTCAGTTTATTAGCTATATCTAGTTCTCTTTTAACATCTCTTGAAATCATAGATTCATGAGATGATATTACTAGAAATACTTTTGATTTAGAAATAGCATCCTCAATATTTATCCAATAATTCTCGTTATCATTAGGACGTAAATTTCGTGAAGAAATCCAACAAGCACTACCATCTTTTTCTAATACACCTAATACTTCAGTAGCAATTTCAATTTCAGTTGAACGAAAAGAAATAAATACATCCCTTGGTATTGAAGAATAGTTCTCTTCATCAATTAGTTTTTGAGTATACTTATTACGATAAGCATCTATCTTTTCTGGGTTGTGGCGAGCTATAAAATTCTCAACCAAGCTTTTATCTCGAACATCACTATACTCTGTGATATGAGTTATAATAGTTTCTGCATCACTTTTTATTTGAACTGTATGATTATAAAAATCAAATAAATACCTTCTAGACCCAAATGAATAATTAGCATATGCGAAATAGTAATTAGCTAAATCATCTTTAGGAATTAGTCGTAAAATTTCTTTAGAAAAAGCCAAGATATTTTTGTGGTCGTCAGCTAAAACACTTCGTTTTAAGTTATTACGAAGTTTACTAATTCCACCAATCTCAGCTTCACTTTTTAATGCAAAATCAATCCCATTAGCTAATAAAAATGTATTACCACAATACTCGCAAGTAACAGCACTAGTATCACTACTAACATCAAGATTATTACCACATGTTGTACATACTGCCTTTACTACATCCATAGCTTTCCTCCTAGATAAACAAAAAGCGATATTATTCGCTATGTTTATTTCCTTACAATAGCTCTTCTATTTTATTCTACTACAAGTAGTTATTTTTACAAAGTCTATATATGAAAAAAACAACCTTTATTAGGTTGTTTTATTCTTCTTTAATTGTTCAATCGTTGAATAGTGTCTCTATATAAGATTCGTCGACGGTAATTACTAAACGAGATTCTAATTCATTAAAATTATCTTGATTATCATCAGTAAATCCATAAGGTAATAAATACTGATTTAAATTAGTCGCCATATCATTCAGTATTGTGTTGATTTCAGCTGCTGTTATCTCGGTAAAAGATAACCCATAACCAGAGAGAGATACCTCTTCATCTGTTAGTGTGAAAGATGCTGGTTCAGTATCATTATTTGAGTTAGTTGCTATTGTTAATGTGACATCAGAACTGTCATTAAACAAGACACTATAACCTTCAAGAATTTCTTGATCATTTTTATATACCTTTTTCTCTTCAAAACGATTATCTCTCAGAAAATCCCAACCAGAGACATATGCCATATTCCAGTTGATTCCGTGGTTCCCATCGTTACTTGAGAACATTAAGATATTATTTGTTTGATCATAAAGGTAAAGGGCTCCACTCTTAATTGATCCATCTGCATTCAACCCAATAAACCCTTGTTTATTATCATCTATGGCAACTCCTACATTGATTCGCCCATCATCTCTAGAAGATAATGTAAATTGAAATTGCTCATGATTCTTTGTCTCTAAATAACTGTATGTTCCTTCATTATGCTTTAACCCAATTGAGAATGATTTGTCATCTTGAATATATTCATCATAATACTCACTAATTATAACTTCTTCCCCTTTTTGCTGATTATGACGATAATACCTAACATTTAATTTTTCATCTATATTCTCTAGTTCAATAATAGTCGCATTGAACAATGTATATGTATTACTTCCGTAATTTCTTGTGAATGATTGATATTTTTCTAATCTTATTTTGTTATTTTTATCAACTTCAAACATGAATTTTACATTATCATCATTGATTTCAAGGTCACAAGTATCTTCAGAAGTAAGTTCAGAACACTCTTCTACAACTTTACTAATTAGTTCATGAAACTCCATCAAAATATACTTATATTGATATAACACAAAAGAGAAATCTCTTTCTACCCCATAGATTTTTTCAAAATCTTCACGACTATAATCAATATAATCATCTGAGCTTAATCTTTGAAAACTATTAGAACCTTCAGCTTCTTCGATTACTGGATAGCCAATTAAATCTTCAACTTGTTGTAGATAATCATTATAGATTTTTAATCCTTCATCAATATTTTTTACTTTTCCTTCACATGCAGTAAGCGAAACAATTAACAGTATTACTATGAGTAACTTTTTCATATAACAAACTCTCCCTTTTCCTAAGATATATTTTCTTCTCTATTACAATTTTACTACTTAACTCCACTAATTGTAAATAATTTATTTATGAACACCTGATTCAATGAAAACCTATTCACTTATAATGATTTTGAATTATATGGTAAAATCATTATAAGAAGTAAAGGAAGTGTTCTTATGAAGATTATTGGATATCAAGGTATTGAAGGTTCAAATAGCGAAGAAGCCGCTCGTTTATTAGCTGAGAAATTACAACTTAAAGACTATCTATTACTACCCTTAGTATCATCTTTAAATGTTTTAACCTGTGTTGAAACTAAAAAGACTGATTACGGAGTTGTAGCAATTAGGAATAATCATGGTGGTACCGTTAAAGAAAGTATGGACGCTTTATATAACTCACCTCTAAACTTAGTTGAATCAATTGAAATACCAATTCATCACTTTTTGTATGTTAAGGATGATTCTATAGCTGTAAACGATATAAATCATATATGCTCACATCCGCAAGCTTTTATGCAGTGTAAAGATACTTTAGAAAAAGAGTTCAAGGATGTCAAATTAGTACCAGATGAAGATACGGCTACTGCTGCTAGAAAATTAGGTAATGGGATATTCTCAAGTTCAACAGGAGTTCTTTGTCGGAAGAATGCTGGTGAAATGAATAACTTATATCTCCTTAAATCATATTTAGAAGACAATGATAATAATCGTACTGAATTTGAAATGTATTCAAAATAAAAAGGTATATCCTCATCGGATACACCTTTTTTTAACTTAATTTGTTTTTAATATTATTAATCTCTTTGATAATCCTAGAAATTCCAAAATATAATGCTGAGATTAGTAATGCAGGAATGATAAAAATGGCTCCTCCACTCCCTGCGGCAATCAAACATACAATACCTAGTATAAGTACTACATAACCTATAACAGTATATCCAAAGCTACCCTCATTGTCTTCTTCGCTCACTGTTCTAAGTTTAAATGCATTTGAAACTGCCTTTTTTACAAGTTCCGGATTAGAATAATCAAGTTCGTAAATTCTATATGTTTTACTAGAACCTTGTTTGATGTTCGCATATGTCATCTTTTCCGAATTATAGTATAGCGAATACTTCAAAAAAGCGTCCTCAACTTTACCAATCGGTTCATATCCATCAATAGAATCTACTACCTTAGATTTTAGGACATCCACTTTGATGAGAACATTTATCTCATCTTTGATGGTTTTAATTCTTACTTTTTCTTCTAATATACTATTCTCATATTCTAAATCAAACATAACATCCTCCTAATAAAAACAATCCCCATATAAGGATTGTTTATTTTTTCCCTACATTTAATATTTTACATTATATAAATACAAACCACAAGATGGCGCTTTATCTTTAATAAGTGTAACATCTTTTAACTCTAGTAATTCTTTAACAGAGTATTTGAGTTTACCCTTATTAATAGCAATTATTGCTCCTACAATGTTTCTAACCATATATCTTAGGAATCCATTTCCTTCAATATTGATATAGACATAATTATCTTTATGTTCTAAGTATGCATTGTGAATCGTTCTGACAGTTGATTGATCTGTCTTTTTTGTAAATGAAGCGAAATCATGAGTCCCAATAACACTTTGCAGTTGAGTGTTAAACTTGGTTATATCAAAGTCATTTATTGTCCATTCATAGTTTCTTTGAATAGGATTAAATTCACCTGTGTTAATTTTGTATTGGTACTTTTTAACTAGTACATCATAACGACTGTGGAATGTAAAATCTACTTCCTCAGTTGTTTTAATGTAAATTGAATCAGGTAAGTATGAGTTAAGTACTTTTTTGATATTCTCTACTTTAATGGAAGAGTTTATATCAAAATGAAATACTTGGTTTAAGGCATGAACACCTTTATCTGTCCGTCCACTTGAATGGATTGGTATATCTTCTTTAAAGATCTGTTTTAAAGTTGCTTCAATTGTTCCTTGGATACTTTCAGCGTTTAATTGCTTTTGATACCCGGAATAAGAACTACCATCATATAAGCAAATACATTTAATTCTTCTTTTATCTGTCTTTAATATTTCATACACTTTATATATTCTATTTTCTTTAGTAGTTATTTTAGCTATGACAGGCTTTTGATTAATCATTAGTTCTAATATTGTTGTATCATTCAAGGTGTTATATGAAGCTATTTTAATGGTATTCAGGGTGTTTGTCAGGAAGTTATTAAGTAGTTCCTCATTAGTAAAGAACTTGTCTTCATTAAATGTTCTAACTCCGTATATCTTTTGATGAATAACATCATTTAATAACTCTATATTACTTGTTTCCCAGGCTTGATAATATTTTTTGATTAAATCTATCATAAAGTCGTTACTACAACAATTGATGCAGCCATAAATATAACTGAAGCTATTACAACAATTGTATCCATTATTTGCCAAGATAAGACATGTAATCTTGTTCGTTTAGCTCCTGGGATAAAATTACGAGCTTCCATTGCGTTAGCTAGATCATCACTTCGTTTAAAACTAATGATAAACATCGGTACAAGCAAACTGATTACCTGCATAATTTTATCTTTTATTTTACCTTCAGTGAAATCAACACCTCTACTAGCTTGTGCTAACATGATTTTGTTTGCTTCATCTAGTAGTGTTGGGATATAACGTAAAGCTATTGATATAATCAAAGCTATTTCTTCTGAACTAATACGAATAATGCTAAGCGGTTTGAGTAATTGCTCTAACCCTAACGTTAAGTCTGTAGGCTTTGTAGTTAACGTAAGTATTGTTGATAATGTTACAATTATCACCAATCTAATCATAATAAAGAATGCACCACTTATTCCATCTGTATAAACATTTAAGTTCATATCAAACACTAAACTACCTGGGGTGATATAAGTCATTGTTAAGATTAATGAAGCCGCCAAGAATGCAAAGTAAAGTAGTTTAAATTTCACTAGTCTTTTTGTGAAGTAATATAATACAATTAATCCAATTAAGATTGGAATATTATATAAAGTAACATTTAAAACATTACCATAAAGTAGTGTTCCTGTTTTAACAAATAGTACTTGAAAAGTAAATGTAAAGATTATTAAAACCATTATTGGTCTTAACCCTCTTGCAATCCTACCAACAGGTATTCCACCAAATTTTAAAAGCACTAAAACAAGTGACAACATAATAAAAATATGTAAGACATCTTGTAAAATAAATGTTGAAACCATTAATAACACAAGAGCCATAATTTTACTTCTTGGGTCCATTTTGTATAGGAAACTATCCCCAGGGACATATTGTCCAATTATGATATTTTTCATTTTAGAACCCCCTTAACGTGTTCATACAACTCATCAATTGTACGAGGAAGTTTAGGAAATTTTATACTCAATTCTTCTTCTAAATGTTTCGTTAACTCTAAGATTTCAGGTAAATCTAAATTCCATGATTCTAAATCTTGATTTGTATAAAGATCTAAAGGTGTCCCATCAAACTGAAGTTCACCCTTTTTCATTACTAATACTCTTGTTGCGTATTTATAAACAGTATTCATATCATGAGTGATAATGATTACTGTTTTATTTAACTCTTTGTTGATTGAAGTAAACAGTTCTAATAAATCATCTCTACCTTTAGGATCCAAACCACTTGTTGGTTCATCTAAAACTAAGATATCAGGTTCCATAGCTAAGATACCTGCGATACTTACTCGTTTCTTTTCTCCACCAGATAGGTTAAAAGGACTTCTTTCTAAGTATGTTTCATCCAGACCAACCAATTTAATTACTTCTTCTGCTCTTTTTTCAGCATCTTCTTTTGATACACCGAAATTCATTGGGCCAAAGATGATATCTTTTTTTACTGATTCCTCAAATAATTGATATTCAGGAAATTGGAAAACCAATCCAACTTTTTCTCGTAAATGATTAAGTTTTACATTCTTATTCTGTTTTCTAACATCTTTGAATATTTTGACACCATAAATACTAACAGTCCCACTTGTTGGTTCAACAAGTGCATTCATATGTTGTACTAAAGTACTTTTTCCACTACCGGTTTCACCGATAAGCGTTATAAATTCATGTTTATCACTAATCTCTAAATTAACATTTTTCACCGCATTATAACTACTACCATCAATTCCTATATAAGCATAACTTACTTGTTCAAACTTAATTGCCATAAGATATCATTTAGCTCCTTATTATCAATATTCGCTTCTTGTAGTTTATGTAGTAGTTTTAATGGTAATAATAATTCGAGGTTACTAGAATTTAGAGTAGTTTTATCATTTAATATTTCTTTTGTATCGCCACTTGCTATAACGGTACCTTCTTTTAATATAATAATTTTATCACTGTGAACTGCCTCTTTCATATCATGTGTGATCGAAATAACAGTTACACCAGAATCATTTATTTCTTTGATTGTATCCATAATTTTATCTCGTCCTTTAGGATCTAACATGCTTGTTGCTTCATCAAAGATAATAATATCAGTATTCATTGCGAGAATACCAGCTATTGCAACACGTTGTTTTTGACCTCCTGAAAGGTTATGAGGTTCTTTCTTTAGATAATCTTGCATACTTACTTTTTTGGAATATTCTTCAATTCTCTTCAACATTTCTTCTCTATCAAAACAAAGGTTCTCCATACCAAAAGCGATATCGTCCTCAACAGTGACACCAACGAACTGGTTGTCAGGGTTTTGGAAAACAATACCGATTTTCTTTCTTACGTCATGGACTGTTTCTTCTGTTAAGGTAATACCATCAACAACGATATCTCCTTTGTCCGCCTTTAATAAGCCGATTATTAACTTAGATAACGTAGATTTACCGCTTCCGTTATGACCTAGAACACTAACCCAATCACCTTTTTTAATGGTGAGACTTACATCTGTTAAAACAGGGTTATTTTCTAAGTAACTGAAGGACAAATCTTTTATTTCTATGATGTTCATTCTATCAACTCCATTTGTCATAATGATTATAACAAAACAATTCTAAAAAAGCACTAAATATGTTAAGTCTTATGATACATCTTTCTCATAATGTTAGTCGTTATACATTTCTCTTTTATTTATGAAATATTCTTGTATAATTTAGGTGTTGTCAAAAAAGGAGAATTATTATGGAATACTTACTTATTATCATTTTATCATATATGGTTGGAATCATAAGTCCATCACATTTAATTACAAAACATCTTAAAAAGATTGATATTAGAGATGTTAATAGTAAAAACGCTGGTACAAGCAATGTAGCAATGACTCTAGGTCTGAAATACGGTGTTATTGTCGGTATATTTGACATTTTAAAGGGTTTTATACCTGTTTTGGTAGTAAGACTACTTTTCCCTGGAAATGATGTCCTATGGGTTATTTCGGGTGTTAGTGCTATACTAGGTCATATTTATCCAATCCATATGGGATTCAGAGGTGGTAAAGGAACAGCTACTTTTGGCGGGGTTTGCTTAGCTTTATTCCCTGTGGTTAGTTTAGTACTGTTTGTTTTGTTCATTACAATTTTAATTGTCAGCGATTATATTGTTGTACCAACGATGTTAGCAGTTATTTTAATACCTGTTGGAATGATCTTTACAAACTTTAGTATAATAAGTGTTCTGATATTGTTTATATATACTTTCTTATCAGTTTATAAGCATTGGCCTAACTTAGTTAGGATATATAGAAGAGAAGAAATAGGATTACGAGAAGCTCTAAAAAAATAAAAGGTAGATACTTGAATGTATCTACCTTTTTTATTTATCTAATTAAGATTAATCTCCCCGAAGCATCTTGTGTCCAATGCCCATTAGCAGCATCAAAATCTACTTTGAAAGCATCCCACCATGCGTTTGAAGGCATTGAAGTTGCATTTACTTCTGTAGCGTTCAACACTCCACTCGAAGTTGATGGTGTATTAGAAGTTCCAAATATAGCATTTGAGTAATAACTATCATTCACTATAGGGTTTGGTTTTCTACGACCAATTAAAGAACCTAAGTTAATAAATGTAGTTTGAAGTTCTCCTGTGAAGAAAGTATCCTCAAAAGTCATTACTGAACCAGTTTGAGTATTACCTACAAATCCCCCTACATATTTATTTGAAGTATAGCTTACTGGACCATCAGATAAATTAACTGTACCTGAGGCAGTATATTCAACAATTACTCTAGTCATACTTATTGTCATATTTTGAACGGTTCCAATGATACCACCAGTATTAGAAGTCGCATTACCTGCAGCAACGTATCCTTCAAAATCAACGTCTTCTATAACTATGGTTCCAGTACCTTTAATTGCTCTTGATATTAGTCCACCAGCTCTTTTACTGTTGTTAAGAACTGTTAAATTTCTTGTTTTAATATTTTTGATTGTTAAATCAGCATTAGCTTCAACTTGTGCCACAAGTCCCCCACCACCGCTTAGATTACTAGCTAGTACTTCGGAATCTGTGATTGTAATATTCTCGATGTAGTTATTCGTCCCTGTTACCTGACTAGCAAAGATTGCTGATTTAAGAGACGAAGAAGCATAGTATGCTGTTGTGAATCCCATATTAAGATTATTGATTTTAACATTCTTTATTGTCGCACCATCCATACTTGAGAAAAGACTTAAGTTTGTTGATGATGCATCTGTGGTTATAATCGTTAGATTACTGAGTGTATAGTTCTTTCCATCAAATGTCCCATTAAATTGATTATTATCAAACGACCCCAGATAAGACCATGTAAATGATGAGAAGTCAATATCATTACCTAGACAATATTCATCAGATGAACTACTTGTTGAAGCGGTAGCAAAATCATAAAATTCTTGTGCTGTATAAATCTTTGTACAACTATCAAATCCCCATTCACCTAAAGATATATTCTCGTTAGTGGTTGCTTCTAAGTTATCAAAATAAGCATATGATATCCCCACAAAAGAACCTAAAACAGTAAATATTAGAATCGACATTAGTAGTTTTTTAAAAAGCAGATTTAGTCTCATGATTTAACACCTCCTTTTCCAATGGTCATTATGAAATATTGTATCATAACTTCTATCAAATACAAATCAATACAACCTAAGGTACAAAAAAAGAGGCCAAAGCCTCTTAATTTATTAGTTATTCAACGAATTCAATAATAGCCATTGGCGTAGAATCTCCACGTCTTGGACCAAGTTTTAATACTCTAGTGTATCCACCGTCTCTTGTTGTGAAACGAGGTGCGATATCACTGAATAATTTTTGAAGTGCGTTTTTGTCATTACCAGCATCTAAGAAACGAACAATTTGAGCTGCTTGTCTTCTTGAAGCTAATGTATTTCTTTTACCTAGTGTAACCATTTTATCAGCTAATCTTTGTAATTCTTTAGCTTTAGTTTCTGTTGTAGTGATTCTTTCATGAATTATTAGTTGAGTAACTAGATCACGTAACATAGCTTTTCTTTGGTCACTTCTACGGTTTAATTTACTGTATCCTGCCATGTAAATTACCTCCTATTAGTGTCTTGCAAGTCCAAGACTAAGCTCATCAAGTTTTTGTTTAACTTCTTTAAGTGATTTCTTACCTAAATTACGTACTTTCATCATATCTTCTTCTGTTTTCTGAGTTAACTCTTCAACAGTGTTGATACCTGCACGTTTTAAACAGTTATAACTTCTTACTGATAAGTCTAAATCTTCTATTTGCATTTCTAAGATTTGAGAGTTTTGTTCATCTTCTCTCTCAATCATAAATTCTTCTTCTTTAACTTTTTCGCTTAGTTCTACCATTACTTCTAAATGTTCTATCATCATTTTTGAAGCGATTGAGATTGCTTTTTGTGGGCTAATGCTACCGTTAGTCCAAATTTCTAAAGTCAATTTGTCTTGGTTTGCATGTCCACTTGAAGCAGGTGATACATCGTAATTTACACGTTTAACTGGTGTGTAAATACTGTCAATTGGGATAATTCCGATTTGTGAACGGTTGATGTACTCTTTGTTTCCATCAGCATTCATATAACCAATCCCGCGACGTGCAGTCATGATCATTCTAAATTTTCCTTCATTTACAGTACAAATGTATTGATCTTCATTAATAATTGATACTTCATTATCACAAATAATGTCTTTTGCTGTAACTACGTGAGGTCCTTCGACATAGATTTCTAAACGTTTTTCTACGTTTGGATCATCATTATCGATGCTTAAAACAACATCTTTTAAGTTTAATACGATGCTTGTAACATCTTCTTCTACGCCATCAATTGATGAGAATTCATGTTGAACTCCATCGATTTCGCAGTTGATGATTGCTGCACCTGGTAAACTAGATAGTAAGATTCTACGAAGACTATTACCTAAAGTAACTCCGTATCCTCTTTCTAATGGTGAAACAACGAATTTTCCGTAAGTATTCTCTTCATTGATTACTTCAATATCGGTATTTGGTTTCTCGAATTTTAAATCTTTCAAATGAACAACCTCCCTAATTTCCTATTTATGTGGTCGTTTTGGTGGACGACATCCGTTATGTGGAATAGGTGTTACGTCTTTGATAGCTGTAATTTCTAATCCAGCAGTTTGTAAAGCTCTAATTGCAGCTTCACGACCAGGTCCTGGACCTTTTACTGAAACTTCAACTTTTTGTACACCGTGTTCCATTGCGCTTTTCGCACAAGCTTCAGAAGCTAATTGTGCAGCGAATGGAGTTGATTTACGGCTCCCTTTGTAACCTAATGCTCCTGCACTGCTCCAAGCAATAGCATTACCATTAGGATCAGTAACTGTAATAATAGTGTTGTTGAAAGTTGAATGGATATGCGCTACTCCTGAAGGAATATTTTTACGCACTTTACGTTTTGTTCTTCTTTTTTGTGCCATTTTTATGTCCTCCTATGTTTTTTTCTTGTTAGCTACAGTTCTACGAGGTCCCTTACGAGTACGAGCATTGTTTCTTGTGTTTTGCCCACGAGTAGGTAGCCCTTTTCTGTGACGCATTCCTCTGTAACTTCCGATTTCTTGTAAACGTTTAATATTTAAAGCAACTTCTCTACGTAAGTCACCTTCTGTTTTTACTTTTGCTACTTCAGTTCTGATACGACCTAATTCGTCTTCTGTTAGGTCTTTAACTCTTGTATGTTCAGAAACCTCTGCAGCTGCTAATATTTCTAATGCTGTAGATTTTCCGATCCCGAAAACATATGTTAAAGAGATTACTACTCTTTTGTCTCTTGGGATATCTACACCTGATATACGTGCCATAAGTTCCTCCTATTAACCTTGTCTTTGTTTGTGTCTTGGATTTTCACAAATTACCATAACTCTTCCATTACGTTTGATAATTTTGCATTTATCACAAATCTTTTTTACACTTGGTCTTACTTTCATTTTTAAATTTCCTCCTCTGGAGATGTTTTTCTTTATTTATGACGATATGTTATTCGCCCACGTGTTAAGTCATAAGGTGATAGTTCTACCGTTACTCTGTCACCTGGTAGAATGCGAATGTAATACATACGGATTTTACCAGAAACGTGAGCCTTAATACGATGTCCGTTTGCTAGTTCTACGATGAATTCAGTATTAGGTAATGATTCGACAACTTTACCTTCTAATTCTAATTTTTCTTCTTTAGCCATAAGATTCCTCCTTTTTAGACTGTAGTTAAGATGATTGGTTCATCATCTGTTATCAAGATTGAGTGTTCATAATGAGCACTCGGTTTTTTGTCAATTGTCACTGCAGTCCAATTGTCCTTTAATACTTTAACTTCTTTACGACCCATGTTGATCATAGGTTCAATTGCAAGGGTCATACCCTTTTTAAGAATTGGACCTTTACCTGGTAAACCATAATTAGGGATTTGAGGATCTTCATGAAGTTGTTTCCCTAGTCCGTGTCCAACAAACTCTCTAACCACTGAATAGCCGAAACTTTCGGCATATTTTTGAATGTGATGAGAAATATCTGTAAGGCGATTACCAGCTTTAGCGTATTTCAAACCTTCAAAGAGTGATTCTTTTGTTACTTCCATTAGTTTAGAAACTTCCGCAGATACTTCTCCTACTGCATATGTCCAAGCTGAATCACCATGATATCCTTTGTACATTGCGCCGATATCAACACTGATAAGGTCGCCTTTTTTGAGTTTAACTCTTTTACTTGGAATACCGTGAACCACTTGTTCATTTACACTTGTACAAGCACTTCCTGGGAAGCCACCATATCCTTTGAAAGATGGAATGGCATCATTGTCTCTAACTACTTGTTCAACAATTTGATCTAGTTCTAACGTTGTTACTCCGGGTTTGATATGTTTCTTAACTTCTTGATGAGCGAGGGCAACGATACGCCCCGCTTCCTTCATCAATAAGATTTCGCGTTCAGATTTAATAGTAATCATACAAGTTCATCCAATACCAAGAAAATGTCATCAGTTACTTTATCAAAGTCCTGCATTCCATTAACGTGATATAAAATTCCTTTCTCACTATAGTAATCTAATAACGGTTTTGTTTTCGTTTCATAGATTTCTAAACGACGTTTCACTGATTCATGTGAGTCATCTTCACGTTGGTATAATTCACCGTCGCATTTATCACACACACCATCAACAGATGGCTTTTTGAATCTTAAGTGATATGTTCTTCCACATTTTTTACAAACCCTACGTTGTTCCATACGTTCGAATAAAACATCGTGTGAAGATAAGATATTTATAACAGCATCTAAATTAGATTCCATTTCTACTAACATCTCATCTAATGCTGCAGCTTGCGCTACAGTACGAGGATAACCATCTAATAAGAAACTTGTTGTAGTGTCTTCTTTATGTAGTCTCAGTCTTACTATTTTGTTAGTGATATCATCACTAACTAAGTTACCATCTCTTATGAATTTCATTGCTTCGATACCAATTGGTTCCTCAGCATTGTAAGCATCTCTGAACATTTGTCCTGTTGAGATACTTGGCATTTCATATTTTTCTATAATACGTGACGCTTGGCTACCTTTCCCGGCTCCAGGAGGACCCATTACAAGTATTTTCAATGGAGTCTCCTATTTAATGAATCCAGAATAGTTTTGCTCTTGCGTCTGTGTTTTAATTTGTTTTGTTGTTTCGATAGCCACACCTACAACGATTAATAAGCTTGTCCCACCAACTTGAACATATGCTGGTAAACCAAAGATCATAGAAGCAAAGATAGGTAATGAAGCGATTAATACTAGATATGTAGCTCCGATAACTGTAACTTTAAATAAAGTTTTTGAAATGTAATTTTCTGTTTCTACACCAGGTCTTACCCCTGGAATGTAGGCATTTTGTTTTTGTAAGTTTCCAGCAATTTTCTCAGGATTGATTTGTACAAAACTGTAGAAGAATGCGAATACAAAAATTAATACAACATATAATGTATATCCTAATGGTCTTTGATAAGTAAATAATTCTTCCATAACTTGTCCAAATCCAGTCGATGCTAAATCAGGAATAAAGTTTAATACCGTTAACGGTATTGAAAGGATAGTTACTGCAAAGATTACAGGAATTACACCAGCTGAGTTGATCTTGATAGGAATGTTTGATTCATTTCTACCTTGGAATCTAGCTCCCGCTGGACGGTTTGAATATTGAATTGGTACTTTACGAACACTTGCTTGCATAACAGTAACAAAGAATATTACTAATATAAATATTGCCATTACGAGTGCAAATACTCCATAACTTCCCCAATCACTACCAGCAGCAGTAATATATTCTCCAACCAAACTTGATACCATACCAGGGAATCCTGATACGATACCTGCAACGATGATCATTGAAGTACCATTCCCAATACCATGCATAGTGATTTGATCACTTAACCATAGTAAGAAAGCAGTACCCGCAGTCATTAAGATTGCTAAGTATGTATATGTAACGAAGTTTACGTTTTCTACACCAATATCAAAGATATAATTACCTGTTAAACGGAAACCATAAGTCATAGCTAATGCTTGAACAAATGCCATACCGATTGCTAGGTATCTTGTTAATTGGTTAATTTTTTGCTTACCTGTTTCCCCTTCTTCTTGCCATTCTTTTAAAACTGGAATAATGTCCATTTGTAATAATTGAATAACAATAGAAGCAGTAATGTAAGGACCGATTCCAAGAGCTATTATTGAATAGTTCTTAAGAGCGTTCCCTGTAAAAGCATTGGCGATACCCAATACACCTGAATCAGCTTGATCAAAGAACGAGTTGATTATTTCAGGATTAATTAAAGGTATATGGATATATGTTGCTGCTTTGTATATGATAAATGCAAGTAATGTAAAAAGAATTTTTTTCATAACCTCTCTGCTTTTAAATACTGCAACTATATTGTCCATACTAGTTCACCTCTACGCTTCCACCAGCTGCCTGGATTTTTTCCATAGCTGATTTAGTAAATTTGTCAGCTTTAACTGTAAGTTTAACTGTTAATTCACCATCACCTAATACTTTTAATCCACTTAATTCTTTACGAATTAGTCTATCTTGTAATAATAATTCTTTATTTACTACAGTTCCTTCAGCGTATTTATTCAATTCGCTTACATTAACTGTTGCGTATTCTTTACGGAAATGATTTGTAAATCCTCTTTTAGGAATACGTTTGAACCATGGAGTTTGTCCCCCTTCAAATCCTGGGCGAGTTCCTCCACCGCTTCTAGAGTTTTGTCCTTTTGTTCCTCTACCTGCTGTTTTACCTGTACCGGAACCAGTTCCGCGTCCAAGTCTTTTTTTAGCATGAGTAGAACCAGGAGTTGGTTTTAAGTTTGATAAGTTCATATCCATACCTCCTAAACTTCTTTTACTTCTACTAAATGAGCAACGACTTTAATCATTCCTCTTATAGTAGGTGTATCAGATTTTACTACTGTTTTTTGTAATTTAGTTAATCCTAATGCGATTACAGTTTTCTTTTGTTTCGGATTTCCAGCAATTGTGCTTCTAACTAATTTTATTTGTAATTGTTTCATTAGTTTAAGATCTCCTCTACAGTTTTACCGCGTGTCGCAGCTATTTGGTCCGCAGTTCTTAAGTTATCGATTGCATCGAAAGTTGCACGGATGATATTAATTGGAGTTGCAGATCCTAAAGATTTACTTAAGATATCTTCGTATCCAGCTAATTCAACAACGGCACGAACTGGTCCACCAGCGATGATTCCTGTCCCACTTACTGCAGGTTTCAAGAATACTTCACCAGCACCGAAGCGTCCAGTGATAGCATGAGGGATTGTTTTGTTGTACATAGGTACTACTACTAAATTACGTTTTGCGTCTTCTATTGCTTTTTTGATTGCATCTGGTACTTCTTGTGCTTTACCTGTACCAAATCCAACTTTACCTTTTTTGTCACCGATTACTACTAAAGCTGAAAAACGGAAACGACGTCCACCTTTTACTACTTTAGTAACACGGTTAATATTAACTACGCGCTCTTCGTAAAGTTTTGGCTCTCTTTTACGACGAGGTCTACGTGGTTTTCTTGATTGTGGTTTGTTGCTATTATTTGGTTTTTTATTGTTTTCCATAAGCGAACCTCCTAGAATTTTAGCCCAGCTGTACGAGCAGCTTCTGCTAGTGCTTTAACTCTTCCGTGGTAAAGGTAACCACTTCTGTCAAAAACAACTGAATCAATATTTTTTTCTAATGCTCTTTCAGCAAGTAATTTTCCAACTACTGCTGCAGCATCTACATTTCCACCATTTGCTAGTTTGTTATCTTTTTCGTTTGATGATGCGTTAGCTAATGTTACTCCATTAACATCGTCAATAACTTGAGCATAGATGTGCTTTGCACTTCTAAACACAGCTAAACGAGGTTTTGATGGAGTTCCAACAAGACGGTTTCTAATTCTTAAGTGTCTCTTTTGACGCATTTCATTTCTACTATTTGCCATATAACTCACTCCTAACTACTTGTTAAGCAGTTTTTCCTTCTTTTCTACGTACATGTTCATCTACGTAACGGATTCCTTTTCCTAGATACGGTTCTGGTGGTCGAACCCCTCTAATATTAGCTGAAAATTCACCAACAATTTGCTTGTTGATTCCAGATACGATAATTGTAGTGTTTTTAATAACTTCTACGCTAACGCCTTCTGGTAATACTAATTCAACTGGATGAGAATATCCTGCTTGGATAACGATTTTAGTTCCTTGCATTGCTGCACGGTAACCAACACCGATCATTTTTAATTCTTTTTTAAATCCTTCAGATACTCCAAGAACCATATTATTAATTAACGCTCTTGTTGTACCATGAATTGCTCTGTGGAATTTAGATTCACTAGGTCTTACTACTTCCACTTTATTATCTTCAACTGTTATAGTTAAATCTGCATTAAATGTGCTGTTTAATTGTCCTTTTGGACCATTTACTGTAACGTTATTACCTTCACCAACAGTGACAGTTACGTCAGCTGGTAATGTAATTAACTTTTTACCTATTCTACTCATATCTTCTTACCAAACATATGCTAAGATCTCTCCGCCCACTTTTTGTTTGCGAGCCTCGCGATCCGTCATAATTCCTTTTGAAGTTGAGATAACAGCGATACCTAGTCCATTTAATACTTTAGGGATTTCATTAATTTTTGCATATACTCTAAGACCTGGCTTAGAGATTCTTTTTAATCCTTTAACAACTCTTTCGTTGCTAAGATATTTTAGAGATACACGTAAAGTGTCTTGTACTTCACCTTTAACTACTTTATAACCAGTAACATAACCTTCAGCTTTCAAAAGCTCTAAAATCTCTTTTTTAAGCTTCGAAGCAGGCATATCAACTGTTGCATGTTTCATTTGGTTAGCATTTCTTATACGTGTTAACATATCTGCGATAGGATCTGTCATTACCATAAAATTTTGCCTCCTTACAATTTCTTGGAAAATTTATTTTTTCTACCAACTTGCTTTTTTAACGCCTGGTATTTGTCCTAAATAAGCTAATTCACGGAAACAAATACGGCATAGTTTGAATTTTCTGTAAACAGCGTGTGGTCTCCCGCATCTTTCACAGCGAGTATATTCTCTAGCTGAGAATTTACTTCCACGACGTTGTTTTACTTTCATTGACTTTTTAGCCATTATAAGCCTCCTTATTTTTTAAACGGCATACCCATTTGACCTAGTAATTCGATTCCTTCTAAGTCTGTATCTGCCGAAGTTACGATAACAATATCCATTCCTCTTACTCTATTTACTTTATCATAATTTATTTCAGGGAAGATTAATTGTTCTTTAACACCTAATGTGTAGTTTCCTCTACCATCAAATGATGTTTTTGAAACTCCTTGGAAGTCTCTCACACGTGGTAATGAAATGTTAAATAATTTATCTAAGAAATCATACATTCTATCCCCGCGTAATGTTACTTTACAACCAATTGCCATACCTTCTCTTAATTTGAAGTTTGCGATTGATTTTTTAGCTTTTGTTATTACAGGTTTTTGCCCTGTTAATTGAGTTAATTCTGCTACTGCGTCATCTAATGCTTTACTATTTGTTATAGCATCTCCAACACCCATATTTACTACTACTTTAGTAATTTTAGGAGCTTGCATAATTGAAGTATAATTGAGTTTCTCAATTAAAGCTGGACGCACTGAATTTACATATTTTTCACGTAAGCGATTCATGCTAAAAGCCTCCTTTCTGATTAGTCTAAGACCTCACCAGATTTTTTAGAATATCTTACTTTTTTAACTACTTCTTGTTTTTTCACTGTTTCAGTGATTGTTTTGAATCCTACTCTAGTAGTTCCTGTTTTCTTTTCAGAAAACATAACATTAGAAGCATTAAATGGTGCTTCATATTCTAAAATTCCCCCGTCAGGGTTAGATTGAGTAGGTTTAGCATGTTTTTTAATAATGTTTACTCCCTCAACGATTACTTTGTTTGTTTTAGGATAAACTTTTAAAACTTTACCTTCTTTACCAAGGCTTGCACCGCTAATTACTTTAACAGTGTCTCCTTTTTTAATTTTCATAAGTTTGCCTCCTACCCTATAATACTTCAGGAGCTAAAGATACGATTTTCATAAATCCTGCATCTCTTAACTCTCTTGCTACAGGACCAAAGATACGAGTTCCAACTGGACTTTTGTCATCTTTAACCATTACTGCAGCGTTATCATCAAATTTAATATAACTTCCATCTTTACGACGGATTTCTTTTTTAGTTCTAACAATTACGGCTCTTCGTACCTCACCTTTTTTAACAGTTCCACCTGGTGAAGCTGATTTTACGGTTACAACTACGAGGTCGCCTACACTAGCGTATCTACGCCCTGTTCCTCCTAAAACCTTAATAGTTAAGACTTCACGAGCTCCAGAGTTATCCGCTACTTTCATTCTAGATTCTTGTTGAATCATAAGTGATAGCCTCCTTTAAGATTTAGATTCTACTACTTCCAATAAACGGAAGCGTTTAGTTTTTGATAATGGACGTGTTTCCATTACTTTTACTACGTCACCGACTTTTGCTAAATTAGCTTCATCATGAGCAGCAAATTTTTTCGATTGTTTTACACGTTTACCGTATAAACGATGTTTTCTGTAGCTTTCAACTGAAACAGATATAGTTTTATCTCCAGATGCAGATACAACAATTCCTGTCAGGATTCTTCTTTTATTACGTTCCATCTAGTTTCTCCTCTACTCTCCGCGTTCAGTAAGAACTGTTTTCATGCGAGCGATCGCTTTCTTTACTTTTCCAACGCGAGCAGTGTTTTCTAGTTGACCTGTAGCTTGTTGAAAACGTAGGTCGAATAATTCTTTTTTCAGTTCTTTGATTTCAGCATTAATTTTTGCAGTGTCCCATTCTCTAATTTGATTAGCTTTCATTAGAATCACCACTTTCTCTTCTTACGAATTTTGTTCTAACAGGTAATTTGTGTTGTGCTAAGCGTAATGCTTCTCTAGCAACTTCTTCACTAACTCCTGCGATTTCGAACATTACTGTTCCTTCTTTTACTACAGCTACGAATCCGTCTGGAGAACCTTTACCAGATCCCATACGTACTTCTAATGGTTTAGCAGTTTTCGCCATGTGAGGGAAAATTCTAATCCATACTTGTCCTTGACGTTTCATATAACGTGTCATAGCAACACGAGCAGCTTCTATTTGACGGTTAGTAATCCATGCACCTTGCAATGAAACTAAACCGCAATCACCAAAACTGATTCTATCTCCACCTTTGGCTTTACCTTCATAAGAAACTCTGTGAGGGCGTCTATATTTTGTTCTTTTTGGTGTTAACATTATTTTTTCCCTCCTCTGTTTCTTACAGGCAGGATTTCACCTTTGCAAATCCATACTTTGATACCTAATTTACCATAAGTAGTATCAGCTTCTGCGGCAGCATAATCAATGTCTGCGCGTAAAGTATGTAAAGGTACATTACCTTCACTGTAACCTTCGCTACGAGCCATTTCTGCTCCACCTAAACGTCCACTTACTAATGTTTTACATCCTTTTGCTCCTGCTCTTAAGGCTCTTTGAATAGCCATTTTTTGAACACGACGGAATGATGCTCTGTTTTCTAATTGTTTTGCGATATTCTCTGCAACTAATTTAGCGTCTACATCAGGTTTTTTGATTTCTCTGATGTTCATGTATACCTCTTTATTAGTTAATGTTTGTAATTTTGCTACTACTTCATTTTTGATAGCAGATTCTCTACCGAATACCATACCTGGTTTAGCAGTGTGTACAGTAAGAATTACTCTACCTTTGCTTCTTTCGATTTCGATTCTTGATACAGCAGCATTTTTATAAAAATCTTCTAATAAAAGACGGATTTTTAAATCTTCGTGTAATAAATCAGCAACATCATTTTTATCAGCATACCAACGAGAATCCCAATCTCTGATAATTCCAATTCTTAAACCAACTGGACTTACTTTTTGACCCATGTGATAGCCTCCTATTCTTTTTCCGACACTACAGCTGTAATGTGGCTAGTTCTTTTTAAGATTTGTGTTGCTCTTCCTTGAGCTCTTGGTCTAAATCTTTTTAGTGTAGGACCTTCCCCTACGTAAATTTCTTTAACGAATAATTTTTCAGTATCCATATTGTAGTTGTGCTCTGCGTTAGCAATTGCTGACATGATCACTTTTTCTACAACAGGGCTTGCAGCTTTTGGAGTTAGTCTTAAAATTGCTAATGCTTCTCCAACGCTTTTACCTCTTACTAAGTCGATTACTAATTTTACTTTTCGAGAAGAGATACGTACCATTTTTGCTTGTGCTCTAGCTTCCATATTCATTCTCCTCTACTTTCTTTTAGCTTTCTTATCTTTTTCGTGTCCACGGTTACTTCTAGTAGGAGCGAACTCTCCTAATTTGTGTCCAACCATATCTTCCTGTACATAAACAGGGATATGTTCCTTACCGTTATATACTGCGATAGTATGACCGATGAATTCAGGGAATATTGTTGATCTACGAGACCATGTTTGTACTACTCTCTTTTTACCTTCTGTATTTAAGGCTTCTACTTTTTTGTATAAGTGCTCATCTACGAAAGGTCCTTTTTTTACTGAACGTGACATTAGAGTTCCTCCTTTCTATTTGTTACGTCGTCTAACGATTAGTTTGTCGCTAGCTTTTTTAGTTTTTCTTGTTTTCAATCCTAGTGCTGGTTTACCCCAAGGAGTAACAGGACCTTTTTTACCAATAGGTTGACGTCCTTCTCCACCACCATGTGGATGATCTACAGGGTTCATTACTGAACCACGTACTGTAGGTCTGATTCCTCTATGTCTGTTTTTACCGGCTTTACCGATATTAACTAACGAGTAATCACTGTTTCCAACTTCACCGATTGTTGCACGGCAAGTTGATAAAATTTTTCTTACTTCACCACTAGTTAATCTTACAAGTACGTATCTTTCTTCACGACCTAAGATTTGTGCGCTTGCTCCTGCACTTCTAACTAATTGTGCACCTTTACCAGGTTTTAATTCAACATTATGAATTACTGTCCCTACTGGGATATTAATAATTGGTAATGTGTTTCCTACTAAGATATCTGATTTAGGTCCACTCATAATTGTCATTCCTGCTTTTAAACCTTTTGGAGCGACGATGTATCTTTTCTCTCCATCAGCATAGTTAATTAAAGCTATGAATGCACTTCTGTTTGGATCATATTCGATAGTAGCTACTTTACCAGGAATATCATCTTTATTTCTTTTAAAGTCAATAACACGGTATTTTCTCTTGTTTCCTCCACCTTGATGGCGAACAGTGATTTTACCTTGGTTATTACGTCCTGATTTCTTGTTCATTTTACGTAGTAATGATTTTTCAGGTGTATCAGTTGTTAATTCTGAATAATCAAGACTTGTCATGTGACGTAAACCATTTGTCATTGCTTTATATTTCTTTAAAGCCATAACTGTTACCTCCTTAGATTAAGCTTCGAAGATTTCAATTTTGCTACCTTCGGCTAATGTTACGATAGCCTTAGTAATTGCTGGTTTGAAACCTGAATGCTGTCCTACTCTTTTTTTCTTAGGTAGAGAATTAATTTTATTTACTTTTACTACCTTTACATTGAATAACTCTTCAACTGAGTTTTTAATTTGAATTTTGTTTGCTCTTTTGTCAACAGAGAATGTATATTTGTTCTCATTCTCTACTAATAACATAGATTTTTCAGTGATGATCGGTTTCTTGATAATTTCAGCTGCTAACATTAACCAAGCACCTCCTCATATTTTTTAGCTGCATCAGCAGTAACTACTATAGTGTTAAAGTTCATTAACTCATAAACACTTACGTGAGAAACTGTTGTTACAGTTACATTAGGAATATTTCTTGCTGCCATAGCTACGTTTTCGTTATTTTCAGTTAATACGAATGCAACTTTACCAGTTAGGTTTAAGTTACTTAAAACTTCAACCATTCCTTTTGTTTTTACGTTTTCTAATTCAATTTTATCAATTACTTTGAAGCTTTCTTCAGCTACTTTGCTTGATAAAACAGATTTCAATGCTAATCTTCTAACTTTACGATTAACTTTTAATGTATATTTTCTTGGATGAGGTCCAAATACTACTCCCCCACCTGTCCATAGTGGTGATCTTGTTGATCCACTACGAGCACGACCTGTACCTTTTTGTTTCCATGGTTTACGTCCACCACCGCGAACATCAGTACGAGTCTTAGTTTGATGTGTACCTTGACGCATTGCAGCTCTAGTCGCTTTAACAACGTCAAATACAGCTTGTTGGTTTGGTTCAATTCCGAAAACAGAATCTAATAATTCAACTTCACCAACATTTTGTCCCATTTGGTTCAATAATGCTACTTTTGCCATTTAAATTCTCCTCTCGTTACTCAGCAGTCTCTACTGCTGTTTCTTCTTTAGTATCAGCGATAACGTAATCAGCTGGGTTTAAAGGTTGAATTACTGGAGCCTTAACTCCACGTTTTACAAACACTAATCCTTTTTTAGGACCAGGTACTGAACCTTTAACTAATAATAAATTTCTTTCTAAATCTACTTTAACTATTTCTAAATTTTGAATAGTGACAGTATCAACACCCATATGTCCAGGTAATTTTTTACCTTTACGTACGTGGTTTGGATCAATTGATCCCATTGAACCAGGGCCTCTATGGTAATGAGAACCATGTGCCATTGGCCCACGGCTTTGGTTATGTCGTTTGATGCTTCCTTGGAATCCTTTACCTTTAGAAGTTCCAGTTACATCTACGATTTCACCTTCAGCGAATATATTTACCCTAATCTCTTGACCTACTTCGAAGTTGTAAAGTTCTTTACCGTCAACTTCTCTTAAGTAGCGCTTAGGATTTGAGTTACTTTTTGCAAAATGTCCAAGTTCTGGTTTATTTGCTAGTTTAACTCGTTTGTCTTTGAAGCCTAATTGAAGAGCTTCATATCCATCATTTTCAATAGTTTTCTTTTGCAGAACAACGTTTGGTTCACAACTTACAACTGTTACCGGTACAAGTTTACCGTCTTCGTTGAAGATTTGTGTCATTCCAATTTTTGTCCCTAAGATACCTTTGGCCATGAGTAACCTCCTTTTTTAATTTAAATTATTTTAAAACAATATCTACACCTGATGGTAAATCTAAGTGCATTAAGCTATCGATAGTTGCTGGAGTTGGTTCCATTATATCGATTAGACGCTTATGTGTACGTCTTTCAAATTGCTCACGAGAAGTTTTGTTAACGTGAACACTTCTTAAAATTGTAAAGATTTCTTTTTCCGTTGGTAACGGAACCGGACCACTGATTTTAGCACCAGTTTTCTTTGCAGTATTTACAATTTTTTGTGCTGATTGATCTAATAATCTATGATCATAAGATTTCAATCTAATTCTGATTTTTTGGTTTGCCATTTGTATTTCCTCCTTTCGCCTATATTGATATATAGACTTGCTCGATGAGAATAACCTGATTCCCCAAGACAACGCCTTCGGGTGTGTCAGCAACCTCCCACTTCGTAGCCTGACTCTGGCGAGAGTCTTGAAAAGAATACCAAAAAAAAATCCCTATTGCAAGGACTTTTTATATTTTTTTTTAGGGTCTCTTTTCTATAATATATATATAGGTAAAACATCGCCTAAACTAGGTTGATATCATTGTAAAAAATAATTCGAAATAATTCAATCTTTTTTTTATTATTAAGAAAAGTAATTGAAATTATGCTATACTTTATTTGTAACATTAGTTACGGAAGAGGTGGTATCATGAGACTTGAAGCCGTTAGACTATTCGAAAACACCAATATTGATACTAATAATATTGAAATAAAAGAATTCCCAACCAACTACACTGTTGAAATAGAAAATGATAGTTCTACTTATCTAGGTATTATCCTTGAAGGTAGAGTTAATATAAGAGCGTATAGTTATTCAGGAAAAGAATTCATCATATCTTCTTTAGAACCAGGAATGATATATGGAGATGTACTTTTATTTGGCTCAAAATCCAATTTGTATCCCGGAAACGTTATAACTAAAGGAAAAACGGTAATCGCATTTCTAAAGAATGAAGATGTTAGAACCTACCTTCAAAATAACCCTAAATTTGCTGAAAACTACTTAAGTCTCTTAAGCGATAAAGTTTACAATATAAATCACAAATATAAACTACTCACTCAAGATAGTATTAGAGACAAGATATTGTTCTTTGTTCATCAGGAAATGAGACAACAGAACTCTCCTAAAATCAGATTAAACATGACAAAAGAGGAATTAGCTAATAACCTCTTTGTTCAGCGCCCCTCTTTATCTAGAGAATTGATAAAAATGAGAAAAGAAGGTATCATAGATTATGACCGTTGGACCATCACATTAAAAAAGCGTATCTAGTATATGCTTTTTTTTATGACAATTTCAATAGCTTTGTATATTGGTAACAATTAATAGTCTTGATAAAATAGGGTATATATAAATAAGGAGAAGAAAATGGAAACTATAAAGCAAATATTAAAAGACACCAATAAAAAGACATTTTTAGATATCGGAACTGGTGCAGGGAACTTTATACATCTAATAAAAAGCATTTATGATGATTTTGATAAGTTTGTAGGTATTGATTTGTTCCCAAATGCAATAGAAGCTGCAAATAAACATAATGAAGATGAGAGAGTAACATTTGAAATTATGGATGCAAACAACATGAGCTTTGATGATAATTCATTTGATGTTGTATGCTTATCAAATAGTCTTCACCATTTGGAAGACATTCCAAAAATGTTGACTGAAATGAGAAGAGTAGTAAAAGAAGATGGATTCATTGTCATTAATGAAATGATTGCCGATCAAAATGATAGCAAACAAGAATCTCACAAACTTCTTCACCACCTTTCAGCTGAGATAGATAGAATTCATGGTGACACACATTATGAGACATTTACTGAAAGAGAATTACTTGCACAATTAGAAAATGATACTAAGCTGAAAATCAATAAACGATGGCACCTAAACGTTCCTCGTCGAGAAGCCAATACTACAGAGGAAATGGATTACATTTTAAATGTGCTCGATAGAATTGGATCAAAAATACCAGAAAACGATAAAACTGATTTACAAAAAAAGAAAGAAAAAATCAAAAAATACATAGAAGATAATGGTTATGATGGCTGCACTTCTTTGATGGCCATTCTACAAAAATAGTATAAATATTAATATATTTTACGAAACGTTTAATTCAAATCGAAATCACTTTCGGTGTACTACATTCCAATTCAATTAGAAAAAGAAAAGGCAAAAATTTTCATTTTTTGCCTTTTTTTGATATCTGGTCAGCCATTTCTAAGAGAACTGGTTTCTCGCGATTTGAGATCCTTGCACTTACAGATTTTTGCAGTTTATACTCCAAAGTTTCAAAAGCACCCTTGATTTCCGGTAGTTTAGATAGACCAAATGCAGTTAAAGAAATGAATGAGTATTTTCCGTTAGTACGACGTACAACAATATCTTGTTTTTGCAGTTTATCAAGGAACCTAGTGGTAGTTGACGGCTTTATATCAAGTGTTTCCGAAATCTTTGTTGGTGACAATTCTTTCCACTCATCAAGTAGCAAAAGTAGTAATCCATAACTAGGTGGTAGGCCTGTAGGTTTGAATATTTCGTCCGCAATACGCTGTATATTCCTGTTTAGACGTGATACTGAAAAGTACAATGAATCATTCAAATAGTCTTGCATATAAACACCTCACTTGTATATACAAATAATATCAGTTATCCACACTTTTGTCAAATGAAAAAGGGACTACAAATAGTAGTACCTTCTTTTTTACTTTTTAGAAATTAATCCAATCAAGGTTGAATATTTAGTAGTCGATTCCTTTTTTTCTTTGTGGTCTTTAATAAATTCATTTGTATAATTCTTAAATTCTATATACTCTTTTTTTGTTAAATGTACATTCATTTGAGTTAGATGTCCATCACTGTTTTCCTCACACTCTTCCAAGTCTTTATCATAATGAGCATTATCGATAATATCGTTCTTAAACTGATCTAAAGTATAAAGCAGTACTTTGGTGATTTGATCTACCTGAATAGCCTTTGCTGCTCCTGTTAAATCCTCTCTAACTCTAAACTTTAAAGATTCAGTTGTTGTTGCATAGTATTTTGCGTTTATACCGTTTATTACTTTTATATAGTCTAGTTCTAGGATATCAATAGAAAGTAGTTTCTTGACATGATAATGCACCTTTGCTGGCACTTCACCCATTGAATCTGCAACCTGTTTAACAGTCATTGGCTCTTCATTTCCTTGAAATGTTCTAAGAATTCTCATTCTATATGGATCTGCAAGTATTTTGAATTCCTCATCCGTTTTTATAACACGTTCTTTTGTCTTCATGAAGCATCATCCTTTCATGCTTATATTCATTATACTACAACTTCATTAAATCTAATAGACAATAAAGTACCTTGTAAGCGTAGTAAAAGTAGAAACCAAATGTTGGTTTCTACTTATTTTCTTCAATAAACTCATAAAATTCAAGCGGTACAAAACTGCTCCAAATATCTAGTAGTTCAACTTCCTTAACATCATTACTGTCAATCTTATCAAGAAAGTATTGATCGATATAGCTTTTGTTGATCTTATTTAAGACTGTTTCTTGTTCAATTGATAAGGGTATGAACTCAAGGTTATTTGGTAATGTGTAGCTCTTTGATGTGCTATGATAAACATATTCAAAATGCTGATAGATTTCTAGAAAATCCCCTCGTCTTATAATTGTATTTACAAATACCTCATCATTGGTGTTAAACATCGCTATTTCGTTCTTATATAAGGCTTCTTGGAAGTAGTAATCCCAATTATTTAACTTCGCAATATTAAATCTGAAGTCATATTTTACAATTTCATAATTGTCAAAAGTTTCTCCATAAATAAAACCTTCGTTATCATATATCTCTTTACTTAACATGTATTTGTCTTGTTCCTGTGAGTAATGTAGCACTGTTTTACTTACAGGATCAACAATGTGTGCTTTAAACATAGGGTTAATATAGTTACTGATTTGATATTCTTCAATAGTTCTATTTATAAAATCTGCATCCTTAATATCAAGGATTCCTTTTTTATCATCGTATTTACGATAAGTAACTTGTACTCCTCTAATTCCCTCCTGATAGTAAGTGTACTTGTAGTTATAGCTTTTACCTTCTTTAAAGTAAGTAAGATGATCGAAAATTAAGTTATCATCTAGTGAAAAATAAATTCTTGAGACAGTGAACTGAGTAGCATCTGCATTATGATATTGAACAAAATAAAGGTAATTCTCATTAACATAGTATCTCATTTTATAGAAATCGTCCGAAAGATTAAAATCATTTAACTCTCCTTCAATAGGTGAATCATAATGATCTACAAACAAATCAATCTGTAAGAATCCTTCATATATAAAAGCTAACTCCATTGTCCCAATATATGTATCGATTATATCGTAATTTACCAGGTCTTCAGGATACATTCTTGAATTAGAGTAGTATTCAAAATAGGCTTCAATAGCACTAATATCTGGATCTACTGAGATATTTTTAGCATCAACTTTATTATATAGATTGTTGATTTTGGTTTGAGATGTTTCTAAAGTATCTAGTTCATCATTGCATTGATTAAGTTTTCCAATATTTACATTATTAATTGTGTAATCTTCCTCTCCAAAAAAAGGTATAAATGCATTGTCTATAAGATTACATTCGTAAACAAGTTCCTTTTTACATGATGATAAGGTAAACACACTCATTAATAGTATTAGAAATATATACTTCCTCATAAGAAACACCTCCTCTTCATTATTATATCACAAAATAAAAAGGCACCTAAGTGCCTTTATTTTGTTATTATTGTACCTGCTTGTAAATTAAATGCTTCTTTTGCGTTATTTAAAGAAGCGATTATTGATGTTTTTCCTTTATTAGCAAATTTCATTGTTGCTTTTATTTTCGGTAACATACTACCAGGAGCAAAATGCCCTTCATTTACTAATTCCTCTAATCTAGACGTCTTAATTCCCTCTAGTTTTTCTTGATTATCTTTACCGAAATTAATGTAAACATTGTCTACTGCTGTAAGGATAACTAGGTAATCAGCATCAATTAGTTCAGCTAGTTTTTCTGAAGCATTATCTTTATCGATAACTGCTGCAATACCGGTTAAAATACCATTATGCTCAACAACGGGAATACCTCCACCACCTACTGTAATTACGATATGTCCATCATGTAGTAATGTTTTAACCATTTCTTTTTCTTTAACATCAATTGGTAGCGGTGAAGGAACAACTCTTCTATACCCTCTACCTGAATCTTCTATCATTGTATAACCCATTGATTTTTCTAATTGATCAGACTCTTCTTTTGTGTAGAATGAACCAATTGGTTTTCTTGGGTTTTGGAAAGCTTCATCATTCTCATCAACGATCACTTGAGTAACTAGTGATGCGATTGATTTAGTTATATTTTGTTTTGTTAGTTCATTTCCAATCGCATTTTGCATATGAAAGCCGATATAACCTTGGCTCATTGCTCCACACTCAGGGAATGGCATATTAGGTGTTGAGTTACTTTCGCTAAATGATAGATTAATCATTCCAACTTGTGGTCCATTCCCATGGGCCACAACAACTTCATGTCCTTCTTTGATTAAATCTACGATTGGATTAGCAACTTTTTTTAATAGTTCTTTTTGTTCTTCAGGGTTTTTACCTAATGCATTTCCGCCTAAACTAACAACATACCTACTCATATTTATCACTTAAAGTAGCTAACATAACTGCTTTAATTGTGTGCATTCTGTTTTCAGCTTCTTGGAATACAACTGATTGTTTACCTTCAACAACTTCATCAGTAACTTCCATTTCACCGTTTGCTACTTTAGGAAATTTTTCTCCAAAACTATTAGCAATGTCTCTACCTACATCTGTGTTTTTACCATGGAAAGCAGGTAAACAGTGCATAAATATAGCTGTATCTTTTGCGTTATTCATCATTTCAGCATCTACTTGGTATGGAGCTAATTGAGCTAAACGAGTGTTCCAAACTTCTTTTGGTTCTCCCATACTTACCCATACATCAGTGTATACTGCATCAGCATTAGTAGTACCTTCTACTTTATCTTCAGTAAATTTGATAGTACCTCCAGAAACTTTAGTAAGTTCTAAACACTCATCAATAAGTTCTTGATCAGGCCATAGTTCTTTTGGAGCTACTCCTGTAAAGTTTAATCCTAGTTTTGCACTACCAATCATTAAACTGTTACCCATGTTGTTTCTTGAATCTCCAACATATGTAAAGTTAATTCCTTTTAACTTGCCAAATACTTCTTTAATAGTTAAGAAATCAGCTAAGATTTGTGTTGGATGATAAACGTCTGTTAAACCATTCCATACAGGTACTCCTGCAAATTCTCCTAATGTTTCTACATGTTCTTGTTTATAACCACGGAATTCAATTCCATCATAGAATCTTCCTAAAACTCTTGCTGTATCTTTTACTGATTCTTTTTTGTTCATTTGGCTTCCGTTAGGTCCTAAGTATGTTACTCCCATACCTAAATCCATAGCTCCCACTTCAAATGCACAACGTGTTCTTGTTGAATCTTTTTGGAATAAAAGTACTACATTTTTATCAGATAATACTTTATGTGGAGTTCCTTCATATTTTTCTTTTTTTAACCTTGCAGATAGGTCGATTAAATAATTGATTTCCTCTGGTGTGAAATCTAATAGTGTAATAAAATTACGGCCTTTTAAGTTCATTTTTATTCTCCTCAATCAAATTTTTTCTCTAAATATCGGCATACTCATACAACGTGGTCCACCTCGACCTCGAGATAGTTCACTCGAAGGGATTTCTAATACCGTTATTCCTTCTTTACGCAATATTTCGTTTGTGACATGGTTTCGTTGATATACAATAACCACACCTGGAGCTATAGCTAATGTATTAGCACCATCATTCCATTGTTCACGTCCTGAAGTAATCATGTCATTACCACCAATATTAATCAATTTAATTGGACGTTTCAAATGTTTTTCTAATATATCTTCAAGCGTTGAAACAACTTTTGATACTTTGAATGTACCTTCACCATTTTTAACTACTTCAAAAACAGTTAATTCCTTCATTATTCCTGGATGAATTGTAAATGTTCCGTAATCCACTTGTGTGAACACAGTATCTAGATGCATAAATGCTCTAGTTTTAGGAATATTAAACGCAAGAATAGTTTTAAATGAGGTATTAGCTTCAAAAAGCTCTTTAGCTAATGCTTCAATTGCTCTAGGATCAGTTCTTTTACTAATTCCTATTGCTAGAGTGTCTTCACTTAAGACTAGCGTGTCTCCACCTTCAGATTTATATCTTGTAGAACGCTCTTTGTAATATGGGATAGATTCATTTTCGAATCTAGGGTGATACTTAAACATGTACTCACTTAATAAAGTTTCTCTTTGTCTAGCATCTGTCATCATGTTATTAATAGCAACACCATCACCAATAGAAGAGAATGGATCTCTTTGGAATAGAATATTAGGCATTGGGTCAGTGTAGAAAGGATACTCATCTTCTAACAAATCCATAATATGAGTAAGCTGTTCAATCTGAACTTCAAAAGTTCTAATTCCTTCAATCATTTTCTCAACTAATTCACTAGGACTTAGCTTCTTTAGATACTTATATAATGCTTTTTTCACAGTTCGAGATGGCACTCGAGACTCTTCAATGAATTGATTAATAAAGTTTGGAACAACTTCCGGGCGATTCAATAATGCCTCTACAACCATATCTTTAATATACAATACTTCTACATCGTTATCTGTTAACGTCTTTGCAAAAGCATCGTGCTCTTCTTGAGCAACTTTTAAATAGGGAATATCATCAAATAATAATCTCTCCAAAATGTCAGGTGTTAAGTTTTCTAATTCTTTTCCAGGTCTATGTAAAAGAACTGTTTTAAGTTTCCCGATTTCAGAATAAACATTTACTTTCATGGTATTCCTCCCTTCTACTTTATATATTTTCTAGGTACTCGTGAAGTGATCTGGCAAATAATTTCATAATTGATAGTATCGAGTCTCTTTGCAACCTCATCAATTGTAATTAAACCGCCAAATAATGTAACTTCATCAGTTTTCCTAATACTTTCATCTATTTTTATAAACATTTGATCCATACATATGTTTCCTATTATTGGATATCTTCTACCATTTATTTCTACATCTCCACCCTTATTCCGACGGATGAAACCATCAGCATAACCAATTGGTAAAATCCCAATAACTTCGCTTTGTGAAGCGACATAAGTTGCACCATATCCAACTTTATCTCCTGGTTCCAAATGTCTAATCTGAGAAATACTGGTTTTCAGTTTAAAGGTTGTTTTCAGGAAATTTACATTGGAGTCTAAAGTCAATCCATAGAGACTTATACCCAATCTAGCATGGGTTGTAAAGTCAATATCGTTTTCATATTTTATTAGAGAACTTGAGTTAGACATATGAACCATTCTGAAGGTATACTTCAGCATATCTAGTATATATTTAAACCTATTAAGTTGTATGTCGTAATATAACTTATCCACATCAGCTGTACTGAAGTGAGTATAGATTCCATCAAGTTCTACAAATTTATTCGACTTTAACAATTTGAAAGCCATTTTTATCTCTTTATCCGACTTAAACCCTAATCTGTTCATTCCAGTATCAATTTTAAGATGTATTTTTAAAATTTGACTCAAATTAGAGAGTTTTTCAATTTGATCGAAGTTACTAATAGTAATAGTCATGTCATTCTCACTTGCAATTATGAGCCCTTCATCATCAACAATTCCCATAATTAAAATCTCAATATCAGGAAATTTACTTCGTAATTTTAAGCCTTCTTCAAGTAAACTAACTGCGAATTGGTCAACACCTATAGATGCTAATAAATCTACTACTTCAATACATCCATGCCCATAGGCATTAGCCTTAACAACGGGTATTACTTTAATATTCCTAGCGGCATTCTGAATATAAGAATAATTCTTATAAATATTAGTTAGATTTACTTCTGCGTATGTCTTTCTATAAATTCTACTCATATGTCTTAACTACATATTTCGACGTCATTAAACTCAAAATAGAAGAGTAAGTCAACTTGAATAACATTGTATCTCCAACTTCATAAATACTACTAGCATTGGATAAATCTGCAATGATATGATCACTACTCGATCCAATGAGTTTGATAGTATCAAATGGTATCAATTCCAAATGATCCACATCTTGTTTTCCTATCGCTAGAATAGCTCTAAGTATATTTCCGTTATCTATAAATTGGGGTACTTTTCCAAAAGCATTCATACCTATTTGACCTATCGGAACAGAAGGTTTCTCTTTCACCTCGATGATATCTACCTCTAGCGTAAATACATCATCGTATGTTTTATCAATATAATCCCCATATGCTGTTTCACGCCCCAATACAAGGCTTTCTCCCAGTCTAAGGTTGTTAATTCCAAGAGGTATAGCTTCATTCATTAAAAGATCTATGGTAGATGAGTTTCCACCGCTTATAATATCCAATTCAATATCAAATTTACTCTCAATATTGTTCTTATATTCAACTAACTTATTTAGTAAACTATTTGTAGGAATAACACCACCATAGCAAGTAAGATTCACACCTATTCCTCTAATAGAAATATTACTTAAAGTAAGAGTATTTTTAACGAAATCATAAACCTCATTTTCATCAAATATACCCTCTCTTAAATCACCAAGGTCAATCATTATAATTATTCCATGCACTTTACCTACCTTAGAAGCTTCCTCATTCAATGCAGTAACTGTAGATAGCTCAGAATTAAGTGAAATATCGGAATATTTCACAACTTTTGATACCTCTCCAATCATCGGTAAACGTAGTAAAACCTTTGGAATATCACAATTAATAATCGCCAAATTTTGTATTCTAGAATCAGCTATGAAGTCAACTTTTTCTTCTATCATGATATTTACAAGATTGTGGTCAGCGCAAAATACTTTAGATACTGCCATCATTGAAATGCTTTTATCATGACAAATATCTAACAAAAACCTTAAGTTATGACGATACTTTTCTAAGTTAATTATTACTCTTGGGAACATAAAATCACTCGATTCTTAATGACTTTTTCAATAGTTTTAATGATTCCACAGGATACTTCAAAGACAAAACCCCTGCCGATGCCATAATATAATCATGATCACGAAATATTTCGACACTTTTCGCTGGAAGCATTTTAGTTTGATTATTTTTTATATAGTCTTGTACAATTTTTTCAGTTTCAGGTAAATTAATAAGAGCTCCACCAGTAAATATAATTTTTCCAATTTGTGATAAATCTTTACCTTCCGGAATAATTTTCTGCCCAGAACTTGTAAAGACTCTTTTTAAATCTCCGACGTGACGATCCAATGCAAGATGAGTGCATTTTTTAGTTAGTGCATAAACTAATTTTTTTTGCATATCACTCGTTGGAATGTACGAATAATTGTCAAGTAGTTCACTAAACTGCGTTTCCTCACAGTTAATCGCATCTAAAAGTTCTGATTTTTCTAACATTTTTACTACATTTTCATGATTAATAAAAACACCTAAATCCCCTTCAACAGTACGTTTCGAGAGAGGTTCACCCTCCAAATATTCCTTGTAATCATCACTCGGTATTGCAATTGAGTGTATATCAGTTGTAGCTCCGCCAACATCAATTGTCATCAAATTTCCTAAATTATCATATAAATTCATTGTTGATTCCATTACACTACCTGGGGTAGGCATAATTTTTTGATTCACTAAGTCAAAAATGTGGTCCATCCCCTTAGCATAAATTATATTCTCCTCAAAAGTTTTATATATTACCTTCCTTAAAGGTAGAATATTCAAGTAATCTACTCTAGGATACACGTTCTCAACTATTTTTAATCGATTTTCTTGTTTACGTTTAGTGAATAATTCGTTTATTTCATCGTGGATTTCGATATTCCCTGCATAAATAATGGGTATATCAAGGTCTAAATCTAGTATTTTATCAATGTTGTAAAGCGCAGTTTCACTTTCACCATAATCTGTACCACCAGCTATTAGAATGATATTAGGTTTTACTTCCATTATCTTCTTTAAGTGTTTTTCCCTAACTTTACCAGCAGTTACTAGGTGAATATTAGCTCCAGCATTTAACGCCGCTTCCTTGGATGCTCTTACTGTCATTTCATACACCAAACCATGAACTGACATTCTCAAACCTCCGGCAGCACTAGAAGTTGCAAACATTTCTGTATAGCTTAATTCAGCAATATTGAGATTTAATTTGAGGTCATTTATGGCTTCATTGAGACCTATAGTAACATCACTAGAAACAGTGGTATTGCTAACGCCACGCCCTAAGAATGTTGGATTTTCACAATGGATTTGAAAGGCATTCACAATAGTTGTAGTAGAGCCTATTTCAGCTACTAATACATCAATATTCAATATTACTTACTCATATTTCGAAATTTGTCTAAAACAAAACTAGCAATTTGAATACCTTTAGTACCTCTACCAAATCCTTGATCCATCTTATTTGTTCTTGCTATCTCAGGAGTAACTTGCGTACCACCTGCGATTAGTATCAATTTATCTCTAACACCCTTTTCAACGGCGTAGTTGTGTAGTTTAATCATACTTTTATAATGAATATCATCATGCGAAATTATTGTTGACATCATAATAACTTGAGAATTAGTTTCGATAGCTGCGTCTACAAATTTTTCAATAGGTACCGATGTACCCAGATATTCATATTTGATTCCGTATTTTTCAATACCACCATGCTTAATATCAAGTACTTCTCTAATACCAACGGAATGTTCATCATTACCTGCAGTACCAGCAACTACTCTGATAGGATTATCCTTAACATATTGTATAATCTCATCCTCTGAATGTACCTTTATTTCCTCAGGTAACACTAATTGGTCAACATTAATATCAAAATTAAATGTACCTTTAATCTGAATTCTTGTACCTTCACTAGGATGTAGTATTTCTTTATGAATTACTTCTACATCGCTCAAATTCATCTTTTTACCAGTCACAAGGGCTGCTGCCTCCGCAGTTCTGATGTGTGTTGGGAAGAATAAATCTACTGTTACAGTTCCATCCCCAAGCCATTGAACTTCAGGTTTTAACACTTTACCTGAGCGATATTTCTCAGTTACGTCCATTCTTAAATATACATTATCGGTGTCATCAAGTTCATCAATAAACTTAACCATCTCTGGTTTTTCAAAAGTACACCCTCCAATTAACATAGATGGATCATTTTTAGCTGATTTATCGTATTGCTCTACATTATTATAACCATAATGTGCTGTCACTGGTGCTAGGTAGTCAACATCTCGTTTAACAACAGTCCCTGCACCTACACCACCATTCAAATCACGACTAATTCCGTCGCCATTTCTCTCAGGATACTCTCCGCTATCAACAAACATTCCTGCTTCAACTGCATTGAAATATCCACCCATTTCAATAATTTCTTCCATCATTAGAATAGATCGTTCTTGAATCTCTCTTTTAGCATCTTGGAGATAACCTGTTTCCTTGAGGCTGACCATGCTTAGTAAATCATCCATTCCAACCATAGCTTGTTTAGCTGTATCTAATGCTTCTATGTTATAAATATGCCATGGAACGTTTCTACCTTCATCAGGAGTAATAGTTGATTGAATATCAGCACTTGTAAGTCTAGAAATTAGTAGGTTTAGTACATGTGTCACTGTAGCTTCTCTAGTTGAACTATCCATATACTTAGTATTCATTTGAGCTCTCATCTTATAATCACTTAAAAATTCTCTTAGAGCTACTGCATAAGGAAGATTCAATTTTAAATCTGGAGTTGGAGAAGCTGCAGGCGGTACCGTAGATAAGCAAATGTTCTCAGCTTTTATACCAATTCTCTCACTAAAGCGCGAATTGATTATATGTTGTACAAGAAGTTCCGGCATTACTTTCCAAGCGTCTCTTGCTGTAGCATTTGCGTTATGAGCCCCATCGATTTGAGCCATCGACGCGTATGCCATAACCTTTTTACTTTCAGCAGCATCAACAAAACTTCTTATTGCATTTATATTTCTATATAGGACATTATATTGGGGATCCTGATGTGCACCATTAACGCCTTCTTCAGTGAATAATACGGCAATTTCAGGTCCAGCTACACCGGATACATAACTATGATAGTTAATAGGTCTCCCTACTTCCTCCTCTATGATATCTAATGCTTTGCGCTGAGCTCTAAGTTGCTTACGAGTAACAGGTATTCCTCCAATCCCTTGAGGTGTTCCTTCGAGCAATCCATCAAAGTGAGATTGCCCAGCTGTTCTTATAACCATAATATGATCTGCCCCATGATAAGCGGCCATTCTCATACGTCTAATATCATCTTCAAAACGTCCTGATGCAATTTCTGTAGTAATTACAGCATCGGGTTGAGGATCTATGTTTCCGAGCCCTCTAGCACTAGGTAGAGGAACAAAGTTTTTCAAACCAGGACTTGCCTGTTCATAGGTAAACTGCCCTATTTTTTGAGGTGATATATCTCTCCATACCCATCCACGTTTTCTGGGTACATAGTTTTCTAAGTCTTTTAGTAATTCTCTTATATCTAACTTCTCATTTGGTTTTATATTATTCATGATTATCAAAGTACTCCATTAAGTAGTCGATTTCATCGCCATTTTGAATTAAAAGACCCGCTTCGTGGATATCAATATCATTATTTTTAGCCACCAAATATACACAGTGACCAGTACCTTTTCTTAATAAGTTTTTATCATTTAAAATATCAACAATACCTTTTGCCTCTAAGCTGTTAAATCCCATACGAAGAAGCACACTTCTTTCAATTGATTTAGAAGTGTTTTTATACGCTAAATCTAGCAAAGGATCAACAAGTTTGTCCGATAATTCTAAGAAGTAAGTTCTAAGTTCTTGATCAGACATCCCTTTAAGGTGTTGTCTTCTTACTTCGAAGTCATCATTTCTTTCTTTCATATTTACACCTACTTTAGTAATATTTCAACTTCAACACAAGTAATTCCTAACTCATCTGCTAGGAATTGATAGTCGTCAGTTGATAATTCATTATCTTTATATCGCTTTAAATAGGACTTTCTTAAGTTATCCATATCTAATTCAACATGTTTTATGTAACTACCATCTTTAGGTAAGATGATATTCTCTCCTGGTGTCTCATCATTAGGGTTCCCAAACATTACTTCAATCCCATTTCTTTTTGCAAAAGATAATTGTGGTTGAATATGTTTCCCTGCACCAGTATATTCTGTTTCCTGAACAACGATAATCTCTTCTTTGCTCATGGTTTGTGCTAAGCTAAATGCAGCCGCTAAACTAGTATTACCAGCTGGTCCTCTTTCCATACCTTCAAGTTGAGCTAGAGCCTCTGTCATAAAGAATACACTACCTTGATTTACCATTAAATATCGATCCATGTATCTCAAAGGTCTCGCAGCACTCCTAGGTACATCGCTTCGGTCTGGATACGTACTAAAAGGTATTCCAAATCCAGTATGTCCAGTAGTGAATGATTTTCTATTAAAATCTTTATCACTTGCCATATGTAATCCGTATAAATCTACAGACGCAGCAATAATCTTTGTATCTACCGCTCCGGCATCTTTAAGCCCTCTAGCGGTTCCAGTTAGATTACCTCCCCCAGCATTAGTAATAACTACTGCTTCTGGATACTTTCCTTCTAAATCATAAACTTCATTTGCTATTTCATGCCCTAGAGATTCTATTCCTTTGATTCCATAAGGTGAATATAACGAAGCATTAAAGTATCCTGTTTCGTCTAACAGTTTTAGAAATATATAAAACAGTTCCGGCCCTACAGAAAGTTGAACAACTTCTGCTCCATAAGCTTCACACTTTCGAGCTTTTTCAATTATCTCTGGTTGGCTATTATTTTCACTGTCAAAACACTCTTGAACAATGATACATTTTAAACCCTTTTTCGCTGCCAAAGCAGCTACTGCAGCACCATAATTTCCACTGGTTGCAGCTATCACACCTTTATAGCCTAACTCTTTTGCTGTATTGACAGCTAAAGCAGCACGTCTAGCCTTGAATGAACCGCTTAAATTAGCCGCTTCATCCTTCAAAAAAATTCTTGCACCTTTACCGCTTTGAGCGTATTTACGAGCATAGGCAGTTATGTTTTTGAGCTCCACAAGAGGAGTATTCCCTACCATATTTTCACTTTGAATCTTAATGATTTTCTCTAAGTTATAACCTTGATCATTCATCATTAATTCAAAATCAAATCCTATACCTTTTTGCTCGTATTTTTGATAGTCTATACCGACTGATTTCTTCATTATTTCATTTCTTCTATTCATGAATTCTGTATATTCTTTACTCATCAAATTCACCATCCATATCACTATGAATTATATCTCTAAGAACAAGGATTTCAGGAACAAAATCACCATATGAATGTTTATACGGTGGATTCGCCTCTTTCAATCTTCCTGTCTCGTATCTTCCTGTAATTGTTTTTATTGTTACTATATCAAAAAGATCTGCATCTTCCTGTAAGTATCCTTTAATCCACATTTTTAGTGGAACTTTCTTAGTATCTTCTGGTAAGTTCGGACTTCTTTCACCTGGTTTAAGAAGGGTTCTTCTTATCCGAACGTATGTCCCTTTATCAATCATCGTTCTTGTTTTCCTCTCTCACGGAGTTTACTCCCTCCATAGCTATATTACTTACAAATGAGATACTTAATGCAAAGAAAGTTAACCCATAAATACCTAGGAAACCTCCCCATCCCATTGCTATATTATATTCAGTTGAAGGATGCACATCCCCATATCCAATAGTTGATACTGTTACTACAGTCCAGTATAAAAAATCACCATACGTGTGAAGTTGTTGTACATTCTCTGAACAAGCAAACATTCCATCATTATAAAATGTATTGCAACTTGTTGTTCCAATATCTCTTACTGGAACAGCCCAGTCCATAAAACTTCCATCTTCACTTCTAAGACTTATTTGTAGCCCGTTACTATCGTAAATATTGCGAACTGGTTCGAATTCATCATTGTAAAATTCTGTGAGTAAGACTACTGGAGTTAATACATCATTATCATCATCCCAATATACATCAGTTAATGGTACAACAGGTGTTAATCCATCACCATCATCGTCCCAATATATTTGGGTAAGTTGCTCATTATCTTGATCTGTTAAATCAGTTATTATTTCTTGTTTATAATCAAAAGTGCTAAAAACAAATGAATTAGGCTCCCAGTTATAGATACTATACGCTACAACACTTGCATACAAAATAACATAAACATGGAATCCGAAGAATATTATAAATACAACTCTTGTAATTACCTTACTTTTTCTTCCTCTTAGATTTTGGAAGATATTAATCTCTCCAACAATCATATTAAGATTTACACCCAATAGCGCTATAAACCCTATTATGAGGACAAATATCATTATCTCAGCAAGATAAACAATATCAAGTAGCAAGAACACAACATATATTACTAAAATAACCGCACTTAAAGTTAGAATAAATCCATTTCTAGCATCAATACTTTTATCCAAAATACTAGGAATTATATTGAACAGATACTGCCACGAACACACTACAACTAAGAAGATAAGTAATGTTAGTCCTGCGTCAGTAATAATTTTAAGGATTTTATCTCCCTCCATAATAGAACCCATTATAGAGAAATACATTAAGAATCCTGCCAATAGTCCGTACAAAATCAATGTGAATAAAGATTTATATTTATTGAAAGTTGTTTGTGCTTTATTTTTTCCAACACTAAACATAATTTCCTTATTAATCTCTCTTCTAGACTGCTTAAACAATCTCTTAAAAGGCAAAAAGAAGAAATTAATAAATAGCTTATGAATATTAAACAGCATTAACACAAAGAGAATAAATACTGCAGCAAATGCAAAAATCCCACTCTGCAATAAATCACTATTATCGTAAACAATATTATTTATATAGAAGAATGCAATTGCGTAAATAGCTAACGCAAAAATCAAATAAAATGTTTTACCTAGTGGTTGTTTTTCTACTATTTCTTTATGATCAACAGCTTGTTCCAAAGCTTCTAAAGTAGTTAACTCTGATTTCTTTTTAACTCTTTTTTTTGGTTTGGGCTTTGTAACTTTCTTAGTAGTTTTGACTCCTCTAGAGCTCAAATTTGATGATTTCTTATCGTTTTTGACACTTTTAGAGGTAGTTTTACCAGAATTCACCGGTTTTGTATTTACCTTCTTAGGGCTAGTTGTACTAGGTTTCTTTTTAGTACTAGAAGGACTTTTTTTAGTAACAGGTTTCTTTGCTGTTGTAGTACTCTTTTTCACCACTGAAGTTTTCTTTGGTGATGAAGTCTTCTTTGCTGTAGGTACTTTTTTAGTCGTATTTGCTGTCGATTTCTTGGTTGTCTGTTTTTTTGTAGTTGGCTTCTTTATAGCCGGTTTCTTTTTAGTTGTTTTTTTAGTATCTTCTGCCATTTGCTTCACTCCTTAGATATTTATTAATCTTCGAGTAATTCGCGCATGTCTCCTAATATTGCTCTTGGTACTGGTAAATCAATCATAGTTTTTAACCCTGGTCTTGAATTCAAGACATGAGGAATCATATTAACACACATAGCAATAGTTCCTATACCTCCATCAATTTCTGGAGTAATAGCCATATGTATATTTGGAGTACCTTTGATATTAATATAGTCTCCAGTATTAGTTCCTTCCATTTCAGGTTCGATTTGTTGTGGATGTTTCATGTCAATAAAAACTTCTCCATCAATAAGTCCCTGCCCTGTCATATTAACACCTGCAACGTTACCTTTTAGCGCTTCACCATATTTACTTTTACGATCAAGAGAAGTAACGATAGGTTTCATTTGCTGTTCATATCCATCAAGTTTTTTACCTAGTGCATCAGCTATCATATAAATACTTTCAGCAAATCCAACATGTCCTGCTAAAGTGTCAGTTTCTACTCCATGATTAAATTCATCAACAGTAATCCCTACACCTTGTTCTTCCATAACTGCAGGTCCAAATGGACTTAGACTATTTACACGATTTGCTTCAATATGCTCTACATCTATCATTGTACCACTTAACGCAATAACAAGTAAATCCATAATGAATCCCGGATTAATTCCAGTTCCCAAAACAGTAACTCCATTTTCCTTAGCAATTATATTTAGTTTTTTAGCTAATTCTGGTTCCTGAGCTTTAGGATATGCCATTTCTTCAGCAGTACTTATACAGTTAATTCCTGCCTCTAAAATCATCTTCATCTTAGGAAAGGCTTTTCTAGTGTATGAATCAGTACAAAGTAGCACTAGATCACAACTCTCTTTATTTAGTAATTCATCAATATTATTTGAAACAAGAACATTTTTATGGTTGTTTTGTTTCTCTTCTAAAACATTAAAAATGCTATTTCCTACAAGGTCTGGATGCAAGTCACATACACCAGTTATTTCTACACCTTTTTTAGTTAATAACATATCCGCCATACCTTTACCCATGGCTCCAAATCCCCATATTACAATTTTAATATTTTTCATCATTTTCTCCTTTTAAAAATTATAGTATTATAACCACAATATATATTACCATAAAAACGCTTTCAATCAAATAGTTTTATACTTAAAAAAATAAACAAAACCTAGTGTTCACTTCAACTAACTAAAGCGCACTACTACGCTCTATTCATAAAGGCGTATCAAAAATTGACACGTAGAGTAATTATAACTATAATTGTATATATACTAGTAATTATTTAAGGGGTGTGTTTTGTAATGAAATCTTATGATGAGAATTTACAAATATTGAAGGACATCAAAAACGGAATTGGTAACAATTTACATGCATTAAACAATGATATCAAGGAAGCTAAGAATCAATTGGATAAGTTAGAGAACGATTATAATGAAGTCTCTAATATTTTGAGTCAAAATAGACCATATATATATGACTATTTAGGAGCAGCTATGACTACTTTTTCAAAAAGAGTATCTATTGTCTATTTAATAGTTGGATTTCTTTATTTTGATTTCACATCAATCATCCCGGCTTATATCTACCTTAGTTTTATGTTTCTATCATTTATAATATATTTTGTTTTAAGAGTATTGTATTTTAAAATACGAAAAAAGATAAAGATAAAATATCCAGATATAATCATCCCTACATTGTTAGGAACTTTGTTTACGATATCATTTTTGCTAATGCTCACAGAGCATTTAAGATTCAATAACGCTTTATATGTTGAATTCTTATATATGTATGTCTCAATTAGTTTTGCAATCTTTTACTTTTCCTTAATACTTGTATTTAAAAAAGCTCACAAAACTATGAAAAATGAGAAGACGAAATATGCTAAAAGCCGACTTTACCTAACAGAGCATTACAAGGACACTAAAGATATTAGGGGTTTTCTAAAAGATGAGTTGGAAAACAAGAGAGAAGAAATCCGCTATTTAGAAAGAACATTCAGAGATATTGTATATTCAGATGAAGTATTAGCCAAAATTACAACACAATACTGTTCAATTAGAATCTATGATATACTAAAACATTATTTAGTTACAAATTGTGCAAATAGCATAGATGAATGTATCGAGTTATTCATGAAAGAACCTTTAGGAATAAAGAGAAAATACAAAAGTAATATATAAAAAAGGAAAGCGGGGGGCGCTTTCCTTTTTTCTTTATCTAAAGCTATCAAGCTATAGAAAGTGTAAGATATATATTAGAGGTTTTTTAGTTATAGCAAACCTTAATACCTAATCAATAAATACTTCTTGCCCATAATAATATTCTCTTGATTCCCCAATCATCAATGTTTCTAAGATAGTTTCAGGATCATCAATTGTTGAAACCTTAATGAATTTACTTGAGATTGTATATAAATAGTCGTCAATGAATTTAGATTTATAAACATATATATCGTGATAATCAGCTTCACTATGTTCAACTCTACCTCGTTCACTAATTACACCATTTTCAATATCTAGATTCAACACCATTACACCTGTGTTATATGTCCAATGATAATCATTAGTTTCATTGCCCCATGAGTATTCTGTATATGGTAATGCAATTATTCCTTTACTTAACGATACAAGTAAGTCCTTGTGATTATATACTGTTGAAGTCCAAATATACCCATTATCACTATACGGATAAACAATTTCACTTGCTACTACAGCATGCGTCTTATCACTAACATCATATAAACTAATTTTTAAACCTTGCGTTCCACCTTCATTATCACCATAACCAATACCTAATATGTAATCTTCACCAATTGGTTGTAAGTAATCACTAAAACCAGGGATTTCGAGTTCACTTAGTTTTTCAGGATTTTCTGGATCACTTAAATCAATGACATAGAATGGATCTGTTCTTAAGAAAGTAACAACATATGCATAATCTCCAACAAATCTAGTTGATTGCACGGTTTCACCTTCTTTACCAATCCTTTCTAATGTAGATATAACATTTAAATCCATATCTAATACCATTAAACGATTATTGATTTCAGATGTGTTACCCCACCACCACCAATTACTAGTAGTAGTCACAATTCTGATATACTCACCATTTTCATCCATTGCGAATTGATCTAATGCAACTCCAGGAACACTGCCTTCAGCGCCAAAACTAACAGTACCATTTTCAATCTCTACTCTTACAATCGAAGTTTCAATTTCATATGGGTCTTCTTCAGTTTCTGCATTTTCGTCAGCTTCCAAAGCTGCTATGAAATCATTATTCCAATTCCATTTAGTACCAGTTAGATAGATATTTTCCGTTGAAACATATAAATTGTATCCACCTTCACCAAGAATAACTTCAGTCGATACTTCTTCAGTATCTAAATTAATACCATAGAAAGTTGTAAAGTTAGTTGGTTCTGTACCTTCAACATACATTACCTCACTATAAGATAATTTAATATTAGTTCCATTAATACTATAATTAGGGATGTATGTATCAATACTAAAATCAACATCCTCATTATTAACGTGATAGAACGGAATATATTCATTAGTAACAAAATATAAATCATCTTCTATTTTTCTACTTCCAACAAAGTATCCACTTAACTCATATTCATTTTTTAATTTAAAATCGTCTTTTGTATATTCCCATACATGAGTTGTATTGTGATAATCATAATATTGACAATATGTATAACGATTGGTTTCATCTAGGTTAGGTTCTTCATTATGACAAGTGTAACTATTTGAAGTACCTACAACGATAAATCTATCCTCATCAACATACATACCATTAAAGTAGAAATGTCCGTCCTCAGGGGTTAAGTCATCAAAAGTGATTTCCTTAACAACGTCTAACACTTCATATTCATCTTCAATTGTGTAAGCCAAAACTATTTGAATTTTGTCATAGTTAGAAATGTAAATATACTTACCATCAGTTAGGACATTATCCATTTCATCAACACCCTCAACTTGATTGTTGGTTTCAGAGTAATCATCACTACCTTTTGCGCTAGTAGTAGTAGCTCGCTCGGCGCTATCATTATTCATCCCTATGCTACCAAACAAAAATGTACTAAACCACCCGAAACGCGTATTCATTAATCCTTGTTTCTTATTAAAAGTTAAGAAAGCATTAACAATATCATCGCTCGATTCAAAATCACCTTCATTATTAAAATCTTCTACACAAATATCATCTTGCTTATGAAAACCAGTACTACATCCTTGATCATTCAGAGCACCATTACATCCAGCTAAAAATACAATACTTACAAAGAATAACATAATTTTTTTCATTTTATTTTTCCTCCATTTCAATAGTAATTCATCCATTGTTACTTCACAATTTTATGATACTATCGAAAAATTATTTTTGCACCTTATATAAATTACTTACAAAAATTTTTATGTGAAGTACAATAACGTCTAGAAAAATATACAATAATCTTTTATTTAGTGTATAATAATATTGCTAGTTGCGGTTGTGGCGGAATGGCAGACGCGCTACCTTGAGGGGGTAGTATCTTATGGATGTGTGGGTTCAAATCCCATCAACCGCACCATAAATACGAGGAGGTATCTATATGGATAACCCGAGAATTACCATTAAAAGAACTAAAGAAGAACTTAGAAGATACAATATTTTTTCAGCAATTGAAAGACGACCTTTAAGAAGAATCCTTCAATACCTTGGACCTCTCTTAGGATTAGTACAAGTAGGAATCTATATTTTTTGGGTACCAAACACACTAAATTTAGTCATAGGTGCGTTTTTAGCTTTGTACCCATTCGTTATCCGTTACTCGGTAATAAGAGCAAGTGACAAAAATTTTGATAGGAATAACCTTCAAGATTACGAAGTCTATGTTACTTTTAACGAGGACAACTTCATTTCCGAAACTGACGTTGTTTGTCAGAAGATAATGTATTCAGAAATATTCAAAGTATATAACCGTAAAGAGGATATAATTCTTTTCCTAAATAGATATAGTGGATTATATATATCAAAAAGCGCTTATGACGAGCACATAGTAACTAGAATTATTGAATTAATCCAACAATCTATCCCTGAAAAATTTTAAAAAGAAGCTCAAATGTAGAGTGAACCCCATTTAGTGGACACTTTAAAAAAAGAAGATAAACACCTTTGTACTATAATAATAGTATGGAGGTGTTTTTTGTATGGCAAAGAAAGGACAAAAGTTTAAGAAGTATGATATCAAATTAAGACTACAAATAGTAAATGAGAAGATTAACGAAGGAAAGAGTTATGCGTTTTTAGAAAAACAGTATGGAGTAAAGTGGAGAACAATAGCAACATGGGTGAGAATTTTCAAAAGAGATGGGTCTTTAGACGTACAGAAGAAAGGCAGACCTGTACAAGATGAAGAGGTAAATTACAAAGAGAAATATGAAATCTTAAAGAAGTTCCAGGAATTCTTAGAGGAGGTAGATCGCGAGAAAAAATAGCTTTTATCGAGAAATACCGAAATCAGTATAAAATTAAATTGATGTGTGAAGTTCTAGAAATAAGCACATCAACATATTACAAATACAGGAAGACAAAGGATCCGGATTACGATGATTACATAATGATTAAAGAAATCTTTGATGAGAACAAGAAAACATATGGATACAGAAGAATATACGCTGTATTAACAGACGAGTATGGACTAGTAATAAACCACAAAAAAGTAGCAAGGATTATGAAAAAGTACAGTGTGGTAGCGGAGTATATTAAAAAGCAAAAAAGGAATTACGTGAATCAATATACGGAAGAGGAAGCAAGTATTGATTTATTAAAACGAAACTTTAATCAAAGAGGATGGGTTACAGATATTACGTATTTACATCTAATTAAGAACGGTAAGAAAGCATACTTAAGTACAATAATAGATTTAGAAACAAGAGATGTGGTAGCCTATCAAATCAGTAAAAGTAATGATAAAAAGCTAGTTATGGATACGTTGAACAAAGCAATAACCAAAACAAAAGATCTGAATGGACTCATCCTCCATTCAGATCAAGGCTTTCAGTATCTTACAACTGAATTTAAAATAATCTGTGCATCAAACGGTATTGTCACTTCCATGAGTAGGAAAGGCACTCCTCTTGATAACGCAGTTATAGAGAGTTTTCATTCAATACTGAAGAAAGAAACTCTATATAATAATACTATCACAACACTAGATGAATATATACAATTAGTACATGAATGGATACATTTCTACAACACTAAACGTCGTAGGTTAAATAAAAAGTAGACCTCTTTTTTTAAAGTGTCTACTTTTTTGGGTTCATTTCAAATGAGCTTCTTTTTTTTTATAAATCATGCTTTTTCATTATGTCAGAAGGTGTTTTTCTTAGTAAGAAGTTAATTGGGATAAGCCCAAAGACTATATTAACAACATAAAGTCCTACTAATCCAATCCCTACTGATAGGAATGTAAATTTAAAGAGATTCACATAACCTCCACTTGCAGCTTCTGCTTGAGCTAATATTAAACACATCAATATATACCCAAGGATTGTACTAAGTGTTGTAACAAGCATTATCTCAACAAAGAACATCTTTCTTATTTCCCATTTAGACGCTCCTAAACTACGATAAACACTAACTTCATATACCCTTGAGAGCAAACTGCTCCTCATGATAAAGAATATTGATAATGAACTTACGACAATAGCCGTAATACTTAAGAATAAAATATTTGCTCTATCTTGAAGTTTAATCTCCATATTTATCTCATCTAATTCTAAGTATATATTGGTCGCATCATATCCTAATCCATTAAGTGTTAACATTGTGTTCTCAACATCATTAGAATAGACAAATACATCTAATGTAGAACCATAACGATATTTTGATATATAGTATTCCTGTTTAATCAACTCATCAGTGGTTACAACTGCGTTGCTTAAATTATATTCAACACCATCCACAATGTAGTCGTAGATACCACTAATCTCATATTCTCCAGTTGCTATACCGATTTTTGAAGGTACATCTCCATCAGCTAAGAATTGGCTATGAGAGTTTATCATAATATAACTACTATATTCAGGGAGTACTCCTTCGTTTATTACAAATCCATCGCCAAGAATTTCATAATCGATTAAATTCGTAGTTACTATGGTATAGATTAATTGTTCTTCCATCCAAATAGTTTTCGAGTTATCTTCTGCTATTCCTGTAATAGGGAACAATAACTTACTAGTTCCTTCGTAATTATAATCTGAACCGCTTGTCTGAATTTTAAAGTTACAGTTTAATATATCATCATATGTCTCGATACCACGTTCACTGTTTTTTCTAATTAATTCATCCGCAATTGATTTATCAATTACAATTCCAAATTCACCCTCATCAGGAACACGTCCTTTAATTAAAGTTGATTCGTCTAATAACTCTAAAATAACAGGTACTGCTTCAAAAGTTATTCCATTTGAAACTTCATAATACTTATTTGATTCGATGCGGAATTTCTCTTCTTTAGTAATGAACATAACATGTTCAACACCTTCTAAATCTTCTAAAGCAATTAAATCTTCATATGAAGCATTTCCAGTCTCTAGTAAGATATAGTTTCTACTAGCTTGAGCATAGGTTTCTTCAAAGTTAAATGCTTCACCGAGTAGTCCAACACTAAGACTAGTAATGACTCCAACAAGAGCTAAAACTAGATATAACATTTTTCCACCATAGTTTAAAACATCAATTTTTCTCAGAGCGTACATCAGTGAATCTTTAATGGTTATTGTGCTCTTAATTTTTTTATCCCCTTCTCGTTTGATAGGGTCTAACACGAATTTCTTTTGCTCTTTCAGATTAAAATCTTTTCTAGATTCATCTAATAACTCTATTTCACTATCTTTGTCTATATAAATTATGTTTCTTGCTTTCTTTGCATCTATTCTGACATATAGAGTGTCGTTTCTTTCAATCAAATCAATATCTAATTTATCAGGTTTTTCTAATACTTCCTCAACATAGTGAGTAAGTTTAACGTTATCATTTTTTATAACTTTCTCTTCATAATCCTTAAGATAAATTATCTGTTCCTGTGATAACAATAAGTCTTGAGTTTGATCATTTAAAAAGTCTTTAATAATCGCACCATTTTCTATCTCAATGATTCTATCAGCATAATAATGAGCTAATGCTTGCTCATGTGTAACCATAATTACTAGCTTTGTTTTAGAAATTGATTTCAGGATATGCATTAATTCAATTGTTGTTTTACTGTCAACATTCCCTGTTGGTTCATCAGCTAGAATGATTTCTGGATTTTTTGATAATGCTCTAGCAAATGCTACACGTTGTTGTTGTCCTCCACTAAGTTGTTTACTTAGTCGATCACCATAATTTTCCAACCCAACAGCTTTTAACAGATAATTAACTCGTTTAGCTATCTCTTCATCATCCTTAACACCAAACATCTTCAAAGACATTTCGATATTTTCATATACTGTGATGTTTTTTAATAAGTGATAATTTTGATAAATATATCCAATTTTTTCTTTTCTAAGTTTATCCCATGTACTGCTTTTATATTTAGTAAATACTTCGCCATTAAATTCTAGAATACCTGAATCAAATTTATCCATACCACTTAGAACATTTAGAAGTGTCGTTTTCCCACTCCCACTAGTACCAAGTAATACTACAAGTCCATTATCCGCAAATTCTAAATTTATATCCCTGGCAACATGGTTTTGATTCACTTTGCCTTTATTAAAGTATTTATTCAAATTTTTCAATCGGATCATGATTCTACCCCCTTCAATGAGGAAATGACACTTACGTTAAATATACGTGTTGAGAAGTTTCTTATCATTAATCCTAATATAAGGAATATACCTCCGAAGATTACAGTGTAATCTACCCAAGAGAAGAATCTTAGTATATTGGGAATCGGTGTTTTAAACTGTTCTAAAAGAACTAATAGTCCAATAACGATGATTGATGTGAAAATCGTCAAAATTACTGTCTCAAGGTAAATCATTGTTTGAATGATTCTTTTAGAGGTACCTAGTGAACGATATATTAGATAATCTTTTTGTTTACTCATAACTATATTTCTAAGTACAAAGTAACCAACAAAGAAAATCATTGCTACCATAACAAGTATTAAAAACATTACTCTAACATTATTAATTACAATTGCTAAATAATCCTCTTCTTCTATTATGCGACTAGGATAATAGGCTTTATAGCCCATTTCTCTAAGTTCTTCAACTACAACTTTTCCATTAAATCCGTCATAAACAACAGCAGTGATTTGGTAATTAGTTTCACCAAAATGCTTATTGAATGTCGCCGTATTCATATATAAAGAGTAGGCCAAAGGATTTGCTTGGTTTTCAGTTAAAATTGTGATATCTGTAAATAAATCAGTACTTTCAAATGTAGTAATTGATCTGAACCTAAAATCATGTGAATCAATAAAGTCACTAGCATCACAAAGCCCAGCATCCATATCATCTGATAATTCTTTTTTATATCCAAAATCACGACAAATATCAAAAAACATCATATTAAAAGATAAAATAACATCATCTTCTAGACTGTCATCAATCATTAAATTGTTTACAATTGTAAAAGTGTCCGTTCTACTTTCTTCTGAACCATCAGTTATCCATCTTTCTTCGGGAGTAAAATATAGAGTAGTCCCAGTTACTTCTAAAGATATTTGAGAATGTTCAAAGACACTATACGGACTTATCTCTTCTAATCCTTCTGTAGTAAAATAGACAGAATGCAATGGGTTATCATAGCTTAGTCTTTCTTCTGTTAACCCAACAATTTTAACCATAAATTGTGAAGTATCAACTCCGTCATGTTCCATTAATCTATATGAATCAGAAAATCCTATCCAATCTCCAACCTCATAGACACCATTAGCTCCTATAACAACTTCGTTGGCTTTAACAGGCAATTCTCCTTCTAAGACATCTAACTTATTCAATGAAGAAGAAGGTAATATTTTATAATAAAAGAAATCATCGCTTCCATATGCCGGATTATAAATGGTTGTCAGCAATATCGTATCTAACACAACATCATTAGAAACAATGTCCCGAACATCATTAATTTCAAGAATTTCATTTAACTCGTCATCTGTAAACTGTGTATTATCATATTTTGAAACAATCAATCTACTTTGATCTGTATTCTCAAAATATCTAGTACTATCAGTATAGGGTTTGTTCAATTCAATTATTCCATTACCATACGAGTATAAAGTAAAAATAATTAAAAACGACAAAACAAGCATTGTAAACATCGACTTTTTAGGAACACTAAATACATTCCTATTAGAAATTCCAATCATATCAATGAATCTAGTATAATATGATTTACTAGGAATATCATCAGTAGTAGTAATTGCATCATGATAAATATCATCTTCGATTACTTCTCCGTCATAAAGTCTGATTTTACGAGTTGCATATTGTTTTATCGCATCAAAATCGTGTGTAACAACAATAACTAATTTATCTTTAGAAATCTCATGAAGTAAATCAAGAACTTGTTTACTAGAAGCGACATCTAAGTTTCCTGTTGGCTCATCACATACTAAAACTTGACAATCTTTTGCCAAAGTTCTTGCGATTACCATTCTTTGTTTCTCTCCACCAGAAAGTTTAATTGCTCTTTGGTTTTTCAATTTTGTAAGTCCTACTTTATCAATCAACTCTAGAGCTTTTCTCTGCCTTTCTTCTTTTGCATAACCTTGAACAGTTAATGCCATTTCAACATTTTGATATACTGTATAGCTATCAATAATATTGTAATCTTGAAATACAAAACCGATATAATCTCTTCGGTAATTCTCTAGTTCATCAACTGAATAGTGAGAAATATCTTTTTCATTAATAAAAACTTTCCCATCTTCATAGGTATCTAAACCACTTAAAATATTAAGTAAAGTTGACTTACCACTACCACTTTCTCCTGTGATAGCTACAAATTCACCTATCTTGAACTCTAAATTTATTTTGCGTAGCGCTAGTACGATGTTATACCCCGAGTAGTAATACTTACTAACATTTTCCAGACGCAGCATCCAATCACCACCTTATTTATGTATTAATTATACTACTTTACAATTAGTGTATAAATGAATAATAATTAAAGTTTTGTCACATCAAAAAAAAGAAGCTGTATAAGCTTCTTTTAAAACTCTTTAAACAGTCTTGAATTTAGTTTTAATAACACTATAAACTCTTTCATATCAAGAAATTCCTGTAGGTAAGAATCAAAAATAGTTGAATCAACAATTTTAAATGCCTTTATATCAAAATTATCAATTCTATTATCTACAGCTATAAATAACTTGTTATTCTTAAAGGAAAAAGAAATCTTGTCTGAGTATTTATGATCTAATTCTAAAAGTCTTTCCATAAATTGCGGAGTTAGAATGTAAAAAGCTTCATGATCATTTTTGGCATAGACTTTCAGTTCACTATTAAACACAACAGATTCCATTTTAATTTTATTGAATCCTTCAAATGGTCTAAATTGTCCTTTTTGTAATAAAAGAAGATTATACTTAAAGTTCTTGTTAAAATCAAATTCGTAAATTCTTCCTTGAAATACAGTTACTACAGTAGTAGACTTTCCACTTTTTCTTACGTCTTGCATATGAACATCACTACTACAAAACTTTACTCCATCAAAGTTCCCAATAATCATATCTTCACTGCTGAAACGGTCTTGTCGGTGAAGGAGTTTAGTATTCACTACTTCTTCTTCAGTAAATCCTGTATCAAAAAAGAACTCACTCCCTGGAAATATTTTTTGTAGTTCTGGTTCAACGTATTTCGCTTTAAACTCATTACTTAATTTCTTTATTTGTGAGGTGAAATATATAGACATTAACCCTCCACCCATAAAAAAAATCATATTAACAAAAGGCATTGTCCCAGACATACCAACAGGTATAAATGTTATAAAAGCAATTCCAATAATAACAAATGAAATCACTATCCCTTTCTCATATCCCTTTTTCTTTCTATTTACTTCATCAAACATAAAATCCTCCTAGGTTGTTTAAACTACTAGAATTATACTAAATTAAACTAAAAAAAGAAATATTCTTTACATTTGTAATCAAAATAAAGTTAAATAGCGCTTAATGAAATATTTGAAGGATTATTAACAAATAATCAATATTTCATTTTATTGATATTTCATCAAATTCTCACTAATATTATATGATTTATGGTAAAATAGAAATAACAAATGTGAAAGGGTTTTTATTTCACATAATATCAAAAAGAAAAGAGTGATAAAAATGAAGTTCCAGGGTAAAGAGTATAAACTTTACGAAGTTTATAAAAAACTAGCATCTAGAGAGAATAAAAGTGAATTAGAAAAAGAAATTATTAATCAAAGAATTAATTTTTCAAGAATCACCTTTAAAGAGTATCGTGATGTCTTAGCCAAACAACATTTAGGATATGCATTAGAATCACACGATGGTAAAGATTGTATTATTAAAGAAGACGGAAAATATGCTAAGCAACTATATTGTGTCGATCGTTTAGACTGCGTAGGAGAAGTTGATTATTCGATAGGACGAATTTTAGACTATGATGTACCAATTAAAAGATTACCTGAAGGTATATCTTCAGATATTGAAGTAGGAAATATCGGTTTAGTATCTGAAACCATGGACAAAATATACTTAATTTCTGCAAAACCAATGAATTCAACTAGTTCATTAGACAAAGCGGTATATGAAATCATCACAAAGTTTGATATGATTTCACGAAGAAGATTCTTATCAAGTTATAATGATGCAACTACTAATAAATTTAAATATACTCATACAAAAGATGATTTTGTACCTGCGGTAATGATATTTGAAGGTTCCCAGGAACATAAAGACTTACGAAATGAAGATTCAAATGGTGTTTTAGGAAGATTAATATATAAATACAATATCAAACTATTTGTTCTAAAAGCACAAAAGGAGTATGGTGTTTACAGATTATTAGAAGAGTAAATTTTACTCTTCTTTTTTTATTCAAGTATGTTCCACATGAAACATTGTTTTTCTACAAAAGCAAATTATAGAACAAATCTACACAAGTTCTCTTTTATTAGTGCTATACTATATAAAAATGCGAGGTGTTTTAAATGAGTTGGAAATTAGAAGATATTAAGTCGTTAAATGATAAAACTATCATAGTTACTGGAGGAAGTAGTGGCTTAGGATTTGAAGCTGTAAAGATGTTTGTATCCAAAGATGCAACGGTTATTATGGCTACAAGATCACAAGAACGGGCTCTTGAAGCTATTAGTAGAATCAAAGCTGATTACCCTAATGCACAATTAGAATTTATAGAATTAAACTTAGGAAGTAAAGCTTCGATTAAGAATTTTGCCGATACATATAATAGTAAATATGACAAAATTGATATATTACTCAACAATGCTGGAGTAATGACAACCCCTTACCTATTTACAGAAGACGGATTAGAATTACAACAAGGAATTAATCATTTTGGACATTTCTATTTAACAGCTTTGTTGTTTAAGACTATTAAAAATACAACAAACTCAAGAGTTGTAAATACTAGTAGCATTGCTCATAGGTTTGCAAGGATGAAGTTTGATAATTTACTTTTTGAAAAACCAAAAAGTTATAATAAAACTCAATCTTACTCAAGAAGTAAAATGGAGAATCTATTATTCACATACGAATTAGATAGACTTGTAAAAGAAAAGCAATTAGATGTAAAAGTATTAGTTGCTCATCCAGGGATTGCCAAAACTAATCTTGGAAGACACATTAAAAGCCAAAAAGCGTTTACTAGCGCTATAAATGTATTTCAGAAGATGTTTTCTCACACTGCTGAGCAAGGAGCTTTATCATTGGTTAGAGCATGTTTAGATGAAACTGCAAATGGTGGAGATTTCTATGGCCCAGAACATTTAGGTGGCTCTAAAGGTAACCCCCACCTAGCTAAATCTAATCGAAAATCACATGATAAAACCTTACAAAAGCAACTTTGGGATTACTCAGAAAAAGTAATGAATATTGATTTCATTGTGTAAAAAAAACTCTAATCTAGTATGATTAGAGTTTTTTATATCCTGTATCCGCTAAATCAATTTCAAATCTACAAATGTAATCGCCATCGATTGGTGTTTTTAGAAGTTTCACATTTAGCTCTTTACCTAAGATAACTTCAAAAGGATACTTTGCAAATCCAGCACTACAATAGCACCACTCTTTAGGAATATCAACATTCTCTTTCAAAATATTCTCTCTTACAAAACTGCAATGACAAGCATAATATCTTTTCAATACTTCGTCATTAGTTTCCAAGAATTTCGAAATCTCATATGGAATTTTTGTTACGTACAACTTATCATTTTCGATAATTCCACTCAAAATTTCTTGATTGCTCTCAACATATTCAATTGCCTCTTTCGTTATTATTTGCTCAAACCAGACTGTATTATTAGCAAGGTGATGCTTTAATTCTTCGACCTTTCGAACGTGTTTATCCCTCAAGTACTCTTTAAGTGATGATGACTTGCTATAATACTCTTTCTCTTTATCGAACGATGATTCAGGAATTTTATGATTATTTCCTGCCAGGATTCTATCACACTTCACTCTTGGTAAATACTTGCTTAGTTTGTCCATGAAATCCTTAGTATATTTAGGTAATTCTTCTGAACTAAGTCCAAAAGGTGGTAAATCGATATTTTTGATAATTTGATTTTGCAACTCTTTGGTTTCGTAGAGAGTGATTCTATTTAGTATACTTTCCAATACTCCTAAGGAATTAAAATACTTTGTCATATGGATATATTCTTCTTTTTTGTTAATATAATAATAGTATCTGGCGAAATGAACAACATTACCGTATGTATTCTCTTTTATAGAAATCAAATATTCGAAATATCTCTCAATATCTTTAATAGTTGTTTCGGAAATATCTTTTTTTACATACTCTTCAAACCTAACAATAGTTCCTAAATAAGTGTATACATCCTCTTCACTAATACCGAATTTCTTATATTTCTCTATAAAAATTTCATTATTCATTTTACTCACCTCTATATTAATTATATCAAATTAGTATAATATAAGAAATACACATTATTACTTTAATAAGTTCTCTTATTTAGCCATAATTACTAAATGTCTATGGAAAGTTTATATCTTGCTAATAAAATGGTATAATGTTTTTGTAATTTATATCGGAGGTTAAATATGAACGAGAGTAAGAAATTATATAAAACTGATAATGGTTCAGTTTTAGGTGGGGTATGCAAAGGAATTAGCGAAGTGTACAATATTGATGTAAGTATGGTAAGGTTAATTACTGTATTACTTCTATTTGCTGCAGGAATGCCTTTCATAGTGTATATTATTATGTGGATTGTGTTGCCTGATAAAAAAGATGTCATAACACAGACAGAAAAAGATGATGAGTATTCTATTAATGATGATGAGTATTACTATTAAAAATAAAAAACGAACAACAATTGTTGTTCGTTTTTTTTATAGGAGGTGCAATGTGATTAAGGAACTAACTTTAACCCTAATGTAAATGCCGCAATATTTAGATCAATAAATTTTGGTTTTACATTTTCCTTAATTGCACTTATAAAATCTAATTCTTCAAGTTTCATTTTTTTAACTAATGCTCCAAGCATTATAATATTCATTGCTTTGGCATTTCCTAATTCAATAGCTTTCTCAGTAGCACTTATTAAAGTAGTATCTACTTGTTTTGATAGTTCTTCAACAATATTTTGTGGATATTGAACTTTACCATTTAAAGTAACCATTGAGTTTATTTTATGATCATTAATAAGTAACACTCCTGTATCTTTCATATAATTGATAGAACGAGCAGCTTCCATAAGCTCGAATGATACTAAATAATCAACATGCCCTTTTTCAATAACTGGAGAATAGACTTTATCTCCAAATCTAATCTCTGAGGATACACTTCCACCTCGTTGGCTCATACCGTGGATTTCTGACATTTTTACATCATATTCAGCATTTATTAATGCTGTTACTAGGACTTTGGCAGCAAGAATAGTTCCTTGTCCACCAACTCCAACTAATTTTACATTTTTTATCATATCATCACTCCTTAGCAATAGCGTCAAACGGACAGATTTGTAAGCAAACATCACAACCAACACAAGTATTATTATCGATAATTACTTTCTTTGAATCTGAATTAAATATTAATGATGGACATCCACTTTTTAAACAAACTTTGCATCCAGTACATTTGTCTTCTAAAACGATATCCTTTGTTTGCCAAATGTTTTCATATATTTTGAAGTCTTCTTCTTTATATTTCTTTTTAAGTACACAAGGCCAGTCGGTAATTATTACTGCAGGTTCATTTAGTTCAAGAGCCCAGTTAATAGTTTCTTTTACTAGTTCTAAATCGTTTGGATTAATTTTCCTTATATGTTTAACTCCAATAGCACGACATATTCCTTCAATATCTCCAATTGCAGCACTATCTTTTTGTAAGGTGAATCCTGTACCTGGATTATCTTGCTGTCCTGTCATTCCAGTTGTTCTATTATCAAGAATAATATTTACCGTATTCCCACCGTTATAAACAGTATTAAGTAGTGAATTAATTCCGGTATGGAAGAAAGTACTATCACCCATAACAGCAAATAATTTTCTATCGTCATCCTCTTTTAGAGATTGAATTCTCTGTGCTCCATGAGCACTAGAATAAGAAGCACCCATACAAATTAACCAATCCATCATGTTATAAGGTTCTCCAACAGCTAAACTATAGCAACCAATATCTCCAGCTACAATAATTTTTTTACGTTTTTTCCCTAACTCATAGAAGAACCCGCGATGAGGACATCCACTACAAAAAGTTGGTGGTCTCCCTACAAATAGTTCAGGGTTAGTTTCGACACCTTCAACATTTTCACTAAGAATACATCGTTTAATTACATCTGGTGTCATTTCTCCTGTATAAGGAAACAAATCTTTACCAATTATATTTTTACAATGTTGTTTAGCAAAGTCTTCGATGTATGGATCATTTTCTTCAATAACATAAACAGTATCATATTTATCACAGAAATCAGTTATTAGTTTTGCTGGTAATGGATTAGTAAATCCTAATTTAAGATAATCTACTGTTTCTCCCAGTGCTTCCCACGCAAATTCATAACTCATTCCACTTGCAATAACTCCAATTTTAGAGCCATTGTTAACTGCGTAATTCCATTTTGATGTTTCCGTATATACTTTTAGTTTATTTAATCTCTCTTCAACTACATGTCTCAATCTTCTTCCTATAGCCGGGACAGCCACGTACTTTTCGAAATTCTTCTCATACTTTATTAAATCAACTTCTTGTCTTTCTCCAACTTCTACTAAGCTCTTTGAATGACAAACTCTAGTAGTTAATCTCATCATAACAAGACTATCAAATTCTTCACTTAGATTATAAGCATCTACAATCATATCTTTAGCTTCCTGGCTATTAGAAGGTTCCATCATAGGAATCTTAGCAAACTTAGCGTAATTGCGATTGTCTTGTTCATTTTGGCTTGAATGCATTCCAGGTTCATCAGCGCTTATTAAAACACTTCCTCCGTTTACACCTGTATAAGCAAATGTAAATAAAGGATCAGCAGCAACGTTAACTCCAACATGTTTCATTGTAGCTAAAGATCTTCCTCCAGCAATACTTGCTCCAATTACAGTCTCTAAGGCAACTTTCTCATTTGGAGCCCATTCAGCGATAATTTCCTTATATCTTCCAATGTTCTCTAATATTTCTGTACTTGGTGTTCCTGGGTAAGCACTAGCAAAGTGTACACCAGCTTCATAAGCACCTCGTGCAAGTGCTTCATTTCCTGTCATCATTTTTTTCATATTTTATCACTCCTAAAGTAAGCGGTTACTCACATTTTTTACATACACATTATAACAAAATATTTTTTCCCCCTCAATAGGTTAGAAGAACTTTCATGAAAACGCTAACACTTTACTGTGTTAAAGTACTAAAGTGTCAAAATAAAAAGGCCTAAACTAGGCCTTACATTTCTAATACTAATACATTCAATTCATTAGATACCTCTACAAATCTATCTATCAATATTTTACCATCTTCATACAAAATATCGAACATTTTAGGGTTACTTTTATAGAGTAAATCGTAGTCTAAAGTTTGCTTTCTAATCGTTGCAACACGGTGATGTCCTGCAACCACTATTTTTCCTTCAATTCGATGTAGTTTGATTTCTCTAGACCAAATAAAATCACGGCGACTAGAATTTGTTTTCCAATCTAATTTAGTTCCATCAATTCCACCATGTACAAAGATATAATCTCCAATTTCTAGAAAATAGGGGAACGATTCTAACCAAGATTGAAGATTGGGAAATCTTTCATTGATCAAAGTATGAATTTCATCTAAATTATCATTATCTGGTTCCAGTCCAGACAACTGAAGCAGAGTTTTCCCAAAACCATTAAACTTAATGTTAAAATGCACTCTTTCTTTTTGTCCTTCTAAAAAGTCAAGTAGGAAGGAATCGTGGTTACCCAAAATAATAGTTGCTTTGTCATTTTGATTCAGTTCATAGAGGTACTCTAACACTTCAACAGCAAAATCACCACGATCAAATAAATCTCCTAGTACTAGAAGATGATGTTCAGGGTTATTTGAATCGAATTTTTTTTCAGTTAGAGCGTTTATCATCGATAAATAGTGAGAATGGATATCACTAATCACAAAGTACTTCTTTTTATTAATGGGTATCACACCCTTTCATCTTAATTATATCACAAAAAAAGCACTCCATAAGAGTGCTAAACTTTAATTCTTGATATTGAAGTATATCCTTCAATATATGCCCATGTATCTGTTCCTTCTTTAAGTTCCTTATTTTCAATAAAAGATCTATTTGGTTTAAATTTATTCCCAACTACTTCTGGTGAATAAGTAAATTTAAAATAGTCTAAATCTGTTAAATAGATACCTTTAGATTCTCCAAATGTATCTCTTGGGAAATTAATATTGAGAGTATACTCTTTAGAATATAGGTTGTTTTCAAGAACATATTGTAATGTTTTTTCTAGTTCTTTCTCCAATATTGTATTTCCTCTTCTATCTGCTGATAATGCAATAGTGTTAGACCCAAAATACTGAGCTTGTAAACAAGCCCCAACAGTTCCAGAATATCTTGTATCTATCCCGATATTGTATCCAGCATTTGTACCTGAGATTGTAATGTCCGGTCTTAAGTTCAACCCTCCAAATGCAAAGTTAACGCAATCTACGGGTGTACCTTCAATTTTATAATTGAACTCATCTACCTTTTCAAAATTGAATCCGCCAATTGTTAAACTCATACTTTTGGCTGATTGCTCTTTTGAAGGAGCAATTGTATAAACAGTACCATATTTCTCCAGTACTTCCCTAGTATATTGTAATTTGGGTGAATTATACCCATCATCATTAGTTAATAAAAATATCATCAAAACACATCCTTTATATCTAGTTTACTAAAATATTGTATCATATTGGTCTAGATTTGTATTTATATTTGTTTTATTATATAATTATTTCTAATAGGGAGGTAAATATGGAGAGGATAAACAAGGCATTTTTAAAAGCTAAAAGAAACAACCTTATACCCGTATTGATAATGCTTGGAGTGATTTATATTTTGTACTTCTCAATCATAGAGTACACATTAACTGGTATAATAATTTGTTCTGTTGGATTAGTTTTAGTTCTTTTTATAATAACAATGAACATAATGTATAATTTCAAATTATTAAGTCTTAGAAAACAAATACCAAGTGAACCTGAAAAAGTTCATGGGAAATTAGTAGAGTTGTTAAGCAAAATTGACAAGAGTAATGCCAGATATGCTAGTAATGCAAAAAGCGGTAGTGTTATGCGCGGGGGCTTAGGTACTACAGTAAGAATTAAAAAAGAAGAGAACATGTTAAAAAGAAATAAGGTAGCTGGAATAATTTACGAACTAAATCTATATATTAAAAACAACATCAAATAATGATGTTGTTTTTTTGATTCAAGAAACATTCTATTGTATTTTCTAAAAGTGATGTTATTGTCATTGGACCTACACCACCTGGTGCTTTAGATATGTATGCGACATGATTAAGAAGATTATCAAAATCGAAATCACCACATAACTTACCATCAACTCTAGATAATCCTACATCTATACATACTGCACCTTTTTTTACCATTTCTTTAGTAACAAACTTAGCTATACCTACGGCAGATACTAAAATATCTGCTTGTTTTGTTATTGCTGCTAAATCCTCTGTATGTCTATGTGTAATTGATACACTAGCATTTTCCTTTAATAATAACTGGGCTATAGGTTTACCTACAAGGTTACTTCTTCCTATTACAACTGCGTGCTTCCCAGCAATAGGTATGTTTTTGCTCTTCAACATAGTAATAATCCCTTTAGGGGTACATGGTAATATCGAATATCTCAATGTATGACACCTTGATATATTTGTTGGTGTTAATCCATCAACATCTTTACTTACTTCTAGGAAATCGATTACTGTATCTTGGCTGATATGTTTTGGTAAAGGTAGTTGTACTAAAATACCGTGAACATTATCATCCTTGTTTAAAGATTCTAGTTCCTTAAGTAAGTCATTCTCAGATATTGTGCTTTCTAGTTTAATAAGTGTGGATCTTATTCCTACTTCTTTACACGCTCTTTCTTTCGCTTTGACATAGCTTTTTGATGCAGGATCTTCACCAATTAGTACTACAACTAAATGAGGTACTTCAATATACTCGTTCTTTATACTTTTTATCTGTATTCTTAATTCTTCCCTTATACTCCTAGAGAGTTCTCTACCATCAATAATCATTTATTCCCACTCAATAGTTCCAGGAGGTTTTGAAGTAATATCATATACCACTCGATTTATTCCTTTAACTTCATTAATAATTCTTGAGGCTACCTTATCTAAGAAATCAAAAGATAATCTGCTAAAAGTAGCTGTCATAAAATCTATAGTATCAGCGCTTCTAACAGCAGCTACATACTCATATGTTCTTTTATCTCCCATTACTCCAACGGTCTTAACAGGCAGTAAAACAACAAATGCTTGCGATACTAAATCATATAGATTCTCATTATAAAGTTCTTCAATAAAGATATCATCAGCTTCTTGAAGAATTTTAACTTTTTCTACTGATACATCGCCTAAAATTCTAATTCCAAGACCTGGTCCTGGAAAAGGATGTCTCATAATCATATGTTTAGGAATACCTAGTTTTAGTCCTACTTTTCTTACCTCATCTTTGAATAGTTCGCGAAGTGGTTCTAATAACTCAAAATCTAATTCATCAGGTAATCCACCAACATTGTGATGAGATTTAATAGTTTCACTTGGACCATTAATACTTACGGATTCAATAACATCTGGATAAATTGTTCCTTGAGCTAAGAATTTAGCATCCTTGTGTTTTTCTTTAAATGATTCAAATACTTTTATGAATTCATTTCCAATAATTTTACGTTTTTGTTCTGGGTCTTTAACTCCTTTTAAACTAGTTAAAAACTCAACACCAGCATTAGCTCTGTTAACGTTAATATGGAAGTTATTGGCGTATAACTCCATAACTTTATCTCCTTCATCTTTACGAAGAAGTCCCGTATCTACAAATACACAAGTTAGTTGATCACCAATTGCTTTATGAATAAGCATTGCAGCTACACTGCTATCAACACCACCACTTAATGCAAGAATTACTTGATTATCACCGACTCTATCTTTAATACCCTTAATTGTATTATCAATATAATCTTCTAAGTTCCAAGAAGGTTTTGCTTTGCAAATATCAACAACAAAGTTCTCAATAATCTGCTTTCCAAATTCTGTATGAGTAACTTCTGGATGAAACTGGAGATTATATAAGTCTAATTCTTTGTGTTTTGCGATAGCAACACAAGAAGGAGTTGTTCCTAGTAACTCAAATTCTTTGGATAGTTCATCAACATGATCACCATGGCTCATCCAAACAGTTGATGATTCAGGTAGATTTTTAGTTAATGGAGAATCCTTTTTAATTGTAAGAGTACTTTTTCCGTATTCTCTTTTTTCTGCAGGAGAGATTTTACCTTCAAATAGATACTGTGTGATTTGCATACCATAACATATTCCTAAGATAGGTATTCCTAACTTATATATATCTTTTGTAATATGTGGAGCAAATTCATCATAAACACTATTTGGTCCTCCTGAAAGAATAATTCCTTTAATATCTTTTGTACTAAGTTTTTCTAACTCAATATTAAAAGGGACTATTTCAGAGAACACTCCAAGTTCTCTAACTCTTCTAGCAATTAGTTGATTATACTGTGAACCAAAATCTAAAACTATTATTTTTTCCATATCATTACCTCTATAAAGATTTCTTTCCTATATCATTTCTGAATATTAAATTATCACACTTAATTTTACTTACATTGCAGTAAGCATTCGTTTTTGCTTTCTTAAGGGTGTTGGCATGACCTGTAACAAGCAGTACACGTCCACCATTGGTCTTAATTAAGCCGTTAACCTCTTTTGTTCCCATATGGAAGACTATGTCCTCCGTGGTATCTAAACCTTCTATTTGATACCCTTTAGAGTAAAATCCAGGGTAACCTTTAGACGCTAAAACTACTCCAACATAATAGTCATCAGACCATCTTATCATTACAGGTTTTTCATTTAGCATTCCACGAATTATGTCTAAAATATCTGTTTCTAACTTGGGTAATATCACTTCGGTTTCCGGATCTCCAAATCGAGCATTAAACTCAATAACTTTTGGACCTGAATTTGTAAGCATTAACCCACCATACAAAAACCCAGTAAATGGATTACCATCATCTAACATTGCTTTTACTGTTGGTATCATGATTTTATTCATAGCTTCATTTATAATTTCTTTAGAAATAATTGGTACCGATGAATAGACTCCCATACCCCCAGTGTTAGGACCTTTATCATTATCAAGTAATCTTTTATGGTCCTGAGCTATCGGCATTGGGATGACTATATTATTATTTACAAAACACATTAATGAAAACTCAGGTCCTTCTAAGTACTCTTCAATAATAACCTTAGAGTCTCCATACTTTTTATCTTGTAGCATCAATTTTAGTGCATCTAACGCATCTTTCTCGTTCATTGCAACAACTACACCCTTACCACCAGCAAGACCATCATACTTAATTACTGTGGGAATATTGTTATTTAAGATATAGTCTCTTGCGTTTTCATAATCATCAAAAACTTCATAATTAGCTGTAGGAATATTATATTGCTTCATTAAGGCCTTAGCATACTCTTTTGAAGATTCAATTTGTGTAGCTTTTTTAGTTGGACCAAACACGCTAACATCTGTTCCTTTAAAAACATCTGTAATCCCATTTTCTAAATATACTTCACTTCCAGGAATAATTAAATCAATATTTTTCTTATTTACAAAGTTTTTGATTGCTTCGTTATCCATAGGATCTAAATCTACACATTCAGCAATTGTTTTTATTCCTGGATTACCAGGAATTGCATACAAGTTTCTCAATCTTTTAGATTTGTTAATTGAGTAGCACAGTGCATGTTCACGACCACCACTACCTAAAACTAAAACATTCATAATTCACCTCTTAGTGTTTAAAGTGTCTATTACTAGTGAATACCATTTTAATACCTAGTTCATTACAAGCTTTAATAGAATCTTTATCCCTTATACTTCCCCCAGGTTGAATTATTTTTGTAACACCATATTCATGAGCTAATCTAACAACATCATCAAATGGGAAGAAGGCATCACTAGCTAATGATAAATCTTCCTTATGTCCATATTTTTTTGCCCATTCTAATGCTATTTCTGCAGCTCCAACACGGTTCATTTGTCCTGCCCCAATACCAACTGTTTGTGTCCCCTTTGTAACTACTATAGCATTCGATTTCACATGTTTAGCTACTTTCCATGCAAAATGCAATTCATTGATTTCTTGTTCTGTAACTTCCTGATTAGTGACGTTCTTAAGTTCGTTTTTATCTACTATATAATTATCTAAGTTTTGGAATAGTACTCCACCGTTAACAGTAACAGTTTGATTTACATCTGTATTTGCTGAACTTGTATCAAGTACTAAAACACGAAGATTTTTCTTTTTCTTTAATTCTAATAGTGCATCTAGTTCATAACTTGGTGCGATTATTATTTCAAGGAATATCTTATTCATTTCCTTAGCAACTTCAAGTGTTACTTCCTTATTTAGAGCAATGATTCCTCCGAAAATAGAAACAGGATCACTAAGATAGGCTTTTTGGAAAGCCTCTATAATATTGCTAGCTGTACCAACTCCGCATGGATTCATATGTTTTAATGCTACAACAGTAGGCTTTGTAAATTCTTTAAGAATATTGATTGCAGAATTTGCATCTTGAATATTGTTATAAGATAATGGTTTACCGTTCAATGTTTCACAATTTAATAAAGAATATGGATTTTCACTACTTCTGTATAAAGAAGCCTTCTGATGAGGATTTTCTCCATATCTAAGTGATTGGTGAAAATCATAAGTAAGTGTAACTGATTCAGGATTCTCAATGTCTAATTCTTTTGTTAGGTAGTTAGCAATATAAGAATCATATTGTGCTGTCTTTCTAAAGACTTTGGCGCTTAGATGCTTTTTAGTCTCTAATGATGTATCTCCTAAATCTTTCATTTCCTCAATTATTTTATCATAATCATTAATGTCGGTAACTACTGTAACAAATTGATAATTCTTTGCAGCACTTCTTAACATTGAAGGTCCACCAATATCAATTTGTTCTATTGCTTCATCAAATGTAGTTCCTTCTTTTGCTATTGTTTGTTTGAAAGGATATAAATTAACACATACCAAATCAATATACTCTATATTGTTTTCTTTAACTTCTTTTATATGTAACTCATCATTTCTTAAAGACAAAAGACCACCGTGTACTTTCGGGTGAAGAGTTTTTACTCTTCCATTCAATATTTCAGGGAAACCTGTGATTTCATCAATAGAGATTGTTTTTACCCCATTCTCCTCTAATACTCTTCTTGTCCCACCTGTAGAGATTATCTCAAAGTCTAGTGATTGCAACTCTTTAGCAAATTCTACGATATTTGTTTTGTCACTTACACTTATTAAAGCTCTTTTCATGATAAATCCTCCAATACTCTTTTTATTGTTGCTGGGTATAATTTATGTTCTATTTTATGAATTTCAATTTCAATTTCTTCTCTTTTATGTAGATTTGAAATATCTAATTCTTCTTGTGCTATAATCTCCCCTGTGTCCATTCCTTCATCGACATAATGAACCGTCACACCAGTAACACTAACTTGTGCTTCCATGGCTTGTCCAACAGCATCTATACCTTTAAAGGAAGGTAATAAAGAGGGGTGAATATTTATAATTCTTTTTGGATATTTTTCTAATATAGTCTTTCCTATTATTCTCATGTATCCAGCAAGAACAATAAGTTCAACGTTATTTTTTCTGAGTTCTTTAAGTATTTGTAATTCGTATGCTTCTTTTGATTCAAAAGCTTTAGCTCTAAATGCAAAACAATTTATTCCCATTTTTTTAGCATTCTCTAATGCTTTTGATTTTGATCTATCAGAAACTAAAAGAGTAATCTTAGTATTAATTTCATTATTTAGTATCGCTTGATGGATGGCTAGGAAATTAGATCCTGTCCCAGAAGCGAAAACCGCGATATTTTTCATTAAATTATTTCAACACCTTTTTTAGATGTTACCTCCCCAATTACTACAGGGTTATAATCATGTTTACTTAATATATCCATTGCAATTTCTTTGTTCTTTTCTTTTAGAATTAGTATCATTCCAACTCCCATATTGAAGATGTTATACATCTCACTATGTTCAATTTCTCCAAGTCGTTCTAAAAGTTCAAAGATTGGTAATCTAGGTATTTTGCTTTCTGTAATTTTGACACCTAAATGATCTGGTAGTGCTCGAGGAATATTCTCAATAAATCCTCCACCAGTGATGTGAGCAATACTTGAAATTTCGGTATTTTTTATTACATCTAGTACACCTTTTACATATATTCTAGTAGGTTTGAGTAATTCCTCTTGAAGAGTGCATCCTAGCTCTTTAATAGATTGAGTTAAGTTGTAGTTATGATCCTTAAAGAAGATTTTTCTTACAAGTGAATATCCATTTGAATGGATCCCTGATGAAGGTAAACCAATTATGATATCACCCTCTGAAACATTTTCTTTGTCAATCATGTTATCCTTATCTACCACGCCTGTAGTATATCCAGCTAGATCATAATGGTTACCATGGTACATGTCAGGCATTTCAGCAGTTTCTCCACCTATTAAAGCAGAACCACTAATAATACAACCTTCACTTATACCTTTTACAATTTCCTCTATTACTTCTGGATTATTCTTCCCTACAGCGATATAATCCAAGAAGAATAATGGTTGTGCTCCAACAGCTAAAACATCATTAACACACATCGCCACTAAATCAATTCCTATTGTATTATGAATATTTGCCTCTTGAGCTATTAATAATTTTGTCCCTACTCCATCAGTACCAGAAACAAGGATAGGCTTTTTTATTTGATACTTCGATAAATCGAATAATCCTCCAAAATTACCGATACTAGACATTGAACCAAAATTATTTGTTCTTGAGATATGTTTTTTAATTCTTTCAACTGATTCATATCCCTTTTCTAAACTTACTCCTGATTCTTCATATTTATTTGACATGATTTCCTCCTAGAATTTACCATCTTTATTAGCATCTTTAAGATCTTGGTAAATGTATGTTGGATATTTACCAGTAAAACATGACAAACACATTTTGGTACGATTACAGGATTTCAATACCCCTTCAGGGCTCAAAAAACTTAATGTGTCTGCATTTATCATTTCTCTTACTTCTTCAACTGTATGTCTAGCACAAATCAACTCTTCATAAGTTGATGTATCAACACCATAAAAACATGGATTTGTAATAGGTGGTGATGCAATGCGCATATGAACTTCAGTAGCACCACAATCTCTCAATAAATCTATAATTCTTTTTGATGTGGTTCCTCTTACGATTGAATCATCAATTAAGCAAACTCTTTTCCCTTCAACAATTGATCTAACGGGTGATAATTTCATTTTTACACCCTTCTCACGCATAGCTTGAGAAGGTTGAATGAAAGTTCTACCTACATATTTATTCTTTACTAATCCCATTTCTAAAGGAATATTCATCTCTTCAGAAAATCCTAATGCAGCTGATGTTGAACTATCTGGTACAAATACAATAACATCTGCATCTACCGGTGATTGTCTTGCTAAGATTCTCCCAGCTTCTTTTCGTGAAGTATGAACATTTATACCTTCAATGTCAGAATCTGGTCTTGAGAAATATATGTATTCCATTGCACACATATTTGGATATGTTTTTTTAGCGTAAGAATCCGAAGTAACTTCGCCGTTAATATTGATGATTAGGATTTCACCGGGATTAATATCTCTGATGAACTCAGCTCCGACAATTTCAAAAGCACAAGTTTCACTAGATACAACATAACCACCATTTAATCTACCTAAAGATAAAGGTCTTAATGAATTCTTATCTCTCATTATATATAACTTGTCTCTTGATAATGCAAGAAAAGCAAATGCTCCTTCTAATCTATTTAGAGCACTTTTGATGGCTTCTCTACGATTAGTTTGAGTATCTTTCTTTATCAGATGAGCAAAAATTTCTGTGTCTGAAGTTGATTGAAATATACTTCCTTGAATCTCAAGGAATCTGCGTAATTCTTTTGAGTTTACAACATTTCCATTGTGACACAACCCAAAATCACCAGTGTGATGTCTAAAAAGAAATGGTTGTACATTTTCTATTCCTCCACCGCCACTAGTAGAATACCTTACATGACCTATTGCAGTATCACCTTGAAGTGTAGAAAGGTTTGATTCATTAAAGATGTCAGAAACCAATCCTTCTCCTTTTAAGCTATAAAACTCTTTATGATCAGTTGTTACGATTCCACAACCCTCTTGCCCTCTATGCTGTAAAGCATGAAGTCCGTAGTACATTACCTCTGAAGCATTTTTTACATTTATTACTCCAAAAACTCCACACTCTTCATTCATTTTATCTTCATATAAATAATCTATTTCACCCACAAGAATCAGTCCTTTAGTTTATTCTATTTAATATTTCGATATATGCTTCTTCTATGCTTCCTAAGTCTCTTCTAAATCTATCTTTGTCTAATTTTTCTAGAGTTTTCTTATCCCATAAACGGCTAGTATCGGGAGATATTTCATCTGCTAGAAGAATTTCTCCATTATTATTTTTTCCAAATTCAATTTTGAAATCTACGAGAATAATTCCTTCTTTGTCAAAGATATCTTTAAGAATTTCATTAATTTCATTAGTTAATGAATACATACGATGTAATTCTTCATACGTACATAATTCTAGTGCCACTGCGTGATGATCATTAATCAGTGGATCTCCTAGTTCGTCTTTTTTATAGCATATTTCAAATATTGTATTATCTGGTTTTGTTCCTTCTTTAATTCTTAATCGTTTCGACATGCTCCCAGCAATATAATTCCTAACGATAAATTCTAGAGGAACAATATCTACTTTCTGACATAACTGTGAACGATCATCAATTCTTTTTATGAAATGATTTGGAATTCCTTTTTCTGATAATTTAGTAAATAAAATTTCTGTAATTTTGTTGTTTAAGATTCCCTTGTTTGAGATTGATGCTTTTTTCACTCCATTGAATGCTGTAGCATCATCCTTGTAATAAATAATAACCTCATTTGGGTTTTCGGTTTTATATACCTTCTTAGCTTTCCCCTCATACAATAAATTTTCCATTATTTACTTCCTCCTAATTTGAAATAGTTAACGCCATTCTTAAATATATTTTGATTTTTATTTCCGTAGATATTCTTAAATAAATCTTTTTGATACCTTTCAGAGTGTCCCATTTTACCTAATATTAAACCGTCACTTGAGACTATTCCTTCTATTGAGAAGGAAGAACCATTAGGGTTATATTGTGCATTATATGTTGGCTTATTTGATTCATCTACATATTGAAAAGCAATTTGATTATTACTCAATAGTTCATTATAGATAGTCTCATTCACAATAAACTGTCCTTCACCATGCGACATTGCGATAGTATGATTTTCATTTAATTCAAAACTTGATAGCCAAGGTGAATTAACACATGACACTTTGGTATCTACAAATTTTGATATATGTCTATTTATTGAGTTCTTAAATAATGTTGGTGAGTTATCTTCTGTTACTCTTATTTCTCCATAAGGTAACAGCCCTGATTTAATTAAAGCTTGAAATCCATTACAGATACCTAATATTAAATGTTTCTTTTCTAAGAAACGTTTAAGAGCATTTCTTATTTTCTTATTTCTAAGTACACTAGCAATAAATTTACCAGATCCATCAGGTTCATCTCCACTACTAAATCCACCACTTAGCATCAAAATATGTGAGTTGTCAATTTCATTTACTAGTAGATCTATTGATTTTTGGATTTCATATTCATTTTGATTGTTAAAAACTATTATATTTACTTCTGCACCTTCATTAACAAATGCTGCTTCACAGTCATATTCACAGTTTGTCCCTGGGAATACTGGAATTACAACTTTTACAGAATCTGACTTTTTAACATTATATTTGCTAACTTTTGAAATTATATTAACTTTTTCAAGAGTTCTTGAGTCCTCATGGAGAATTGGAAATACTTCATTATATCTCTGTTGATTAGCTTGAAGAGCTTCATCAATTGTAAGATTTATGTCATTAATTCTAATTAGCTCTTCAGCTGTGGTTTCCCCTATATAAACTGCATTCTTATTACTTAACTTCTGCTTAGTTTCAACTAAAATTGCTCCATATCGATAATTTTTCAATGATAGATTAGTCGAAACATTTACACCAATTTTGTTTCCAAATGATGATTTAACAAGCGCTTCTAAAATACCACCATGTGTTAATGCATAGGCACTAACAATATTCTTAGATTCAATATTTTCCTCTATGAATGTGAAGTTATTTTTCATCTCTTCTACAATTGGTAACTTATTAATATCTAATATTGTATCGAATAGATAAATATAATTATTTGGTTCTTTAAATTCTGGTGAAATGATATTAGTTACTTTTTCTGTAGTAACAGCAAAAGAAACTAATGTTGGCGGCACTGTTAAATCATGATATGTCCCACTCATAGAATCTTTACCTCCAATAGCAGCTAAGTTAAATTCCGCTAAAGTTTGATAAGCTCCTAGTAGCGCACTAAATGGTTTTCCCCATAATTTAGGATCTTTATTTACTCTTTCGAAGTATTCTTGAAATGTGAATCTAATCTTGTTGTGTTTCCCACCTGAGGCAACAATCTTAGACATTGATTCTATAACAGCATATGTACTTCCGTGGTAAGGACTTACTTCTGATATATAAGGATTGAAACCATATGTCATAACGCTAACTGTATTAGTAGTTTTATTCTTTACAGGAATTTTTTGAACACTAGCTTGTGTTTTAGTTAGTCGATATTTCCCACCAAAAGGCGCTAGCACTGTAGTTCTACCTATTGTTGAGTCAAACATTTCAACCAAGCCTTGTTTTGATGAAACATTTTTATCTTTAAGAAGTGAAATAGCTTCTTCTTTTGTGTTAATATCCTGATTCTGAAGAAAATTGCTTGGTAAATCATAATCTACATGGATTGTGACATTTTGTCTTACTCCAGATGAATCAATAAATTCTCTAGACATATTACAAATGACTTTACCTCTCCATTTCATTACTAGTCTTTTTTCTTTAGTTATAACAGCAACTTCTGTAACCTCAATATTTTCAGTACTACAGAAAGTCATAAATGTTTCTACATCTTTTTCTTCTACCACTACAGCCATACGTTCTTGTGATTCACTTATAGCTAATTCTGTACCGTTAATACCTTTATACTTAGTAGGTACTTTGTCTAAATCAATTAGTAATCCATCAGCTAGTTCACCAATCGCAACACTAATTCCACCAGCACCAAAATCATTTGATTTCTTAATTAGCTTTGTAACATTGGGATTACGGAATAGTCTTTGGATTTTTCTTTCTTCTGGAGCGTTACCTTTTTGAACTTCTGCACTAGATACATTTAATGATTCTACAGTATGTTCTTTTGAAGAACCTGTTGCTCCACCAATACCATCTCTACCAGTTCGTCCACCTAGTAAGAGTACAATATCACCTGGTTCAGGTGTTTCTCTTCTTACGTATTCGGCTTTAACTGCTCCAATAACAGCTCCAATTTCCATTCTCTTTGCTTTATAACCTTTATGATAAACTTCATCTACGAAAGTGGTCGCAAGCCCTATTTGATTTCCATAAGAAGAATACCCATGTGCTGCTTCCTTTGAAATAGTGCTTTGGGGAAGCTTACCTGGAATTGTTTTATTAATATTCTCAGTAATATCTGCTGCTCCTGTTACTCTCATTGCAGAATATACATAACTTCTACCACTAAGAGGATCTCTAATTGCTCCACCAATACAAGTTGATGCACCACCAAATGGCTCAATTTCAGTAGGATGATTATGAGTTTCATTTTTGAACATGAGCAACCATTTTTCATCTACTCCATCAACATCAACATCTATAAAAATACTTGCAGCGTTAATTTCTTCACTAATTTCCAAATCATCTAAATTATTTCTACTTCTTTCAATTCTCGCATTGATTGTTGCTAAATCCATTAAAGTAATTGGCTTATTGGTTCTTCCTAACGTTTTTCTATTCTCTAAATATAAATTGAATGAAGCTTCAATTTTTTTACTTAGATTATCTGTACCAAATTTAGTTTCTATTATTTCAGTCTCAAATGTTGTGTGACGGCAATGATCACTCCAATAAGTATCAAGGACTTTAAGTTCTGTTTCAAAAGGATTTCTATTTTCTTCTGTTTTAAAATACTTTTGAATAAATTTCAAATCTTCAAAAGACATAGCAAGTGACATATCTTTATATAAGGCAAATAATTCCTTCTCGTCTTTATCGATAAATAATGACATAACCTTTACATTCTCAGGTTTGTTATAAACAGGAATGTCGAGTGCACTTAAATCTTTCACTCTAGATTCAACCTCATTTATCATAAAGTGTTTTATTTTTCCAATACCCTCATTGCTAATCTCTTCATTAAAAGTTATTACAATCCCACTTGTAACTATAGGATTAGAACTAGGGCTTAAAAGTTTAATACACTGAGTTGCAGAATCAGCTCTCTGGTCAAATTGTCCTGGTATCGATTCAAGAGAAACAATATTTTTAGATTTTGGTAGTTCATAAAATACTATATCCCGATTTTTCTCATGTAACACTTCATTTAATGTTTGCTCAAAAACAACACTATCAAGATTAAAAACATCATATACATTAAAAAACCTTAATGATAATAGATTAATATCAAAGTTGTGCTTCAAATCTTTGAATAATTCCTGTCTTTCAAGATCAAAACCTTGTTTTCTTTCAATAAAAACTCGTTTATTCATAATTACTCCTTGATGACGTTATTTTTAATACTTTGAGCTTCGCTAATTGTACTCGATACAATAGTAATGTGTCCCATTTTTCTATCATTCTTTCTTTCTGTTTTATTGTAGTCATGATAATGAACTGAACTATCACTTATATCTTCAATAAAGCCATTATCTTGCCCTAATACATTTATCATTATTGTTGGATTTATTAGATGCGATTTCATCACTTTTTGATTAGTTATTGCGAGTATATGATTTTCAAATTGAGAAACACTACATCCCTCTATCGAGTAATGTCCTGAGTTATGTGGGCGAGGCGCAAACTCGTTAAAAATCACTTGATTACCTTTTACAAAATATTCTACAGCTAAAGTACCAACATAATCTAAATCTTCTATAATTCTTGTAGTGTACTCCTTTGCTTTTGATACTATCAAACTATCGATATCATCAAATACAGTTGAAGTAAACAATATACCATTTCTATGTTTGTTTACAGGGATAGGTATAAATGATACATTACCAAAGCTATCTCTTGAAGCTACAACACTTATTTCATAATCAAACTCAACTAACTCCTCAATAATATACTCTATATTACTATCAAATAACATTTGGTCAACATCTTCTTTTTTAGATATCTTCCACTGTCCTTTTCCATCATATCCTCCCGTTGTTGTCTTTATAATTGAAGGATAAAATAGTAACTGTTTATCATATTTGAGAAACTTTGCAGTAGGTATGTTTAAATCTCTTGCAAAAGCTTTTTCAGTTAATCTATTTCTTGAGTAGAACAGTGCTGCTCTTTTTTGTGGTATTTTGTCTTCATATTGTGACACTAAATCCATATCAACATTTTCAAATTCATAAGTTATAACATCACATTTTTCTTCAAACTCTTTAAATAGTTCTTTGTTATTGTATTGTCCAACAATCATTTCATCCGCAACATGACTAAGTGGACAGCACTCATTGGGATCAAGTCCAACAATTATATGGTTATACTTTTTTGCAGCTTCAGCCATCATTAAGCCTAATTGTCCGCCACCAATAATTCCAATTCTCATTAGATTACCAGTTTTCTATCAGACATTACTGTGTCAGTTTGATTTTTCCTATACTCTTCTAATTTTTCTTTTATTATTTCATCAGAGATTGCTAGAATTGCCAATGCATATAATGCAGCATTCTTAGCTCCATTAATCGCCATTGTCCCAACTGGAACACCAGGAGGCATTTGCACAATACTTAGCATTGAATCGACTCCACTTAATTTCGAAGTTTTAATTGGAACCCCTATTACAGGAAGACTAGTTAATGAAGCAATCATTCCTGGTAAATGTGCCGAGCCACCAGCTCCAGCGATTATTACTTTTCTTCCCACAGATGAAGCATTCTTAGCAAAATCAAATAGATGCTCTGGTGTTCTATGTGCACTTACCACATCTCTTGAATAAGGAACATCTAGTTCTTCTAATAGTAAACATGCTTCTTTCATTACTGGCCAATCACTTTTCGAACCCATTACAATCATAATTTTATTCATAATTTCCTCCATTAAATATAAAATGAGATTTTTCACAAAGAAAAATCTCATTATTTATAATGATATTTTCTTTGCGTAGTCCTAGATTTACGGTCTAGGGTAGAGACTTGCTTACCTTATTAAAGCTGTTATACGCAAAATTCTATTTTGAATAATTTGGTGCTTCTTTTGTAATATGGACATCATGTGGATGAGATTCAAGTAAACCTGCTCCAGTAATCTTTACAAATTGTCCATTTTTAATCAGATCAGCTATTGTTTTTGTACCACAATAACCCATACCTGATCTTACTCCACCGCATAATTGATATACAGTATCTGCTAATTCTCCTTTATATGGTACTCTTCCCTCTATTCCTTCAGGGACAAGTTTTTTTGCTTCCCCATTTCCTTTTTGGAAATATCTATCACTTGATCCTCTTTTCATTGCTGCAAGAGAACCCATTCCTACATATGTTTTAAATCTTCTGCCCTGGAAGATTAATTCTTCTCCAGGTGATTCTTTTGTACCTGCTAATAAAGAACCTAACATCACAGTATTTGCTCCGGCTGCAATTGCCTTAACAATATCACCGCTATATTTTATTCCACCATCTGCTATTACACAAATGCCCAGCTCTTTTGTATATGAGTAAACATCATTAACAGCTGTAACTTGTGGAACTCCAACTCCTGCAACAACTCTCGTTGTACATATTGAACCTGGACCTACGCCAACTTTTATAGCATTCGCTCCAGCTTCAACTAATGCTTGAGCAGCTTCTTTTGTAACAACATTTCCTGCAACTATATCAAGTTCTGGATATTTCTTTCTAATATCTTTAACTGTATTAATAACTCCAGCTGAATGGCCATGTGCACTATCTACTGTTATTATATCAACACCAGCTTTTACCAACGCATCAACTCTGTTAGCAGTCTCCAGACCTACACCAACAGCGGCTCCACATCTCAAGCGTCCTTTATCATCTTTACAAGCATTAGGATAGTTAATAACGTTATCTATATCTTTTATCGTGATCAATCCTTTTAATTTGTATTCATCATCTACGATTGGCAACTTCTCAATTCTATTATCTAATAGAATCATTTTAGCAGTTTCTAAATCTGTTCCTACTGGCGCAGTAACCAACTTATCTTTCGTCATAATTTGATGAACAGGTGTATCATCTAATACTCTATATTTTAAATCCCTGTTTGTTATGATTCCAACTAATACATTATCCTCTTTTACTACAGGAAGCCCTGATATCTTATATTTTGACAATATATCTTCAGCTTGTCTAAGAGTGTTATCCATATTTAGCGTTATTGGATTCAAAATCATTCCCGACTCACTTCTTTTTACATAATCTACTTGTTTAGCTTGTTCCTCAATAGACATATTTTTATGAATAAATCCTAATCCGCCTTGTCTAGCAAGCGCAATAGCTAATCTAGCTTCAGTAACTGTATCCATTGCTGCTGATACAATAGGAATATTTAATTGAATATTCTTTGTAAGATTTGTTTTCAATTCAACTTTATTTGGTAAAACTACCGAAGATTGGGGTATTAATAATACATCATCAAATGTTAATCCTTCTTGAACTAGTTTACCATTTAGATTCGACATAATGATTCCTCCTTAAAATATAAAAAATGGGTTTCTTGGCATATCTAGGACATGCGCAAAAGAAACCCATTTGGTTTTTTTGGTTTGCACGTAGTCCTAAATTTACGGTTTAGGGTAGAGACTCGCTTTCCTTATCAAAGCTGTTATACGTAATTTGATGATTTATTATAACAAATGAAATTTAATTAATCAATTAATTTTTTTACTATTTTTTTCTATTAATGAAAAGCAAAATTCCAAGCAAAATCAATCCATAAACTGCAGGTATCACAAATACTAATATATTAAATATATTGTTACCTGTAGTAATCGCTAACCCTGGAAACATTAATAGTGCAAACAGAGGTAATGCCATAGATATTGCAGTACCACTACCGACAACCATTTCTTCAGCTACTGGTGATTCAAAATCCTGATCAATTCCTTTTAGAAGTGCTAGTCCTGTAGAAGCTGTCCCTGTTAGCATACCAAACATACCAACAAAGTAATGAGTTTCAAATTTACCACTATATATTTTCTTAGAAATCCATTTAACAAATAGGAATGTACTAATAGTACCAAACACTACTAAAGCTAATACGAATAGATAATATGTTTCGATTGCTGTATTAGTTATTGTAAGTACAGAACCAATAATCATAAAGTTAAATGCAATACTACTTACATTTGAAAGAATATAGTTGTTTGTTAAGAATTTAATATTTCTCCCGCGTTTTTCATATGAAGATAAAACTCTTCTATAAATTAACGCATATATAATACCGATTAAGAAGTTAAATCCATGGAATACTCCTGCGAAAGTTACACCTAAATCTCCTAATAATGGAAATACTAGATTTTCTAGGAAAGCGAGAGTTAAATATACCAGACCATAAATTACAAATATTATTACAATTTGCATAGTAAGAGCATCAAACACTCTTATTTCTTTAATTGTTTCAACTTCGAATGTTTCTTTTATTAATGATTCTTCTCTATGGATTTTATTAGCACTTAATTTGTGTTTTCTTGCCAGGTAGTTAAGTGCAATTACACCTACAACTCCACCAACTAAGAATCCCATAGAAGCTATTGAAGCACCTAAAGCACCACCATGTGCTAATTGCCCAACACCATCCATAAATGCTCTACCTTGTCCGGTAGCTAATCCTGGACCTTGCCCGAATCCTAGTGGTAGCAGTAAACCAGCACCTAGGAAAATATCTCTAAATAATACAACAACAATTGTTACACCAATAAGTGCCTGTAGTAAGTAAGTAATAACTATAACCATTCCGGTAGACCAAACTTTCTTATCGGTTTGATTTTCACTTCTTCTCAATGTCAACGCTATAAATCCTATAGCTAATGCATGATATACCGATTCAAAAATAAGTGGATTCCTTTCGGTCTCATCGTCTATTACCAATATCACTTCATCAATTTCATCATATACTTCAAAATCGATTGTCACACCCATTTTCGATGCTTCAAGCGCTGATAAGACTAGAACGTTCTCAAAGTCTTGATCCATAGCATCTTCCACATCACCTTCAGTATATTGCTCATACACTGGAACTGAGATGTCAACTATATTAAAGAATCCATCAGATAGTAACAATCCTAAGAATCCAGCTATAAGCGCTGAAGGAATAATAATCCTGTTTAAAAAAGGTAGCTTTTCCTTTATAAGTTTAGCTACAAATAATAGTAACCCCAAATAGATAAAGAAACTCATAATACCCCAATCATTGATCAACTCAAACATAAAATACCTCCTAAAATTATAAAAGAACCAAAAAAAACGATTTAATCGTCCTTCACAGTCCTTCTTTTCCTCTGTAAAAATATATCTTGTTCTTATTATAACATATTTTTTTTGGCTCGATGGAATTATTTTAAGTGATTATGTATCTTGAAATATATTCTACTAAATAGTCTAATTGTTTATCATTGTTATCTATGTGCTTTTCCTTCCTAATTTTATTCGAATACTCATATAGTGGGATAAGCGCATAGCATTTTATGTCAAAGTCTTTAATATAATAACTCATGAGTTCCTTATAGATTAATAACTCGTGAAATTTCTTTTCCCAAGTTGGTCTAACTTTATTGAAACTACTGACTGTTCTAAGCTCAAGTAATAGGATATTCTTTTTGTAGATAATTACATAATCGACTCTCATTCTCTTTGACATCTGTATCATGTATTCAACAGAAATCTCCAGATCATTGAATTTACCTGATGGAATAGCAACTTCTAACTTATTTAATAATCTTTGAATAAGTGTTAGATTATCTAACCATGAAATTATTTCAGCTAATGAGACGTTTCTTCTAAAGAAATTCTTTTCTCTAAATAATTCTCTTAACATTCTAGTATAAATCTTATCTTCTATTAGTTTACCTCTTTCATTCATTATCCCTTCTTGGATTTTCCAACCATTATAAACATTTAATTCAGATATGAAATTACTCAGTTCTTTTGGTGATTTGAAATATAGTAATGATTCTTTCTCCATCTCTCCACCTCCACAATTAATAAGTACTTACATACGTACTTTTTTACTCAAAATATTTATTTATAATATGATTATGTTTATGGGAAAACACATAATAAAAGAGGCTCACAAAAGCCTCTTTCTGTCAATTTTATATAAACTAACTATTTCTTTACAATGTTTTTAATTGTATCAACCACACTTGCAGTTTTAAATGATTCTAATACTTCAACAGGTATGGCAAATATAACTGTATTAGATTTGTCTCCTGATAGGTCATTTATTGTAGCCAATGTTCTTAAATGCATAGCTCCTGGAACTGTTGATAGAATTCTGGCTGCATCAGCTAATTTTTGAGATGCACCAACTTCTCCTTCACTTTTGACAATTATAGCTCTTTTTTCTCTTTCTGCTTCTGCTACTCTAGCTATAATTCTTTCCATATCTTCAGGAATCTGGATATCCTTAATTTCAACTCTTTCAACTTTGATTCCCCATGGGTCTGTCTCAGTATCTACAATCTCCTTGATTTCCTTAGATATAACTTTTAAATTAGATAGCAATTCATCAAGTTCAAATCCACCAAGAGAGTTTCTCAAAGTTGTTTGTGCCAGCTGAGCCACAGCAAAGAAACAGTCTTTAACCTCTAAAACAGCTTTCTTAGCATCAAAAACTTTATAATACACAACTGCATTAATTGTTATAGTCACATTGTCTTTAGTAATACACTTTTGCTGAGGAACATCTTGAGTAATTGTTCTTAAATCAATTTTTCTAGCTTCATGAATAACCGGAATCACTAATCTAATACCTGGTTCCATCACTTTGACAAACTTTCCAAATCTAAATTTTATTGCTCTTTGATATTCTTTAACTATAGTAAACATTTCATCACTTCCTTCAAAAACATTATAACATTTAGGTTTATCTCTATACAAGTAAATGTAAATATCAGAAAAAGACAAATAGAAAAGCCGTTAAACAGCTTTATATTACTAAGTGGTGGCCCGGGACAGAATTGAACTGCCGACACACGGATTTTCAATCGTTTACTGCACAAAAAAAAGAGACATTTCAGTCTCTTTTACTATGTGTTGCAAGTCTGTTTTCTCATGTGATACGGCTCACTGTATTGCAGTTTTCCTCAAAAAATAATATCCACTAATTAGTGTAAACTAAGTTTACAAACAGTCAAAAACATTCTTTTATATGAATTATAAAATCATGTCCAAAAATACCACTGTTAAAGCTCTTGTATATCAATGGTTTTGGCTCTTTTATAGAAAAGAGTACCTTTTTATACTTTAAAATAAAAGTATCTAAGGTACCCTCTGTTTATTACATCTAACTTTTGATTATTCAGCCTTCTCAACTAATCTAACAACTCCGTTACTTCCATCGACTTCAAGCAAATCTCCGTCTTTTATGATATCCATCACACCGATTAGACCGCTTACACACGGAATCCCATACTCACGTGCAATAATTCCACCGTGTTGGAGAGGTCCGCCGACTTCCATTACAACGCCTGCCGCATTGATAAATATCGGCGTCCATGAAGGCTCGGTTGTCGCCACTACCAAAATTTCTCCCGGAAGAAGCGGCTTTTCATAAGGTAGCCTTAACACCTTTGCTCTGCCCGTTACCTTACCTGATGCAATAGGTGAGCCTTGCAAATCACCGTCTTTTAGTTCTAATATCGGTCTGAATATCTTACCGCGGCTGTCGATAACAAGAGGAAAATCTTTGACGTCTTTTAACTTGCCTACCTGAGCCATATACTTTTCTCTTAAAACACGAATATCAATATCTTCGCCTTTTTGCACTCTTGTTACATCATCCATCATAAGGTCAAAGATATGTTTTTTATCATCGAGTCTGCCTTCTTTTACAAACCTTTCTCCTACTTCAAGTATAAGGTCACGGAACTTAGAGAATATCCTGACGATGATGTATTTAGGATGCTCTCTGTATCCAAGTGAGCTTTGGAGGGTACGTGCAGTTTTTACAAATTTCTTTTCAAAACCTTTACCCTTAGTCTTAGCATATGAATGTAGTTTATCATACGCTATCTGTCTTCGTTCTTTGACGTCCAATATCCTGCTGTCGTCTACATTGATGTTGATTAGTTTTTCATAGAGAATCGAGTAGTTTTCATAGAGTCTCTCACTCGCTATATCGATTTCTTTAAATCCTCTGCAGCCATATTTCTCGACAAACGCATCAAACTTCTTTAAAAATTCATCTGAAAAGCCTCTGTTTTCTACCTTATCTAAAAACTCCTGTTCACTTTTAATCGCTTTAAAATCAGAGGATGATGCCAAATCAAACAGCATATGTCCCATCTCGCTTGTTGGGTTTCCGTCGAGATCCATGCTCATTGCAGTAACTAAATCCTCTAACCCTGAACCTTTAAACAGTTTATTAATCTTATTTACTGCAAACATACCTGCCACCATAAACCCGACTTCTTTAAAAATGCTGTTAAGGTCACCGATTATAATATCAAACATCTCTTGCAAGGTCATGTTGGAATTAAGATTATTTACTTTTATAATCAGTTCGTCGCATGTTTTTAAATAGTTTTCTATTAAATCCTTCGGGTCAGATTTTCTTGCTTTTAATATGGCGGGTAGCATCCCCAAAGAAACTTTAAGCATTGCCTTTTTCATGCCTTTGAGAGACTCTGGCTTTTTCTTTAATTCATATTCCTTTATATCAATATTCTTAAAGATTTTGCCAAGCCCTTTGTCATGGTTTATAAGCATACCGTTACCGGCAGTCTTGCCCAGACTGGCGAAAAGCCTTGGCACGTTAATATATTGCCTGCCGTAAATAGCTGGGGCACTGCCGTCGAGGTCGATTGTCATTATTCCGCCAGTTTTGATGTCAAACATCCTGCTAAAAACGTCCATTCCTAAAACCGACATATTATCACTGAAGCCTTGCGTCAATCCCATGAGGTCAACGTAGATATCCTTTCGCTCACCGGGCTTTGTCATTAACTCGTCATATAGTGGAACGTATGTAGTAATAGGTCTGCTTTGTAATAAATAGAGTTTTCCGTTTTCATATGCCCACTCTGTATCCATGGGCTTGTCATAATGCTCTTCACATTTCTTGATAAGGGAAGAAAGTTCTAAGATTTGTTTATCCGAAAGTGCTTGCTCTTTAGCATTTAAGTTTTGCTTTTCTTGCGTCCCGCCGTCTCTGTTAAGATGAATAGCTATTTTCTTTTCATTTACCTGTTTTTCAATTATCTTGTTTTTTACACTATCAACAACATAAGTATCAGGAGTAACGATACCCGATACGATAGCTTCACCTAGACCAAATGATGCATTTATCACTACCTCATCATAGCAGTTGTTAAGTGGGTTGAGCGAAAAGCCCACACCGCTAACATCGGAAGCGATTTGCTTCTGAATGATAACCGCAATACTTGTTCTGTCAAGACTAATTCCATTTTGCTTTTTATACTCCATAACTCTAAAGTCAAAACATGAGGAAAATGCTTTAGCTACAAAACCTTCAAGCTGAGTTTTTGTTATACCCAAATAGGTATCGTACATCCCTGCAAAGCTTGTACCCTCTAAATCTTCCTCAGGGGAAGATGAACGCACTGCAAATACTTCTCCTTTTAGCTCTTTAAGCTTACTGTCAAATTCTTTTCTCATAGCGGTGCTGAATTTCAAATTTGCACTTTTAACTTTTACATAATCGCAAGCTTCCTTAGTTGTATTCTTTAAAAGGATATTCCATTCATCCGATGATTTTATTTCCTTTAACCACTCATCAAAAAATGATACTGATAATACTATTCCTTCGGGAACAGGCAATTCAGCACTTGTTGTTTCTATCAAGGCTTTGGCTTTACCGCCTATTTCACTTAGTTTTGGAACATATTTTACATTAAAACTATAAATCATATTTGCCCTCCTCATATTTTTTATAATATAACTGCCTGAACAGTTTTACATACTTATCGATTTCACTTGATAACTCTTGTTTGTTGATTTTATCTATATCATAATCGCAATGTCGCAAATACTTCTCAACGATTGAGCTTAACGAAAAAAAGATTATGTTTACTTTTTCTTCTATATTGCTTTTATTTATAAACATATCTGTATCAATATTTTTATATCTAATGTCTTCTCTTAACTTCTGATATTTTGCACTGATTTTATTTGCCATTTCTATATCGTTTTTAATCACATCAAAAAACATATAATAATTAGGATGCTTGAGATAAATATTTAACGTAACGTCCATTAGCATCTTGATTCTTTTAATTATGTCTGTCTCTTCAAGAAATACACTGTTATTCATATCCCTAATAGGTTTCTCTGTCACACTATCAATTAGATAGTTAAAAAGTTCTTGCTTTGATTTTACATATTGATAAAACCTCCCTTTGCTAATTCCGGCTTCATTTAAAATATTGTTGTATGATGCACGCTCAAACCCATGCGTACCAAATTCTTTTAATGCACAGTTTATAATCCTGTCAAGCAATGGTTGTTCGATTCTCTCAATTCTATGTTTCATTCGTTTCCTCCATTTTGTCTAAGTCTTTATTAAATATATTCATAAATAGGACAATGATAATCAATGCAACTATCGTTGTTCCAAAAACTGTAGTATGAATGCTTACTCCTTCAAGTATAAAGCCAAATATCAAAATGCCTATGGGCGCTCCTGCTTCGGTAATCATGCTCACAATGGAAAACACTCTGGACATATGACTTTTTGGAGTAGACTTTTATTTAACTTATTTTCCATAAAAGATTCCTCCAAACCATACTGGTATGGTTTAATTGTAACTTATCACACTTTAATAGTCAATAGCAGTGCAAGTAGTGTAAATTAAGTTTACAAAAAAAACACATTATATGTATATAATGTGTTTATACTTTAAATTCGACATTCTTCCAGGTTACTTGTGATACGGCTCATCGATGTTTATTCTAAATGAACGATATATTTAGTCTAGTTATGATGGACTGTTAATAAAAAGAGTAATCACTCTAAGTTAATCAAATATTTGTATTAGAATAACGATATGTCCGTGTCTCCAGATGAAAAAAACGGTAAATAAAAAAGCCTCAAAAAGGCTTAGTTAAGTTATTGATGGTGGCCCGGGACAGAATTGAACTGCCGACACACGGATTTTCAATCCGTTGCTCTACCAACTGAGCTACCAGGCCATGAAAATGGCGGTCCAGACGGGATTTGAACCCGCGATCTTCGGTGTGACAGACCGACATGTTAACCACTACACCACTGGACCAATGGTTGCGGGGGAAGGATTTGAACCAACGACCTCCGGGTTATGAGCCCGACGAGCTACCAGACTGCTCTACCCCGCGATATGAATGAATCTCTTACAATATAAATCTAATAATAAACAAAATGATAATGGCGGAGGAAGAGGGATTCGAACCCCCGCGCGATTACTCGCCTGCTGGTTTTCAAGACCAGTCCCTTCAGCCAGACTTGGGTATTCCTCCGTAAATTAGCTGAATTGTTTTTAGAAAAATTGGTGGACCCGGTAGGACTCGAACCTACGACCTACCGGTTATGAGCCGGGAGCTCTAACCAGACTGAGCTACGGGTCCATAAAATATGGTAGCGGCAGAGGGAGTCGAACCCACGACCTTCCGGGTATGAACCGGATGCTCTAGCCAGCTGAGCTACACCGCCACATGTATTTATGGGTGGAGCTATAATTAGACTAGAATCTATCTAACAGAGAAGCCCCTGTTTTTTCAATTTTTCTATAAATAAAAAATAAACATGGTACCTAGGGCCGGAGTCGAACCGGCACGTCATTGCTGACATTGGATTTTAAGTCCAACGCGTCTACCAATTCCGCCACCCAGGCATATAATGGTGACCCGCAGAGGATTCGAACCTCTGACCCTCTGATTAAAAGTCAGATGCTCTACCAACTGAGCTAGCGGGTCGTGTCAACCAAAATATAAAACATTGGTATAAAATAAATCTAATGGTGCCGGAATCAGGAATTGAACCCGAGACCTACTGATTACAAGTCAGTTGCTCTACCTGCTGAGCTATTCCGGCACACATGGTGGAGAATATTGGGCTCGAACCAATGACCCCTTGCTTGTAAGGCAAGTGCTCTCCCAACTGAGCTAATCCTCCATATGGTGGAGCCTAGCGGGATCGAACCGCTGACCTCCTGCGTGCAAGGCAGGCGCTCTCCCAGCTGAGCTAAGGCCCCATATGTTGAGTTATTGCATAAAATCTTAATTGGTGGGCCTGATTGGAGTTGAACCAACGACCTCACGCTTATCAGGCGTGCGCTCTAACCAACTGAGCTACAGGCCCCCTACCAAAAAAAGACATAAGTGCGTTATTCATTCTATTATATAATGATTTCATTGTCAACCAGTATTTAAACTTTTTTTCAATTTTATCATTTTAAATAATAGTGGCTGGGCTAGATGGATTCGAACCATCGATCCCGGAGTCAAAGTCCGGTGCCTTAACCGCTTGGCCATAGCCCAAATGGTGGGAGGGGACGGATTCGAACCGCCGAACCCCAAGGAGCAGAGTTACAGTCTGCCGCGTTTAACCACTTCGCTACCCGCCCAAACACGCAAATAATATTTTATCCTACCTTTTTACAAAATGCAAGTTATTTTTTCATTGGATACTTTATAGCATTTTTTTTCAGTTTGTCATCTATCATTTCTTCAATGTCAAAGCCTAAATCATATGCCATTGCAATTGAGTAAATAATTACGTCTGCAATCTCCTCTTTAACATTTTCTAAATCGGCATGATCTGGCCCCCACTGGTAGTTTTCAAGCAGTTCAGCTGCTTCAATTATAATTGATTTCGCCAAGTTTTCTGGTTTATCATTATTTTCCCAACCTCTATCATCACGAAAATTTATTATTTTTTCTACTATTCTATCCATTTAAATCACATCCTAAATTCAATTCTAATTTATTAATCCAAATGATTCAACTAATATGTTAATTTATGAAGGTCTTGTGAAAAAAAGAGAATGATTTTTCTTTTTGTGATATATTATATATATGAAATACACAGAGGTGATATTTATGAAAAAAGTATTAATTATCGAAGATGAGCTCAGTTTACAAAACATTATTGCAGCTTACTTTAGAAAAAACGAATATGAAGTAATAGTAGCTTTGGATGGGCTTGAAGGTCTTGAAGCTTTTAGATCAAATAAAATTGATATTGTTTGTAGTGACATTATGATGCCTAATATAGATGGATGGCAAGTTGTTAAAAGTATTAGACAAACTAGTAATATTCCTATCATACTAATGACAGCGTTAGATAGTGAAATAGATCAACTAAAAGGTTTTGATTTGATGGTGGATGATTATGTAACAAAACCTTTTTCCCCTTCTGTTCTTGTTGCTAAAGCAAACAGTATACTGAGACGCTCTGATTCTTCTAATCAAAAACAATCTTCAGTAATAATTCAAATAAAATCATTGTCTATTAATTTAGATAGTCGTGATGTCAAAGTTGGAGACGAAACAATTAAACTTTCTAAAACTGAATTTGATTTATTAAGTTTCTTTGTTAAAAATCAAAATATAGCTCTTGATAGAGTAACAATCTTAGATGAAGTATGGGGACTTGATGTATATGTTGAAGAACGAGTTGTTGATACATATATAAAAGTTCTTAGAAAAAAACTAAGTGTTGCGGGAAAATATATTAAGACAGTATTTGGGATAGGATATAAATTTACAGTTGAAGAAGATTAAATCAAGTTTTATTGGTAAAGCATTTTTCTCTCTAATTCTTTTGTACTTAGTTGTGTTCTTATTCCTATTTGTTTTCCAAGGACTAGTTTTTAGAACCTACTATACACAAGAGAAAATCAATGATGTGAAAAACGAAACTGCTCTACTGTTATCCAAAGAGGATTTAGAAGATCTGCAACTTGAGGAATTATTATTCTCTAGAAACACCAATACGATTACTTCAATTATTCCACTTTCAGATATGAAAAGTAATTTCGATAATTTAGATATTACTGTTTTAGAAGTGTCTACAAACGAAGGAGTTATAAGTCTATACGCTCCTTCATTAAGTGAAACTAGTTACGAGATAGGACAACCTGTATCTTCTACATCATTCTCAAAGAATAATGATACTTATATTCCCACTTATCTCTCAGTGAATAACAAGACGTTATTGAGACGAAACACATCAAGCAATCAACAATCAGATTTTTTAGATTTACTTGAAATAAATGAAGAGGATTATCTTCAAATAGAAGGTGAAATTGTAAGTATCACCAACAACGAATCGCCAGGAGTTAATTCTCTTGTATCTAATGAGATTCTTAATGTCTCATCTGAGAATTACATTTCCATGGTTTCTTATGATCTTGGAAATTACTATTTCTCAAATGAAACTAATAATGAAAATGCTAGTCTGGTATTTTATTCTATTATCTCTATTGATGAAGAAGATCATGTAGTTATCTCAGTTTATCCGATGGATTATATTGACGAAATAGTAGTTGCAGCAGGAAGAGCAAACGTTTATATGTTTATTGTTGTTTTGCTAATTCTAATAATGTCTGCATTTGTATATTCAAGAGAATTCTCTCGACCTTTACTATTTATTAATAATAAAACCAAAGAACTATCAATGCTGGATTTTACTTCTCCAATTATAAGTATTGATTCAACAGATGAATTTGCAGAACTAGCTCAAAATATCAATACATTAAGTGCTAATCTTCAGGCAACACTTTATCAACTCAGTGAGCAGAATAAGCAACTATCAGAAACAATTGCTCAAGAAAACATTGTTGAAAGCAATAGACGAGATTTTATTCAAGGTATGAGTCACGAGTTAAAAACTCCATTGGCTGTAATACAAGCATCAGCAGAAGCAATTGAAAATAATATCTATGAGACCGAAAAAGATAAGGGAGAAGCCTTGGTCCTTATCCAAGAAGAAGTGAAAAAAACCAAAATAATGTTAAATAGTATGATTGCAGTATATAAATTAGATTCACCTGATTATCAAAAACAATGGTTAGAAGAAAATATAACCGAATTAATTCATGAAATTGATAGATCACTATCTCCTCTATATATTAACTCTAATATCAGTGTTGAATTGGATTTAGATGAAGCAAAATTGAAGTGTGATCGCGATAAGATTGAAACAATCATCACTAACTTGTTCACAAACGCTATAAAATATACCCCTCACAGCGAACAAATCAAAATATCACTAAGGGATAGCAAAGATAAAATACGCTTTGAGATAGCAAATTACGGCGTTTCTATAGATAAAGTAAATCAAAGCAAAATATTCGACGCTTTTTACCGCGCAGACAAATCTAGATCTAGGAAAGATGGTTCAACCGGATTAGGTTTATATATTGTCAATCAAACACTCGAACAATATAGTAGTAAGTGTGAAGTATTTAGTAATAACGATTCAGTAACATTTGCATTTGAAATTAAAAAAAGTTTCTAACCCTCGGGATTAGAAACTTTTTTAATTCTCTTTAATAAAGTAGGTCTATCTATCATAACAATACGATCACAACCTAAACATTGAATTTTTACATCTGAACCATATCTAATTACTTTCCACTCATTAGACCCACAAGGATGCATTTTCCTTAAAGTAAGTGTACTACCCAGTCCAAATTTATGCATTATGAACTACTACTTGAGGGAAAGGAATATCAATATTGTTCTTAACTAGTACTTCAACTAGTTCTTTTCTTATATCTCTTTCAACTTGAAAGTGTTGCATGGCTTTTGTTTTAGCAATCATTCTCATATTAATACTAGAATCCGCTAATTCGGTAACACCTAGAAATTGTGGAGTTTCGACAATTACTTCATGTCTACTTTCTAATTCCTCAACAAAACTTGCCATAACTTTGTTTAATTCATTTAAATCAGTATCGTATCCTACACCAAAATCAATTATTGCGATACTGTCATTTTTTGAACAATTAATTATTGAACCAATTTTTCCATTATTAATTATTTTTCGTTCACCTAACCAGTTTTCAATAATAGTCGTTCTTAACCCTAAGCTTAATACAGTACCTTTAAACCCATCTACTTCGACAACATCGCCAACATCGAACGAACCTTCAAAGATAATAAAGAATCCACTAATAAAATCTCTTACAATTTCTTGAGCTCCGAATCCAATAGCTAGTCCAACAACCCCGGCTGAAGCTATAAACGGAGTTATGTTAACGTTAAGTTCACCTAAAATTAACAATATAATGATAAACCAAACTACGTATTTAACGATGCTATTTAACAGTTTTGATACCGTTAACGCTCTTGCACCATTCTTTTCAACTCTCATTGATTTATAAATAACAATTTTTAAAACTCTTAGTAATATAATTCCAGCAATTATCCATAAAACAATCATTGCTGATGTTACGATAACTTGAGCTAAAATATCATTTATATTCCATCCTGTCGGATTTGTTAAAAACTCAAGTATTGTGTCCCCTATACTATTCATCTTTACCTCCAGTTATTTTCTTGATTAATTTATCTAATTCTTCTTCACTTTCAAAAGTAAAGACAAGCTGATTTTTCTTCAATCGATAATGATAATTTGTATCAAACCTTCTTGATAATTTATTTTCTGCTACTTGAAGAATTTCATTAGAAATCAAATACTCCTTATTATCTTTATGAAGATTTCTAATTATTCCTTCTATATCTCTCACAGTTAATTTCTCATCTAATATTCTTTGATGAAGATTTAGACATAGCTCTTGATCCTTAAGTTTGCTTAAAGCTCTAGCGTGCCCCATTGATAACTTACCTAAATTAACATCTTGAATAACCAATGTAGGTAAATTCAATAATCCGATAATGTTTGTAATATAAACTCTACTCTTACCAATCTTCTTACCTAGTTCTTCATGTGTCAGTTTTAAGTTAAACACAGCTTTTTGAAAAGCAATTGCCTCTTCAATAGGTGTTAAATCCTCTCTCTGAAGATTCTCTAAAATTGCTAATTCAGATAGGTAAATAGAATTATAGTCCCTAACAATCGAAGGAATCGTAGTTAACCCAGCAATTCTCGCTGCTTTAACTCTTCGTTCACCAGCTACCAAAGTATAATTAACTCCAAATGGTTTAACAATTATTGGTTGAAACACACCGTGTTCCTTAATAGAATCTGATAGCTCTTTTAAACTATCTTCTTTAAAAACAGTTCTTGGCTGTTCAGGGTTAGGTCTAATCATATCTAAACCTATTTCAATTACTTCTTCGTTTTCTTTCCAGTCCCTTTTGTTCTCCTCAATTAAATCCCCAATACTTCTTCCTAACTTAAGATTAGTATCCTTCACTTAAAGCTACCATTTCTTTTGCTAGGTTTTGATAACTAAGTGATCCTTTTGAACGAGGAGAAAACTCTGTAACTGGTAACCCATGACTTGGTGCAACACTAACTTTGACATTTCTAGGGATAATTGTTTTAAAAACTTTTTCCTTAAAATATGTTCTCACTTCATTTATCACTTCATATCCAATGTTACTTCTGGTATCTAACATAGTAAGAAGAACTCCCTCAATAGTTAATGTTCTTCTATTATATTTTTGCTTATTTTGAATAAGTCTAATTGTATTTAATAATTGTGTTAGACCATCTAATGCTAAAAATTCACATTGAACAGGAATAAGTACACTGTCAGATGCAGTTAAGGCATTAATTGTTACAATACCTAAAGAAGGCGGACAATCTATAATTATAAAATCATAATCATCTCTTACTTCTTCTAATGCGTTAGACAATATAAAATCCTTGTTTTCGTGTGAAACAAGTACACTTTCAATATTCCCAAGTTCATAACGTGCTGGTATAATATCAACTTTTACGCTTTGAACTTGCTTAATTATATCTCTTATACTAGCTGATTCATTAAATATATCAGCCACTGTATAAATTAGATTAGCTCTATTAATCCCCATATAAGTTGTAGCATTTGCTTGGTGATCTACATCAACTAATAACACTTTCTTACCTAAATAAGACAATGAACTAGCCAAATTAACGCTTGTTGTAGTCTTACCTACACCACCTTTTTGATTGCTTATTGCCAAAATCTTTCCCATAAAATCCACCTCTACTATTCTCTATTTTAAACATAAAGAAAAGTATATATATTTTACCATATATATACCTTCATTTACATATGAAATCATAAAAGTTATCCACTTCTTTTTGTGGAAAACCTTACTTTAAATGTTCTTCAAATAGGTCTTCATTATCTAAATAAAAATTTACTTGTTCATAAGTTATAAACTCTCTAAACTCTTTTGATACAAATAATTCTGTAATCTCTTTATGATTAAGTATTCTTTTTACACTACCCCACTTATCAAACTGAGTTTCTTCGGTTCTTAAAAATTTATACAAAATTGATAACGATAATAATTTATCAATTTTATCATCAAATAGTTTGTCTAAATTATACTCGTATCTATTTGAAGTAAAGCCCTCATTTACTTTTACTAAGTTCGAAAACTCAAATAAAATTGAAACTAATTCACTTCTACTATTAAGAACATACTTTTGCAATTGCGATGCAAATTTTCTAGTTTTTAATGGTAATTCGGAACTCTTTACAACAGACTCAATATCTTGATCATGAAGGAAGAAATAGAATTCTACTACTTCAGCAATATTTTCTGCATGGTCTTCGAAAAATTCATTTACAAAAACACATAATTCAGCTACAGTTTGTTGGAATTTGACATTCTTGTAAATTGGATCTTGTCCATTATTTTCAATTATTTCAGACAAGTTCTGGAAAGTAATCTCCTGATATTTACCTAAAACTTTATTCATTCTAACCCAATCATTATTCATTTTCTCGTAAATATTATCAGAAATTAAAAACTGAATTAAAAAGACTGTATAAAATCCAACTAATATTACTAAATATGTATAAAGTGAGATATCCGTATTGATAGTATTGACACCAACAATTGATACTCCTTTGTCAAAAATATAATAAACACCATATGCTGTTATTCCTCCACCATAGAGTAAATAGGTAGATATATCTTGATAAAATATAATTACGGTTAAAGTAACAAATAACATCATATAACCATAAAAATGATTACCACCTGATGTAAGAAATACCGTTATAAGAACTATTGTAATTATTGATAGATGCATTGCTAAGCGATTAAAGTTAATAACCGTAAATAGAATCGTCATAAACACTAAAACTCCAAATCCAATTGGAACTAATATATTTATGTCTGAAGTATAATCATTAAAAGTTGATAATGGTATCGTCAAAATAACTAAGATAGTTACAAATAGTGTTACAATTGCAACTTTTAATCGCAATACTTCACTAAAAGTTAGGAATTCACTATTTCTTATTCGATCAAGAAGTTTTTTCATAGTTCCAACTCCCCTTCAAAATATCGTTAACAATCGTATCAAACACTTCGTCATTCTTTAAATATATTTCAATTATATCTCTATCAATTAAATAGAAATATTCAGAATTGAAGAAGTAATCTCTTATTTGTTCTTCTGATAATTTTTTTAAGTATGGTTTATCAATTTTTAACAAGCAATAGAAAACTACTGTAGAAATAATTTTGACATATCTATCGTCAGAATAATGTTTAAATGACTTAAATTGTGATTCAGAGAAAATCTCTTTCCTTGTAACTTTTATATCTTGAGTAATGCTAGCCTTAAGACCTAGATTACGCATTTTATCATTAACTGCCAATTCCATCATTCTTAACTGATTTATTTCCTCAGTAGTATAATCTGGATATTTCTCGACCATTTCCAAAACAGTATGAAATTCTAGATCTTTAAGTAACTGAATTTTTCTTGCGAACACGTTGTCAATTCCAATTTTCTTTGATAAATGTTTACTAAATTCATTTAAAGAATCATAATATTTAGAAGCATCAATCTTTGTATGTTCATTCATTAAAGCTACTTCAGATTGCAAATCAAGATTTCTAATCTCAGATTCTTTACTTTGAGCTAAATGATTATAGAAAAACGATTTTCTTTTTATCAAAATATAAGAGCTAAGAGTAAGCAATAATACAAATATAAACAGGAATACTACAATAAATATATTTTGAATAACAGTGATTCCTGGAATAGCAAATATCTCGGAATAACCAATTGCCAGTAAAAATCCTGACAAGAATAAGGCTGAATTACTAGTAATCATCACTTTATAATCTTGATATATAGCTGTAATAGCATATGCTAAAAACAAAGCTGTGAAAATACTTGGTGTTCTAAACATCAAAATCAATGTTATCGCTATTATGTATTCTCCTAAAGTATTCAAATACATTGCAAACTTTAAGTTGTTGTACAAGTCTTTTTCGAATGAGTAAAGTAGGATATTCATCCCTACCAACATTACAAACATAAACATTACACTCATTATCTTATTAGTTTCTAAATCAAGTTTATATAAGAAATAAACAACTATAATTCCAAAAATCACATTAATTATATTCACAATCAATGTTTTTGTTTTGATATGTTTCAACTCTAACAACTCTTTGTAAGTCTCCAATTGATTATACTGATACTTCGATGTATCTTGTCGCATATTCCCACCTCCTATAAAGGTTTATTTTTAATTTTGTTAAACTTCCTAGGATATTTATCACTAGTTTCCTTAATTTTCTTTATTAGTAGTAATGTTTTCTCTTCATTTAGAATTTGATACTTTAATGTATCCTCAAATTCTGCTCCAAGAACCTCAAATGTCTTTGAACACTCTTTAATTTCTTGTTCATATTTTGGACCTTTTAATGAAACAAAGTATCCTCCTACTTTAACAAAAGGAATACATAGCTCACTTAGAACACGTAAATTAGCTACAGCTCTAGCAGTCACATAATTATACGAGTTGTTCCGTTTAAGTTCTTCTGCTCGACCATGGATTAATTCAACTTCAACGTTTATTTCATCAGATAATATCTTTAAGAAATTTATGCGTTTTTGTAATGCATCGATTATTGTAACTTTTATATTAGGATACAGAATTTTCATAGGGATACTTGGAAATCCTGCCCCGCTTCCCACATCTAGTAAAGTAACACCTTCACTAGGGATGAGGTTTCTTAAGCTTAACGAATCAAGAAAATGTTTATGATAAACCATTCCTTTTTCTGTTATAGCTGTTAGATTAATTTTCTCATTCCATTCAACAAGCAACTCAAAATATCTGTTAAACTGTTCAAGCTGTGTTTCTGACAAGACAATTTGATTGTCACCAAATATGTTTAAATAGTCTTTTACCATAATATCACCTAAACTATATTTTACCATATATAGGGCTTTTTTTGAATACAATAAAAAATAATAGACCGAATTACAGTCTATTATTTTTACTCTTAATATAAACCAGTAAAATTGATATGTCAGCTGGATTTACTCCACTAATTCTTGAAGCTTGTCCAATCGTTAAAGGTTTAATATTTTTTAATTTTTCTTTAGCCTCTAATGCGAGGTTATGAATGTCATCGTACTTAATCCTAGCGGGTATTTTGTAATCTTCCATTCTCAGCATCTTCTCAGCCTGTTTAAGGGCTTTGTTAATGTATCCCTCGTATTTGATGTCTATCTCTGTTTGCTCTAAGACTTCCTCAGATACACTATCTAAATCAATCCAATACGCTAAATCTGATATCTTCAACTCAGGTCTTCTAAGTATTGCATATAGATTGCTTTTATCTTTTAAGTTTGTGGAATCCAATCCATTAAGAGCATCATTATTCTCTTTATTAGGAAAAAGCATTGTTGTTTTTAATCTTTCTTTCAATTCAGCTATATCTTTAATTTTTTCTAAGTATTGTTGATATCTATCATCATCTACCAATCCTATTTTTTTACCTTTTTCTCTTAACCTAATATCCGCATTATCATGTCTCAATAATAAACGATATTCTGCTCGCGAAGTAAGTAAACGATACGGATCCTTTATTCCTTTAGTGACTAAATCATCTATTAGAACACCTATATAAGCTTCATTTCTTTTTAAAATTAACGGTTCTTCTTTTCTTATTTTTAAACTTGCATTAATCCCAGCCATTAGACCTTGGCAAGCAGCTTCTTCATAGCCACTAGTTCCATTTACTTGTCCAGCAAAGTATAATCCTTCATAGTCTTTACTTTCTAGCGTTGGATAAAGATCCCTGGGGTCTATTGCATCATACTCAATAGCATAAGCATACTTTGCGATTACAGCATTTTCTAATCCAGGAATTGATTTTATCATTTTATCTTGAATATCATGAGGCATAGACGTTGAGAATCCTTGAACATATATCTCATCAACAAACTGACTTTCTGGTTCTAAGAAGATTTGATGTCTCTCCTTATCATGAAATCTTACTAGTTTATCTTCAATAGATGGACAATATCTTGGTCCAACACCTTCAACAACTCCGCTATACATTGATGACTTAGACAGATTATCATTAATTATTTTATGAGTTAATGGTGACGTGTAAGTTAAATAACATGGCCATTGTTGATCTACATCAAAATAAGTTATTTTGTCAAAACTAAAATGTCTTTCTACAGGGTCTCCGTCATGTCTTTCAGTTTTGCTAAAATCAACTGAATCAGTTTTTATTCGAGGTGGAGTTCCTGTTTTTAATCTTGTCGTAGAAAACCCTAATTCTCTTAATTGTGGACTTAATCCTAATGATGCTTTTTGGTTATCTGGACCCATCTTTGTAACACTGTCTCCAACTAATATCTTCGCTTCCATAAATGTACCTGTTGTGATAATTACATTTTCAGCTTCAATTATTTCACCAGATTCTAGAACAATACCTTTTACTTCATTATCTATAAGGTATAGTTCTTTGACGTAAGCTTGAACAACTTCTAGATTTTCTTGATTAAAAATAGTCTCCTTCATAGTTTTAGGATATAAGATTTTATCACTTTGAGCTCTCAAAGCTCTAACAGCAGGACCCTTAGATATGTTTAAAAAACGCATTTGGATTTGGGTTTTATCAGCTACTCGTGCCATTTCTCCACCTAATGCATCAATCTCTCTTACCACTATACCTTTTGCAGGTCCACCTATCGATGGATTACATGGCATATAAGCAATCATATCAACGTTACCTGTAATAAGTAATGTTTTATGTCCTAATCTAGCAGAAGCCAAACACGCTTCACTACCTGCATGTCCACCACCTACAACTATAACTTCATACATATTAATCACCTTTTCAGTAATATTCTATAACTTAAACACTAAATAGTAAAGCATATAACCTGTGAATTCTTTAAATATTCACAATTGTATTATATAATAAATTCAAGAGGTGATTTTATGAGCAATTATACTATACTTATTATTGAAGACGAACCAACGATTAATCGCATTGTTTCAAACTATTTCTTAAAAGAAAAATTTACTGTTTTAAGCGCATTAGATGGATTCAAAGGTCTCCAACTGTTTAGTCATAATAAAGTTGATCTTGTCTGTTTAGATATAATGATGCCAAATGTGAATGGATGGGATGTAGCTAAAACAATTAGAGAAACCTCTAATGTTCCAATCATTATGATGAGTGCTTTATCTGAAGAAGAAGACATTCTAAAAGGTTACTCTTTAAGAGTCGATGACTACATTACTAAGCCGTTTAACCCAAAGATATTAGTAGCTAAAGTTAAAACTTTGTTAGATAGATTACAGAACCAAGATTTTACTACTCAAACATCTGGAGTGTTAGAGATTAAAGGTATCAAAATCAATTTAGATACCCACAAGGTATATATAGAAAACAATCAAATAGATTTATCTAAAACAGAATTTGATCTCTTAAAATATTTTTTAGAACATGAGACTAAAATCTGTTCAAGGAATCTATTACTAGACGAGGTATGGGGTATTGATGTCTATGTTGAAGATAGAATTGTAGATACATATATTAAAAAGTTAAGAAAATATCTCGGTCCTAAATCTCATTATATTAAAACTGTTTTTGGTGTAGGATATCGTTTTGAGGCCTTGGATGAGTAAAAGGAAAAGTTTTTCTCAATTTCTCAAAGATATCATAACTTTCATACCCAGATATTATCGTAAACTCTCTATATCAACACAATTACTAGTTACATTCGTATTAATCTTTATGTCATTCTTTGTCCTACAAACATTTCTAAATAACACTTTTTTTAAGAGCTATTATGCTGAACGTGAGTTCGAAAAAATCAGCTCTGATATTCTTAAATACGTTAATAAAATGAACGTTGAAGATAGTGATTACTATAATGAAATGTATCAATTCACAACGGAAAACAATGCATATTCAGTTATAGTTGATGGCCAATACCGTGTATTAAAGGCGTCAGATACAAGTTACACAGTAACAGTTCAAGATACAGTTAGTAGCGAGTTTTATACCTTTATTGTCCCTGATAATAATTACGAATACACTTTATCGGAAACACTTTCTCTTGATTTGTTCACATATAACGAGGAATTATATTCACCAGCAATAATAAATGCTTCAGAAGGTGTTGAGTTTACGAGTGAGTTTCCGTGTTCACCTGAAACTTGTATAACAGTGTCAGGTGAAGTAACTCAGATAACAAAACCAAATCACTTAAACTATTTCTTTGAGGAAAATAACCTTATCGAATTAGAAGTTTCAAAAATAAGTGGTGGAGTGGTTGATCTTGATTCATATGAGTACGATACAGGTGGTGTAGAAGGATTTTGGTATAGGTCTTCAGATGGCCCTGTTGATACAATTGTATTTGTTCATAATTTAAAATCATGGCATTGGATTATAACTGTTATTCCGATTGTCAACACAAATGAAATTGTCAATATCATCTCTGCATATAACTATTACGCTTATTTGACAGCTATTGTTATTATAATACTTTGGAGTTTTAGAATTTCCAGCACTCTTTCTAAGCCAATTCAAAGTATTGAAGGAGTCGCTAGAGAAATCGCTCAGTTGAATTTTAATGTTGAGGCACACGAATACACTAATAAGGAAAACGAATCACTTTCAAACAGTATTAATCTTATTTCCCGGAACTTAAAAGATACACTAGAAACAATAAGTACAAAAAACCAAGAACTAACCGACTTATATGATACACAATCAAAGCAAGTTTCATTAAAAAAACAACTTGTTTCATCTATTTCCCATGAACTTAAAACTCCATTGATGATAATGCAGGTTACAATACAAGGCATCCTGGATGGTATTATCGAGGAAAAAGAACAGGAAAAAGAACTAAACAACGTCATTCAAGAGATTAATAAGTCATCAATTATGATTCAAGATATGTTACAGATTTACCGTTTAGATGATGCTAACACGCAACTTGAAATTTGTGAGTTCGACCTATCTAAAACAGTATATTTCTTTATAAATGACTTTGAAAATGCTATTAAAAAGTTTAACTTTGATATAGATATAAACATACAAGATGAAGTTTATATCGAGGCAGATCTCAAACTTATCAAAAGGGTAATATCTAACTTTATTACAAATGCAATAAAGTACACTCCAATCGGAGACAAGATCTATATTGAAGTAAGTGAGACAAAAGATGAGGTTTATTTCGAGTTAACTAATAATGGAATTGTAATTAGTGAAGATGAAATAGACAAAATATGGCTTCCTTTCTACCGATTAGATCAAGAGGATAATACAAGAGTTAAGTCTAAGGGTAGCGGAATCGGACTCTATTTAGTTAGTGAAATATTAAAAGCACACCAAGCAGACTTTGGAATTACAAATGTCAAAAATGGTGTCAAAGCATACTTTAGATTAAATAAAAAAGTTGAGTAAATTTTACTCAACTTTTTCTTTTATATTAGTTTTAACATCTCAAACGCTTTATAAAAGCCATTATTACTTACATCGTCAGTAACATATGTCGCATGTTCTTTAACAAAGTCTTTGGCATTCCCCATTGCAACACTTGTGTGTACAAAATTGAACATCGAAACATCATTGTGACCGTCACCAATTGCTATAATATCCTCTTTTGGTATATTATATCTCTTAATAAATGCTTCAATTCCTTCTTCCTTTAATCCACCTTTAGAATTAACATCAATTCCATATTCACAAGAATAGGCAAAGGTTAGATTCGGAAAATGCGCTTCAAATCGTTGATAATCATCTCTATCATAGTATAAAGTCATTTGATATATATCATTATTTAAATAGAACTCAGGATCTAGTTCAGGTACCTCTAAATGAAAGTTATTACTGAATTTCTGATATAGGTTCCCAAAAGATGTTTGTCTTTTAAATGCATTTAATCCTTCAAACCCTAAATCAATGCGATTATCTTCTGCGAATTTTACTACTTTAGTTATTATTTCACGATCTATCGTTTTATTCAGAATTACTTCACCATTATGAACAGCATATCTACCATTTGCAGCAACGAATGAAGTTACACCTATCTCTTTATCTATACCGTAAAATAGACATGGTGGTCTCCCTGTGTTGATTATAACCTCGTGTCCATTACTTTTAGCTTTTTTGATAGCAAGTTTAGTACTCTCAGGTATTGTTCTTGTTGAATGATCTAGAACTGTGCCATCTATATCAATAAAAATGTACTTTTTAGGCATTTCCTATAAGTTCAAGTACTTTCTTGTATTTCAATTTTCCGTAGCCAACAACTTTTTCATCAATAACCAGTGCAGGCGTACTCATTACGTCAAATTTTGAAATTTCTGAAAAGTCTTCAACCTTAACAATTTCAGCCTCAATGTCTAATTCTCTTACAGCAGATGCAGCATTATTATACAATACTTTACAATTGGCGCATCCACCACCTAATATTTTAATAACCATAGGTAAATCCTCCTCTTTTTTACATAATTATAGTACCACTATATAATATTATAGCAATAAATATCTAACCAGAACTTCATTCTCCTTCATAAAATCCTTACGAACATTATAATACATGGTATTACTCTCTCGTGTTGATTCTACTATGCCGTTTTCTCTCAATTTTTTAAGATGTTTAGAGGTGTTAGCCTGCTTTATACCTAGCAATCCCTCGATTTCACTCACACACAATCTATCGTAATCTAATAGCTTGGTAAATATCTTAAATCTCGTCTCGTCTGAGAGCATTTTAATTACCAAAAATTTATCCACTTTTCCACACTCCATTACTATATAGTAATATGATTATACAGCAATATTACCACTTAGTAATGTTTAAGTCAAGGTATTAAAAAACATCTCTCATCAAGCACCCCCACTCACATAGTTAGAAAACTTAAGGCTGCTTCGTTCCCGACCTGACCTAGTTCGTCACTACCCATTGAATGAGGATGATTCATAAGAGATGTTAAATTTTCATTTTTTTGATTTCCGAATTTTTTGAAAGAATGAAGAAATTATTTCACTACACTCATTTTCTAAAATTCCACTTGTAACTTCTACTCTATGGTTGAAAGATTTATCAAATAATTGAACAATACTTGTGTGAGATCCTGCTTTTGGATCTTTTGCTCCATAGATAACATTACTGATTCTAGATTGGATAATTGCACCCGCACACATTGGGCAGGGTTCTATTGTAACATAGATAGAACAACTGTCAAGTCTCCAACTTTTTAACAGCTTATTAGCCTTCTCAATGGCGATTATTTCAGCATGAGATGTAGTCTTGTTTGTTTCTACTCTTTCGTTTCTTGCTACAGCTATAACTTTATCGTCTTTTATAATGATTGCGCCAATAGGAACCTCGTTGTTAAGACTTGCCTCTGCCGCTTGTTCTAGCGCTAAATTCATATAATACTCGTGAGAGTTAGGCACTATAATCTTCCTTTATATGGATTAGGTTTTCTGTAAACTTTATGGCAACTTCTGCATCTTGCTTCATAACTTTCCTGAGCACCAATTAGTACTATAGGATCGTTATATTTAGCGGGTTTTCCGTCAACAATTCTTTGTGTTCTTGTCGCTGGAATACCGCATTTAACACATATTGCAGTCAGCTTAGTAACATATTCAGCTAAAGATAATAACTTAGGCATAAAACTAAATGGTTCACCTCTAAAATCTTTATCTAGTCCACTTACAATAACTCTAACACCTCTAGATGCTAAGAATTCACATATACCTGCTGCTTCCTCGTCTAAAAATTGTATTTCATCAATAGCAACTACTTGAGTCTCTTTATCGATGTAATCAAAAATTTGTCTAGCATAAGAAATATTTACCGATTTAGTTCTACTATTATTATGAGAAACAACTTCATCTTCAGCGTATCTACTATCCATTAAAGGTTTAAACACAACGATATTCTTCTTTGCGTATTCCAATCTTCTAACACGTCTCAATAATTCTTCTGTTTTCCCAGCAAACATCGGTCCACAGATTACTTCAATCCATCCATCTTTTTGATTTAAATACATAATTCCACCTCTTTTTTTACATAATTTATAATACAGTAATACGCTCAATAAAACAATATTTTTTTAGTAATAGATGCTAATTTTATATCATTTTTATAATTAAAATTGGTGCTTTAATACCCTTAAATACCAGCATTCCCAACTCAGTACCTTATTTGAATGTAACAATTGGCTAATCTAAGGGCTTAAATATTAATTAAAAACATAATAGTTTAGATTTTTTTTTGCCTGTAAGCCCTTTATAAATAGGAGCAATTATGTTATAATTGTTTGAAAATAAAATTATTTAGTAATAAGGAGAAGATTATGGGTAAAAAATTCATTATATCTGAAGAACAAAGAAAAGAACTACTTCAAGAAATTAAAAAGCATAAAAAACTCCCTGGTCCTCTTATGCCAATCTTACATGAAGCGCAAAGAATCTTTGGTTGCATACCAATTGAAGTGCAAAAACTTGTGTCTCTAGAAACAGGAGTTCCTGTTTCAGAAATCAATGGTGTTGTAACTTTCTATTCAAGCTTCACGCTTCACCCAAAAGGTGATCATATTGTTGGTGTTTGTTTAGGAACTCCATGTTATGTACGTGGTGCTCAAACAATTCTTGATGCAGTTAAAACTGAATTAGGTATTGATGTGGGTGGTACTACAGAAGATGGTTATTATTCATTAGATGCAATTAGATGTATAGGAACTTGTGGTATGGCGCCCGTAATGGCGTTTGACGATGATGTTTTTGGAGAAATGGACGTAACTAAAGCAAAAAGATTAATTAAAGAATATAGGAGTAAATAGATGGAACTAAATAAGGTATTAGAATTATTAAATGCAAAACAGTTCAACTTAGAATGCCCTCGATGTGTAAAAGAAATCAATTACGCTTTTGTTTGTGACTTGATGAGTGATGCTTTAATGCTATTAAAGAAAATGCCTAGTCATATTGGTGCACATGGTGCACTAGTAACAGGTTTAGTTACTAATCAAGCCTTGAGAACAGCTGAGATTTTAGACCTTGAAACAATAATATTTGTTCGTGGGAAGAACCCTACTCAATCAGTTATAGATTTGGCTGATGAAATTGGTATTACGCTTATTGGTACACAGTTAACTATGTATAAAACAAGTGGTTTATTATACATGAACGGTGTCAAAAGCCATGAATCGGTTTTAGAGGAAAATTAATCTTGGAAAATTACACTCAAGAATATAATATCGAAAGAAATGACATAGCAAACGCTGGCACAGTGGCAAGTCTAACAAAGAGAGCATTACGAAAAAGAGGATTATCTCGTGATTTTATTAAACAAGTTACAATAGGCGTTTATGAAGCAGAAATAAACGTTGTTATTCATTCTTATGGTGGTAAAGTTACTGTTAATATCACTGATGATTTTGTAGAAGTAACATTTAAGGATGTTGGTCCTGGTATTCCAAGTATTGAGCAAGCCTTAACCAAAGGTTTCTCAACAGCAAGTTCATACGCTATTGAAAATGGATTTGGTGCTGGAATGGGTTTACCAAATATCCAAGCTGTTTCAGATGAAATGGAATTAACTTCATCTGAAGAGGGTACATACTTACATATCAAATTCAATGTAAATGAAGATTGTTATGAAAGTTAATGAAATTCTACAACTAAATCAACTAAGAATGGTTAATGAAAAAGGTAGCTTAGATAATGAAATAAGCGGGATATTTACATGTGATTTATTAAGTCATGTTATGGGACATGCTAAAGAAGGTAATGCTTTAATCACCGTCTTGAACAATATAAATGTCCTTGGTGTAGCTAGTTTATTAGACTTAAGTTGTGTTATCTTTACTCATGATACAGAAGTGAACGAAGATATTATTACTAAAGCTAACGAATTAGAGATACCACTATTCGTAACTGACAAGACAACATATGAAATCACAATTTATTTATATAATTTAGGTATTTAGTTATTAAGTATTACTACGATTTACACATTCATAGTGTTTTATCACCTGATGCTGATGACTTTATGACACCTAATAACATCCTCAATATGGCAATGCTTAAGGAATTAGACTTTGTGGCTATAACCGATCACAACAGTGCAAAACAATTATCAGTTGTTGAAGAAATTGAAAAAGCATATGATTTCATCTTCATTCCAGGGATTGAAGTTACTGTTAAAGAAGGTTTTGATGTATTGTGCTACTTTAGAACATACACAGACGCATATAAAATCGATATATTACTTGAGAATTATCTAAATGGAACATGGGGACCATTTAGTGAAGAGGACCAAATGATTACGGATATCTACGATATTACAATTGATACTTATCCTAAACCTCTCAGATCCACTTCTATTAGTTATAAAGATTTATATAATGAAGTAAAAGCGTTAAATGGCGCTGTCGTTCTAGCTCATATAGATCGAAAGAGTAAATCAGCTCTAAATTCATATAAACTAGATGAAATACCCTTTGATGGTATTGAAATTCAACAATATTTTAAAAATGAATATCTAACTAAACATACTGAGCTTAAAAAATATAAAGTATTTGCAAGCTCGGACTCACATACACTACTTACAATATCTGAGCGCATAGAAGCAATAGACATTAAAGAGAAAACACTAGATGCTTTCTTTGAATATCTAATCGGTGGTGATTAAATGAATGAATTATCTTTGCATATTTTAGACATTTGTCAAAACTCAATAAAAGCAAATGCAAGTTTAATCCAGATTATTGTAAATGAACAACCCCAAGAAAACATTTTTGAAATAATCATTAAGGATAATGGTAGTGGGATGAGTGCCAAAACCCTATCAGAAGTTGCTGATCCGTTCTTTACGACAAGAACTACACGTAAAGTAGGATTAGGTGTATCTCTATTTAAAATGGCTGCTGAAATGGCTGAAGGTAGTTTTAACATTGAATCAAAATTGAATGAAGGAACTTCAATAGATGCTTTATTCAAGTACAATCATCTTGATAGAGCACCTTTAGGTAATATTGCTGAAACAATTAGTATTTTGGTTCTTAATGAAGCTGAGATTGACATTCATTATATCCACAAATTAAATACTAAAGTTTATAATTTTGATACAAGAGAAATAAAAGAAGTTTTAGATGGAATTCCATTCACTAATTATGAAGTAATTACGTGGATTAAAAACAATATTAAAGAAGGAATACTTGATATTCATAAGGAGGAAACATAGTGAAATCTTTAGATGATTTAAAGAAAATCCGTGATGCCGCTCAGAAGAAAGTTACAATGAGAGGTAAAAATGATGGTACTAGAGTCTTAGTAGGTATGGCTACTTGTGGTATTAGCGCAGGAGCAAGACCTGTTATGAACAAATTCGTAGAGGAAATCGCAGATCGAAATATTGAGAATATAACTGTTACACCTGTTGGATGTATTGGTGAGTGTGCGATAGAACCTATCGTTGAAGTTTTAGAAGGTGAAAAACGTACTACTTACTGTAGAGTTGATGTAAGAGTAGCGGAAAGAATAGTTAAAGAACATATCCTCGGCGGTAAAGTTGTCGAAGATTATACAATCGGAAAATTCAGAATTTAATAGGTGGTGGCATAATGATAGAAAGAGCGCATGTCCTAATCTGTAGTGGTTCAATGTGTGTCAGTAGAGGAGCGAAATCTCTACGTGATGAGTTTGAAGAGCATTTAACAAGATTAGGCATTAGAGAAGAAATTAAACTGGTAAACACAGGATGTGTGGGTCTTTGTGAACAAGGTCCATTCGTTATTGTTTATCCAGAAGGTGTATTTTATGCACTTGTAAAAAACAAAGATATCAAAGCTATATGCGAGGAACATCTTTATAAAGGTAGAGTCGTAGAAAAGTTAGTATTTGATGAAACAATCACAGAGGACAAAGAAATCATAGCATTTGATGAAATTAAATTCTATGAGAAACAACATCGTATTGCATTACGTAATTGCGGTTTAATCAATCCTGATGATATTGAAGAATATATTGCTAGAGATGGATACCGTGGATTAGGTAAATCATTACTTGAAATGACTCCATTAGAAGTAATCGAAGAAATGCAAGCTTCAGGATTACGTGGACGTGGTGGTGGAGGATTCCCTACAGGTCTAAAATGGAAATTCGCTTATGATAATAAAAGCGATCAAAAATATGTAATTTGTAATGCAGATGAAGGAGATCCAGGTGCATTTATGGACCGTGCTTTATTAGAAGGTGACCCTCATAGCGTATTAGAAGGTTTAATGATTGCTGGATATGCAATTGGTGCAGATAAAGGATTTATTTATGTACGTATTGAATACCCAACAGCCATTGAAAAATTAAAACTAGCTATTTCTCAGGCAAAAGAATTAGGTTTAATCGGTAATAATATCTTTGGTAGTGGTTTCAATTTTGATATTGAAATACGTCTTGGAGCTGGAGCATTTGTTTGTGGTGAAGAAACTGCATTAATCGCTTCTATCGAAGGTGGACGTGGTATGTCTCGTAACAAACCACCATTCCCTGCTGCAAAAGGATTATGGGGAAAACCAACAATTATCAACAATGTTGAGACTTTAGCTAATATTCCTGCAATATTATTCTCAGGTGCTGCTGAATTCGCAAAAATTGGTACCGAAAGATCAAAAGGAACAAAAGTATTCAGTTTAGGTGGAAACATTAAAAATGCTGGTTTAGTAGAAGTTCCTATGGGAACAACATTACGTGAGGTAATATATGAAATTGGTGGAGGAATCCCTAAGAACAAAGCTTTAAAGGCTGTTCAAACAGGTGGTCCTTCTGGAGGAGCAATCCCTGAATCAATGATGGATATGCCTATTGAATATGAAACATTGATTGAAGCGGGAAGTATGATGGGTTCTGGTGGTATGGTTATTATTGATGAAGATAGCTGTATGGTAGATATCTGTCGATTCTATTTAGACTTTACCGTTGAAGAATCATGTGGTAAATGTACTCCATGCCGTGAAGGTACTAAAAAAATGTTAGAACTTTTAGAAATCATCTCTTCTGGTGAAGGTACTATGGATGATTTAACAAGATTAGAAAAACTTGCAAGAACTGTTAAGAGCTCTTCACTATGTGGTTTAGGTCAAGCTGCACCTAACCCAATACTATCAATGTTAACTCATTTCCGTGAAGAATTTGAAGCACATGTAATTGACAAAAGATGTCCTGGTGGAGTTTGTAAACCATTAATTCACTTCGAAGTTCTTGATAACTGTATTGGTTGTACTAAATGTGCAACAAACTGTCCTGTAGATGCAATCTCAGGTTCAATTAAACAACAACATGATATTGATACATCAACTTGTATAAAATGTGGAGTTTGTAAAAACGTCTGCCCAGTTGATGCTATCATAACTCTTTAGGAGGTAAATGATGGAAAAAGTTACAATTAAAATTAATGGACAAGAAGTTACCGTTCCTAAAGACTTTACAGTTATGGAAGCAGCTGATGAATTAGGTATTCATGTCCCAAGACTATGTTTCTTAAAAGATATAAATGAAACTTCTGCATGTCGCTTATGTGTAGTTGATGTTAAAAATATGCGTGGGCTTAAGAACTCATGTACACTATCATTAATAGACGGTATGGAAGTCGATACTGATACAGAAGAAATCCATGATTCTATCGTCGCTAACTTAGAACTATTAGCAAGTAACCATATCTTTGAATGTTGGGCTTGTGAAAGAGAAAGCAATTGTGAGTTTCTAGATTTAATGAGAAAATTCAATGTTGAAAATTCATATGATGGTAATCGTTTCTTTACCAAAAAAGATCGTCAAATCAATGACACTTCTTCTTCTATCGTTTTAGATAGTGGTAAATGTATCCTTTGTGGTAGATGTGTCAGTGCATGTAATCACTACACTAATTTAGGTGTATTAGATTTTAATGAACGTGGTAATGAAACTTACGTTGGACCAGCTTTATTCCATTCTATGGAAGATAGTGGTTGTATTTACTGTGGTAAATGCATTCAATCATGTCCAACAGCTGCAATCAAAGAAAAATCACACACTAATGAAGTAATAGATTCATTAAATGATAAATCAAAAATAGTAGTAGCTGCGGTTGATCCTTCAGTTAGAGTAACTTTAGGTGAAGATTTCGGTACTGAAATTGGTGAAAATGTTGAAGGTAAGCTGTTTGCATCTTTACAATCACTAGGATTCGATGAAGTAATCGATACAAGCTTAGCTACAGAATTAAGCATTCAAGAAGAAGCAAAAGATTTAATAGAGAGTATTAAAAGCAAAAAATTACCTCTTTATACTTCTAAAGCTCCAGGATGGATTAACTATATCGAGCAATATGAATCTGAATTATTAGAGAACATCTCTTCTAAGAAATCAGAGCAACTTATTACAGGTGTCTTAGTTAAACATCATTATGCAGAAAAACTAGGTTACAACAAGGAAAACGTTGTTGTTGTATCTATTATGCCGACAATTTCAAGTAAAGACGAATGTTCTCGTCCTCACAATGAATTTGCTGGACTTAAAGATGTTGATTATTCACTAACTACTAAAGAATATGCACGTTTATTAAAACGCAAGAATATTACATTATTAAAACTTGAAGATGCTAAACCTTATGGAGAGTTAGCTAACTTAACTAACAATCCTATTAGAGTTGAAAACAGTGTTCTTCAAGACACTTTAACTGCTGCTTCTAATATATTAGGAGAAACGCCTCAAGAGTTAGACTTCAAAAACACAAAAGGGGTTAAAGAAGCTACTTACAAACTAGCAGGTAAAAGTATTAATGTTGCTTTAGTACATGGAAACATCAATATAAAAGAGTTCTTCACAAAAATGAAGAAAACTAAAAAGTCTTATCACTATGTTGAATATATGGGTAGTTTACTAGATGGTGGAGGAAGTCCAATCCGCAGTGCTTACGAACAGCAAACATTACCTATTAATGAAATTCGTGAAGAATCACTAAGAAAACTTCAAGGCGAAGTTAACAAGGAAGCAGTAACATCTGCTTATACTGAGTTATTAAAACAAGTTGGAGAAGAAAAAATCGACAATATGTTACATACTTCGTATCACGAAAGAAGTTTCTATAAATAAACAAAAAAACCCTAGTATAAAAACTAGGGTTTTTCTTTATCTTAAGGTAAATAAAAAGCCACATAAAGTGGCATGTTTTATTCGTTATCTGATTTACGACCATAACGTCTATTGAATTTATCAACTTGACCTGCTGCTTTTCCGAATTTTTGCTCACCAGTATAGAATGGGTGACAGTTCGAACAAGTATCAACACGGACTTCTTTTGAAACACTACCTGTTTCAAATGTATTTCCGCATGTTGTACAAGTAACCGTTACAGTATTGTAATTTGGATGTATATCTTTTTTCATTGTCATTACTCCTTCCGCCATGGTAGCATATACCATAGTAAGTTTTATTTGCTAGTAAATTATATCAAAAGAAAATTATTTAAGCAAGACATATTATTAATTTTTTCTCTATAAATATTTATCCTTTTCTTTCATATATATATTATATACTATGTTATAATTACTTTGTCGATAGAAGGTGAAAACAATGAGAGTAATCAATTTAAAAGAAGTTACTAAAGAAGTTAAAGAAGCCGTTATCAAAATCAACTACAATCTTGAAAATGATTTAGTTGAACTATTCAGAAAAGCCAAAGCAAATGAAACAAATAAAACAGCCAAATCAATCCTTGATGATATAATTATTAATCAAGAGATTGCCAAAAAAGGGAAAGTTCCTTTATGTCAGGATACTGGTGTTGTCGTTGTGTTCCTAGAAATAGGATATGATGTTTCATTCGAAGGTGATATTTATGAAGCTATTAACGAAGGTGTACGTCAAGGATATAAAGAAGGGTATCTTCGTAAAAGCATTGTAAATCACCCTTTTAATCGTGAGAATACAAAAGATAATACACCAGCAATTATCCACACTAAATTAGTTACTGGAGATGCAATTAAACTTAAGATCGCCTCTAAAGGTGGCGGTAGTGAGAATATGAGTAAAGTTACTATGTTAACTCCTGCAGATGGAATTCTAGGAGTTAAGCAATTAGTCCTAGATACAGTATTTAATGCTGGTGGTAAACCATGTCCTCCTATAATTGTAGGTATTGGTATTGGTGGGAACTTAGAGAAAAGTGCTTTATTGTCTAAGGAAGCATTACTTAGAGACTTAGACGACTCTAATGAAGATGAGACTATCAAAAATCTTGAGATTGAACTATATAACGAAATTAATAAACTAGGTGTTGGTCCTATGGGTGTAGGCGGAGAAACTACCTGTTTAGCTGTTAAAATCAATTACTACCCTATGCATATAGCTAGTTTACCGGTTGCTATCAATATTCAATGTCATTCATCACGCCATACAGAGGTGATTATATGATAAAACTTAATACACCTATTACTGATGCTGATATTGATTTATTAAAAGTTGGTGAAAAGGTATTAATATCTGGAACCATTTTTACAGCGAGAGATCAAGCACATATAAGATTAATTAATGAAGATAACCCTAAATTCGAAATAAATGGTAGCGTAATATTTTATGTTGGACCAACACCTGCTCGAGACGGAGTTCCAATCGGTGCAAGTGGTCCTACGTCAAGCTACAGGATGGATAAATTATCAAAACCTTTAATGGAACAAGGTTTAAAGATAATGATAGGTAAAGGCGACAGAAGTGAAGAGTTTCGTAGTGAAATGATTAAAAATCACGCTGTTTATTTAATCGCTACAGGTGGCGCTGGAGCACTATTGAGTAGTTGTATTTTAAAAAGTGAAATTATAATGTATGAAGACCTAGGCGCAGAAGCTATTAGAAAACTTGAAGTAAAGGATTTCCCTTGTTTTGTGGCATATGATACTTATGGAAACGACATCTTCAAAAGGAGTTAACTTATGAAAGATTTAAAAGAAAGAAGTTTAAAACTTCACGAGGAACATAATGGTAAAATCTCCGTTATTTCTAAAGTGCGAGTAGAAAATAAAGATGACTTGAGTTTAGCATATTCTCCGGGTGTAGCTGAACCATGTAGAGAGATACAAAGAGACAGAAGGAACATCTATAAGTATACTTCAAAAGGTAATATGGTAGCTGTTGTTAGTGATGGTAGTGCAGTTCTTGGTTTAGGAGAAATTGGTCCATACGCAGGTCTCCCTGTAATGGAAGGTAAAGCTATTTTGTTTAAAGAATTCGCTAATGTAGATGCCTTTCCAATAATGGTTGATACAACAGATCCCGATGAAATTATTGAATTAGTAAAAAATATATCTCCAACATTTGGAGGTATTAACCTAGAAGATATTAAAGCACCAAAATGTGTCTATATTGAGAGAAGATTAAAAGAGGAATTAGATATCCCTGTTTTTCATGATGATCAACATGGTACTGCAATTGTAACTTCTGCAGCGTTAATCAATGCTTGCAAGTTAACAAATAAGTCCTTAAATGATTTAGAGGTAGTTATTTCTGGTACAGGTGCTGCAGGTAGCAGTATTGCTAAATTACTTCATGAGATGGGAATTAAAAATCTTTACGGATATAATAGATCAGGAGTAATCCTTGAATCAAAGTATAATAATTACTCATTCCTAGAACAAGAATTATTAGATGGTAAAGTCTTTAAGTCACCAAGAAATCTTAAGGATGATTCTCTAAAAGAACTAATTAAAAACAAAGATGTGTTTATTGGTGTTTCTGCTAAAGGAATTCTTACAAAAGAAATGGTAAAAACAATGAATCAAGATCCTTTTATCTTTGCTATGGCTAACCCAGACCCAGAAATTTCATATGAAGAAGCCATCGAAGCAGGTGCTTATATAGTAGGTACAGGTCGTAGCGATTATCCAAATCAAATCAATAACGTCCTTGCATTCCCGGGTTTATTCCGCGGAGCACTTGATGCTAAATCTACTAAAATAACCGAAAGTATGAAAATCGTAAGCGCCAAAGCAATAGCTGATATCATCGAGCAACATGAATTAACAAACGAATATATTATTCCTTCTGCTTTTGATAAAAGAGTTGTAGAACGTGTTAGTAAAGCAGTTTATGATGAGGTAATTAAATTAGGAATCAACAGAACTTAGTATAATAAAAAAAAAGACTCGTTAGAGTCTTTTTTATTTTATCTCAATTCCTTCATAGACAATGTTACCTGTTTCAAAATTCAAAGTAATAGTTATCTTTTTTGATTCTTCAATTGTATCCTCTAATTCAAATACAGCTGCCATTGTCTCGAAGTAATAAATTGTTCCAATAAACTCAACTCCAGATGATGAAATGTGAGTGTCATAATAATAATCAACTAATAGTACTTCATGATCTACAATGTTTGCACCGAGTTCTATTGAATAAACGCTAGTATACGAATTAGGTACAGTCCCTTCTATATAAACTATTTCACTATAATCTTTATAGATTTTAATTCCGTCTATTTCATAATAAGGTAAATAGTTCTCTATATTAAATCCTTCTTCATCATAATTAAGGAATCTTTTTGTGGTTACATATAGATAACCATTATCATAAATTACCCCATTAAGGTTTCCATTTAGTCGATAATTTTTTGCATCACTTAAATCATCTATATTGATTACACTAACCAAAATATTCATATTCTCAAAAACATACTGCGAATCTAAATCTATTCCAATGCAACTAATTGGATACTCTAATAATACTACTGTTAAGTAGTCTTCATCTAAATACATCCCTTTGATAAAATAATTCTCATTACAAGCTCCAGCCCAATTAGAGTAGTTTATTGAATCAACAAATTGGGTACCAGTTTTAGTCGTTCCTTCATTTGAGTTGACTGTGATTTCAATACTAGTCCCAACTACTTCATAATAGTAATCATCATTATGTAATAATGTTGAATACTGATCTTCTCCAACCACTTCTCCTGAAGAGTATGTTCTTTCTAAACCTGTTAAAAAATGTGTAGTTGCTACTGCATCGTAATTATCACCTTCAACTGAGGAAATATTATATTCTGGTTCATCATTATAAGGAACATCCATGCTATATTCTGTTGAAGAGTACCTTGGTAAAACTCCTGAAATGCTCTCATACAACTTTGTTATATCATTTGAATCGTCAAAAGTCCTAAGTTCTCCGGAAGGAACAGTATTACTATTTGTACCTACCAATACAATAACAGCTATTACTGCTATAGGTGCTAAAGCTGTGCTAGTTAAAACACCAATACGTTTTATAAACCCTATATTTAAAGAAACGGATTTAATACGCATTAGTTGATGTTTGGCTCTTAATAAACCATTCAATTTTACCTCTTTAATGATTTTTATAGTCATTAAGGTTATAAACACAGTTACCAGAGTACCAATAACTAGTGCCCAAGGATTATTAATAAAAAAAGTCATAATAATACCTCCTTATACTTTTAGTGCTTTTTTGAATTCTTTAAGATAGCTTCTATTAACTTCCAAATGTTCCCCATTCTTCATTAATAGATCTAGTTTTGAATTTAATGCTGCTTTGATATAATCGATTTTACCAATATTAACTAGACAATATTTGCTAGAACGAATAAAATCCTTTGGATTCAATATTTCTTCAATTTCATATAATTTCATTCGAATAATCAATTTCGATTGTCCAAGAACACCATAAACATCATCTTCTTCTACTATAAAATAATAGAAATTACGACACTCAATCCTTTTTTGTCCAAATTCATTATTACCAGTAATAAATAGCTCCTCACCTTGGACAATTAAATCCAGAAGATTAGATACTTTTGTAATTTCTGCATGATTAAACACTATGTTTAGTTTGTCGTCCTCAACAAGTTCCTTATCGTCAGTGACAACATAACTATACTTAGGTGTTTCGACTAATTTAAGTTTTTCCTTAACTAGTTTATGTTCGCTTTTATTTATTTTGAGTTTGAACATAAAAGGCCCCCCTTTTTATGCTACTTCAAGTTTAGCATTACTTATTCTATTTAAAAATATATGAAAGGTATCATACATATATTTTACACTATATTACACAGTTCGAGCAATTAAACAAAAAAGAGACCTTAAAGATCTCTTAGTTTGTTATATAGTTTTTGAAGTGGAACACCCATCACTGAGTAGTAATCTCCTTCAATTTTCTTAATATACTTAGCTCCATAACCTTGAATACCGTAAGCTCCGGCCTTATCATATGGTTCATCAGTATCTAAATACTCATTTATTTCATCAACTGACATTTCATTGAAATAAACATCAGCATAATCGTAAAATATATCTTTTATGTCCTCCCCAAGAATAGCACATCCTGTTAATACTCTATGTTTTCTACCAGATAAGCTTTTAATCATTATAAATGCATCTGATCTGTCTTTTGGTTTCCCTAGAGGAATACCATCCAATATAACTAGTGTATCAAAACCTAATACAATACTCCCGATACTATTTTTCAATATATCCTCTGCTTTTTGAAAAGCCAAGTCCATAACTATTTCTTCATTTGTTAGACCTTCCTTCAAATCTTCACAAATATTGCTAGCATTTATAGTAAAATCAATACCAAGTAATTTAAGAAGCTCTCTTCTTCTTGGAGACTTACTAGCTAAGATGTAATTATTCTTCAATTGCCTTTTCCTTAACAGGTGGTTTAACAAAGATTAATAAGAAGCTAGCTATCGCCAATGGAATTAATAATAATAAAACTGCTTTATTAGTTCCTAAACGAGATTCTGATTGGTAAAATGCAATTAGGAATGGCGAGAAAATTCCAGCAAAACGTCCGAATACACTGAAGAAGCCAAAGAAATCATTTGCTTTTTCATAAGGAACCATTTTTGCATAGTAGCTTCTACTTACAGATTGAATACCACCCTGAGCTGTACCAATAAGGAATCCAACGATCCACATAAAATATATAGTACTTGCGTCTTGAATTAGATAAACCATGTATACTCCAATGGCATAAATAAGAATACCATAGAAAATCATACGTTTATTACCAAACTTCTTAACTAGGCGACCATATAGTAATGCAGAAGGGAATGCAACTACTTGTACCATTACAACTACTCCAAGCATTGTCATAGCTCCAACACCTAAATCTCCACCTAAGTTCGTAGCTAATCGAATTACCGAGTTAACAACATCAATATATAATAAGTAAGCAATTAAGAATAGTAAGATGTGTTTGTAATTCCACAATTCTCCTAATGTAACTCTCAATCGTTTTAAAGACTCTTTTAGATCATTTTCACCTGACTCTAGTTCGAATGTTTGTTCTACATCTCTTAATAAAGGTAATGAATAATAGATCCACCAAGCAATAGATACTAAGAATGCAAAACTAATTCCTAAACGTTCTAATTGGAATGTATCCAATCCAAGAAATCCTGGTTTAACAAATCCAAATAGCACTAATCCGTAAGGAATTAATCCAACAAAGAACGGAATTAAACTACCGATATACCCCCAAGCAAAACCTGTTGCACTGATTTCATCAAATCGTTCTTCAGTAGTTACATCTACTAAGAATGCATCATATATAACGTTGGTTAAGTTATAACCCATGCTAGTAATAAAGAATATTACTAATAAAGTCAACCATCCATAACCAGGAATAGCAAGCCCAACTCCACCAATCATAGCAACAGCTAAGAATATAATGAAGAATTTTCTTTTATTTCCTTTATAGTTACTCCAAGATCCAATCATTGGACTAATAATAGCAACTACTAAAGCTAAAATTGAAGTCATATATTTGAATATTTGAGTACCACCCGTTACACCTGAAGTACCAATCCATAATCTTGTATATTCAGGATTAAGAATTTCCTCTCCTGCTTCTAAGATGTATTTACTAATTCCAGAGGCAACATGTGGTGCCATATAAATCATTTCGTATAAAATAGGGAAGAAAATTGTTATTACAGTTAAAATAAAAGCAGAATTCGCTATATCATATAGAACCCATGCTCTTTCTTTCTTTGTTAATTTCGGTAATTTAAACATAAAATCGACTCCAATCGTGATTTATTTCTATCTTTTTCCATTATATCATATATCAAGATAATTCCTGTTATCAATTTGAAAATCAAAGTATTAATATGGTAATAACTGTAATATAATATGCTATAATGAAATGGGTGATTAAAGTGAAAACAAACATAGTAGAACACGTTAAAGATAAAAAATTATTTACAGAAACCGAACCAATTGTCGTAGCACTTAGTGGTGGTATTGATTCAATGGTGCTTTTTGATATAATACATCAATTAAACAACAATGTTATAATCGCCCATGTTAATCACAATAAGCGATCTGAATCAATTGTTGAATACAAATATATTGAAACTATGGCAAATGAGATAAACATCCCATTTGAAGGTTATTCTATTGAAGAAACTACTGACAATTTTCATCATGAATCAAGACTCAAAAGATATGAATTTTTTAGAGCTATAGCTCAAAAATATCATTCAACTAAAATTGTCGTGGCACATCATTTAGATGATCAAGTTGAAACAGTGTTAATGCGAATTGTAAGAGGAACTAGTTTTAGCGGATACTCCGGAATCAAAGAAATCAGATACGACCGAAATGTATCAATAATTCGACCTTTAATGGAAATTACAAAAGAGGACATTGTTGAGTATTCAAAAGAAAATAATATCAAGTTTTTCGAGGATTCTTCAAATAGTGAAGATATTTATACAAGAAATAGATTTAGACACAACATTATCCCACTATTAAAAGAGGAGAATCCTAACCTAAACAAAAAGATTATTCAACTAGCTGAGTACATTGATTCAGCCAATGAAGTTCTAGAAGAAAAAACAAAGGAATTCTTAAAGGCATATTCAATGTATAGCAATGTTAGTTTGGTAGATTTTAATAATCTAAATAAAGTGTTAAAGATCAAGGTTATTCAACACATGGTAAACAATACTACAAACAATACAGTGGAAGTTAGTTATGAACAATATAATGCCATCATTGATATTTGCTTATCATCCACTCCAAATCAAACTTATTCTCTTCCAAATACATATTTATTTGTTAAAGAATATGATGTTATCTACATAAAAAAAGAAGTGCCCATTATTCCTATATCTATCGAAGTAACCAAAGAAGGAGAGTACTTTGTAGACGATAATAAAAGTTATATTTTTAGTAACAATAAAATAACACATAATTATAGAAATTATTTTGAATTATGTTATAATGAATTAGTGTTTCCTTTACACATTAGACAAAGAAAAAATGGTGATAAAATGTCACTTAAAATTGGCTCTAAAAAAGTGAAGGATATCTTAATTGATAAAAAAATTCCAAAGTCTGAAAGAGATAGATTATTAGTTCTAACAAACGATGATGTTGTCCTTTGGATACCAGGAGTTAAAAAATCACATCAAGATCAACAAAACCCTAAAAAATTATATATATATGAGGTGGAATAAGATGGATAAAGATATTGAAAGAGTATTAGTGTCTAAAGAAGAAATTGATGAAATAGCTAAAAGATTAGGAGTAATCTTAACCGAAGAATATAAAGACAAATTCCCTATCGTAATAGGTTTATTAAAGGGATGCGTACCATTTATGGCTAGACTGATTACTGAAATAAAATGTCATATTGAACTTGGATTTATGGATGTATCAAGTTATCATGGTGGAATTGAATCTACTGGTGATATCAAAATTAAAAAAGATTTAGACATTCCCGTACAAGATCGTCATGTAATTATTACTGAAGATATCGTTGATACAGGAAGAACAATTAAGGTTATTATGGATTTATTAAAATATCGTGGTGCTAAAAGTGTCAGTGTAGTTACTCTACTAGACAAACCTGCAGGACGTGTTGTAAAATTAGATCCCGAATATATTGGTGTAACCATACCAAAAGAGTTCGTTGTAGGATATGGTTTAGACTTTGATGAAAAATACCGCAACCTACCGTATGTAGGCGTACTTAAAAAAGAGGTATATAGTAAGTAATTCGTAAGGAGTGAATAAGATGGCAGATAATAAGCAAATGAAACCATCACAGAGTAGATTTGGTAATCTCATTGTTATTGCTATAATATTAGTATTTGTTTTTGGAGCATATTTTGTTTTTACAAACAATGAAGAACAACCAGTAGAATATGATTACACAACATTTATTACAAAATTAGAGAATGGTGATATTTCAACAATGATTTCAACCCCACAATCTGGAAATGAAAATGTTGAAGGATATCAAATAACAGGACAATTAAAAGAAGATGGAACTGAATATTTTCTTGATATTCCTAACCAAGACACTTTGAACACATTAATCGTTCTAGCTGATGGTAATGATGTTGAATATGATCATAACCCTGCACCTTCATATGGTATATGGGGAGTAATCTCAATTGTAGGACCATTGCTATTGTTAGTAATTATCGTCGCTATGTTTATGAGAAATAGTGGTGGAAACAACAAAGCATTTGAATTCGGTAAGAACCGTGCCAAATTGCAAAAAGGTAAAACTACTACATTTAATGATGTAGCCGGTGTTGAAGAAGAAAAAGCAGAGTTAGAGGAAATTATCGATTTCCTTAAAGACCCTAAAAGATATATGTCTTTAGGTGCTAGAATTCCAACTGGTGTTCTATTAGTAGGTCCTCCGGGAACTGGTAAAACATTATTAGCAAGAGCAGTTGCTGGTGAAGCTAGTGTACCTTTCTATGCTATTAGTGGTTCTGATTTCGTTGAAATGTTCGTCGGAGTTGGAGCAAGTAGAGTTAGAGACATGTTTAAAAATGCAAAACAAAACTCACCATGTATTGTCTTTATTGATGAGATTGATGCTGTAGGTCGCCAAAGAGGTGCAGGTTTAGGTGGAGGACACGATGAACGTGAACAAACATTAAACCAATTACTAGTAGAAATGGATGGTTTTGGAACTAATAGTGGTATTATCGTTATGGCTGCTACAAACCGCCCTGATGTATTAGATCCTGCATTACTTAGACCTGGTCGTTTTGATAGACAAATCACAATTGGAAGACCAGATATTAAAGGTCGCCAAGCTATTTTAGAGGTTCATGCAAAAAATAAAAAAATTGATCCAAATGTTACTTTCTCAGAAATAGCTAAGAGAACACCTGGATTTACTGGTGCTGACTTAGAAAACCTTCTTAACGAAGCCGCTCTTCTTGCTGCTCGTGAGAAAAAGGAAAACATTAAACTTTATCACATCGATGAAGCTGTAGATCGTGTAATGATGGGACCTGCTAAGAAATCAAGAGTTCTTTCTAAACGCGAAAGAGGTTTCATCGCTCATCACGAAGCCGGACATGCAGTTCTTGGAATCAAATTAGATAACGCGAACATTGTTCACAAAGTTACAATTATACCTCGTGGAGATGCTGGTGGATATGCATTAATGTTACCTGAGGAGGAAGAATCTTTCCTTTCAACAAGAAAAGGATTAGTCGACCGTATTACAGGTTTACTTGGTGGTCGTGTTGCTGAAGAAATCATCTTCAATGAAGTTTCAACAGGGGCTCACAATGACTTCCAAAAAGCTACAGAAATAGCCCGTAGTATGGTAACTGAATATGGTATGAGTTCACTTGGTCCAATTCAATATGAAAAACGCAGCGATAGTGTCTTCTTAGGACGCGACTACAATTCAGAAAAAGCATTTAGTGATCAAGTTGCTTTAGAAATTGATGAAGAAGTAAGAAAAATCATCCATGAATGTTACGAGATTGCTAGAGTTGTACTTAAAGAGCATGTCGTTTTACTTAAAAATATTGCTCAACATTTATTAGATATCGAGACTTTAACTAAAGAGGATATCTATGAAATCGTTGATACAGGTAAACTTGGATGGTGGGAAAAGAAAAAAGCCAAAGAATCTAAAGAACTAAAACCTGTAGAACCTATCCAAATTAAAGAAATAAAAGCAAAAGAAATAAAGGTAAGTCATTAGTTTAAAGGGTAGGATATACTAATATTCTGCCCTTTTATTTGAAAGGGGTAAATTATGAGATTAGACAAATTTCTAAAAGTATCAAGAATTATCAAAAGACGTACTATAGCTAAAGAAGTTGCTGATAACGATAGAATCACTGTCAACAATCGCGTTGCTAAATCTTCTACAAAGCTAGAAGTTGACGATATCATCACTATTTCCTTTGGTAACAAGATTTTAACAATCAAAGTATTAGAATTACGTGATTCGACTAAAAAAGAAGACGCGCAAAATATGTTTGAAATAATTGAAGAAAAAAGAATACAATAATTTGCATTTTTATTTGTATTGCTTTATAATTTAGGATGAGAAATAAGGTGATTAACTATGAAAAAAATACTAATAACAATAACAGCACTTGTTCTAGCAATTACTTTGTCGGCTTGTAATCAAGGACCGACAGAAGATAAGAATATTGTTTATGTGACTGTTTACCCAATGCAATACCTAGTTGAAGAAATCGCAGGAGACACAGTTGAAGTGAGACTTGTTGTAGGTACATCTTCTCATACCGAGGGATATACTCCAACTGGGCAAGAACTAATTAAAATGTCTGATGCCGATTTGCTTTTCTTTGTTAACGGTGGTGCTGATAGTTATATATTGAATATTGAATCTACTTTAGCACAGGGTAATGTAGAAATGGTTGATATGTCTGAGCACATCGTTTATAACGAGATTTGTTTAACACATACCCACGATGATGAGGAACCAGATGAGCCTGTTACTTGTAACGAAAACTCGCTATCTCCTGACCCTCATTTTTGGTTAGATCCAATTAAGATGATTCAAGCTGCAGAGTTTGTTAAATCTAAACTTATAAGTACCTTCCCGGAAAATACAGAGTTATACAATAACAAGTACACTAATCTTAGCGCTACTTTGGAACAACTTAACCTTGATTTCCAGGAAATGGCAGATTCAGCCGTAAAACCAATCATGACAACTGTTAGATTATTCACATATTGGGAAGAAAGATATGATATCGAAATTATCTCGATTACTTCAGATATTCATTCTACAGAGACAAACCCTGGCGATATTATTGAACTAGCTGAGGAAGCTGTATTCCACGGAATAACCACAATCCTATTTGAAAAAAATGCTAATTCTCCTGCTGGTGATCAAGTATTAGAAGAACTAAAAAACACATTCACAATGGCAGATAAACTATATCTTCATGGACTTGGAGTTATTACCGCAGATGAGGTTGAGAATGGTTCAAACTACATTTCAATTATGTATGATAACTTGGAAGTATTAAGATACACTACAAAATAGAGCAATTTTGTTCTATTTTTATTTTGAAATGAAGTAGTTTGTGTTATAATCAATATGTTTTATAGAAGAGGTGACTTAAATGGAAAAACTTACAGAACAAGAGATTGTTAGAAGAGAAAAATTAGAAGAATTAAAAACTAAAGGAATCGATCCATTCGGCCAAAGATTTGATCGTAATTGTAACACAGAAACATTACGACAAAAATTTGATCAATACAGTAAAGAAGAATTACATGAAATGGAAACTGAACCAATTAGGATTGCAGGACGTCTAATGACTAAACGCGGTAAGGGTAAAGCAGGTTTCGCTAATATTATGGATCAATTTGGACAAGTTCAATTATATGTTAGATTAGATGCTGTTGGAGAAGACCAATTTGAATTATTCAATAGAGCAGATCTAGGAGATTTCCTTGGTATAGAAGGAAAAATTATGAAAACAAGAATGGGTGAATTAAGCATACGTGCTGAAAAAATCACTCATTTAAGCAAGTCTTTACGTCCATTACCTGAAAAGTTTCATGGATTAAAAGACATTGAAGAAAGATATCGTCGTCGTTACGTTGATTTAATTACAAACGAAGAATCAAAAGAGACATTTATTAATCGTTCAAAAATCATTAGCATGATTAGAGATTTATTGAATGCTCGTGGATACATAGAAGTTGAAACACCAATCCTTCACCCAATTCTAGGTGGAGCTTCTGCTAGACCTTTCGTAACACACCACAATACTTTGGATATGCCATTCTATTTAAGAATAGCTCCTGAATTATACTTAAAAAGATTAATCGTTGGTGGTTTAGACGGTGTCTATGAAATCGGACGTACGTTTAGAAATGAAGGAATGAGTATTAAACATAATCCCGAATTTACAATGTTAGAACTTTATCAAGCGTATGGTAACGTAGATACAATGATGGAATTAACAGAGTACTTATTCTCAACAGTTGCTAAAAGTTTAGGTAAAGGTACTGCTACATATAATGGTAAAGAAATCTATCTGGATCAACCATGGGTTAAATTACATATGGCTGATGCGGTTAGAGACGAAGTCGGAATTGATTTTTGGAATAAAGAATTAACTTTCGAACAAGCAAAACAATTTGCTTTGGATAAAGACTTAGATGTTCCAGAACATTATACAGGTACAGGTCACATTTTAAACCTATTATTCGAAGAGTATTGTGAAGAAAAAGTCATTCAACCAACATTCGTTTTCGGACACCCAATTGAGATTTCACCATTAGCTAAAAAGAATGTTGAAGATCCTCGATTTACAGATCGCTTTGAATTATTTATTGATGGTAGAGAATATGCTAATGCATTTACAGAACTAAATGATCCAATTGATCAAAAGGAACGTTTCTTAGCTCAATTAGCTGAAAAAGAATTAGGAAATGATGAAGCTACAGAAATGGATATCGATTATGTAGAAGCTTTAGAATATGGTATGCCACCTGCTGGAGGACTTGGAGTTGGAATTGATAGATTGATTATGCTTCTAACTGATAGTGCTTCAATAAGAGATGTACTACTATTCCCACACATGAAACCAAGAAGTAAATAAGAACTGAAATTTCAGTTCTTTTTTTTATCATATAATTAGTTAAAATTTCAGATTAATAATATAATCTAAATGAGGTGATTTTATGATATACAATAACATATATGAAACTATAGGTAATACACCTATAATCAAACTAAATAAATTGACGAAAAATCAAAAAGCAGATATTTATCTTAAACTAGAATGGTTTAATCCTGGTGGTAGTGTTAAAGATAGAATCGCGATTAATATGATCGAAGAAGCCGAAAAACAAGGTCTCCTTAAAACAGGTGATACAATTATAGAGCCAACTAGTGGAAATACCGGTATAGGTATAGCTATGATTGGTGCAGCTAAAGGATATAAGACAATACTTACTATGCCAGATAGTCTAAGTATCGAAAGAAGGAAAATTCTTATAGGTTATGGTGCAGAATTAATTTTAACACCTAAAAGTGAGGGAATGAATGGTTCGATAAAAGTTGCAGAAGACTTAGTTGATAAGCATGGCTATTTTATGCCAATGCAATTCAAAAACCTAAATAACCCTCGAGCACATATGAAGACAACAGCTTTAGAAATACTAGAAGAATTACCTAATCTTAATTACTTTATAGCAGCAGTTGGTACTGGTGGAACTATTACCGGTGTAGGTACTATCCTTAAAGAACATAATCCAAATATATCAATTAAAGCAGTTGAGCCAAAAGGAAGTTCTGTCTTAAGTGGTAACTCAAAAGGGCCACATAAGATTCAAGGAATAGGTGCTGGATTTATTCCGGACATTTTAGATACAGGCATCTATGATGAAGTTATTCAAGTAGAAGATGATGATGCATTTAATATGGCAAGAAAATTAGCAAAATCACAAGGGTTATTTGTTGGAATATCAACAGGAGCTAACGTATTTGCAGCCTTACAAATAGCTGAAAAAGCACAAGTAAATAACCAAATACTTACTATATCTCCAAGTAATGCCGAAAGATACTTATCTACAGAATTATTTAAATAAAATCATTCCATTCGGGATGATTTTTTTATAAAAAAAAGAAAGAAATTAATCTCTCTCTTTACTAACTAAACTGCATTCTACTTCTAAGATATCTTTTCCTTCTATAATTCTAGCCGGCATTCCAACTGCAGTAGCATGCGGTGGAACATCTTTTAATACAACAGAGTTAGCACCAACTTTTGCTCCATAACCAATTTTAATATCTCCTAATATTTTTGCTCCAGCAGCAATCATAACTTCATCACATAAAGATGGATGTCTTTTTGCTCCTGAATGATTGCCAGTACCACCTAATGTGACACCATGATACATCAATACATTATTTCCAATAACAGCGGTTTCACCTATAACGATACCACTACCATGATCAATTACAAAATTCTTACCTATCTGAGCCCCAGGATGTATATCTACCCCAGTATTAAATCTTCCAATATTACTAATTATTCGGGCAATCATTTTTAACCTTAACTTCCAAAAGAATCTAGCTATACGATAACTCCAGACAGCATGAAGACCGTTGTGGGTAAGTACTATATCAAGTATATGTCTAGCTGCAGGATCTTTTTGTTTTAGGGTTTTTATATCACTAATCATTCCCATAAAATCACCTCTTTGCACTTTGATTATACATAATGTAGTTAAGCTTGTTAAATGATATACACTTGAAAGAGTTTACAAAAAAAAACGCAAGGAATAATTCCTTGCGTTTAGATTTCTTTTCCAACAACAAACTCATCATTTTCAAATACATAGATACCAAAATTCTCAGCAATCTCAACATATATATCAATTAAACTAACATACTCATAATCAATAGTCTCAGAGACATTTTTAAGAGCTTCATTAAGCATATCACGAACGTAATCGTAATCTCTTCTTCGCTCCATAATCATGTTTTCAATATAAGTTTCTGCATCATTCAATACTTCAATATCTGACTCAAAACCATGATTTTCTAAATCTGTTCGGAAATCAAAGATATATATAAGAAACAATAACATTTCACTATAATCTTCGAATTCATCACACTTTGATTGGAATAAACTTTCAAAGTAAATCTTAATAACATTAAATTGAGCATTAATATAATTAAACCCAATTTCAAAAATTGTCTCCAGGTCTTCATCTAACTCTTGTTGGTCACAAGCTAGATCATAAACATAATCTAGGACTAAGAATACTGGCTCTAATCGTTGATAAATAACATTATTGTTTCCTTTGAATTTTTCGATCATCTCGTGGTTTTCAATCTTCCACGAAGCATAATCTTTAAGAATAAAACTATCCATTTGTACACCTACTTATTATCACAACAAAATTGTTGTAAAGTAATTGATTAAGCTTTGTTAACAGAACCAAATAACTCCATTTTTTCTGTTACAGTTGCCATGATAGCATCATAACCTGGTTTAATTACTTTTCTTGGGTCGTAACCTTTACCTTCTAAGTCTTTTTTCTCTTCGAAATAAACTCTAACAGCTGCAGTAAATGTTAATTGACATTCAGTGTTAACGTTAATTTTTGAAACACCTAATGTAATAGCTTCTGTAACCATTTCGTTAGGAATTCCTGTACCACCATGAAGTACTAATGGCATATTTCCTGTTGCATCTTGGATATTTTTCAATACGTCTAGACGTAATCCAGTCCAATTTGCAGGATATTTACCATGAATATTACCAATTCCAGCAGCTAACATAGATACACCTAAATCAGCAATCATTTTACATTCATTTACGTCAGCAACTTCACCAGCGCCAACAACACCATCTTCTTCTCCCCCGATAGATCCAACTTCAGCTTCAACACTGATTCCTCTTTCGTTAGCATAAGCAATGATTTCTGTTGTTTTTTGAATATTTTCTTCGATTGAATAATGTGATCCATCGAACATTACACTACTAAATCCAGCTTCGATACAAGCTTTTGCAGCATCAAAACTACCATGATCTAAATGTAGCGCAACTGGTACAGTAATGTTTAAGTTTTTAAGCATTCCTTCTACCATTCCTACTACAGTATCAAATCCTGTCATATATTTAGCAGCACCTTCAGATACACCTAAAATTACTGGTGATTTTAATTCTTGAGCAGCTACTAAAACCGCTTTTGTCCATTCTAAATTGTTAATGTTAAATTGTCCTACTGCATAACCTTCTTTTCTCGCTTTTTCAAGCATTTCTTTTGCAGACACAAGTCCCATAAAATTTCCTCCTAATTAATATTAATATTTTCAATAATATTATACATTAATTGTTTGTATATGTAAACTAATGTAGATTATAAGAGCCAATGTAAATGCTTACTAAAAAAAACACTGCCGAGGCAGTGTTTTATTTTCCTGATACTTTTAATGATTTAATTCTTAATGATGGACTACCAACATATCCAAAGTTAAAATATAAGTCATTACAAACAGCTGTAACATCCTTTAACAATTCTAGATAGTTCCCAGCCACAGTAATAAGTGCGACAGGTTTTACAATTTTTCCGTCTTCAACTAAGAATCCAGAACTTTGTAAACTGAAATCACCACTAACTGCATTACATCCTGCATGTGTTCCTGCAAGTTCAGTAATTATTAAACCTTTTTTCATATCTTTAACAATTTCATCGTATTCCGTATTTCCTTCTAAGAAATAGAAGTTCGTCGGAGCAATACCATTTAAGAATCCGTTACCTGTTGATTTAGTGTCGTCTTTCTTAGCAGTTTTTAAGTTATGTAGGTATCCTGTTAATTTACCATCTTTGATTAATTCTTTGTATTGTGTAGCAACACCTTCATCATCGAAAGCCCCAGATCTACCAGATTTTTTTCTAAAAGGATCATCTACCAAAGTAATAAGTTCATTACCGATAACTTCTCCTACTTTACCTTTCAATAAAGAAATATCCTTTTGTACACTTTCAGCACTAAACATACTAACATGTGGACTTAACAAAGAACAACTTGCTTTATTTGTAAGTAAAATTTCATATTCTCCAGTTTCAACAGGTGAAGCTCCTAATTGTGAGCAAACATCTTTTGCTCCTGATATAGCCATTGCTTCAAGGTCGAAATCATTGTAATCATTTGATAATTTGTATTCATAAGTAGTTCTTTGGTCTTTACCATCACTAGCAATAATAAACGCCCCAATTACACCACCATTTACTTTTTTCTCTAGTTTTAACCCTTTTGAATTTTGAATTAATACTTTTGTAGTTCCTTCACCATAGAATGCTTGAACCATATTAATTCTTTCATCTTGAGCCATTACTAATTCTTCAAATCTCTTAGTGTCTTCAATTTTTTTAGCAGCTCCAACTTCATCTAAGCTTGCATCAAATAATCCTTCCACTTGCTTGTATTCTTTATCTCCTTCATAGATAAATACTTCATCTTCACTGTCAATCATTTTTGCAGATCCAATAATACTTTCTACGATGAAATCAAATACATCTTCATTTACTATTTCTGTACTAACTGTACCCATTTTACCGTTATAAATTCCTTTAACAGTTAATTTAGCACTATCAGCTATTGCATATTTCTCAACTGAACCTTTAAATACTTCAATATCTAACTCAGTATTTCCAGCGTAGTATACTTGGATATCTTCTATCCCTTTTTCTTTTGCCAAAGCAAATAATTTCTTAAAGTTCATTAGACAGTCCCTCCTCTACCACCAACAGTGATTTCTGATAATCTAATTGTAGGTTGTCCTACATCTGTAGGAATACTTCCTGATGCACTACCACACATACCTTGTTCACGTTTTAAATTGTTTCCAACCATATCAACTTTTAATAATGCTTGGCTACCTGTACCAACAAGTGAAGCCCCGCGTACTGGTTCTGCAATTTTACCATCTCTGATCATATATCCTTCAGATACTGAGAAGTTGAAGTCTCCAGTTGCTGGATTTACACTTCCTCCACCCATTTTTTTAGCATATAAACCAAATTTTGTAGCAGCAACAATTTCATCAAATGTTGAGTCACCATTATCAATATATGTATTAGTCATTCTTGATGTTGGTGCGAACCGATACGATTCCCGACGACCTGAATTCGTACAAGCATCATCCATACGTTTTGCATTTAATTTATCAATCATATAACTAGTTAAAACACCATCTTTAATTAATTGACGACGTATTTGCTTATTACCTTCATCATCAAATGTAGCACTACCCCATGCATGAGAAATAGTTCCATCATCTACTGCATTAATTAATGTATTAGCGATAAGTTCACCTTTTTTACCAGTAAATACACTTGCTCCTTTAGCAACACTAGTTGCTTCTAAACTGTGTCCTACTGCTTCATGGAAGATTACTCCACCAAATCCATTATCAATAACTACTGGGAATTTTCCACTTGGACATTCATCTGCATATAACATTGCTTTTGCAATTCTAGCAGCTTCTTGTGCGGCTTCTTCTACATTAATCACATCACTATAGAATTCAAATCCGTAAGTACCTCCAGGTCCATAGAATCCTGTTTGTTTTGTTTCGTCATTCATTGCTACAGCAGCAATTGCAATACGGGTTCTCACTCTTCTATCATTAACATATGTACCTTCAGTATTTGCTATCCATACATTTTGGACATAATCTTGATATCTTGCTTGAACTTGTTGTATCTCTTCTGAGTATTCTCTAGCAGCTTTGTCTGCACGTCTTAATAATGCAACTTTTTCTTCCATCGCTACCTCTGATGGTAAAACTCTTGGTTGATGCAATTCAGCAACTTCCATTTCACTTAGTTCAAATTCAATATTTGCACTTTCTCCAGGGAATGATTGAGCCAAATCGTCAGCAAGTTTTAATAAATCTTTTTCTTCACTACTATTAGTATATCCATATACACGTTGATATCCTTTTGCTACACGTATACCAATACCAAATACTTTAGCATTACTAACATTTTGAACTTTACTTGAAACTAACGTTGCGTTAGTTGTAAATTTATCTTCAATAAAAACTTCTGCAAAATCAGCAGATGTAGTTAATGCTTGATCTAGTACTTTTTTGATTAATTTCTTATCTAACATATGATCCTCCTTTAACATTTTTTTAATTCAATTAAAATTATCTATCAAAATTATATCATATTAATTCATTAAACCAAAGCAAAATTAACATAGGAAATAATCAATTTATACGGCTTTATTACGCCATAAGATAAGTCATATTAAAATGTACAATTTACTTATAAATGTCATTTAATAAAAAAAAGGCTTAATAGCCTTTTTTATTTATCTATGCATGCCCCAATAAATTCTCTAAATAATGGATGAGGTCTATTTGGTCTTGATAAAAATTCCGGATGAAATTGTGATGCAATAAAGAATTTGTGATCAGGTAATTCTATGATTTCTGCTAATCCAGTTTCTGGATTCATTCCTGAAAATACTAATCCACAATCCTCTAATTGTTTCTTATAAACATTATTAAACTCATAGCGATGACGATGACGTTCTTTGATTTGTGGTTTTTGATAAGCTTTGTATGCTAACGTCCCTTCAGTTATATCACATTTATAAAGACCTAAACGAAGTGTTCCACCCATATCAATACCTTCATATTGTTCTGGTAAGTAATCTATAATTGGATGAGGAGTATTTGGATCCATCTCTGTTGAATTAGCACCTTCCAATTTACATACATTTCTTGCAAACTCAATTGATGCTGTTTGCATACCAAGACATAATCCTAAATATGGAATGTTGTTTTCTCGTGCATACGTTATAGCATTTATTTTACCTTCAATTGCACGATGTCCAAATCCACCTGGAACTAATAAACCATCACAATCCTCTAAGTGAGACTTAACATCTCCTTCTACTAATTCACCTGCGTTTATCCATTTGATGTTAATCTTTGCTAAATGGTGATATCCCGCATGTTTTAGGGCTTCACTAACACTTAGATAAGCATCTTGTAATGAAACATATTTCCCCACTAATCCTATAGTTACTTCTTTATTTAAACTTTTGATTTGATTAATCATTGCTATCCATTCAGTTAAATCACACTCTTTTGTTTCCATTCGTAAATGTTTAACAACAATATCATCTAAGTTCTGCTTTTTAAGATTTAATGCAACTTCATAAAGGATTTCTTCATCTCTAGCTTCGATAACAGCTTCCTTTTGAACGTCACAGAATAATGCTATTTTCTCACGCATTGCATTTGTGATTGGTCTTGTTGTTCTCAAAACAATAATATCTGGTTGAATACCTAATCCACGTAGTTCTTTAACACTATGTTGAGTAGGTTTTGTCTTTAATTCTTTTGCTGCACTTAAATATGGCACCAAAGTGTTGTGAATGAAAATAGTATTTTTATATCCAAATTCTCTTCGTGCTTGTCTAATTGCTTCTAAAAATGGTAATGATTCGATATCTCCGACAGTACCACCAATTTCAGTTATTACTATGTCTGCTCCACTTTCTTCTGCTGCTCTATATAACTGAGCTTTTATCTCGTTTGTTATGTGCGGTATTACTTGAATAGTTGCACCTAAATAGTCCCCGCGACGTTCTTTTTCAATTACTTGAGCATACACTCGTCCCGTTGTAATATTACTTGCTTGGCTTAAGTTCTCATCAATAAAACGTTCGTAATGTCCTAGATCCAAATCAGTTTCTGCTCCATCATCGGTAACAAAAACTTCACCATGTTGATATGGTGACATTGTTCCTGGATCAACGTTTATATATGGATCAAATTTTTGCATAAAAACTTTTAATCCTCTATTTTTCAAAAGTCTCCCTAAAGAAGATGCCGTAATTCCCTTACCTAGGCTAGAAACAACCCCACCGGTAACAAATATAAACTTAGTTTTTTTCATTATATCACTCCTTTAGATTATATAAAAAAATAGTCCCCCATTGCAGGAGAACTATTTTCTAATGTGCCCTTTTAAATTATAACAAATGAATTTTTCTAAAGCAATACAATTTTTAAGAATTTAATCCTTGTATTGATCCTCGTATGTATCCATGTACTCGTTGTATTTGTCTTCATCGAAGTCTTCAAACTCTTCAAACACTTCTTCTTCGTAAGTTTCAACTACTTCAGATTTACCTGATTCATCAGTAACAGGTACTGCAGCTTTTTTATCATCTGGTTTAGCAACTGATTCAACAACCGGTTCTATAACTGGTTCTACTGTTTTTTCAATTACTGGCTCCACTACTTTTTCAATTACTGGTTCTACTACTTTTTCAATTACTGGTTCTACTACTTCTACTACTTTGGCTTTGGCTTTAGGCTTAGCTTTCGTTTTTGTTTTAGTAGCTTTTTTAGGTTTTGGTGCAGGTTTGTATTCATCAGGTAAGTCAACCTTAGTATATTCTTTATAGAATGAACCGTCTTTTTCCCATAGTTCTATTTTCTGATTAGCTTTTAAATCCCATTGATTATCCCCTGTGTATACAAATTTAGCTGATGTAGTTAAATCAGTATAAAATTTAGTAACGGCATCTGCTTTAGCATCCTCGCTAAATTTTTGGCCCTTTGTTACTTTATCAAACAATTGATATAAATTATAGGGTTTCTTCTCTACCTCTAACAACTCGACAGCTGCATCAATTAATGATTTTTGTGCTTTCATAATAATTCCTCCTTAAGACAGGTATATTCTAATATTATTTCTGTTTCATTTACTAATTCTTTATCTTGATATAAATCATATTGTATATAGAGATGTCCATCTTTTCTTACAATTCGATTTGTTTTTATTTCAAATACAAATTCATATCCTGATGATGTGTATTCACCCTTAGTTGTATGTTGCATATCAAATTTAAATTTCATATCAATATTACCTTTTTTGTAATACTGGATATTATCTTCATGAAAAATGATATAATTAATATTTTTCTCATTATCAATAAATTTAATCCGATTGTTTGAATATTCGCCGTTTATTACGAATGAATTGTCAGTATCCAGCGATTTAATTTGAAAATCTACTCTTATCTTCTTCATATTATCACCAAACCGCCTCAATTATAACAATTTAGATTAGTTTAAAAATAATTAACGCTACACTATTATATATTAAAGTGTATTTTCTTTCAAGAAAAAAATAAAAGGATTGCTCCTTTTATTCTTTATTTAGTAAGATAATTGTGAATATAGTTCTTTACTTCTAATAGATGTTAATCATTAAACTCGTAATCTAGTTCTTCATTATAGTAATATTCTTGAACTACATTTATTACAATATTATTACAATGATCACCGATTCTCTCAATATTAGAAAGAATATCTACATACATCTCATCTTGTGTTTCACTTGATTGGCGATTGTTTATTCTCATAATGTGACGTTTACGGTTTTTGATAACTAATCTATTTATTACGTCTTCTCGATCCATAACACGTTTTGAAGTCTCTTTGCTTTGGGTATCGAATGCTTCAACTGTTAATTCAAGTGTTTCTTTAACAACAGCATATAGTTTCTCTAACTCTTTTCTTGCTTCAGGACTAAGTTCAACTTTGTCCTCATGTCTCATTTCGAAAAATTGATACAAGTTTGTACAATGATCTCCAATTCTTTCAAAGTCACGAATTGTATCTACATATGCCGCTTGATTACTTGAACCTGTTTTGTCCAAATCTGCTTGTGATATCTTTACAAGATAATCATGAGCTTTTTTATCAATTGTATCTAACATTTCTTCTATCTGCATACCATTTTCGAAGTACTTTTTATTATTATCAAATGAGTATTTTAATACTCCGTCAAACATTTGTTGTGCCACTTTACCCATGTTTATTACTACCATTTTAGCGCTTTCTAAGGCCAAAATAGGCGCTTCTTGAATTAATTTATCATCTAAGCTGTCAACGTCTACTTCAATTAATCCATCTTCACCTCGTACTAAGAATTTAACTAACCAAACAAGTTGGTTGATAAACCAGAACATAATAAATGTATTAACTATATTGAATCCCATATGTGCAAAACTTATTGTCATTTCAGGGTTATTGTTATGTAGTATTGTTATTTCTAAGTATGCAATTAGTTTAGTGTATGGTACTAAAAATAACATAAACATTAAACTACCTATTAAGTTAAATAGTACATGAGCTGCCGCTGTTCTTTTTGCTGCAATACTTCCACCTAAAGATGCTAATACAGCAGTAACTGTTGTTCCAATATTATTACCAAATAGTATTGCTACAGCTCCGATTAATTCCATTGAGCCTGTACTATATAAACTTTGAAGGATACCAATTGTTGCACTACTTGATTGTACAAGCGCAGTAGTTCCTGCTCCAGCCATTAATCCTAAGAAAGGAGTGTCTCCTACTGCAGATAACATAGCCTTAAATTGATCAAGTTTAGCTAATTGTTTTAAAGCTCCACCCATTTCATCCAATCCATAGAATAACATCCCAAATCCAAGTAAAACTCCACCAAGTTGTTTATATCTTTTACGTTGTGTAAAGAATATTAAAAATGCACCAGCAGCCATAATTGGTAAAGCGTATTCTTTTATTTTCAGACCTAATAAGAACGAAGTAACTGTTGTTCCGATATTAGCTCCAATAATAATACCTACTGCTTGTGGTAAAGTCATTAAACCCGCTCTTACTAATCCTACGGTTAAAGCTGTAGTCCCAGAAGATGATTGAATAAGTCCTGTAATTATAATCCCCACTAATATACCTTTTATCGGTGTATTAGTTGTTTTCTCAATAATTAATTTAAGTTTATTTCCTGCAAGTGCCTTTAATGAATCTCCCATTAAATTAATCCCGTATAGAAATATCCCCAATCCTCCTAAAATAGAAAAGAAAGTTGTTTTCCAGTCAATCTCTGGAATTTGCTCCTCTAAAATTTGAGCATAAAAATAACCAACTACAACTAATATAGCTATAATAGTTACCCAAATATATGCCTTATATTTTCCCAAAAATTCCCTAACCACACCATGTGCTCTTTTAATTTTTGTCATAATTTCCTCCTAATGTATACTCAATAGAAATATAACATACTATTTCTATTATTGAAATAGATTATTTTTAATTTATTTATCTTTACATTTACACAAAAAAAAGAAGAACTATAATAGTCCTTCTCTATATTTTTTAGCTAATAAATCACAGTCATTAATCAGTTGCTCAGTACGATCCCAAGTACCTAAATTAGCACCACAAGCCAGTCTGTGTCCTCCACCATCATACTTGTTTGCTAACTCATTAATTGCAGGACCTTTAGATCTCATTCTACATCTAACTATTCCCTCTTCATACTCAGCAAATAGTAACCAAATTGGATAATCTTCAATTACACCCATTTCATTTACCAATGAACTAGCATTTTCTAGAGTAACTTCAAACTCCTCTAAATATTCTGGTAATATTTTAAAATAAACAACTCCATTTGGAGTTTTTTTATAATTTTGTAGTAAGAATCCTTTGAACCTTAACATATTCTCTTCTTTTGTATCTAGATATTGATAAATTGGTTTAGTGACTAATCCGTTATCAAATAATACAGCAACATTTCTGAAAGTGTCTCCATTAACACCATCATATTTGAATCTACCTGTATCAGTTAGTATTCCAAAATAAAGTGCTTTAGCTCCATCCTCTGTCATTTTTAGTTTGTCTTGGAATTCCATAAACAAATCTAAAATAATCAAGGCAGCAGCAGGTCTAGTAGTGTCTACGTAGTCTATATCCCCATACTCTTCTACTAATATGTGATGATCTATCTTAATTAGCATATCGCAGTCTTTGTATCTTTGTTCTGCTAATCTATCCTTATTAGCTGTATCTAGAGCTATACCAAGAGCTCCTTTAAAATTATCGTCATCTAATTGTTCAGGTGTTCCAAGAAATGAAGTGAAAACACTAGTTTCTCCGGCTACTTTTACAATTTTGTTAGGCCATGTTGTTTCGATTATATTTTTTAGTCCAAACGAACTACCTATACAGTCCCCATCAGGACGTGCATGTGGAAAGATAATTATTTTATTATAATCTTCTATCTTTCCATAAATATCTTTCAGTTTACTTCTATTCATTATTTACTCCTCCAGAGAAATCATCTAAATCTTTTAGTACCTTTTCTACTTCATCTAATGACGATAACGAACATCCACAAGCAAGAGCATGTCCTCCACCACCGTATTTACGGGCAATATGTACAATTGATTCTTTACCACTACGTAATTCAACTAATACATTACCATCGTCTTCTTCTGTAAAATTAGCCCATATATTAATATTTCTAATACTACTCATTTGGTTTACCATAGCTCTTGAAACAGTAAACGTGGTTACCCCAAACATGTCTTTTACGGTTTTATCATTCTTCATATAAGCAACATTGTTTTCAGTTATTTTAAAGTTATTAATAAAGTAACCTTTTAATTTCTTAAAATTTAATTCTTCAGTGTATAACTTGTCATATATCCAATCTAAATCAGCACCCTGTCTAACTAAATAAGCAGCTGTTTCAAGAGTTTCAGCTGATGTTTTTGGATAAACAAATCTTCCACTATCAGTTACTATACCTGTTAAAAACCTTGTAGCTGCCAATTCATCGAAAATACAGTCATTCTCAATAAAAACACTTGCAAGTAAGCCAGCACAAGCAATGTGATCTGATTCTATAATACTTATACATTTAAAATCTGGTTCATTTAAATGATGATCTACAACTAATATCTCATCTGCTTTTAAGTATCGTTTATCACTAATTAATCGATGCACACAAACATCAACAACAATGGCCAAAGATCCATAATAATAATCATCAGGTATTATATCCATATGTCCTAGGAAATTAAAAGTATTTTCATCTCCAACAGCATACACTTCTTTGTCCGGATAATTAAGTTCAATAAGTCTTTTTAATCCCATTTGTGAGCCATAAGCGTCACCATCAGGATTCTTGTGTCGATGTATTATAATTCGGTTATATTTGTGAATTAAGGATTTTACTATATCATACATATTTTCACCTCTAAAAATAACATTACATTATACCATATTTATAATTTTATACCTACAAAATGCACCAAAAAAATAGATAAATTAGTACAGTTTTTAAATATTGAGAATCAATTAATAAAACTGAGCTTAAAACGACTATTTTCTTTTTTGACTTTTAAAATTATTAACTCGTAGTTAAACTTTAAGAATATGTAATTTGAATTACTGAAGTGCACTTTAGTTATGATTGATGATTCAAAAAGGCTGTGTTATAATGATATACGAAATAGGAGGTATATCATGAATATATATCAAAAAGTGTTTGCAATTACTTGTGCAGCAGCTATAGTAATACTTTCATTATATTACATATTTAGTGAAGGATTTGAAGTTAAACTTCTACTGTTTATCATTTTGGCTATGTTTGCCTTAGTTGGAATAATTGTAGGTTCTGTACTCGAGAAAAGAAAGTAGAAAAAAGCACTATCATTTATGATAGTGCTTTTTATTATGAGAATACATCAAAAGTATCAAAAGGTAATTCAAGATAGGATATATACATATTCAATATATTTTCTAACTTAAGTTGATCTGCACTGCTTTCTGTAATGTTGCCTAAGTATCCCGGTAAGGCAATTTGTTAGCTCCATTTTGTAACCCGACATATTTACCATCAAATGACTTAGCATTTTCAAGACCATCACCATTACCTAATCTTAAGTAACTAGNGTCTCCACTATATAAAGTTGCCCAAGGTGCAGTAATTGCAATTAATTCACCAGTTTGATAATCATTTCTATCAAATGTAGCCCAATCCATTGCAACAGCATCAGTTAATTCTAAGTTTAATGCATTTCCTTCAGAAACAANCATAAACACAAATACATCTCTAAGTTTGATAACCTCGTAACTAGCATTGTAGAATCCTTCTAAATTAAGGATTTTACTATATCATACATATTTTCACCTCTAAAAATAACATTACATTATACCATATTTATAATTTTATACCTACAAAATGCACCAAAAAAATAGATAAATTAGTACAGTTTTTAAATATTGAGAATCAATTAATAAAACTGAGCTTAAAACGACTATTTTCTTTGTCTCAAAACTAACTGATTTGGAGTAAAAAAAAACACCACTTTGAAAGTGGCGTTTTAATTATATTAAATTGAAATTATATTTAAGGTGTTACAACAATAAAGTCATCGCTTAATATGATAAATTTATTGTAAGAACTAGTTGTATCATAAATTAATACATAAATAGTTACGTCAGCATATTCAGTTGAAGTTTGTCCACCGTCAAATATATCAGCTAAAGTACCCGTTAAGTTCAATTCGTTAGCTCCATTTTGTAACCCGACATATTTACCATCAAATGACTTAGCATTTTCAAGACCATCACCATTACCTAATCTTAAGTAACTAGTGTCTCCACTATATAAAGTTGCCCAAGGTGCAGTAATTGCAATTAATTCACCAGTTTGATAATCATTTCTATCAAATGTAGCCCAATCCATTGCAACAGCATCAGTTAATTCTAAGTTTAATGCATTTCCTTCAGAAACAAACATAAACACAAATACATCTCTAAGTTTGATAACCTCGTAACTAGCATTGTAGAATCCTTCTAAATTAAGTTCTTGTCCAACTTCAACTTCGTTATCAAAATCTTCAACAACTAAGAATTTTCCACTTACAGTATCTTGAATAACATATCCATCATCAGTTAATCCAGCGACAACACCAGTAACATATACATGTGTATAATCTCCAAAGTAATCACTATATCCTGCAGCATATACTTCAGCAACAGTCATTGCATCTGTAGGACTAGCTACAACAGTAACTGTATAAACTTCATCAACAGCAGCATCTGAACCAATAACTATTGAAGCTGTTAAATCACCTTCAACATTATCTTCACCAGCAACAGGTCTTGTTACATTACCTTCTGCATCCATTGCAGTATTTGCTGAAACCCAAGTAATAGCGGCATCAAATGTAGGTAAGTAAGTTAATAAGTTAACATCTAATACGATAAATTCTTCTAATGCAATCATTCCTTTTACGATATCAAGTCTATCTGCATTAGTTAAACCTGGGAACGCAACTGGAACAATACGAGCTTCGTCATAATGTACATCATATAATACGAACGAAATTTCAATCATATCTGATCCATCTAAGTAAGTTTCCATTGTAGGGAACCAATCTGTATCCATTTTGATTCTTACATTATTATCTGCATCATCACCATCTACATATGCCTCAAAGAAGTAATATCCAAAGTCTTCTTCTAAGAATTTTAAAGTCATAGTAAATGAATCTGAATGCATTGTATTAATTGCAGCAGCTAATTCAGCAGCAGTTGTAGTTGTATTGTAAGTTAAAGCATTTCCTGTAGAAACAGTTTTTACAAGAACACCACGTGTTAACTGTTTAAGAGCATTTCCATAACTAGAAAAAGTAGCTAATTCACCTTGAATCCATACTTTATCTCCAACTTTTACATCTAATTTAGTATAGATAAACATAGCTGTACCATCAGCATCTTGAACGAATGGATTACCATATCTAAGACCAGAAACAATAGCTTCAACAATGACAGTTTCTCCATCTTCCATAGCGATTACTTCAGCTACAGTGTTTGTAGTAAGAGTGTCAGCATCAGCAACAGTTACAGTATAAGTTTTATGTGCAGAAACATCACCAACAGTAGCAGTTACAGTTAATTCTACATCTGCAGTTGCACCAACAGGAAGAGTTACAGTACCATCATTAGCAATAACTACTTCATTTGATGAAGTCCATACTAATTCAATTGGCATATTTGCTTCTTCTGTATCATCATATTTTGTAACAAAATCACTATCAGTAGGTAAATCTAAACTAGCAACAACTTCATCACCAAGTGAATTGAAGAACAAATCATTATAAGCAACAGCTAATTTAGCTCTTTCAGCATCAGTATAAATTGTAGCTTCATTTACTTCACCAGTAGAGTTAACTGTTAATCTAAATGAACCATAGCTATAATCTTTAAGGATAAAGTCTAATTCAACTTTTTTTCCTTCTAAAGCTTTGACAGCAGCAAGTTTTGCATCGTCATATGATTTATAATAGATTTCCATTTGTCTTAAATTTAAATCTTGATCAAACCATGATAAGTATGCATTATCATAATCACCTTGGACTACGATTACACCTTCAGCATTGAACATATCATGATACCAATCTGTAGTATCAGGATCTTGTGCAAAGATTTCTCCAATAGTAGTTTCTGTAAAATTAGGAAGAGCATTTCCAGTTGAATTTACAACTGTACTTTGAATTTCAACTAATTCAGAACCATTATTATAGATTCCTTTTTCACCCATTACAGTAACTTCATCACCGATAGAAACTGTAGGATCTTGGAATTCATTAACATAAGTGAATCCAGTTCCATCATAGATTTCATAACCGTAAGTTTTAACAAGTCCAACAACGATACCTGTTAATTCTACAACATCTCCAACAGCAGTAGCTGAACTTTCAAATACAGCAGCAGTTACAGCAACAGATGGAACAGCAGCTAATACTTTGAATGTAAATTCTTTAGTAGTAGTTTCTTTTCCAATTGTAAAAGTTGCAGTTAATATAACTGTAACGTCATCTGAACCAATAGCAGGTCTAGTAACTACACCAGCAGCTGAGATAGCAGCGTTATCAGATTCCCATGAAATTGTAGATTCATGTAACCCTTCAGTAGGTAACGTAATATCTGAAGTAACAGCAGTAGGATCTGAAACTTCTAAAGATAATTTTTGTGCAGCATCAGCAACATTAGTAGCAGCTTCTTGATCTGTACAAGATGCTAATGTTAAACCTAATGTGAATACTAACAATAAAGTTAATACTTTCTTCATTTTTTTTAAATCTCCTTCACCTTTTTATTTTTTTACAACTGTGTCTAAACTTGACATTTCCAGTTGATATTGCCCATTGTAACGGCTTAAACCACCAGCCGTGTCAATTACACTTCCAACAGATAACATTGAATCAATTAATGATTGTTCAACACTACTCGAGATGTGTAATCCTATTTCATTTCCTAAACTATCTTCACATGTAATTGTATAATCTCCTGTATTTGGGCTTGTATAAACCTCAGTTACAGTAACGTTTTCTACCTTTACAAATGATCCTAAATCAATAACTTCTATATCAGGTACAGCAATAATTCTAGGAACAATTTCATTTCCTTCAGAAATGAGTTCAACATTTCTCTTGTAAACCCCAACAAGTTGAGGACTACCAGTTTCTTGGTCTGGATAGAATGTTAAGTCTAATCCAGAGATAGTAATTTTATTTCCAGGTGCAATTTTATATGAGTTTTCTAACAAGTAAATATAGATACCATATCCACTCTCATCAACTAAGTATGGACTATTTCCAACTTCATAGGCTACCGTTCCGGTAATCTCAATCTTTCTACCAATATAGTTATCCATATTAGTAATTAATTCTCCTACTGTAATTGGTGCACCTTCTAAACTGTAATCGTAATCTGGATCTATTTCTCCCCAGTAACGTTTGTCAGTTTCTATAGCTGCAAATTCTGCGTTATAGAATATATCCTCATATTTTGTTCCTGAAACTCCTTTAGAATTACTGAAAGCTTGTTCAATAAGTTCTAGATTTAATAATCTACCATCATACCAAACCCATGCTAAGTATCGACCATAGCCGTCTTGCATTTCGTCTCCAGCTTCTAAAACAATTGTTGTAGCATTTGTTAATTTATCACAAGTATAAGCACTTGCAGCCTTACCCCAAGGATCAATTCTATAAGTTGATTCAGGAGTATCTATACCTAAGAATCTTACTGCGAACTGCTGTGAACCTGTTGAAAATGTTGCAGTATCTCCGTCAGTACATTTAACTAGTGTAACTTCTCCGACACGATCAGTTAGAAAGTTTTTACCTTCATAAGTAAAATCCATCTCCAAGGCATCGGTATAATCTGTATTTAATTCTTTGTCTTCTGGGTCTGTATTACATCCTGTAAGTACAAGTAGTAAAACAGCAATAATTAACCCTAATTTGATTCTCATATAAACACAACTACCAAGTTAATTGGTTAATCATTTCTTGAACTGCATCAATAATAGTTTGTGGTTTATCATATGTGTCAGGCAACATTGTTTTAGCGTAGATTGTTTCTATCGCATAGCCAGCTTCTTCTCGTACTTTTGCTGATGAGATTTTACCAATACCAGCGAATGCTGGATCGTAATTATTAAAGCTCATTTGTGCATAAGCAGCGTTAGCAGAAATTGCTTCATAGATATAATCTAAGTCAGTTCCAGCTAAGAAATCTTGGAATGTATCACTGTTATAACCTGATAGAGTTACAGGTAAATATCCAGTATCGATAGCCCATTTTGCAGTGTTTTCTGTACTAGTTAAGTGTTTAATTAATAACCAAGAAGCTAATCTTTCGTAATCGTCTCCACTTTCCATAACAGCGATGTTTGGCCCTTGTTGCATAGCGCTTTGAGTTTTACCATCGAATTGAGGGATTGGTAAGATTCCAATTTCAAATTGATCTGCAGGTTCTAATCTATCTAAAGGATTATTATAAGTTAATCCTGCAGTAGAACCAACAGTCATACATACGTCTTCTAATAAGAAGTTTGCAGAACCATAATTTTGTTCCCATTGCATTGGTAATGCTAAGATATTATCTTCCATTAAACCTTGATAATAAGTAAGCATTGCGTTAGTTGTATCATTATCAACTAATACTTCACCATCAGAATTTGTATATCCTGCGTCCCATTGACGACTTGAGTTAATAAATAAGTTTGAAGCTGAATCATAATTGATTAAATATTCACATTGGTTATCTCCAGTACCAACTACTTGATCAGCAATTGTTTCTAAATATTCCCAAGTTATGATTTCATTTGCATCAAATGTAATTCCTAAAGCATCAAATCTAGTTTTGTTATAAACCATCATTTCAGTTGATTTTGAGTATGGCATAGAGTACATACCGTCTGCATATTGTGCATTTTCAGCTACATATGAAGGTTGGTAATCATCTAAATCTACTCCCCAGTCAGCATGTTCGATAAATTTATCTAGAGGAATAATTCCACCTAAATCCATATATTCAGCGAAATGATCAGGATAACCAACAACCACGTCAGGTTTAACTCCACCAGCACTACCTAAAGCTTTTTTAGTTTTAGATAATAAATCTGTGTAGTTCCCTTGTGATTCTGAGTCTACAGTAATATTTGGATAAAGCAATTCGAATTCAGCAATCATTTCATCCAATAAGTCTGATTTTCCTTGTCCATAAGTGTGCCAGAAAGTAATAGTAATTTCCTCTGTACCTAAACTATCCGGAACATTTACTTCAATTGTCTTTTGGTCTCCTCTTGTGTTTAAACAAGCAGTTAATGAGAACGCAAGAACTAAAGTTAAAACTAATGTTAACATTCTTTTCATTTTCTAAAATCCTCCTATTTTTTTATCCTTTAATTCCACTTCTTGAAACACCACGCATGATGTATTTTTTCAAGAATAGGAAAACTAACAATAATGGTATTGTTACGATTAATGCGGCAGCCATTTGTTCATTGAATATTGTACCTAACCCATCTGTATAAGCATTTCTTAATCCATCTGTTACCAACCTAAAATCAGCATTAGATGTTACTAAGTTCGGCCAGATATAGGCATTCCAAGTCCCCATTGCATTTAATATTGTAATAGTTACAATTGTTGGACTTGCGATTGGTACCATAACTCTTCTTAAATACTTAAAATCACTTGTTCCATCAACTTTAGCTGCTAAATAAAGTTCATCTGGAATACTTTTAAATGTTTGTCTTAAGAAGAAAATGTAGAACACACTTGTCATAAACGGGAACGTCATAGCAAGTAGTGCTTGTCCATAAGTCTGAGCTAATTCATCTGCTCCTAGCCATCCAATTCTAGCAACAGTTGAATAGTTAGTAATAACAAATATTTCTCCAGGAATCATCATTGTTGATAAGAATATAACAAACAATAAATCTCTTCCTCTAAAGTTTAATCTTGCAAATGCAAATGAAGCTAAGATAGTAGTTACCAGTGTACCTACAGTTGAAATCATAGCTACAATTACAGTATTCATCATGTTTCTAGCAAATGGTGCTCTTGCAAATGCATTTGTGAAGTTTGAGAAGTTTAAATCTTTAAATGGTAAGAATAATTTTGGTGGGAGTGCAGTTAAATCAGCATCTGATTTTAATGCAGTTAATACCATCCAATAGAATGGAATTATAACGAACAGTGCGAATAAAACTAATCCAGTATATAGTAAAATTGTGAATACTATTGTCTTAATTCTATTTTTTTCACGTTCTTTTTTATCAATAACGTTTGTATTTGTATTTTTTATACTCATAATATCACCCTCCTAGAAATGAACCCTTCTCTTAGATACTTGCATCTGGATTCCTGTGAATGCAAGGGTGATCAAGAATAATAATATAGCCATTGCAGCAGCGGTTCCACCTTGTCCGATTTGCCCAATGTATCCATATATCATCCCAACAACTGTAATTAATTGACGAGGGTTACCTGATGTCCCCATACTAGGTCCAAACATCCCTACAACAGTTGTATATACTTTGAATGCACCAATAAATGAAGTAATTGTAATATAAGCAATCATTGGTGACAGTAAAGGTACTGTAATTTTTGTGAAAATTCTTCCTCGTGGTGCAGCATCAATTCGAGCAGCATCATAATATTGTTTATCAATACTTTGTAAACCACTTAAGAATACTAGAATTTTAAATGCTAGTCCTCCCCAAATTGAATAAATAAGTAAAGACGTCATTGCTCTACCCCATGTTGCTCCTGCTCCTACCCAGTTAATTCCTTCTTCTCCCGCTAATCCGAACCATCCTAAGATAGTATTTAATAATCCATAGTTTTGGTTGAATATGAACGCGAATGCCATCCCTATTGCAATAGCATTAGTTACATATGGTAAGAAGAATATAGTTTGAAATACACCTTGTAGTTTATCAATTGATTTCAATCCTACAGAAATTAATAGAGCTAAAATAATTGAAATTGGTACTGAAACAAATACTATTACAGCTGTATTTCCTAAAGCACTTTGGAAATTCCCATTTTGAACTACATCAATATAATTTTGTAATCCAACGAATCCTGATGTTGACATATCCTCGATAATTACGTCTCCAAAGAATGAAATTAAAAACGCATTAATTAAAGGATAAAATGTAAATACTGTTAATAGTGTTAGCGCAGGCGCTAAATACATCCAGGCCTTTAAGGTACTCTTTCTTTCTAACATTAAAGAACAACCCCAGTATCCTTATCGAAGACATATAGTTTGTGGTCTTTAACTTCAAAATCCACAATATCCCCTGGCTTAACTCTATATTGTGCATCTACGATAGATCTAAATGTTTTATTATCATCAGTCGGATCTTTTATGATTAAAGTTGTATCTCTACCAATAGTTTCAACTTGAAACACTTCTAATTTAAGTGTTCCCGTTTTAACTACATCAAACCCTTCAGGTCTAATTCCAACAACCACTTCTTGATCATCTGATTTAACTTTTCCTATTTCTATATTATTAATAAGAACTTTTCCACCCTTAATTTCACCATCAAATATATTGATTGGTGGAGTACCTAAGAATTTAGCAACAAATAGGTTATCTGGTTTATCATAAACATTTTGAGGTTCCCCAACTTGTTGTTTAACCCCTAGTTCCATTAATACTATTTCATCACTAATACTCATTGCTTCTTCTTGATCATGAGTAACGAAGATAGTAGTTATTCCTGTTTCTCTTTGAATACGTTTAATTTCTTCACGTGTTTGTAAACGTAAACGAGCATCTAAATTTGATAATGGTTCATCAAGTAATAATACTCTTGGTTTTTTAACTAAAGCTCGTGCAATTGCTACACGTTGCTGTTGTCCCCCAGATAATTGTTTTGGTTTACGATCCATAAGTTCACCAATTCCAACTAAATCTGCCATTTCTTGTGCTCTTTCAACAGCTTCTTGTTTTGGAACTTTGATATTTTCAAGTGGGAACATTATATTTTGTCTAACGGTCATATGAGGATATAATGCGTAATTTTGGAAAACTAGTCCTATTCCTCTTTCTTCCGGAGGCATATCAGTTACATCTTCATCTCCAAAAAAAATTCGACCTTCATTTGGGTCTAACAACCCAGCTATCATATAAAGCGTTGTAGATTTACCACACCCTGATGGGCCCAGTAATCCAATCAATTTACCTGATGGGATCACTATATCCAAACCATTTACTGCAACAGTTTCTGTTTTGTCTTTCGCTTGGAATATCTTAGTAACATTCTGTAATTTAATTTCCATCTTATCTCTCCTAAAATATTTATCTTTTTAACAGTACATTATACAATAGATTCAGTTCATTTAAAACTAAATTTTCGAAAATTTGTTAATGTAAATTCTTACATTAAAAGAGGTCAATATTTTGTAAGTTTTTCATAAAAAAAGAACGATAAAAATATCGTTCTCTTTTATCATCCTATTAATGAAAATAAAACATCAAGTGCTCCACTACTTGGAATAATTCCATCTAGTGCGCCACCATCGTAAAGCAAGTATAATCCTACTAGGATCCCTACTACTACAATAATTTTTGACAATTTTTTGATTAGCTCAAACAATCCCATGATTACAATAATAGCTAATACTACTAATGCAATTAATTGAACTACTACATTTAATCCAATAAAGAAATCATACCCACTTTGAATTAAATCCGATAATCCTAAAGTCTCATTTATTAATGTTTCAATCATGTCATAAAACGGAAGTCCCATTACCCATTCATTCATATTTTCCACCTCTTCTACAAATTAATTAAAATTTCTACCTATATTATACCAATAAACATGTGTATATATTATGAATTTTTTGAAATAATTATAATTTTCTTCTACCTTCTAATGCTTTTATAATGGTTATTTCATCTGCATACTCAATATTTCCCCCTGCAGGGATACCGTGGGCAATGCGTGTAACTAAGATATCAGTACTTTCTAAAAGTCTTGAAATGTAGTTAGCTGTTGTTTCTCCCTCATTGTTTAAGTTAGTTGCTAAAATCACTTCTTTTACTTGCTCATTTTGTAATCTTTTTAGTAATGATTTTAAATTTATATCCTCTGGTCCAATTCCATCACTAGGAGATATAACACCATTTAACACATGGTATAACCCATGATATTTATTGGTTCTTTCCATTGCAATTATATCTTTAGCTTCTTCAACTACAATAATTGTTGAATGTGTTCTTGCTTCATCCTTACATATATAACAAGGATCTGTATCAGTGATATTTCCACAAATAGGACATTCGAAAATGTCCTCTTTTATTTTTTGGTATGCTTCGATAATTTCATCTATACTATCGTCATTTAAACGATTCACTGTATATAATGCGTATCTTTCAGCAGTTTTTTTACCCACTCCTGGATATTTACGAAGCGATTCAATTAGTTTATCTATTGCGTCTGGATATTTCATAGTGTTTCACTCCTAAAACAGTCCGGGAATTCCTCCACCAGTAAATTGAGACATTACGCTTTCTGTTTCTTGATCTATTTTTTTAATACAATCATTAACAGCGGCAATAATTGTGTCTTGTAACATTTCGATATCTTCTTTGCTTTCTATTGCTTCCGGATCAATTGCAACGTTTTGCATTCTTTTGTCACCAGTAAATTCTACTGTTACCATTTTTCCTCCAGCTGAACCATAAAAAATTGAAGCTTCTAACTCTTTTTGTGCGCTTACCATATCTTTTTGCATCTTTTGCAACTTTTTCATCATCGACGGATTCATAATTATTCTCCTTTTTTAATTCTTACTGCATCTGAGCCAAAGATGTTAATCGCATCTTTTACGCTATCTGGAGTAAATTCACTTACTTCTTTATTGAATTTTGGCATTTCTTTTAGTGCTGAATGTTCAATTGGAGATAGTGTTATATATTCTCCTTTATTCTCTTTCCACTTTTTAATGAATTCTTGACTTTTTTGTTCCCACACTGCGCTCGGCAATGCCAAGTAATTTAAATTTGATTTATAGAAGTCACTTAATAATTTAACAACTATTCCTTTAACATCAGGAGTCATCATCCTATTACAAAGTGATGCATTTGAATACTGAATAATAATCATATTACCATTAGTAGCTACTAAGCGCCCTGTAGTAATGCTTTTAGCATATGTCATCATACTAGGTTCAACATGTCTTTCGATATCAAACCATTTCTTATTCATTTCAATTTTAGCTTCTCTATTACCATTGTTAAGAACTTCTTCAACATGTCTTATATCATATGTTTTGTATGGTTCTTCAGTAAGCTCTTCTTTTTTCTCAGAATTCACTTCTAAATCAAACAAATTATTCTCTTTATTCTCTTCTTTTTCACTTGATTCTTCTTCTACTTCTTCTTTTGGTTCAGAAACCTCTTTTTTATCATCAATCGTATTACTCGATTCAATAACAGTCTCTTCTACAGAATTAACTATTTCTTCTTTTGGCTCTATTGCGATTTTTGTATATGTTTCCTTAATAGAGTCTACAGTTTCTGACTCCGGTTTTAAAATCTTGATATTGTCAGATTTTAGATTTGTTTTCAAATTCTCAATTTCTTGTCTTAATTCAGATACAACATCTTCAATGACAATCTCTTGCTTTTCAATATGATCTACCATTTTGATTAATGCTAGTTCCATATATAGTTTAGCGTTATTTGTACGTTTCATATCATTTTGAGTTTGATTTAATATATCAATATAAAAGAATATTAGATTATTAGTTATTCTTTCTGATAAATTTATAAACTCATTGTTTGAAAAGATTATTTGATCTTCTTTGTTAGCATTTGTGTTTTTATAGATTAACATATCGCGGTAAAATCTAATTAAATTTTCTACTAAGCGAGGTGCTTCTTTTCCCATAGAAACTAATTCATCAAGGATCTTGATAGCTTCTACTGAGTTATTTACATAGATTGCCTCTGCAATCTCTAATAATTTTTCATTAGAAACCGTTCCTTTAATAGCATGAACATCATCAACAGTAATTTTCTTGTCAGTATACGACTCAACTTGGTCTAAAAGACTAATTGCATCTCTCATACCTCCTTCAGCACTTTCTGAGATTACCTTGATTGCTTCTTTACTAACAGAAATGTTTTCTTCTTCGATAATAGTATTTAAACGAGAAATCATTTCAGGAACACTAACACCTCTAAAATCGAATCTCTGACAACGAGAATGGATTGTAGCAGGAATTTTATGCGGTTCTGTGGTAGCTAAAATAAAGATTACATGTTTAGGTGGTTCTTCTAAAGTTTTTAAAAGTGCATTAAATGCACCAGTACTCAACATATGAACCTCATCGATAATATATACTTTGTATTTACCAACACCTGGTAAATATTTTACTTTATCTCTAATTTCTCTAATTTCATCGACACCATTGTTACTTGCAGCATCAATTTCAATTACATCATTTATTGTGTTTTGATCAATACCTTTACAAATATCACATTCATTACAAGGATTTTCGGCTGGAGCTTTTTCACAGTTAACTGCTTTAGCTATTATTTTAGCTATTGAAGTCTTTCCAGTTCCTCTAGGACCACTAAAAAGATAAGCATGTGCTATCTTATCATTTTTTAATGCATTCTTGAAAGTTCTTGTGATATGTTCTTGTCCTGCAATCTCTTCAAAATTTTGCGGACGATACGTTCTATAAAGTGCTTTATAAGCCATAATTTCTCACTCCAATAATTAAAAATAGGGTACCTCTATTATAAAACAAAAAGACTATATTTGGTAGTCTTTTCATTAATTTACCATCATTTTTTTAACTTCTTTAACTACTATTTCTAGTGCAACATATTCAGTAGTATCTTTCTTAAATTTCTTTTCTAAAAATATGAAGTTTATTTCTTCAGTTTCACCAATTAGATAGATTTGGTAAACTTGATATAATGATTTTTGGAATTTCTCATTTTCTCTTAATCTTCTAAAATCTTCAATACTTAACTCTAATTCTTCATTTACTTTATAAGTCGTTTTTTTTAAGAATTCATCAAATTCTTGATCACTTTTTTTGTCCTTTTGTGGCCAAATTCGATCAAATACAGTATCAAATGCAAACAGTAAAAAAGTAAAGACAATTGGCAAATACACTGCTGATAAAATGAATGATAGTTCCATACCATCTCTACTACTTATGAATATAACATATGCAGAGTAAAGAACTGTTGCTAACATCCAAAATCTTAGATAATGTTTAAAACCTCTTTTATTTTTCATAATAATCACCTAGTAGCATTATACACTAAAAATATAAAATATGATATAATAATTTAGGTGATGAAAATGATGAAAGATACAATCGTAGCAATCTCTACTGCTTTAGGGCAGGGAGCAATTAGTATAGTAAGATTAAGTGGTGATGAATCCATTTCAGTAGTTAACGAATCATTTAAAGGTCCAAACTTAGAAAAAGTGCAGTCTCACACAATCTCTTACGGACACATTTTAGATGAAAATGAAAAGCAAATTGATGAAGTAATGATCAGTGTTTTTAGAGCTCCTCGTTCTTTTACTACTGAAGATATTGTCGAAATTAACTGTCATGGTGGTGTTTTTGTAGCTAATAAAATCTTACAACTAATGATGATAAATGGCGCAAGAAGTGCTAATCCCGGTGAGTTTACTGAACGTGCATTCTTAAATGGTCGCATTGATTTGACACAAGCCGAAGCAGTCATGGAAGTAATTGAAGCTAAGTCAGATATGAGTTTGACTTTAGCTAATAAGGGTTTAGATGGTGTTATTTATAGTTTAGTTTCTGATTTAAGAAGTGATTTACTAAACATCATAGCTAATATCGAAGTAAATATTGATTATCCTGAATATGATGATGTCAAAGTCTTAAGTAATGATGTATTAAAGCCGAGTATTCTTGACTTAATCAAAAATATAAATGGGATTCTTGAAAGAGCTAACTTCGGTAAAATCATTAAGGATGGTATTAAAACAGCAATAATCGGTAGACCTAATGTAGGAAAATCAAGTATCTTAAATGCTCTATTACGTGAAGATAAAGCAATTGTTACTGAGATACAAGGTACAACAAGAGACATTGTTGAAGGAAACATCAATATTGGTGGAATCATTCTAAATTTAATTGATACTGCAGGAATTAGAGAATCGAGTGATGTTGTAGAGAAAATAGGTATAGATAAGGCAAAAGCAAGCATCAAAGAAGCTGAATTAATTCTCTTTGTACTCGACAATAATCAAGCATTAACAAACGAAGATGAACAATTACTTAAACTAACAGAGCATAAAAAACGTATTATTATAATAAATAAGAAGGATTTACAAAATGAGTTAACTCATTCATTTGAAAATAGCATTTCAATTAGTGCTTTACATAAACAAGGAATCGAAGACCTGGAGGAACTGATTAGAAAAATGTTCTTAAGTGGTGAAATTAATCTAACAGATCAAACATACGTTTCTAACGCGAGACACATTGCCAAATTAACTGAAACCCTTAATGCTTTAAAAGAGGGCGTTGCATCAATTAGTGATCAAATGCCCGTTGATATGGTTGAAATAGACCTTAAAAACGCTTGGTTATTACTTGGTGAGATTATTGGCGACACTTCATCAACAAGTCTATTAGATGAATTATTTAGTAAATTCTGTTTAGGTAAATAAAAAAGAAGTAGGAAACTTCCTACTTCTTTTCATATCTATTATACTTTTCTCCCTTGTAAGTCCAACTTACAATCCTGTCAACATTAACATTCTCAGTTGCTCTAAAGATACTTTTATCAATATCTGGTGATGTTTTCCGTAGATTCTCAATAAGTTGCTTTACTTCCCATCTTTTTGAGGACGTACGACAAACTGTAATTTCACAACCACAATCCATTGTATCAACATCATTTGCTTTCATAATTTCTATAATGTGCCTTTCCTTTATTAAATACATCGGTCTTATTAGTTCTAGTCCTTCAAAATTATCACTTGCAAATTTAGGCAACATAGTTTGTACACTACCGGCATATAACATGTTAAGCATAGTTGTTTCAATGACATCGTCGAAGTGATGTCCAAGAGCTAATTTATTACATCCTCTTTCTTTTGCCATGTTATAAAGGAATCCTCTTCTCATACGAGCACACATATAACAAGGATAATCACTTGATATTTTCTCTACGACTTTAAAAATATTTGATTTATCAATATTTAATGGCACACCTAATCTTTCAGCATTCTGAAAATGTAGTTTTAAGTTCTCGTCATTATATCCTGGATCCATAGATATAAATTCAATTTCAAAATTTTGTTGTGGATGTTTTTTAAGTTCTTGAAATAGTTTAGCCATTAATAGACTATCTTTCCCACCACTCATAGCAATTGCTATCTTATCGCCTTCTTGAACTAAATCATATTTTTGAATAGTTTTAATAAACTTACTCCATATATCTCTGCGGTAAGTTTTAATTATATCTCTTTCAAATTTCTTTATTGCTTCTTTCATAAATCTATCACAACCTTCATCAGCATTGATAGTATACTATATTTGGAAAGTAATTAAAAATAATTTTTTGTAATTTTCTTGTATGTTAATAATTCCCATAGTATAATATACCAGTAAGTGAAACAAAAATATTTGGAGGTGAGATTATGTCATTTGTCTGGACATCAAAAAAACCTAAAGATGGAATTGCAACATTATACGAATCTAATATTACTTTAAATAAGGCAGCAAGTTCTCACTTTGAAAGTGCGTATAACGTACTATTAGGGTTAGATCTTGATTCCAAAATGGTTGCGGTTAAACCAATTAGTAAAGAAGAATTTGATATTGGAGCAATACCTCAGGAGAAAAGACATAAAATAACTGTAAAAGCTAGCTATGCTAGAGTAAGTAACAAGAAGTTTATTAAAGAAGTCGCTAGTCTTATTGACATCGACTTATCAAACAACAATTCGTTTAAATTTAAAACGAAATGGAGTTCTGAAGAATCACTCTTAATTATTGATTTAAATAAACCGGAGGTGTAAATTATGGGAGAAATTATGATTATTATTTGGTTCGTTGTCATTATCGTAGCAGCATTAATCGAAATGAACACGATGGACCTAACAAGTATTTGGTTTAGCGTTGGGGCACTAGTTGCTTTTGTATTATCCTTAACAAGAGTTAGTACAACAGTGCAAGTAATTGCTTTCTTGGTAGTTTCTGTAATTTTAGTTGTTGCAGTGCGTCCGGTTGCAAAGAATTACTTTAAGACAAACTCAATAAGCACAAACTCAGATCGCTTACTAGGAAAAGTAGCAACTTGTACTAAACCTATAGGTATCGGAGAACGTGGAGAAGTAAAAATTGATGGTAAATATTGGCTTGCTGTAACTTCAGGTGATGAAGACATCGAGATAGATGAAAAAGTTGAAGTCTTGGCTATTGAAGGCGTAAAGCTTATAGTAGATAAGATTCGATGAGAGTAGGTTCTTTACGTAGGATAGGTGCATATTTACTAGACTTAATTCCTATCATTGCAATTTTAATGTTACTATTTCAATTTTTAGTAGGGGATATACTTAAACCCGACAATTATGATAATTTGCTTGTTGAATATAATCAAATAACAGCAGATTATAATGAATTAGCTGCAGGTTATAACACACAGTTTGATGCAGGAGAGTTAACAGAAGAAGAGTACGATGTTCTATATGACGGCCTCGTAACAGGCCATACAACTGATACAGAGGAACATGCAGCCGCTATCATGCAATACTATCAAATGATCTTAGGATACTATATTATTTCAGTAACACTACTTTATTATGTGTATAGTGGAATTATGAAAGGTCATACGTTAGGTAGAAACATGATGAAAATAGAGTTAACTGGTAAAATAAACTGGTGGACACTATTTATCAGAGAAGTTATCTGGAAAACAGGTTATTACATGTTAACATTGTTTATCGGTGGTATCTTAGTAGATATCGTTATGATTTCATTCTCTTCGAAGAAAAAAGCACCAAGAGATTATGTCTCAAAAATTGACACTAAATTTCAAGGTGTAGATTATCCATTTTAATAGAAAAATTTAAGGAGGAAACATTATGCCAGGTTTTGGTTGGATTTTATTAGGTGCATTAGTATTATTTGCACTAATATTGCTTTCACAAGCAGTCATTGTAGTACAACAAGCAAACAGATACGTTATTGAAAGATTAGGTAAGTATAGTAAATCTTTAAACGCAGGGATTCAATTTGTAGTTCCATTCGTAGATCGTATTGCTAAAAGAGTTTCATTAAAAGAACAGGTAGTTGATTTTGCACCACAGCCAGTTATCACAAAGGATAACGTTACAATGCAAATTGATACTGTAGTATTCTATATGGTTACTGATGCCAAATTATTTACTTATGGTGTTAATAATCCACTTAGAGCAATCGAAAATTTAACAGCTACTACATTACGTAATATCATCGGGGATTTAGAATTAGATGAATCATTAACTTCTCGTGATCAAATCAATGCTAAAATGAGAATTATCTTAGATGAAGCAACAGATCCATGGGGAATAAAAATTATCCGTGTAGAAGTTAAAAACATCATACCACCAAAAGACATCCGTGAAGCAATGGAAAAACAAATGCGTGCTGAACGTGAACGTCGTCAGTCTATCTTATTAGCTGAAGGTGAGAAAAAGTCTTCAATCCTTACTGCCGAGGGTGATAAACAAGCTAAAATTTTACGTGCAGAAGCAGAAAAAGAAGTACGAATTCGTGAAGCAGAAGGTAAGGCAAAAGCAATTCTTGAAGTACAATCAGCAACAGCTGAAGGTATTAAACTAATCAACAATGCTCAAGCAAGTGAAGCATTCTTAAGATTAGAAGCATACAAAGCAATGATTGAAGTAGCTAATGGACAATCAACTAAATTGATTATTCCATCAGATATGCAGGGTCTAGTTGGTTTAGCCGGTACTTTAGCTGAAACAATCAAAAAATAAAAAGTTCATAAATAAAAAAGCATCCATTCTAAATGGATGCTTTTTGTTTACTAAAATTCGCAGTTTCTAGGTGTTCTTGGGAATGGAATTACATCTCTAATATTTTCAATACCTGTTAAGTACATTAACATTCTGTCAAATCCTAATCCAAATCCAGCATGCTTACACCCTCCATATTTTCTAAGATCTAAATACCACCAGAGGTCTTCTTTAGGTACATTCATCTCTTCCATACGTTTTTCGAGAAATTCTAAACGTTCTTCTCTTTGGCTACCACCAATTAGTTCACCACTACCTGGTACAAGTAAATCCATAGCTGCAACTGTTTCATTATCATCATTTAATCTCATATAAAAAGCTTTAATATCTTTAGGCCAATCAATTATAAAAACTGGTCCATCAAAATGTTTAACTAAATATTTCTCATGTTCTGTAGCTAAATCTTCACCAAATGAAGGCTTATTTTCAAATTTTTCATTCGCATCAAGCAACGTTTGAACGGCTTCTTTATGGGTTATTCTTATAAAACTACTAGTTACAACTTTATTTAACTTGTCAATGAGTCCTTTTTGAACAAACTTATTAAAAAATTGCATTTCTTCAGGTGCTTTTTCCATAATATATTTAATTACATACTTAAGCATTTCTTCAGCTAAATCCATATCGTCACCAAGATCAGCAAATGCGATTTCGGGTTCAATCATCCAAAATTCACTAGCATGAGTTGTTGTATTTGAGTTTTCTGCTCTAAATGTTGGTCCAAATGTATAGACATCTCTGAATGCCATTGCAAAGACTTCAGCTTCTAACTGTCCTGAAACTGTTAAGTTTGTTTTCTTTTGGAAGAAATCTTGTTTAAAATCAATTTCGCCTTTATCAGTTCTAGGTAATTTATCTAAATCAAGAGTTGTTATTTTAAAAGTTTCTCCTGCTCCTTCCGCATCACTTGCTGTAATAAGGGGGGCTGCAACGTGTACAAAATCTCTTTCTTGGAAGAAAGTATGAATCGCATGGTTTAAAATACTTCTCACTCTAAAGACAGCACTAAACAAGTTAGTTCTAGGTCTTAAATGAGCGTTTTCTCTTAAAAACTCTTTTGTATGTCTTTTAGGTTGAATAGGGTAATCTTCTTGAGAATCTCCTATTAGTTCAATCTCTCGTGCTTTTATCTCGAAAGGTTGTTTCCTTTCAGGTGTGTTTATTAAAACACCTTTGATTCTAACACTTACACCAACACGATATTTTTGAACTTCTTTAAAATTTTCTAGAAACTCATTTTCATATACTACTTGGATAGTTTCAAAAAATGTCCCATCATTTAGATTAAGGAAACCGAACTCTTTTTGAGCACGATTATTTCTAACCCACCCAAACAATGTAATCTCTTTTTGTTCCAATTTTTCATGTACTTTGTAAAGCTGTCTTACTGAATATTTCATATTATCACTCCTTTATAATAAAAAAACGCCCTTAAACAAATGTTTAAGGGCGAATAATATCCGCGGTACCACCTTAGTTCTAGAAATATCTAGCACTTTTTCCTTTAACGCAGGAATACGGATGGTTCTACTTAATTCTTCCATCACTCATGGTGTTATTCAAACTTAACTTATAATCTAGCTTTCACCATCCTAGACTCGCTTGTTACAGTCCCAAGTTTTACTTTTCCAATCAACGTTTATACAAATATAATAACATCTCAATATCTTTTGTCAATAAAAGATATTACTTGTCTTCAATTTGATCATTCTCAATGTTAACTTGAGATATAGCTTGGAATCTCTTACCAATTTTAGAGCTAGTAGTGTGAATTTCTTTAACACTCTTGTTAACTGTGTCTATATTTCTTGACAGTTTGTCCCAACGTTCTTGATATCTATTAAACTCATCACCAAGTTTCACAAGTTCTTCTTGAATAACTTTGGCATATTTATCTCTTTCTACGTTCCTCAATAATACTTGCACTGTAGTTAAAAGACTCATCAATGTTGTTGGAGATGCTATCCATACTCTTTTTCTTTGTGCATAATCAACTATTTCCTGATGATATGCATTTATCTCTGCAAATATAGCTTCTGCAGGAACGAACAAAACAGCTTGATCACTTGTTTCAGCAGGAATTATATACTTAGTAGCAATAGCGTCAATATGTTTCTTCATATCTTGTTTAAATGCTCTTCCAGCTAATTCTCTATCTCTATCAGATAATTCCCTATCTACCATTTTTTGATAGTTTTCTAGTGGGAATTTTGAATCTACTGCAAGATTCCCCATTTCTTCAGGTAAATAAAGTAATGCGTCAACTATTTTACCATTTGATAATGTAACTTGAGTTCCAAAGATTTTTTGATTATTCTCCCCGAAAATACTTGATAGTATATGATTCAATTGGACTTCACCAAATGTACCTCTAGCTTTTTTATCAGTAAGTAAATGCTGTAATGAAACCACATCGCTAGATAATTTTTCAATATTTTTTTGAGCTTCATCAATTTTCGATAATCTTTGAACTATGTTAGTAAAAGTCTCGTTTGTTTTTTTAAATCCATCATTTAACCTGTCTTCAACCTTTTTATTAATTCGGTCCATTTGTTCTTCAATTCTTTTATTCATTAAGTCAAAATTTCCAACAATGTTTTTAGTTAATCCTTCTTTGAATTCACCTAAGTCTTTGATATTATCTTTTGAAGATTCATTAATAGATTTATTTATAGAAATATTCATTTCTGATAACTCTTTAACTAAAGTATTAAGCGATTTACCTGTTTCATTTTTAAGATTATCTATAATGTCATCATGATTATTGTTTCCTTGTTTTTGTGTTAATCTCATAATTTCAATTACTAAAACTAATCCGACTAATATTGTAATAATTATTTCCCCTGTGCTCATAAAATCACCTCATTGAAATTATACCATTTTTGGATAAAAAAAAGTAGATGAAATCATCTACTTATTTATCTTCTGATACGAAAGCCTCATATTCAAACAAACTACTTAATGGTTTATCTTTAATTATGTTTAATACACCTCGACCAATCAATTGTCCTGCACTTAATTGAATTATTTTATCTGATTTCTTATGATCAGGTAACATAATTGTATTCATACATACAACTTCTTTTAAAGGCGACTCGTTAATACGATCAACTGCTGGTGGACTAAGCAAAGGATGTGTACATGCTGCATAAACTTCTTTTGCTCCTCTAGCTACTAAAGCTCTAGCTGCTGCAGTAATTGTCCCTGCTGTATCAATCATGTCATCAATTAATATGGCTACTTTACCCTCAACATCTCCAACTATTCCCATTACTTCTGCAACATTTGGTTTTGGTCTTCTTTTATCTATAATCGCTATAGGACAATGCATTACATCTCCCATTTTTCTTGCTCTTACTGCTCCACCGTGATCAGGAGCAACTATAACTATATCATCTTTAAATTTTTTCTTTGAGAAATAATCAACAATTAAAGGCATAGCGCGGAAATTATCAATCGGAATATCAAAGAATCCTTGAATTTGTCCTGCATGTAAATCCATAGATAATACTCGCGTTGCACCAGCAACTGTTATTAGGTTAGCAACTAATTTTGCAGATATTGGTTGTCTTGACTTAGACTTACGATCTTGTCTAGAATAACCATAATACGGCATAATCACATTTATATTCTTAGCAGATGCTCTTCTCATTGCATCAATTGTTATCAATAATTCCATAATATTTTCATTTACAGGTTCATGAGTTGGTTGTACTAAGAAAACATGATGTCCTCGTACTGTTTCAGGTAGATTAACTCCAATCTCACCATCTGCAAAACGGTTTAATTCAATTTTACTTAGTGGAATACCAGTAAATTCAGAAATTTCCTCAGCAATTTGAGGATTTGCACTTAGACTAAATAACTTAATATTGTGACCTAATATTCTTGCCATTAAAAGACCTCCAAAATAACTATTTTTACTCGTCTATACATTAACACTTTCTCAATAAAAATGCAAAATAAAATGCAACTTTTTAAGCAAAGTTACATTTGTTTAAAAACGTCTATTCCTCAGGCAGTTGGTTATAGGCTTCAATCACAGCATTCTCGATTTCATTTCGAGTTTCTTGATTAATAGGATGAGCAACATCCTTAAACTCTCCATTAGGCATTTTACGGCTTGGCATTGCTACAAATAAACCAGCTTTCCCATCGATAATGCGTAGCTCATGAACCACAAAACATTCGTCTATTGTAATCGCGGCAATTGCTTTCAATCTGTTTTGGCCGTTGAATTTCTTTACTCTTACGTCTGTTATGTTCATAAATACCACCTCGCATCTAAAGTATTTTGTTCGCTTCCTGAGATAATTATACCACACACAGAAAACGGTTTCAAACTAATTTTTTGCACTAAATGGCCGTTTATCGTATTTTGGTCAATTTTTTGAAATATAAATCATTAAATACTTCTAATATTCTCTTCAGTTTCTTCTTATCTTTACTTATAGCGAAAATTGTAGCTCCACTACCACTCATTAATACTCCATTCACACCTAGATTCCTAATTTGGTTCTTTATTTCTGAAATTTTTGGTTCTATTTCGAATGCATATCTCTCTAACGAATTGAATAACTCGTTCTCTATCAAATTATAGTTTCCATTGTAAATCCCAGATGTCATATTGGATATCTTTTTAGATAACAATTCTTCTTTCTTTACTAAGTTGAATACGTCTGCAGTTTGAATTCTTACATTTGGATTAATGATTAAAACAGGTAATCTAAGCTTTTTATCGAGAAATACTATTTCTTCTCCTTTTCCTCTAGCTACACATAGCTTGTTATAAATACAGAAAGGAATATCTGAACCATAATTCTTCCCAATCATGGATAAATCATCGAGTGATAATCCTATTTTCCACAATTTGTTTAATCCTCTTAGTGCTGCGGCAGCATCTGCACTACCTCCAGCAAGTCCTGCAGCAATTGGTATATTCTTCGTTATATTAATTTCTACTCCATAATCAATGTCAAAGTCGCTTTGTAGTCCTTTTGCAATCTTATAAACAAGATTGTCTCTAACTTCTTTAGTAATTTGCACATTTGATTTGATAATGATATCTTTTGTCTTCAATAATTTAAATGTAAGTACATCAAAAAGATCAATTGCTGCCATAACCATTTCTAAATCATGGAATCCATCAATTCTTTTTGCAGTTACATTTAAGAACAAATTAATTTTCGCATAAGCTTTCTCTTTAATCATAATAATCACCTACATAATTTTAACATATATATATAAAATAGAGAAATCTATAAGATATCTCTATTAAATTCATTTGATAGTGTTATAAAATCATTTACAGTTAATTCTTCTGCACGAACACTTTGGCTAAACCCAAGGTCTACCAATGTGTTTGAAAGTTTATCTTTAGTAATAGAGAAGCCACTAGATAAGTTGTTTACTAATGTTTTTCTTCTTTGCGTAAAAGAAGTCCTAACTAATTTATAGAATACTTCTAAATCATTTGGAAAAGGTTCTATCTTCTCTTTCACCTTCATATGTATTACTGCACTATCAACATTAGGTGCAGGTACAAAGACAGTTTTAGGTACTTTAAGGGCTATTTTTGATTCTGTTTTAAATTGGATTACCACACTTAATGAATTGTAGTCTTTCGTGCTTGGAACAGAAGTGAACCTTCTAGCTACTTCTAATTGCATCATAATAACTAATTCTTTTACTTGAGTAGATTCTTCTAGAACCTTCATAATAATTGGTGTCGTTATATAATATGGTAAATTTGCCACTAATACTATATTACTATATGTGCTATTTAAATTGGTAATGTCCTCGTCTATGTTTCTCTTTAAAATATCATCATTTATTAGGATTAATCTATCATCTTTAAGATTGTCTAGTAAAATTGGCACTAAATCCTTGTCAATTTCATAAGCTAAGACATTTTTTGCTTTTTCAAGTAGTAGTTCAGTCATACTTCCTAACCCAGGACCAATTTCAACTACCAAAGTTTCTTTATCTATTGATGCAATATCAGTTATTCTTCTTAATATATTTTGATCCGTAAGAAAATTCTGGCCAAACTTCTTCTTAATATGAAAATCATGTTTCTTTAATGTGTTTTTTGTGGTCCCAATTGTTCCTATTTTCGCCATAATTCACCTCTTAATATTATTGATTATATCCTCTTTTATAAAACCAAACATGTTTAATTTTCGTAAAATACTCTTCCCGTTACTAAGTCCTATTCCAAGATTATTTGTTAAAATTTCCCTGTTTTGTCTTGCATTATTACACCCTATCAATTTCAGTTCACATAAGTCTTGAAAAGTTATTTGGTTGATTGTCTGTTCTTTGGTTTCTAGGACATTTTTTAACGCATCAAATATATCCACTTTTGAAGCATGTTCAATCCCTACTTTTGTCTTATTTTTATTGATGCACTTTTCCTTTGGTAGAAAGGCATGTTTAGTTTCACCAACAAAGTCATTTATTTGCTTTCTTATTCTTTCACCTTGATAATCTGGATCCAAGAATAAAATAAGACCTCTTTTTTTGTTTAACATTTTTAACTCGTTGAGAGTATCATCACTAATCTCACTACCGTTAGTAATGATAACATCTATCTCATCATATATTGCTTTTAATTTAGCAAGGTCATGGTAACCTTCAACTACCACAACCTCTTTTATTATTTCCAATTTTTTAACCTTTTTTCTTCTAAATAACCATCAAATTCAATTAATCTTGTTGGTATTTCTATGAATTGAGGACATTTTGGTAAGCATTCCCCGCATTCAATGCAAAAACTTGCTAAAGAGCTTTGTTTGTTCATATCCTCAACTACCCATTTTATATAATTATCATTTTCGTACATTGAATGATTATTGTAAGCACGGAAATTCTTAGGGATATCCACTCCATGAGGACAAGGCATACAATAATTACACGATGTACATTCTACTTTTGATAAATCATGAATGTCATTTCTAACTTCTTTAATAATCTTATATTCTTCTTCATTAAACGGTATAAAGTTATTGAATGTCTTTAAATTGTCTTCAACTTGTTCTAAAGTGCTCATTCCACTTAAAACTACTTTAACATTTGGTAAACTAGCTACCCACCTAAAAGCCCAAGATGCTATAGAAGCTTCTTTATTGTAACTTTTAAGCTTACTTTCTATTTTCTCATTGAACTTAGCTAAACTACCACCTTTAACAGGTTCCATTATAATTACGGGAATCCCTTTTTTGGTAAGAATTTCGTAACCTTCCATCCCTTGTTGATGTTCAATATCCATATAATTTAGTTGAATTTGCACAAAGTCCCAATCATATAAATCAGCCCACAATTTAAATGCGTCTAAATCATCATGAAAACTAAATCCTATATTTCTTATCTTACCTTCGTTTTTGTATTTTTCTAATGTTGCGAATAAATCAAGATTTTTCACTTCTTCTATTCTATCCTTATTAACCGCATGAATTAAGTAGAAATCAAAATATTCTACTCCACATTTCTCTAATTGCTCATGAAAAATACGATCAACATCTTCTTTTGTCTTGCAATCCCATATTGGTAATTTGTCGGCTAGAAAAAATGAATTTCTATCTAATTCTTGAATAACTTCTTTAACAAACAGTTCACTTTTACCTCCATGATATGGATAAGCAGTATCAATATAATTAACGCCATTTTCTACAGCTTTATATATCATTTCTTTTGATACTTTTGTATCAATCTCTCCATCTTTTGTTGGAAATCTCATACATCCAAATCCAAGTAGTGATACTTGTTCTCTTTTCCCATTTACTTTGATTTCTCTTTTTTCCATAATCACTGCTCCTTAAAGTACTTGTCTTTAATTTTTGGGTTAATAATTATATTAAGTGCCTGTTTCTGCACTTGAATTACTAGATTACCACTATCTGCTTCTTCCCCATCCATATTCCACTTATGGGGGTGATTAGTGTATATTTTTAAGTTGGAAGTCCGAAATTTTCTTACTCCAGGTAAAATTTTTGGACTTAGTAAAAATGAAATGAAGTATATGATATTATTTAATAGTGGAATATACTTATAAACTACTACATCTACTTTACCATCATCTAATATGGGTTTATTTACGATATTGAACCCAGCTACTTTTTTAGAGTTTACAACAAGTATCAGTGAATAATATCCTCTTAAAAAGCCATTATCATGTTCTATCTTTGTTTTAATCATTGGAATAGTAAAGAATTCTTTTATCCCTGTAATCAAATAGGCTAAGTAACCAAGATACTTTTTTGTTTTTGAATCTGTTACATAGGATATATCAACATATGTTCCTATTGCTGTTACATAAATAAAAGATCCTTTATTACTGTTTGTATAATCCATTTTGACAACTTCACCATTTAGGATTATATCTACTGCAGAAACAACATCTTTAGGTATTTTCAAAGTACTAGCTAAATCACAAGCTGTTCCTGATGGAATATAGCCGATAACTGGAGAAAATTCACTTTTTGAAATTCCATTCAAACATTCGTGAAATGTTCCGTCTCCTCCAGAAATAACCAATAAATCAACCATTTCCTTACAAGCATTTTTTGCTAATGTTATAGCATGCTTTGGTCTAAAGGTTGCTTCAACAGTTACTTTGTATCCTTCACTTTCAATTCTTTTTACGACATAATCCAAATGATTTTCAAAATCCTTCTTACCACTTGTTGGATTATATATTATTTTACATGTCTTCATAGCATCAGTCCTCATTAATATATTATAACATACGAAAAAGCAAAAAGAAAAAGCCTTTATAGGCTTTTAATTTAATAATGATTGTGCTGCTGTGATGATAGAAGTATTGTAAGCATCTTCGCTATCGCAACCACGAGACAAGTCGTTTACGGGGCTATTTAGTCCTGCTAAGATGGGACCCATAGCTTCGAAACCACCAAGTCTTTGTGCTATTTTGTATCCAATATTTCCACTATTTAGATCAGGGAATATAAATGTATTTGCATGTCCTGCAACTTTGCTTCCTGGATATTTCTTAATTCCAACACTAGGGACAAAGGCTGCGTCAAATTGCATTTCTCCATCAATAGCATAACCAGAATTAGCCTCTTGAGCTAATTTAGTTGCCTTTAATACTTTTTCTGCTTCTTCTGTTTTAGCACTACCATTAGTACTAAATGATAATAATGCAACTTTAGGTACTATTCCAAACATTTCAGCTGCTTTCGCTGATTCAATAGCAAATTGTGCTAAATCTTCTGCCTCTGGATTTGGATTAATAGCACAATCACCAAATATATATTTCTCGTTGTCTCTAACCATTAAGAAATAACCAAATGTTCTTCTTATACCTGGTTTTGTTTTAATAATTTGTAAAGCAGGTCGTACCGTATCACCTGTCGAGTGACAAGCCCCACTTACTAATCCATCTGCTTTATTCAGGTATACAAGCATAGTACCAAAATAATTTTCATCCAACAGCATTGTTCTTGCTTGTTCCTCAGTGGCTTTTCCTTTTCTTCTTAACACAAATGCTTCAACCATTTTATCAAACTCTTCGTATTCTTTAGGATCAATGATAGTGCACTTTGAAGTGTCAAATTTTTCTGGAATTCCTTTGTCTGTCTTAATTAAAATAGGATTTACTAATCCTTCTTTTGCAAGTCTTACTGCAGCTTCAACTATTCTTTCGTCATTTGATTCAGGAAACACTATTTTTAGCCCTTTTCCTTTAATTTTCTCTTTTAATTCGTTAATGATATTTGCCATGATATCACTCCTTACCGATAATATTGTACCTCTTTTTTTTAAAAACTCAAATCTTTTCATGTTGTTTTGATTAAAAAACTATATATGTTATAATCTTTTTAGGTGATTTTATGAAGAAATTAGACACAATATTATTTGATTTAGATGGAACATTAATTAATACAAATGACGTTATAATTAGAAGCTTTAGATCAACTTTTGATCGTCACTTTCCTGATGTTTCAATTACTGATGAGGACATTCACACATTTATTGGTCCTACCTTAGAGCAAACATTTGGGAATTACACTAAAGATCCTTTTGAAATCCAAGATATGATAAATTCTTATCGAGAATTTTATGTTATATACGAAGTTGGAAACTTTGAAATCTATCCTGATGTAGTCGAAGTAGTGAAAGACCTAAAAGTTAAAGGTTATAACCTAGGAATCCTTACATCAAAGTTTAAAGAAGCTGCTTGGCCTAGTTACACACATTACGGTTTAGAAAAAATCTTTGATTCTTTCACTTCATTAGATGAAGTTGAGTTTCCTAAACCACACAGAAATAGCGTAGACGTAGCTTTAAGTAACTTTGACAACCCTAAAGGTGCCATTATGATAGGAGACAACCAAGGGGATATTTTAGCTGGTAAAAACGCTGGTATATATAGTGCAGGTGTTGCCTGGAGTTTTAAAGGAGCACTTCATTTAATGGAAGTAGAACCTGACTTCATGTTAAGAGATATGAAAGACATTTATCGAGTTTTAAGAATTATTGAGGGAGATGAATAGAATGGATTGCATTTTTTGTAATATAAGAGCTGGTAAAATCCCAAGCTATAAGGTTTATGAAGATGACAATGTTCTGGCGTTTCTTGATATTACTCAAGGTACAAAAGGTCATACTCTAATTATTCCTAAGAAACACGTTAAGAATGTTTATGAGTTAGACGAACAAACTGCTATGAACATATTTAAAGTTGTTCCTAGGCTTGCTAAGGCAATAAATAAAGCATTTAGTCCTATAGGTTTAAATATTATTAGCAATAATGATCAACCATTACAAAGTGTATTTCATTTTCACATTCATTTAATACCAAGATATGAAGATGATGGTATGGAATTGTCAACTATTAATAATTATGGTAAATTCAATAGTGAATATTTTAATAATTTAGTTAATTCTATAAAGAAAGAGCTTGAACATAGCGCCATATAAACTTAAAAGAGGAATTTCAAAATTCTTCTTTTTTTATTACTGAAACCACTTCCCTATTTACTTCAAAGATTAAAAGGTTTATCCTACAATTAATTAACACTATACTAACTTAGGAGAATTACTATGAATGTAAAATGGTGGAAAACTGCAGTTGTTTATCAAATATATCCTAGAAGTTTTATGGATTCAGACAATGATGGTGTAGGGGATATCAGGGGGATCTTAGAAAAGTTGCCTTATTTATCAAATTTAGGGATTAATGTAATTTGGTTAAGTCCTGTTTACAAAAGCCCTATGAAAGATAATGGTTATGATATTTCTGATTATCAGGATATAGATCCTATTTTTGGTAACTTAAAAGACTTAGAAGAACTAATTAAACTTGGGAAAACATATAAAATCAAGATTCTTATGGATCTTGTTGTTAATCATACAAGTGACAAACATAAATGGTTTCAAGAAAGTAGGAAGACAAAAAATAATCCTTATAGAGATTATTATATATGGCGTGATGAACCAAGTGATATGGGGAGTACTTTTGGTGGAAGTGCTTGGACTTTTGATGAAGCAACAAAGCAGTATTATTTCCACAATTTTGCAAAAGAGCAACCGGATTTAAACTGGGAAAACCCTAAAGTACGTGAAGAAATTCACTCTATGATAAATTGGTGGTTAGATAAAGGTATTGGTGGTTTTAGATTAGATGTAATAGATTTAATTGGAAAAGAAATTGATAAGAACATTGTTAGTAACGGTCCTAATCTTCATCCTTTTATTCAGGATATGAATCGTGAAACATTTGGAAATTATAATGTTATGACAGTTGGAGAAACATGGGGTGCAACTCCAGAAATTGGAGAACTCTATAGTGATCCCAAAAGAAAAGAACTTAGTATGATTTTTCAATTTGAACATATGACATTAGATTGGGATTGGCTAGGTAAGTGGATTCCCAAAGAGCTCAATCTAAAGCAACTTAAAGAAGTTCTTTCTAAATGGCAAACAGGAGTTAAAAAAGGGTGGAATTCATTATTCTGGAATAATCATGACTTACCTAGAATAGTTTCAAGATGGGGTAACGATAAAGAATATAGAGTTGAGAGCGCTAAAATGTTAGCTATGACACTACATATAATGAAAGGAACTCCTTATATTTTTCAAGGTGAAGAGATAGGAATGACAAACGTGAAATTTGATTCTCTTGAAGATTATAATGATGTTGAAATACATGGTAGTTATAAAGATTTTGTTGTTAATCAAAAACTAATAACACATGATCAATTCATGAATGGAGTCTACGCAATGGGACGTGACAATGCACGTACACCTATGCAGTGGAACAACCAGGAAAACGCTGGATTTAGCGATGAAACTCCTTGGTTAAAAGTTAACCCAAACTATAAAAATATAAATGTTATTGCTGCTTTAAAAGATACTAATTCAATATTCTATACTTATAAAGATCTTATTGAAATGAGAAGAAAAAGTGATTATTCAGAATTGATATCTAGTGGTGATTTTGAACTTCTATTCAAAGATAGTAATGAAATATTTGCCTATAGACGATTTAATGACTTTCAAGAAATAGTTGTCATATCTAATTTTACTGATAAAGAATTAGACTTTGAGTATGATTATAAAGGTTACGATATAGTTATGGAAAACTATCAAGCTTCATCTTTAAAAAAATTACTACCTTATGAATCTTTAATACTATATAAAGAAAAAAAGCTATAAGACTTAACTTATAGCTTTTTTTTTATCTTTTACTCGAATAACTCTGTAAACGTTTTAACCATAACACCTGTACCACCATTTTTATTCGAAGCAGTACCTGCAACATCTAAGTGAATCCACTTAGTGTCTTTATCGATGAAATTCTCAATGAATGCTGCTGCTTGAGAAGCACCAGCCATTCTTCCACCTTTATTTTTCATGTCTGCAACTTTGCTTTTAAGCTCGTCGTGATATCCTTTAGTTATAGGCATCTCCCATACTTTTTCACCTGTTTTGTGAGCAGCTTTATTAAATTCCTTAAAGAATTTATCATCATTAGTAAATGCACCTGTAAACTCTTTACCTAAAGCCATTACCATTGCTCCAGTTAAAGTGGCAATATCAATTATTTTTTTAGCACCTTGTTTTTGAGCGAACCATACTGCATCTGCCAAAGTAAGTCGTCCCTCTGCATCAGTTGAAATAACTTCGATTGTTTTTCCACTTGCTGAAGTTAAAATGTCATCAGGTACAATTGCATCGTCACCAATACGATTATCCGTTGCAGCAACAATACTCATTACATTAGCTTTTAATTTTAGTTTGGCGATTGCTCCAATTGCACTAATTACTGCAGCAGCGCCAGCCATATCAACTTTCATCCCAGGCATAGACACTGGGGTTTTTAAAGAATAACCTCCTGTATCGTACATAACACCTTTACCAACTAAAGCAGTAGGCTTCTTCCATTCTTCTTTTCCCTTATATTTAATAAGAATAAGTTTTGGTTCATCTTTTGATCCCTTATTTACACCAAGAAATGATCCCATATTCATATCTTCACAAGCTTTTTTATCAAAAATTTCAACAGTTACGTTTTCAATTTCCTCAAGTTTATTAGCATACTCAGCTAAATCGCTTGCATTGAGTTTGTTATAAGGAGTATTTACTAAATCTCTACAGTTGTTAATAGATTGTCCTAATACATAACCTTTAATTACACTATCTTTAATCTTAGTTTCACCATAATAATAAAAGTTTTTATTCTCTTCTTTTTTATCTGACTTGAATTTATTGAATGCATAATTATTAGTTAATATTTTTTCCGATAAATCCTTAACAATTTCTTTATAATCTTCACATTCAAATGTATCAATTAATACACAAATATCATTCTTTAGTTTTGAAATTTCTTTATATATATTCTTTCTCTTACATGGTTTTTTTAACTTGTCATAATTCACTATGTGAACTCTTTTCGCAGTTAATTTACCAAGTGTATGAATAGTGGTAAATGGCTCTTTTAGGCCTTTTTGCAAATAACCTCCTAATGCCTTATCCAATTGTTTTACTAACTCATTTTCTAAATTATTAACTATTACTATATCATTCTTTTCTTCTAACAACTTAAATTCTTTTTGCTCATGAATGTCAATCATTTTACCCTCCTATTTAATTACTTCAGTTCTCATATATGGAACTAAAACTTCTGGTATTTTAATTGTACCATCTTTTTGTTGATAGTTTTCTAATATTGCTACTACAGTTCTTCCAACTGCTAATCCACTTCCATTTAATGTGTGGACAAATTCAGATTTTGCTTTTGGATCTCGTTTAAACTTAATATTAGCTCTTCTAGCTTGGTAATCCTCGGCGTTAGAAATACTACCAATCTCTCTATATGTGTTATAAGAAGGTAACCAAACCTCTATATCATAAGTTTTTCTCATGCTGAAACCTAAATCTCCAGTACATAAAGTTACTACTCGATATGGTAAGTTTAGAAGTTTTAATACTTTTTCACTGTTCTTTAACATTTCTTCTAATTCTTTTGCTGAATTCTCAGGTTTTGTGAATTTAATTAATTCAACTTTATTAAACTGATGTTGGCGAATAATTCCTCTAGTGTCACGTCCAGCACTTCCTGCTTCTTGACGAAAAGCAGTTGTGAAAGCTGTATACTTAATTGGTAATTCCTCTGCTTTTAGAGTTTCATTTCTATGCATATTAATAGTTGGTACTTCAGCTGTTGGATTTAAATATAAATCTCTTTCATCCAAAATCTTGAAAGCATCATCTTTAAATTTTGGGAATTGTCCAGTTGCAAGCATTGATTCACCATTAACAATATATGGTGGAATAATTTCTGTATATCCATGCTCGTGAGCGTGTAAATCTGACATAAAATTTATTAGTATTCTTTCTAGTCTTGCTCCTAGTCCTTTATAAACAGTGAAGCGTGGACCAGTAATTTTACTAGCTCTATCAAAATCTAAGATGTCAAGGTTTGTAGCCAAATCCCAGTGAGGTTGAGGTTCAAAATCAAACTTTCTTATCTCTCCATATCTCTTGATTTCCAAATTGTCTTCTTCATCTTTTCCAACTGGTATTTCCTCATTTGGAATGTTTGGAGTAATCAATAAACCTTCATGAATTTCTTCTTCATTTCTTTTTAGTTCTTGTTCCAAATCACCAATATTTTTTCCAGTATTAGTTATACTTTCAAATAATTCCTTAGTATCTTTTTTCTCTCTTTTATAGTTACCTATCAATTTACTTAATTCATTTCTTTTTGCTTTTACTTGTTCTACTTCAAGTATTATTTCTCTTCTCCTACTATCTTTTTTTACCAGGTCGTGCAAATAGGAAAAATCTCCTCCACGACGATTTAGTAGTTCAATATAAAATTCCGTGTTTTCTCTTATTTTTTTAATGTCTAACATATTATTCCTCCTTTTGTATAAAAAAACGCCCTTGTCAATCAACAAGGGCGAAATAATTTCCGCGGTACCACCTAAATTTATAACTTATGTCTCTAACGGAACAACCCGGAGATAATTAGTCTCACTTCAAGGTAGATTTCATATACAGTCATTATTAGTTCACACCAACCACTAACTCTCTTAAATGTTTCGTATATTACTTAGCCTCTTCTTCGCTTTGTTGATTTGATAATACCATTATAAAATATATTTGTCAATCAGTTGTAAATTTGACAAGTATATATCATATTCATTTCTCTTCAATATACTCCCCACTATTGATTATATATGCTTGGGAAAACGCTTTATATAGCCTTTTATATTTTTATCATATTATAATAAAAAAGAGGCATATTTTGCCTCTTCCAAATATTATTACTCTTTATTATCTATTAAATTTTCCGCAGCTATTTCCGTGTTTTCTACAACAGTTTCAACATTATTCTCAGTATTTTCTGGTTGTATTTCTTCATCAAACTCATCTTCTGTTTTTGGGACAATTGCGATGGTAGCTACTTTATGTCCTTCGTTTAATTTTATCAATCTTACACCTTGTGTTGCACGTTTTGAAGTTGCTATTTGTTCAATTGGTAATCTAATGATCATACCTTTAGTAGTTGTAATAATTAAATCTTCATCTCCAACTACACTTCTTAGTTTAGTTAATTGTCCGTTTTTCTCGGTAATATTTAGAGTTTTAACTCCTTTACCTCCACGGTTTTGTTGACGATACTCATCAACTTGAGTTCTTTTCCCATAACCATTTTCAGTTACTACTAAAATTTGTGTTCTTTCTTCAGTAACAATTGTGAAACCTACTACTTCGTCTGCATCTCCAAGCAAAATACCTCTTACTCCACTAGCAACTCGACCCATAGCTCGGGCTGTTGATTCGTGGAATCGAATAGCTTTACCGTTTGAAGCACCGATAATTACATCACGGTCTCCATCAGTTAATCTAACCGCAAGTAATTCGTCTTCTTCACGTAGATTAATAGCTTTTATACCTGTAGTTCTAATATTTTTAAAATCTGTTACAGGAGTACGTTTTACTACTCCTCGTTTAGTTACAAAGAATAAGAAATCTTCTGAATCAAAATCGCTAATCTTAGCAACTGCTGCTAAATCTTCACCATCATCCAAATTAAGTAGATTCACAATTGGTAAACCTTTAGATGTTCTACCATAATTAGGGACTTTGTACCCTTTCATTTTGTAAACTCGACCTTTAGTAGTGAAAAACAGGATAAAATCATGAGTTGATGTGTTGATTAAGTGTTCAACAACATCGTCTTCATTGGTTTTAATACCTTTCATTCCTTTACCCCCACGGTTTTGTGTTTTATAAACTTCTGTGTTCATACGTTTACAATATCCGCTTGAAGTAATTGTTATGATTACATCTTCAACTGGAATTAAATCTTCATCTTCAATGTCTAGATCTAATGATAAACTGATATCACTTCTTCTTTCATCTCCAAATTTTTCTTTAATTTCAAGTAATTGTTCTCTAATCATTTCGTATTTTTTATCTTCATTAGCTAAAATGAACTCTAAATCACTAATTAATAGTGTTAATTCTTCTAATTCTTTTTCTAGTCTTTCTCTTTCAAGACCTGAAAGACGACGTAATCTCATTTCAAGAATTGCTTTAGTTTGTTCACTTGATAAATCAAATTTAGACATTAATTGTGCTTCAGCATCATCATATGAATTTCTAATTGTAGCTATAACTTCATCAATGTGATCTAAAGCAACAATTAATCCTTCTAAGATGTGAGCTCTATTTTTCGCTTTGTTTAGCTCAAATTGGGTTTTTCTGGTTAATACTTTTATTTGATGTTCTACATAATATTTTAATGTGTCAATAATTGGTAAAACTTTAGGTTCATTATTAACAAGAGCAAGCATGTTAATTCCAAATGAAGTTTGAAGGGGTGTAAATTTGTACAAGTTATTTAGAGTAACTTCTGCATTTATGTCTTTTCTTAGTTCTATTACTACTCTAATTCCTTTACGATTTGATTCATCTCGTAAATCTGTTATTCCTTCAATTCTTTTCTCTTTTGCTAACTCTGCTATTTTTTCAATCAGTCTTGATTTATTAACTTGATATGGTATTTCAGTGATAATAATTGATTTTTTTCCGTTTTTGTGTTCAATTATCTCAGCTTTAGCTCTTATCTTAATAGAGCCGTTTCCAGTCTCATAAGCGCGACGTAAATTAGTCATTCCCATGATTGTTCCACCAGTTGGAAAATCTGGTCCTTTAATATACATCATGATTTCATCAACAGTAATTTCTGGATTGTCAATATATGCCAATATACCATCAATTACTTCATTTAAGTTATGTGGTGGTATGTTGGTTGCCATACCTACAGCTATTCCTGTAGCACCATTAACTAATAAGTTAGGAAACTTAGCTGGTAATACACTTGGTTCTCTTTCAGAACCATCATAATTATCAACAAAATCAATTGTATCTTTTTTAATATCAGCTAACATTTCTGTTGTTATTTTCATCATTTTTGATTCGGTATAACGCATTGCTGCTGCGCCATCTCCATCAATAGAACCAAAGTTACCATGTCCATTAACTAATGGATAACGATAACTAAATGTTTGTGCCATACGAACCATTGCATCATAGATTGATGAGTCACCATGAGGATGGTATTTCCCCATTACGTCCCCAACAATACGAGCCGATTTCTTATATGATTTGTCAGGATATACACCAAGTTCATCCATTCCGTACAATATTCTTCTATGTACAGGTTTTAAACCGTCTCTAACATCTGGTAAAGCACGAGAAACGATAACGCTCATTGCATAACTTAAAAATGATGCTTTCATCTCTGTGGAGATGTTTATTTCTTTTATATTGTCATATTTAACATTTTCTTCCATGTTGTTCATCTCCTATACATCCAGGTTTTGTACGTATATTGCATTTTTCTGGATAAATTCACGTCTTGGTGCAACTTCTTCACTCATTAACATACTAAATACTTCATTAGCTTCAATTGCATCTTCTAATGTTACTTGAAGCAATGTTCTTGTACTTGGATCCATTGTTGTTTCCCATAATTGTACTGGATTCATTTCTCCAAGTCCTTTATAGCGTTGAATTGTGACTCTAGGTCCAAATTCTTTTAATAAAGGTTCTAATTCCTCTTCTATATAAGCATATTCAACTTTTTTACCTTGTTGTACTTTGTATAAAGGTGGTTGTGCAATATAAACATATCCTTTTTCAATCAAAGGTTTTAAATGTCTAAATATGAATGTTAGTAATAAAGTCCTAATATGCGCACCATCAACGTCCGCATCGGTCATAATTACTATCTTATGATATCTTGCATCATCAATATTAAATTCGTCACCAATACCTGTACCAAAAGCTTGAATCATTGATAATATCTCTTTATTACCTAAAACTTTGTCTAAACGTGATTTCTCAACATTTATTACTTTTCCACGTAATGGTAAGATAGCTTGGAATTCTGATTCTCGTCCTTGTTTAGCAGAACCACCAGCACTATCTCCCTCGACTATATATATTTCAGATTTTTTTGGGTTTTTACTTCTGCAATCAGCTAATTTAGAGGCAAAACCTAAACCATCAAGAGGACTTTTTCTTCTTGTTGCTTCTCTAGCTTTTTTAGCTGCTAAGCGTGCTCTTGAAGCCATTAATGCTTTCTCAATTATAATTCTTGAATCATTTGGGTTTTCCATTAAGAATCGATCTAATCCGTCACTTAAGACGCTAGCTACGATTTTTCTTACTTCTGTTGAACCTAATTTTGATTTTGTTTGTCCCTCAAATTGAGGATCGGGATGTTTAACACTAATAATACATGTTAATCCCTCTCTTGTGTCATCTCCAACTAAAGCCTCATCTTTTTTAAAGATGTTATTTGCTTTACCATAATTATTTAAAACACGTGTTAAAGTCATTCTAAATCCTTCTTCATGTGTTCCACCTTCAACATTATTAATGTTATTTGTAAAGCTAAAGATGTTTGGACGATAAGCAGTATTGTATTGCATAGCTATTTCTATAACAATACTATCAATTTCACCTTCACAGAAGATTACTTTATCATGTAAAACATCTGTAGAACGGTTTAAATACTGAACATATTCAATTATTCCACCTTCATAGTGGTATTCGTTCATAATTGGTTCAATTGTTCTTAAATCGTTAATTTGGATGCGTACACCTCGATTTAGAAACGCCATTTGTTGAACACGATTTCTTAAGATCTCATATTCATACTCTGTTGTTTCTTTAAAAATTAATGGATCTGCTTTAAATGTTGTAATAGTCCCTGATTTTGTTGATGGACCATGATCAATTAACTTCGTTTTAGTAAATCCATATTCGTATCTTTGTGTGTATTTTCTACCATCTTTGTGAATTTCAACTTCCATCCATTCACTTAAGGCGTTTACAACACTAGCTCCAACACCGTGTAACCCACCAGAAACTTTATAACTAGAATTATCAAATTTTCCTCCAGCATGTAATGTTGTTAAAATTGTCTCAACAGCTGGAAGTCCCGTTTTAGGGTGAATATCTACTGGTATCCCTCTTCCATCATCGACAACACAAACAATGTTTCCTTCAAGAATATCAACCTTAATATGAGTTGCTACTCCTGCTAAAGCTTCATCAATTGAATTATCTAAAATTTCCCATACTAAATGATGAAGACCTCTAGGTCCGGTAGACCCTATGTACATTCCTGGTCTTTTCTTAACTGCTTCTAGTCCTTCTAATATTTGTATATTACTAGAATCATAAGTGTTGTTATCCATTGTTGTCACTCTCCTTTATAGTTCCATTTTCAATTTGAAAAATGTCATAATCTACTATTTTTTCTAAATCTATCTCATTTAAATCTGTTGTTGTTATAAATGTTTGAATGTCCTTACTAACATATTCTAATAAGTTATTTTGTCTTGTTTTATCTAATTCACTAAGTACATCGTCTAGTAATAAGACAGGATATTCTTTTTTATAGTTGTAAATAAAGTCAATAAGTGCCAATTTAATAGCTAATACAGCTGTTCTTTGTTCACCTTGAGAACCAAAAGATTTTACAGGGAAGCTATTAATGTAAAATTCCAATTCGTCTCTATGAATCCCTTGATTAGTAGTTCCTGTAATAATATCGTACTGATACTTAGCAATATATTCTTCTTTTATATTTTTAACAATTGAAGGAATATACTCAATTGTTAAAATATCTTTTGTTGAAGCTAACTTTTTATAGTGATTTTGAGCTAAACTTTCAATTTCCTTAACAAATTCGCTTCTTTTGCTTGCTAAATACTCTTGATAACCTACTAATTGATCCGTTATCACATCAAGTAACATTAAATCTTTTGTTTGTTTCTTCTGCATAGATTTTAATAAATCATTTCTTTGTTTAAGTACTTTGCGATAATTTTGCAGACTATATAAATATTCTTTTGATATTTGCCCAATCTCTAAATTAAGAAATTTTCGCCTAGTTTTAGGATTTCCCTTAATTAACTCTAGATCTTCTGGTGCAAATATTACAACATTTAGAATTCCTAAATACTCACTTAGTTTATCTAACTCTATTTGGTTATATTTTGCTTTTTTACCAAGTTTTGATACTACTATGTCTAATTCTATATCTTTGTTGTTTAAATTGATTAGGGAATTGATTTTAGCGTACTCAGCGCTATTTTTAATGAAACTTACATCTTTATAAACTCTATGTGATTTTGTAAATGCTAAAACATAGATAGCTTCAAGGATACTTGTTTTTCCTTGAGCATTGTTACCAATGAAGATGTTAGAATGCTTATTAAATTCTAATTTTTGAGACTCGTAGTTGCGAAAGTTCGCTATATTAAGGGTTTTTAAATACATTAACTTATAATACGGTAGACACCGATACCTTTAATTAAAACCTTATCTCCAGGATAAAGCTTCTTTCCTCGTCTTGAATCTAATAAATCATTTACATAAATTTTGTGTTCTTGAAGAATAGCTTTAACCATTCCACCAGAAGAAGTTATGTTTGCGAATTTAATAAACTTACCTAAAGTGATGTATTCACTTTCTATCTTAATTTTTTCCATAAAAAAATCACTATCTTTCATATATATTATTATGTATATAAATATTATATAATAAATAGTGTATATAAACAAGTTTTATTGTGGAAAACAAGCTCATAAAAAAAAGGCCTTGTTAGGCCTTTTATTCTGTTCTTACAGGTAATATTAATTGAAGCATGTTTTCATCATATTCACCTTTGATTATAAATGGTCTTATTTCACCGGTAAAATTGATTGCTACTTCGCTAGAATTAAATATTTTCAATGCGTCTAGTATGTATTTTGAACTAAACGCTATTTTAAACGGTTGTCCTACTATTTCATCAACAGGATATACTTCTTCTAATACTTTACCAATTTCAGGGCTGTTAGAAGTAATTTCAATAATATTGTCTCTCCTTAAAGCTAATTTAACTATCGCGTTATTACCATCTCTTGAAGATAATAAACTTGCTCTTTCAATAGCGGTAGATAAATTTTCTTTATTAAATCTTATTACTGTTGGAAATTCTGTCGGAATTAATTTTGATGTTTCCGGATAATTTCCCTCTAATAAACGTGATTGGAACAATAAGTTATTATATTTAAATAATATTTTAGAATGATCAAAATGAAGCTCAACTGTATCGTTATTATTCTCTAGTACTTTAATTAACTCTTCTAAACTTTTACCAGGAATAATAATATTTAATGGCTCATAAGATTCTTCTAATTCTATTTCTTTTTGGCTTAATCTATAACTATCAGTAGCTATTGCTCTTAATTTTTTTCCTTCAATTTTAAAATTTACACCAGTTAATATAGGTCTGTTTTCAATTGATGAAGTTGCAAAAGCAGTTTGTCTAATAATAGTTTTTAATACTCGAACATTTATTTTAATAGATTTAACTTTTTCACTAAATTGTAATTCTGGATAATCTTCTAAATCCATCATATTCAAAGTAATGTCTGATCTATCTGCTTCAATTCTAAGCATATTATCAGCTGCCATTGATAAAGAAACCTTTAAACCATCTAATTTTCTGATAATTTCAATAAAGTATTTACCAGGTATTAAAACTGAACCTGTACTTTGAATTGAAAGACTAGGATCTTTAACTGTTAGTTTAATAGCGATATCAGAATTACTTGTTGTAATAATTAAATGATCTTCTAAAACATCCAACTTTATCCCTTGTAAAGCAGGGTTTGGTGTTTTGTTTGATAAAGCTTTTTGAGCTACTATCAAATTGTTTAATAAAGTGTCCTTGTTAATTTGAAAATTCATAAAATCCACCCCTAATTAATTATAATTTATATTATTGATTATTATTATAGACTGTGGAATTGTGGAAATCCACACTTATCATAGTCTTATTATACCATATTATGCCGTTTTTTGGTGATTTTTTTTTCACTTTTGTCCACATTTTATAGTTAGTTTTTCCACATCTTTTTTAACATTAATATCCATTTCTATTTCGTTAGATATTTTCTCAACTGAATGCATTACAGTTGAATGATCTCTATTGTTAAAGAAAGTACCTATTTTTTTGTATGGAAGATCATATAATGTTTTTATTAAATACATTGAAACTTGTCTTGGAAATACATATTTTGCAGTCCTTTTTTTCGATATTAAATCACTAGTCGATATACGATAATAATCACTAACTAAACTCATAATATTCTTTATTTTATTCTCACTTAAGAAATTATCGTTTATGCGCGGTTTAACGAGGTTTTCCAGTGCTGCCTCTGCGCTTTTAACTGTGAAATCTATATTGAAAGCTGTACAATAAAATAGTACTCTTTTTAGTGCTCCTTCTAACTCTCTTACGTTGTTATCAAAGACACTTGCAATGTACTCAATTACATCATTTGGAATCAAATCTGAATTTGATGTTTCTGCCATTAATTTTTTCTTTAAAATCTTAATACGATGATCTAAGTCGGGACGATTAATATCGACTGTTACTCCCCATTCAAAACGAGATGTAAGTCTAGACATTATATCTTTTAACTCGTTTGCACTTCTATCACTTGTTATAACAATTTGTTTTTGTTGGCCATGAAGTAACTCAAATAATTTGAAAAACTCGTTCTGAGACTGTGTTTTACCTGATAAAAACTGAATATCATCTACTAATAGAACGTCTACTTCGCGGTATTTGCTATTAAATTCATCAAATTTCCTTTTTGATGCACTTCTTACATACTCTTCAACAAATTGATCAGTTTTAACATATAATACCTTTTTGTTCATGTCACCTTCTAGGATATAATTACCTACACATTGCATTAAATGCGTTTTACCAAGACCAACATCACCAAAAATATATAAAGGATTAGCAACAATACCTGGTTGATCGGCAACTTTTATTCCACTGGTATAAGCTAATCGATTTGAATTACCAACTACAAAGCTATCAAACGTATAGCTAGAGTTCATATTTCCATGTATATAGCGGTTTGTTAGTGAATCATCAGCTTTATTAACGTTATATTCTTTAGAATCTGACAATTCTTTTGATGCTTGTTCTTCAGTAATTATCCGAAATTTATGCATCTCATCTACTTTGTACTCTAAATACTTGTTCAATTTGTTTAAGTAAAGCATTTCAATACGCTTTTTAACAAATTCATTAGGAGCAACTATATATATATAATTGTTCACTACTTTAAAAACAGTATTTACAGGTCTGAAAATCTCTGTAAATACAACTTCATCTAAATCTTCTTCTAAGGATTGTTTGATGTCTTCCCATATTTCTGTGTATTTTTTCATGTAGTTCACCTCAAAATCTTACAATATTAATATAACATAAAAAAATATGGAAAAGAAAAAAAACTTGTCCACTAAAAATGGGGATAACTAATTTTATACACACTACTTGTTAACATTATTGGCGGTTTAATCACACTCATAACAAGCCTTTTAAGTATGTTTCCCACATTTCCCACATTATATGAATTAACATCTTACACATTTCCACAATTCGCTATATTGAAATAACGAGAAATAGCCGTAATTCAATGTGGATAACTTTTGAAACTTATTGTACTTTTATATTTTTTGATTTATACTATTGACACATGATTTCATTACATATATAATGTTATAGCATGGTTTTATCAAAAGAATTAGGAGGTGTTGATTATGCCAAAAAGAACATATCAACCAAATAAGCGTAAGAGAGCAAAGACTCACGGTTTCTTTTCAAGAATGAAGACTCCTGGAGGACGCAAAGTTCTAGCAAGAAGAAGACTTAAAGGTCGCAAGAGACTTACAGTTTCTGACTAAGCATCAATTTAAAATCGAATATATTATAAAATACCTGTACCCACCTGAAAAAAATAATATTGTTTTTTTAGGTGGTTTTTATTTTAGGTAGGTGATGTAGTAATGAAAAAAGAGTACCGCGTTAAGAAAAGCAGTGAAATTGAAATGATAATTAGAACAAGACAAAGCAGGGGAAATCGCTATTTTGTCTTGTATAAGAACGAAAACCATGAAAAACCTCATTTCCGTTATGCTGTTAGTGTTTCTAAGAAATTTGGAAATGCTGTAAAACGTAATCAAATCAAACGTAGAGTTAGAGAAATCATTTCTAACTTAGACATTGTCAATCTTTATGATATCTTTGTTGTTGTAAAAAATGATGCTAGAGCGCTTAATTTTACAGAAATAAAGAATTCAATTGAAGGATTGATGGAAAAACAAAACATTTTAAGGAGAAAAGACAATGAAAAAGACAACTAGAATTCAATTAGTTGCCGTAACGTTAGTTTTAGTAGTATTACTAGCAGCTTGTGGTAGCGGTGAAACGTCAATCTACGAACAACCAATAGGTTATGATCAAGGTTGGGGTTGGTTCCAATGGTTAGTTGGATTATTAGGTGATTTTATGGTGTGGTTAAGTAATGTTACCGGTGGATATTACTGGGTAGGATTAGTTATCATGACATTAATTGTAAGATCAGTAGGATGGCCAATTTACGCTAAAAGTAATGCAATGACAACGAATATGCAACAAGCACAACCAGAATTAAACAAAATTCAAGAAAAGTATAAAGGACGAACTGATGAAGCTTCTCAAAAGAAACAACAGCAAGAGACTTTGGAAGTTTATAAGAGATATAATATTAATCCATTAGGATGTTTATTACCTTTCTTACAAATGCCTATCTTTATAGTAATGTACCAAGTTGTACGTAGAGTACCTCTATCAATTGGAGCTGCATTTGGTAGCGTTGTTACTAGAGATTACTCTGATTTAAACTATACTTTCTTAGGAATGGATTTAAAAGCAGGTGTAGATTTTAGTGTATTTAGTTCTGAAGGTGTATTTACAGCTTTAGGATCAATATTCCCTGAAGTATTATTAGCAATATTTGTAGGTGTATTAATGTTCGGATATCAAAAATATGCACAATCTAAACCGGAATACCTACAAAACAAAAAATATCAATCAGATAAGGCAGCATCAACTGCTAATCAAATGAAATATATGTCATATTTCATGGTATTTATGTTAGTTAGTATAGCGGTTACCAATAATGGTATCGCATTGTATTGGATCGTCGGTAATGCTTACCAATTCTTCCAAACTTATATCAATAGAAAACAAGGTTATAAGAAGTATTTAGAAGAACAAAAAAGCAAATCAGTTGTAGTTTAGAGGTAATTGATTATGAAAAGAATTGAATTTGAGACAAAAAATTTAGATAAAGCTAAAGAATACGCATCAAAAGAACTTCGTATTAGCCAAGAATTTATCGATATTGAAGTTATTGATAAAAAAGGTATGATTATAAAAACTTATGTTGTTGCTGCTACAGTAAACGCGGATCCCGCAGAACAAGGGTATAAAGCTTTAATTGATATCTTTGAAAATATGCAGATTCAAGCACAAGTAGAGATGAGAAGAAGATCTGAAAATGAAATCGTTTATGCTATTAATACTGATGAAAATCCCTTATTAATAGGAAAAAACGGAAAAACTTTAGAAAATCTTCAATTCTATATTCGCAATTTGGTTAACATCTATACCGATGAAAGATTAATAGTATTAGTTGATATCGGGGGATATAAGGCTAATCGTAAGAAACAACTTGAGATTTTAGCTACTAAAACTGCTAAAACAGTTGCTAAAACAAGAGTTTCTGCTAAGTTACAACCAATGAACGCCTATGAAAGAAGAATAATTCATACAAAATTAGCAGAATGGCGTGATGTATCAACGATTTCTGAAGGAGAAGGACAGCAAAGACATTTAGTTATTAAACCAAAGAGGCGATAATATGAGATTAGTTGTAGGACTAGGAAATCCAGGAAAGAAATATAAAGATACCAAACATAATGTTGGGTTTATGTGTTTAGATAAATATGTTGATGATAACTTAGGAAAATTCAAATTAGAGAATAAATTCCGTGGGGAATCGCTAAAATTAGACAACTTAGTATTATTGAAACCACATACATTTATGAATTTATCTGGAGAAAGTATTCGTCTTGTAATGGATTATTATGATATTGATGTTGAAGATGTTCTAATCATTTATGATGATTTAGCACTACCACTTGGTAAACTACGTTTAAGAGAAAAAGGTAGTCCTGGTGGTCACAACGGGATTAAATCGATTGTTTCTCATATGGGAACACAAGAATTCCAAAGAGTTAGAATTGGAATTGATTCAAATCCTTTAATTGCTGCAAAAGATTATGTTTTAGGCAAGTTTTCTAAGGAAGAAAGAACAGACCTAAATAAAGCTCTAACTAAGACATCAGAAATTATAGAAGAATTTAAGAATTCCAAAGAATTCACAATAATAATGAATAATTACAACTAAAAGCCCTTCTGGGCTTTTTTGTTTGAAAAAACAATAGTGTTATGCTAATATAAATTTACATTAAAGCGAATCCCCCTACTTTTGAGGAATTTGCTATAAGTGCGTGGGGTGAAATTATGAATAAAATACTAAAATACTTGTCTAATACCTCTTTCTTTAGAGATTTAAAGGCAAAATACCATCAATTAGATGAACTACACATAACTGATACTAATGAAAGTATCAGTATTTTTACTGTACTAGAAGTATTTAATGAGGTAGAACATAGTGTTTTACTCGTGGCACCCAATATTTACCATGCCCAAAAGGTTTTTGATAAACTTTCAAACATCTTAGAACCTAATAATCTAGGGTTTTTCCCACAAGATGAATTCTTAACAACTGAAATGCTTGCGATGAGTAATGAATTCAAGTTGGAAAGAATCAATACCATTAGAAAAATATTAGATAATAATAAAATGGTTATTGTAACTAACACAACAGGATTAATTAAGTACCTACAACCAAGAAAACAATGGGAAAAGGCCATAATTAAGCTAGAAAAGAATGATGTTGTTAATATTAATGAGTTGCTATCAAAGTTAGTTTCATTAGGATATAAAAGAGAAGAGAAGGTTGATAAGCAAGGTGAATTCTCATATCGAGGCGGTTTGCTAGATATATTCCCATTAAATGAGATAAATCCTTTGCGTATTGAGTTTTTTGATGATGAAGTAGAAACTATAAGGTTCTTTGATATAAACACTCAGAGATCAACAATAAAGACAAAAGACATAGAAATATTCCCTATGTTTGAGTTTCATTATAGTGAAACTCAATTTAGGAAACTAAACAACCTAATTAATGAAAAACTAGAGGAAATGCCCTTTGATGAGAAATCATATTCGAGAATTGAAGAGGATTTGCTTAATTTAGAATCACACACAGACATTGATAAATTGGCTAGATATTCTACTTTTATCTATAACAAACCAGAAACAATCATCGATTATTTAGACAATAAGACAATAATATACTGGGATCATAAAAAAGTACAAGAAAACTATGAGACGGTAATCACTGATATTACTGAGTGGTATACATCAACAGGAGATTATCCTAAACTAGGATTCAAATTAGTAAAGGATATTGAACATATATACGCTGGTAAATCGCTTTATTTAGATGTGTTTGGTGTAACAAGAAAAGCTAAAGATAAACTAGAAGTAAGAGCAAAAGAACCTGTGATATATAACAATAATGTCCATATGTTACTAAAAGATTTAAACAAATATAAAGGATATACTACAGTAATTATTACTTTTAAAGATCAAAAGAAATTAAATCAATTTATATCACTGATTGATGATAAAGTAGAGTTTAGCATAATTGGATTAAAAGACGACATTCTTGATAAGAAGCTTAACTTGCTTGTTAGCGACAACTTCTTAGCTTTCGAATTCTTTAGTATAAACACAATACTTCTAAATGAAGATAATTTATACAAGGGACAGGAACGGAAAAAGGCTAAATATAGGTCTTCTTTAAAAGATGCTAAAAAACTATCTAGAATTGAAGAATTAAAAAAAGGTGACTTAATTGTTCATTACGATCATGGTATTGGGAGATTCTTAGGTGTTACACAAATGACATTAGGAGAAAATACCAATGATTACATCCATATTGCATATAAGGGTGATGATACGTTATTTATTCCAGTAGAAAATATTAAATTAATTCAAAAATATGTGGGAAGTGAAGGAACAAAGGCGAAAATCCATAAACTTGGTGGAGCAGATTGGGCGAAAACAAAACAAAGAGTTCGTAAGAAAGTTAAGGATATTGCAGAAAAACTAATAAAACTATATGCAGCAAGAGAAGAGGCAAAAGGCTTCGCTTATAGCCCTGAATCAGATTTACAATTGGATTTTGAAGCAGATTTCCCATATCAAGAAACACCAGATCAGTTAACAGCTATTGAAGACATTAAAAGAGATATGGAATCAACAATGCCAATGGATAGATTATTATGTGGTGATGTGGGATATGGTAAAACAGAAGTAGCAATGAGAGCTGCATTTAAGGCTGTTTTGGACAACAAACAAGTTGCTTATTTAGCGCCAACTACAGTGCTTTCCCGCCAACATTACTTTACGTTTAAGGAAAGATTAACTAAGTATGGAATAAAAGTAGGACTACTTAATAGATTTATTACAAGATCAGTTCAAAGAGAAGTTATGAAGAAACTAGTAACAGGAGAAATAGATATTGTTATTGGTACACACCGTATTTTATCTAAGGATATGGTCTTTAATGACTTAGGCTTGCTAATTATTGATGAAGAACAACGGTTTGGAGTAGAACACAAAGAGATAATTAAGGAAATGAAGATAAATATAGATGTATTATCATTAAGTGCTACACCAATTCCAAGAACATTACAAATGGCTATTATGGGTGTTAAAAGTATGAGTTTGTTAGAAACACCCCCTTTAAATAGATATCCAATTCAAACCTATGTTTTGGAAAGAAACGATGCTATAACAAGGGATGCAATTGAAAGGGAAATGGCTAGAAATGGCCAAGTATTTTACTTATATAATCGAGTAGATGATATAGCTGTTGTAGCTAGACAAATTGAAAGATTAGTTCCTGAAGCAAGAGTTGTTTATGCTCATGGTAAGATGGGTAGATTACAACTTGAAGAAGTAATCCAAGCTTTTCTTGATGGGGAATACGACGTACTAGTATCGACGACCATCATTGAGACTGGAATTGACATTCCTAATGCCAATACCTTATTAATTCATGATAGTGATAGATTAGGATTATCTCAGCTTTACCAGATAAGAGGTAGAGTAGGGCGAAGTGATAGAATAGCTTATTCATATCTTATGTATAAGAAAAATAAACAATTAACAGAAGAAGCAATAAAAAGATTAAAGGTAATTAAAGAGTTCACCGAGCTTGGTTCAGGATTCAAGATTGCGATGAGAGATTTATCAATACGAGGAGCGGGAGACGTCTTAGGTACTGAACAATCGGGATTTATGGATAGTGTAGGTCTTGATCTCTTTCTAGAGATGTTAAAGCAAGAAGTAAGTCTTCAAAATGGTGAAATAGATGAAATTAAAGAGCCTACAACACCATTAAAAGTAAAAGTAAACAAGTTCATTGATTCAAATTATATAAAAAATGATTACATAAAAATGGAAATGCACCGCAAAATAGCGAATATCAAGTCCAAAGAAGATATAATTCAATTAACTGAAGAGTTTAAAGATCGTTTTGGGATTCCTTCAAAAGAGATTGAATTATATATGTATGAAAAACTTTTTGAACATTATTCGGTACTAAAAGGTGTAGAGAAGATACGTAGATTAAAAAACAATGTAACCGTAACGTTAAATGAAGATGTATCGGCCAATATAAATGGAGAATATCTGTTTATGAGAGCAAATGATCTAAGTAGATTTATTAGATTTGAGTTTAAAAAAGATAGATTGAACGTAATATTTGAAACAATCAAACTTGATAAACACTATCTATATTATGTCGTTGATTTATTAGAATTTGTTTAAGTAATGGAAAAAGGCTAAATTTAGCCTTTTTTTTTTCAATATTAAAATTGGATAAAGATTACTTATTGACATCAAAAATTTAAAATGCTATTATACAAATGGAAATATCAAAAACGGCGTACCAAAATCTAATAGATGTACGCTACAAGTGTACCTATTATAGGTGCTTTTTTTATTTTTTAGGGAGGTTTTTTCATGGACTATAAATTTGATGTTGTGGTTGTAGGTGCGGGACCTGCAGGTATATTTGCTAGTTATGAACTAATCGAGAAAAAACCTGATTTAAAGGTAATCTTGATTGATAAAGGACTAGATATTTTTAGTAGGAAATGTCCTATTTTAGAGAAGAAGATTACTAAATGTCCGTTGAATAGAGAAGGAGTAAGTGGTTGTTATCCTGCTTGTTCAATAACAAATGGATTTGGTGGAGCTGGGGCTTATAGTGATGGAAAATTCAACATTACTAGTGAATTTGGTGGTTGGATGACTGAATATCTTGATAGCTGGCAAGTTGAGGAATTAATTGAATATGTTGATGCAATTAATTTAAAACACGGTGCTACACCAAATATCACTGATCCAACAACTGCCAAAGTTAAGGAAATTGAAAAAAGAGGATTAGCTGCAGGTCTAAAATTATTAAGAGCTAAAGTAAGACATTTAGGGACTGAAGATAATTTAAAGATATTACAAAGTATATACAAGTACTTATCTGAGAAAATAACGATGAGATATAAAACAGAAGTTACTGACATAATAGTGGAAAATGGCTCTATTAAGGGAGTTGTGTTAAATGGTGATAGAATCTTTGCTGATAAAGTTTTTATTGCACCAGGCCGCGATGGTAGCTCTTGGTTGAAGAAAATAACTAAGAAATATAATATTCCTCAAATAGCTAACCAAGTTGATATTGGAGTTCGTGTTGAGACAAATGATGAGTTAATGGAGGAAATTAATGAAAACCTCTACGAAGGTAAGTTTATATATAGAACTAGTGTTGGAACAACGGTAAGAACTTTTTGTTCAAATCCTAGTGGGCACGTTGTAGTTGAAAATCATAGTGGTACAATGCTGGCAAATGGCCATGCTTATAGAGATCCTAAGTATGGAAGTAGAAATACTAACTTTGCTTTATTAGTCTCTCATAAATTTAGTACACCATTTAATGAACCTAATGAATTTGCACATGAAGTGAGTAGATTAGCCAATAAACTTAGTAATGGTTCAATTGTTATTCAAACATACGGTGATATTAAAAAAGGGCGAAGAACTACAAGCAAAAGATTAAAGGAAAGTTTTGTTACACCAACGCTTAAAGAAGCCGTTCCCGGTGATTTAGGATTGGTGTTACCATATAATACTATGAAGTCTTTAATTGAAATGATGGAAGCTTTAGAACATGTAACACCAGGAATTACTAGTGATCACACTTTATTTTATGGAGTAGAAGCTAAATTTTATAGTGCAAGACCTGAAGTTAATAAGTATTTCGAATCACCAGTAAATGGATTATATTTTGGTGGAGATGGCGCTGGAATAACGCGTGGTTTAGCCCAAGCTGGAGCAAATGGTATTTGGGTAGCAAGACATATAATTAGTAGTTTATAGGAGGATATTTATGAAAGGTGTCGTAGTAGTAGGAACACAATGGGGTGACGAAGGTAAAGGTAAGATAACCGACTTCTTAGCCGAAAAAGCTGACGTTGTTGTTAGATTTCAAGGTGGTAACAACGCAGGACATACAATAAAATTTGATGGAAAGAAATTTGCATTACATTTAATTCCTTCAGGGATTTTTAGAAAAGACGCAATAAATGTCCTGGCTAATGGAATGGTAATTAATCCAAAAGCTGCATTAGAGGAACTGGAAATGCTTAAACAAGGCGGTGTAAATGAATATAACTTAGCAATTAGTAATCGAGCTCATGTTGTATTACCTTACCATATTGAACTTGACGGTTTGTTTGAAGAATTAAAAGAAGATTCAAAAAAAGTAGGAACAACTAAAAAGGGCATTGGACCAACGTATGCAGATAAATACTCTCGTATCGGGATTAGAATGTGCGATTTTATAGATCCTGAAACATTTTATGATAAACTAACTGACAATTTGAACTACTACAATAAGTTATTTAAGTTGTTTGGAAAAGAAGAAATGAATATAGAAGCTATTTATACTGAATATAGTAAATATGCAGAAGTACTTAGTAAATTTGTTACAGATACTTCAATATTACTTAACAAAGCTTTTGATGATGATAAGAAAGTATTGTTTGAAGGAGCTCAAGGAGCATTACTTTGTACTGATCACGGGACATATCCTTTTGTAACATCGTCATCACCTACAGCTGCTTCAGTACCGCTAAATACAGGGATTTCCCCTAAATATATTACTGATGTTATAGGAATTACAAAGGCTTATTCTACAAGAGTAGGTAGTGGTTATTTTGCTACGGAGTTTGAAAATAAAGTTGCTAAGCAAATAAGAGATATTGGGCATGAATATGGCACTACTACAGGAAGACCTCGTAGAATTGGATGGATTGATACTGTGGTATTAAGACATACGAGAAGAGTAAGTGGAATTACAGGACTTAGTGTTATGTTGTTAGACGTACTGACAAACATTGAAACACTTAAAATTTGTGTTGCCTATAAATTGGAAGATGAATTGATCGACTATATCCCTGCAAATATAAAGGATTATGAGAACTGTGAACCTGTATATATTGAAGTTCCTGGTTGGACTGAAGATATTACACAAGTGGCTAAATTTAGCGATTTACCGCTTAATGCACAAAACTATTTAAATAAAATATCAGAGTTAAGTGAAACACCAGTATCAATCTTTAGTGTTGGTCCTGATAGAACACAAACAGTGGTATTAGAAGATTTGATGTAAAATAAAAAAGGTTATCGTGAGATAACCTTTTTGTTTACACTTTTTTGTTTACTGCAGCAGCAAGTACTCTTGCTTTCTTCATAAGTTCATTGAATTTCTTAGGTTTTAACGATTGAGCTCCATCACTCATGGCATTTTCTGGTTCATGATGTACTTCAATGATTAATCCATCAGCTCCAGCTGCGATACTAGCCATTGACAAACTTTCAACGTAATCCCATTTTCCAGCAGCATGAGAAGGGTCTATAACGACTGGTAAATGGCTTAGTTTCTTAACAATTGGGACTGTGGAAATATCCAATGTGTTTCTTGTATATGGTTCGAATGTTCTAATTCCACGTTCACATAATATGACTTTGTGATTCCCACCAGCCATTATATATTCTGCACTCATTAGCCATTCTTCAATTGTATTAGAGAAACCTCTTTTAAGCATTACTGGTTTATCAATTTTACCTAATTCCTTCAGTAAAGCGAAATTCTGCATATTACGAGCACCAATTTGAATGATATCAACGTACTTTATGAAGTCATTAATATTTTCTGTGCTCATTAACTCTGAGATGATTGGCATATCGTATTTATCACCAATTTCCCTAAGAATCTTTAATCCTTCTACTCCCATTCCTTGATATGAATAAGGAGATGTACGTGGTTTAAACGCTCCACCACGTAATATTTTAGCACCTGAAGCTTTTACAGCTTTGGCGATTATATCTACTTGTTCAAATGACTCGACACTACAAGGACCAGCCATAATTATAACTTCATCTCCACCGATCTTAACATCACCGACTTCAATGATAGTATCTTCTTTTTGGAATTTGCGGTTAACCTTTTTAAATGGCTCTTGAACACGAATTACACTATCAACACAATGGAAAGCATATAAACTTCTTAAATCAAAGCCAGCAGTGTCACCAACAACACCAAATAGACTATATGTTTTACCAACACTATCGTGAATTTCAAATCCTTTATTTTGTAAGTGTTCCTTTAAGTTGGCGATATCCTTAGGATCAGCAGTTCTTTTTATTTTAACAATCATTGTCTTGCACCTCTTTTATTAGTAGTTTTATACCTTCTTCATAACTCTTAAACCCTAGTCCCATTATACTTCCTTTGCAAGCGTTTCTTATTACAGATACTTTTCTAAAATCTTCTCTTGTATTAATATCAGTAAGATGAACTTCTATTACAGGAATATTGATTGATTTAATAGCATCATATAGTGCGTAAGAATAATGGGTAAAGGCTCCAGCATTGAGTATAACACCATCAAAGTTATCATTAGCCCAATGTAAAATATCAATCATTATTCCTTCTAAATTGGATTGCTTGATGTCAACTTTTAAGGAATTAGTCTTAGCAAAATCATTTATGTAGTTTTCTAAGTCTTTATATGTCTTATTTCCGTATAATTCCGGCTCTCTAATCCCAAGCATATTCAAATTAGGACCATTTAGTACTAATATATTCATTTATATTCACCTCTATTTGACGCATAATCGCTTTTTCATTAAAAGATGTCTTATGGATTGTGATATCTGCAAAAGACTTATAAAGACGATATCTTTCACTATACAGTCTTTCAATATTACTCTTATCTTTCAATAAAGGACGATTGCGTGGATTACATTTCTTAAGTAAAGTAAGTGGCATGTCGATAAATATGATTATACCATTTTGTTTTAGATTAACCATATTTTCTTTGTTAAGGATTACTCCACCACCACAGGAAATCGCTTGGTTATTAAGTTTTGAATACTTTGAAATAATATTTGATTCTACATTTCTAAAGTAATCTTCCCCTTGGTTCTTAAAGGTATTCTCAATAGAATCCCTAGTATATATTGTTATTTCCTCATCTATATCAACAAAGTTCTTATTATATTTCTTAGAAGTAAGATTGGATAGGAAGGTCTTACCTGACATCGGCATTCCAATAAACACCAAATTTTGTTTCTTGAACTGCAATTTATGATAATAATCAATAACTTCTACATCAGATATATGAATATTGTGGAACAATTTTATTGATTCTACTGCCTGATATATTAGCATTAATAAGCCATTTACCGCTGTTAGTTTAAGTTCCTCAGCAGCGATAAGTAGGTTTGATCTAATAGGATTGTATATAACATCAACAACTGAAGTTAAATTAGGGAGGTTGCTTAACTCTACCAATGCTCCTTGATTATTGTTGGGAAACATACCCACAGGAGTTGCATTGAATACAATAGTGGTAGATTTGAAGTTATCCACCTTATTTAAATTGTACTCATTGCTCTTAGGATTGCGAGCTAATATTATGACTTTTTTAGCCAAATTCTTTTTACAATAATATGAAATTGTTTTACTAGTAGAGCCGTTTCCCAATATAATTATCGTTTGATCTTTAACTTTTATATTATAGTAATCCAATGTCTTATTGAGTCCATAATAATCAGTATTATACCCTAATAGTTTTCCATTTCTTGAAATGACGGCATTTACAGCGTTAATTTCTCGTGCTTCTGGGGATAACTCGTCAAGGTAAGGGATTATCTTATTCTTATAAGGTATAGTTACATTGATTCCTTCTATTTGTCTAGTTTTAAAGAATTGATCTAAACTACTAGTTTCGATCAATTCGTATTTTGTGTTTGTAAATTGCTCATGAATTGTTTTTGAGAAACTGTGACTTAGTTTCTTACCAAGTAATCCATACATTGGAATCACTTCTTTCTTTGCAGCTTTTTACTCTCATTCATAATCGTGGTATATATATTCTTAAGTTCAGGGTAATGTCTATAATTAGCCATTTTATTAAATATTGCTTCTTCTCTGTTTTTATCATATACATTAATTGTGGTTTGTTTCTTTAAGGTACCAATATGGCTTGTTTTAGCAAATCTCTCATCTAATAATTCCATAATTTTTGTATCTATAGAATCGATTTCTTTTCTTATGTTATTTATTTTATCCATTTTAGTCCCTCACTTCTAGCGATAATCTCGAGGATTGAATAGCAAGTTATGGCGTTAATTACGTGGATAACTCGATGAACAATACAAGGATCATGTCTTCCAACTAACTCCAGTAATGTTTCTTCCATCGTCCTAATGTTAATGGTGTTTTGGGGCTTACCTATTGATGATGTTGGTTTAATAGCTGTTGTAAATGTAATTGGCATACCATTACTTATACCACCTTGTATTCCACCTGAATTATTTGTAGAAGTCTTAACTAAGCCGTTTTCCAGTATAAAACTATCATTAGCTTCTGAACCATAAAGAGATGTTATATCAAATCCTTTACCGAATTCTAAACCTTTTACTGCAGGAATACTAAATACTAAGTGAGAGATAATACTTTCAATAGAATCGAAGAAAGGATCACCATATCCAGGATTCACTCCTATAATGGCTGTTTCTATGGTTCCACCAACACTATCTTTGTTTTCTTTTGCTTCTAGTATAATGGCTTTATATTCATTAGATATTTCATCATCTAACGTTGGAAAATCGCTTGAATTAAGGGTTTGTACTAATTCCTCATTTAATAGTAATTTATCAAATTTAGTACCTTTCTTATTCTTTATACTTGCAATATGTGAAGTAACATATATTTCTTTTTGCTCAAGTATCTGTTCACATATTGCTCCTAAGATTACTATTGGAGCAGTTATTCTTCCAGAGAAATGCCCACTACCTCTATAATCATTGTTATTATTGTATTTCATCTTAGCTGTATAATCGGCATGAGATGGTCTCAATATGTCTTGATTGTAGTCTTTTGAACGTGTATCTGAATTTGGGATAACAATGGTTAATGGCGTACCTGTAGTTCTATTGTTAAAATAACCACTGATGATATCAAAGGTATCTTTCTCCTGACGAGATGTGGATAATTCTGATGTTGGTCTTCTTTTATACAATGCATTATTTATTCGATCCATATCAATAGTAATGCCTGCAGGTAAGTTATTTATGACTATACCTATTGCTTTACCATGTGATTCACCAAATAAATTAATGTGGAAAGCTTTACCAAATGAACTCATAAAACCACCTAAATCCTTTCGTTTATTTCATGAACATTAATTGTCTTAATGAAGCCTTTTCCTGCTTCTTCTACAAGAATGATATTTAGTTTATTACCATTAACTTTCTTATCTGTTTTGATTATGTTGTAAATTGATTTTTTATCATATTCATATGTTAAGGGTAGATCATACTTAACTAATGCGTCTTCTAAATCTTTTTCAAAGTGTGAACCTTTTGCCATCATCATCATACCGATTGCTACAGCTTCACCATGAAGTAGATTATAATTAGAGTATTGTTCAATAGCGTGGCCAATGGTATGGCCATAGTTTAGCAATTGTCTTCTTCCATAATCTAGTTCATCTTCTACAACGATGTCTTTTTTTATGGTTACACATTTGTAGATGTAGTCCTCAATGCTATTGAATATATTATTATTTAAAATGTCGTAAAATAGCGATTTATCAGCAATTAGACCATACTTTATCATTTCAGATATACCTGATGATATTTGTCTTTGATCTAATGTTTTTAATGTGTTGGGATCTATTATTACTAGCTTTGGTTGTTTAAAGGAACCAATAGCATTCTTCATAGAAATGGCGTTAATACCTACTTTACCACCTACAGAAGAATCTATTTGTGACAATAAAGTAGTAGGTATTTGGATGTATTCTACTCCCCTTAAATAAACACTGGAAACAAAACCAACAAGATCTCCAATAACTCCTCCACCTAATGCGATGATCAAAGCACCTCTGGTTACTCCTTTGTGAATAAGTGTATTAACAAGTGAATAAGCCGTTTCCATGGATTTTGAAACTTCTCCTTGGGGTACAAATAAGGTTAATGGGTTCCCTAATAATGGTTTTATTATATTAAGGTAAATTTTAGGGATATTATCATCTGATATGATAACAATCTCTCTAGATTTGTCAATATATAAGCCAATGTTGCTAAGAATACCCTTTTGAATAACAACATCATACTCATTGTTAGGTATTTGAACGTTAATAGTTCTCATTAATATCACCTACTATTTCTAAAAGTCCACCAATTGATTTGTAGTCGTTATAGAAGTGTGGATAAGATTTATTTACTGCATTTGCATTTGTCAAAAATACTGGGTTTTGGCATCGTGTGGCCGCAATTGAAATCATCATTGCTATTCGATGATCATTGTATGAATCTAGTGTAATGTTACCCTTAAAGCTTTTTCTTCCATAAATAATTATCTGTTCATCTTTTACGTTTATATTAACACCAAGAGCTTGTAGTGTGTTTACAGTTGATTCAACTCTATCAGATTCTTTTAGTCTTAGTCTAGCGATATTCGTAATTGTCGTGGTACCTTTACTAAGTGCACCAAGTAGTGCAACTATTGGTCCTAAATCAGGGCAATTTGAAATATCTATGGTCGTACCATGAGTTTGTGAATGTTCAGTAACAAAGCCGTTTTCCGTAAATATAATTTTGCCTTTCATGCGTTTAATTATATTTATAATCTCATAATCACCTTGGAAAGACTCATGATTAAGATCATCTAATCTAACTGCACCATTTAAAATACCTGCAACCAAGAAAAATGCAGCTTGTGAGTAATCTCCTTCAACTTGGTAATTATGGGGCTTGTATGTTTGGTTTCCGGGTATAAAATAGCCGTTTTCTATTTCTTTAATCTCTATACCATATAGATCTAGCATCTCTATTGTTAAATCTATATAGCTTCTTGATTCTAGTTTACCGTTATAATAAATAGTTGAATCATCCTTTAACAGTGGTAATGAGAACATCAAACCACTGAAAAACTGTGAACTAACATTACCATCTATAAAATACTCTCTACTCTTAACTGAGCCTTTTACCACTATTTTATTATATGTTTTATTAAAGATGTTTTGGTCGTGTTCGAATATTTTCTTATATATAGTTTGTGGCCTACTTATTAAAGACTCCTTACCAGTAAAGATTATTTCTTTATCAGTTAAACTAAATAAAGGTATTAGGAATCTTAAAGTAGAACCAGATTCATTACAAAAAACCGGATCGTTATCGTATTTAGGCTTTTGAACGCCATTTACTGTGACTGTATCTCTATCTATTTCAAAATTTGCTCCCAATTGCTTAAGCGCATTAATTGTTGTCATGATATCTTCTGAGAAGACTACATTGGTTATTACACTCCTCCCTTTAGCTAGGCTTGCACATATTAATGCACGATGAGACATGCTTTTTGAGGCGGGAACTTTTATATCACCTTTTAAATTACTGGGGAAGAGCTTTATTTGGTCGTAATTTGTCATTTTATTTCACCCCTTTTTTGGGTTGAATGAATCATAATTTTTTTAAGTTTTTCCGAATCGTTCTTATCGAGCGCTTCTTTAAACTCATCTAGTTTTTCTTCGAAAGCTGCTATTCTTTTCGACAAGAAATCTTTGTTTTGCAAAAATAGCTCGGTCCAAAGGTTTTCGTTAATCATTGCAATTCTAGTTAAATCTTTATAGGAATCGCCTATAAATAGACTTGTGTCGTACATACCGTTGTCACTATTCACTAAACTAATAGCAATTGCATGAGTTAGTTGAGATGTAAAGGCTATTATGTCATCATGTTCGACATCACTTATTCTTGTGATGTTTTTAAAACCCATTTGTCTTGCTAGTGTTTCTATAAGATTTAAAGACTCTGCATTATTGTATTTTGTTGGAGTAATCACATAGTTTGCATTGTGGAAAATCGCTTCATCACTATATTCTATTCCGATTTTCTCTCTACCAGCAATTGGGTGTGTATAAACAAATTCAACATCATCATTTTTGTACATTTCAAAGTAATCAACAAGCTTTCGCTTAACGCCTACAGCATCAGCTATAATGGCATCTTTCTTAAAGCAGGGTATATATTTTTGAATAAACTTAATAGTGTCTTTTGGGTATAAACATAGAAAAATGACATCTAGATTCTTCAAAACAGACTTAGGGTCTATTGTCCCATAATCTACTATATTGTTCTCTAGTGCATAAGTTATGGTTTCTTCTTTGATGTCAATTCCATAAACTTTGTATGGATATTTACGCAAACTTTTAGCGTAAGTACCGCCAATTAAACCCATACCTACTATTCCTATGTTCATAAAATCACCCATTTTCGTAGTTATGTACTAATTATACTATATTGTGGAAAATTTTAGAATTATATTATTTGTAAGCGTTTTTTGTAAGATGGTTGCTTTTGTGGCTATTTAATGAGAAAATTAAAAAGAATATTAGGAGGTATGACGATATGGAAAATACAGATTTACGAATTGCACAAGCAGCTAGCATGAAAAATATCAAGGAAATCGCTTCAAACCTAGGTTTAGAAGAAAGTGATATTGAGTTATACGGAAACTATAAAGCTAAAATAAATCTAGATGTTATGGAAACACTGAAAGATAAAAAAAGTGGAAAAGTCATATTAGTGACAGCTATTAACCCCACACCAGCAGGGGAAGGGAAATCAACGACAACTGTTGGATTAGGCCAAGCTTTTAATAAAATTGGGGAAAACGCAATTATTGCGCTTAGAGAACCATCTTTTGGTCCTGTCATGGGAGTTAAGGGTGGAGCCGCTGGTGGTGGATATAGCCAAGTTGTACCAATGGAAGATTTAAATTTACATTTTACTGGAGATATTCATGCGATTACTACTGCAAACAACGCGGTTAGCGCAATCATTGATAATCACATTCATCAAGGCAATGAATTGAACATTGATCCACGACGTATTTCTTGGAAACGATGTATTGATATGAATGATAGAGCTTTAAGAGATGTAGTTATCGGTCTTGGGGGTGTGGGAAACAGCTTACCTAGGCAAGACGGGTTTAATATCTCAGTTGCTTCTGAAATCATGGCTGTGCTTTGTTTAGCTAATGATTTATCAGATTTAAAAGATAAAGTTCGACGTATTGTAATTGGATATACCTATTCTAGAGAACCGATTACTATTGGTGATTTGGGAGTAGAAGGTGCAGTTGCTTTAATATTGAAAGATGCTATTAAACCAAACTTGGTCCAAACATTAGAAAATACACCTGCATTAGTACATGGTGGACCATTTGCGAATATTGCTCATGGATGTAATAGTATTATTGCTACTAATATGGGGAGAAAACTAGCAGACTATGTAATAACTGAAGCTGGATTTGGTGCGGATTTAGGTGCTGAAAAATTCTTAAACATAAAAACCTTACAAGGTGGATTTGATCCTAGTGCTGTTGTTATAGTTGCGACCATAAGAGCATTAAAAATGCATGGTGGAGTTAATAAGAAAGAACTTGGTCCAGAAAATGTTGAAGCGCTAATTAAAGGGATTTCCAACTTAGAGAAGCATATCGAAACTGTAAAACATTTTGGACTGCCTTATGTTGTAGCGATAAATGCATTTACATCAGATACAAATAAAGAAACTCAAGCTTTAGAAGATTACTTGATAAGAAGTAATCATCCATATAGCCTTAGTGAAGTTTGGGCAAAAGGTGGAGATGGAGCCATAGATTTAGCAAATAAAGTGATAAACGAAATAAATACCAAAGAAAATAATTTCAATAGATTATATGAAGTAGAAGATACTTTATCTATTAAAATAGAGAAAATAGCTAAAATTGTTTATGGAGCAAAAGCAGTAGAATACTCTTCTAAAGCCAAAATCCAATTAAGAAGATTCAAAAAACAAGGATGGGACACTTTAGGAATATGTATGGCAAAAACACAATATAGTTTAAGTGATAACCCAAAAAAACTTGGGAGACCTGAAGATTTCGTAATCACTATTAGGGAATTAAGACCATCAGTGGGAGCGGGATTTATCGTTGCTTTAACAGGAGATGTAATGACAATGCCTGGATTACCTAAAAAGCCTGCAGCCCTTAATATGGACATTTCCCCTAAAGGAGAAGCTAAAGGATTATTCTAAAGAGGACGTAAAGTTCTCTTTTTTTAATTAGGTATTGTGCTAGACACAGTACTGTGTTATGATTGAGTTGGGAGATGATAATATGAATGCGCAATTTAAAAGAGGTATTGTAGAACTTTGTGTTCTGTCTGAACTAGTTCAAGAAGATATGTATGGATATTTGATCATTAATAATATATCTGATCATCTAGATGTAAATGAAAACACAATATATCCAATTCTTAGAAGATTAACTAAAGAAGGATATTTTACAACATATTTAAAGGAATCAAATATAGGTGCACCGCGTAAATACTACAAAATCACTAAAATAGGATTTAACTATTATTTACAATTACGAGATTCATGGGACAGTTTTATAGGTGGAGTTTATGAAATTCTTAATAAAGGAGGGAAAAAGAATGAAGAAATTTTTAAAAGATTTGCAAAACGCATTGAAGAAATTGAAAGTAAGTAATGAGGAAGTAGAAGAAATATTATCAGATCATGAAGAAATGATAAATGAAGCATTAAATCAAGGTTTGTCAGAAGAGGAAATATCAAATAAGTTTGGTGATCCTATGAAAGTAGCTCAAGACCTATATAACGACCTAAATAAAGTTGAAGTAGATGTAAATAAATATGTTCAAGATAGTGAATTTAGCTCTATAAAAGATTTTGAAATCTTTAAAGTATTTCCAGTAACTGATTTAAAGGAGATTATTGTTAAATTGGTCTCGGAGGATATTGAGATTTATCCTTATGAAGGGCAAAATATTGAAGTTCATTATCATAAAGTAAAGAACTTAGATAAATATGAAACTTCACTGGAAAATGGCGTATTTAAGCTAATTAGAAAAACTGGATTAAATGTAAATGTGTTTAATCGTGATAACGGTGATTTTGTTGTTAGATATCCAAATGTTGGAAAGTTAGAAAATTATGATATTAAGAGTGTATCTGGAGATTGTGATTTAAAAGGTATTGCTACTTCAAAACTTAAACTAAAATCTACATCTGGAGATTTTGAAGTAACAGGAATTGTCGTAACAGAGCCGACAGAGTTTACTACAGTAAGCGGGGACTTTGAAGTTGTAGATGCAAATTTAAAATCTGTTAAAATGAATACTGTTTCAGGGGATTTTGAATGCAAAGATCTTAAAATAGATGAAGACATCGATATGAATACAGTATCTGGGGATTTTGAATTCTTGAATGTTTCAGCAAACAGTGCTGTCTTTAACTCAGTAAGCGGAGATTTAGAAGCAAATGAGTTTTATGTTGAGAAAATCGATCTTAAATCTGTAAGTGGAGATGTTGAAATTAGTAATACAGATAAAACAAGACCTATCACTGTAGGAAGAAAAAGATCATTAAGTGGAGATATTAGTATTAATCAATAAGAAAGGAGCTCGCTCCTTTTTTTTGTGTTATAATCGAATTAGAGGAGTGATATAATTGGATTTATTAGCTAAATTTAGAGAAATACAGGAAAAACAGAAATCATATCAATATGTCCTAAACATAATTGGATGGGATAGTGCAACAGAGGCACCAGGAGCTGCATTCCCAAGAAGAGCAAAAATGTTACAATTTGTAACCGGAGAATTATTTAAATTAGGAGTAAATGAGGAATACCAACAAGCGGTATATGGCTTGTTTGAGCAACTTGATACTCTTGAAGATTCTGTGCAAAGAGAGATTAAGAAAGCAAAAAAAGCGCTAGACAAACTTACTAAGATTCCTGAAAATGAATTTGTAGAATACCAAACTTTGGTTGGGTTATCTCAAAGACTTTGGGAAGAAGCAAAAGAAAAGAATGATTGGGACATGTTTAAAGGTAATTTAGAGAAATTAGTTGATTATAATCGCAAATTTATTACATATTTCGATACAGATAAAGAGGCTTATGATGTGTTATTGGACGATTACGAAGAAGGAATGGACATGTTTAAATACGATAAGTTCTTCAACACATTGAAAAAAGACTTGGTACCATTCGTAAGAAAAGTTCTTAAAGAGGGAAAACCGCTAGATAAAGACTTCACTTTAGATTTCTTTGAAGCGAACAAGCAAAAGGAGTTCTGTGAATATTTAATCGACGTTTTAGATTTTGATCGTACAAAAGGACTTATGAAAGAGAGTGTTCATCCTTTTACTTGGAATACACATCCTTCTGATGTAAGATTTACGACAAGATACTTAGAAAACTTTGTATTTTCTTCAATATTTGCTGCAATACATGAATTAGGTCACGCTACATATGAGCAGCAAATAGATGAAAAATGGAATGAGACAGGCTTAAGTGGTGGGACTTCAATGGGTATTCATGAGTCACAATCTAGATTCTATGAGAATGTTATTGGAAGAAGTAGAGAATTTTGGGAAGTACATTATCCTGCTTTTAAGGAATTATTCCCAGAACAACTTAAAGACGTAACACTTGATGATTTTCATCGAGCTACAAATAAAGTAGAAGCTTCGTTTGTACGTGTTGAAGCCGATGAGTTAACTTATCCTCTGCATATCATGCTTCGTTATGAAATTGAGAGAATGCTGTTCTCAAATGAAATTGAAGTTGATGATTTACCAAGAGTATGGAGTGAGAAAATGGTGGAATATCTTGGTATAGAGCCAAAAGATTATGCCGACGGTGTATTACAAGATGTTCACTGGAGTGCTGGATTATTTGGATATTTCCCAACATATGCACTGGGAAGTGCTTATGCAGCACAATTCTACTACACTATGATGAAGGAAATTGATATTGATGAACTTGTAAGAACAAACAAAATCAAAGATATAAATAAATGGTTGAAGGAGAAAATTCACCAATTCGGTAGTTCTAAGAATCCTGAAGAATTATTAGTTGATATAACTGGTGAAAAATTCAATCCTAAATATTACGTTAAGTATCTAATTGAGAAATACACAAAACTGTATTTATAAAACGAATCATTGACTAGTGGGGAAACCGCTTTAAATAGACAAAAAGAGTAATCAATCAAATGATTACTCTTTTCTTTGTTTTATTAAAAAAGCACTGTGTTATAATTAACTTGGAGGCGATAATATGAAATATATTGATCTAGATTATAGTGAAAAAGCAAGTGAAATGTTACCTGCTTTAGAAAATGGGATTTTTATGACTACGAAGGTAGGAGACAAAGTTAATACAATGACTATCGCTTGGGGTGGAATCAACTTTGTTTGGAATAAACCAGTATTTGTTGCTTATGTAAGATATTCTAGAGATACATATGAAATGATGAAGAATACTGAAGAATTCACAATAAATGTACCTCTACACAATGATCTAAAGAATGAATTGGCCTTCTGTGGTACGAAATCAGGCCGAGACTACGATAAAATTAGGGAATGTAATTTTACTCTCATAGATGGAAGAATTGTTAACACGCCAATTATAGCTGATTGTGAGATGCATTATGAATGTAAAGTTATTTATAAACAAGCAATGGAACCTAATAATATTCCTGAGAGTATTTTACAAAGGTATTATACAAACAATAATTTTCATGTTATATTTTATGGTGAGATTGTAGATTCTTATATCATAAAAGGAGAGTAAATTTATGGGAGAAATCATTAGTGGTAAGGAATTATCTAAGCAAATAAGAGAAGAAGTTAGACTTCAAGTAGAAGAACTGAAATGCAAGTATAAAGCCGTTCCCCATCTAGCAGTGGTCTTAGTTGGAGAAGATCCAGCAAGCCAAAGTTATGTGAAAGCGAAAGAACGTGCTTGTATAAAAGCAGGTATGAAAAGTACGGCAATTATAAAACCATTAACAATTACTGAAGAAGCGTTGTTGAATATAGTAAAAGACTTAAATGATGATACAACGGTTCATGGTATACTTGTACAACTTCCATTACCTAAACATATTGATGAGAATAAAGTAATTGATGCGATAGATATTACTAAAGACGTTGATGGGTTCCATCCTTTGAATGTCGCCTATATGCATTTAGGTAGAGATGCTATTTTACCAGCTACACCTAAAGGAATCATGACGATGATTCATAGTAAAAACATTGAGCTAAAAGGTAAAGATGCAATTATAATTGGACGTAGTAATATAGTGGGGAAACCCATAGCTATGCTATTGATGAAAGAACATGCAACTGTGCAAATTGCTCATAGTAGAACTGTAAACTTAAAGGAAAAATGTCTAAGATCAGACATTATAGTAGCTGCTGTTGGACGACCAAATACTGTTACATCTGATATGGTAAAAGATGGTGCAGTTATAATTGATGTAGGTGTTAACCGAGTTGATGGTAAACTTTGTGGTGATTGTGATTTTGAAAACATCAAAGACAAAGCAAGTTATATTACTCCTGTTCCAGGTGGAGTTGGACCTATGACAATAACATCATTATTACAAAATACACTTGAATGCTTTGAGAGGTTAATGAAATGATAGATAGATATAGAAGAGAAATAGTAGAAAACATCTTTACAGATGAGAATAAATTTAAAGCTTATCTATTAATGGAAATATATACTTTAGAAGCATGGAGTGAATTAGGTGTTATACCCAAAGAAGATGTTGATAAAGTAAGGGAAAACGCTAATTTTAGCGTAGAACGTATAAAAGAGATAGAACAAGAAACAAGACATGACATCGTCGCTTTCACAAGATGTGTAAGCGAATATCTAGGTGAAGAAAAGAAATGGGTACACTATGGTTTAACAAGTACAGATGTTGTTGATACAGCAAATGGTTACTTATATAAACTAGCTAATGATATCCTATTTGAGGATTTACTAAAATTCCAAGAAGTTCTTAGAAAACAAGCTTTGAGATTTGAAAAAACGCCTTGTATTGGAAGAACTCACGGAATTCATGCAGATATTACTTCATTTGGACTTAAATGGGCATTATGGTTTGATGAGTTTAGTCGTCATTTAGAAAGGTTTAAACTAGTTAGAGATGAAGTGGAAATGGGTAAAATAAGCGGTGCAGTAGGAAATTTCGCTAATACACCTCCATTTGTTCAAGATTATGTTTGTGAGAAGTTAGGAATTAACTCAGCAAATATATCTACTCAGACATTACAAAGGGATCGTCATGCTAATTATATGGCGGAACTCGCACTTATTGGTTCTTCAATGGAAAAAATCGCTGTTGAGATTCGCCATTTACAAAGAACTGAAGTAAGAGAACTAGAAGAATTCTTTAGAAAAGGCCAAAAAGGTTCAAGTGCAATGCCTCACAAGAGAAATCCGATAAGTTCAGAAAATATCGCTGGATGTTCCAGAGTACTAAGAGGATATATGCTTGCTTCATATGAGAATATTCCTTTATGGCATGAAAGAGATATTTCACATTCTGCAGTTGAGAGAATTATTGTTCCAGATGCAATAATGCTTCTAGATTATATGCTTAATCGCTATACAAAGGTGTTAGAAAATATTACTGTATTCGAAGATAGAATGTTAAAAAACATCTATATTACAAATGGTGTTATATTCTCACAAAGAATTCTATCTAAGTTAATTGAAAAAGGGTTATCACGTGAAGTTGCATATGATACAGTTCAACCTTTATCAATGAAATCATGGGAAAATGGCTTGTTATTTAAGGAATTGCTTCTTGATAGTAAGGAAATAAATGAATATTTGTCCAAAGAAGAGATTGAAGAATCTTTCGATATATCATACTTTCTAAAGAATGTCAGAACCATCTTTGAACGCGTAGGTATAGTTTAAAATGATGAAATTATATCGAGTAATAATTTGTATAACACTACCAATATTCATCATTATGCTTTTTGCTAGTTTGTTAACAACAAAACAATATTTATTACTTTCTAAAGGACATTATGAATCTCATGAGGAAATATATTATGATCACGACTTTGCAGCAGATCGAATCATGGGTTATCTGAATTATAGATATGATAATTTAGAGTTTGGTATAGATGAATTTGATGGTGCTACAATTATGAGAGACATAGAAATCAGTCATATGGTAGATGTTAAAAACCTATATACAGCTTTGAGATTAGTTGCTCTTGGATCCTTAACTATAGGGGTTTCCCTGTCAGTCTATCTGTATAAGAAAGACAAAAAGGAACTTTACAAAACATTAAAGGCATTACCCTTAGCTCCAATCTTGTTCATTCTATTTGTAGGAGGATATATGCTTATTGATTTTAATACAGCGTTCACAACATTCCATCAAATATTCTTTTCAAATAATGATTGGCTCTTATATAGTGATGACGTTTTAATTCTATTACTACCAGAAATGTTTTGGATGGTAAGCGGGATAATAATACTCATATTATTCTCATCATCATTAGGATTAATTTACTTCTTAAATGAAAAGTATTTAAAAAACGCTTAATTTAGCGTTTTTTTTATGAAAATGCTTTCTTTTGATTGTCTATTTATTATTAATTTGGTATTATTAAAATAGTTGGTATTATATATGATCGAAAATATGGTTCGATTGTCTCTACCCTGTGCCGTAAACAACAGGACTATGATACTTATACAATAAAAAGAGATAATTCTCCTTTTTTCATTTGTGTATAGTGCCTACTAAATACAAAAAAAGAAAAAATGGAGGATTTTTTAATGGAGTTTATCAAAAGTTTCTTTAAATTGGAAGAACGTGGTTCTGGGTTAACTAGAGAATTAATCGGGGGATTAACAACATTCTTGGCTATGGCATATATATTGCCGGTAAATAGCTTCATGTTAGCAAAAACCGGAATTCCACTAGGAGGAGTATTCTTAGCAACTGCATTAGCTGCGGCAATCGCATCTATAGTAATGGGAATACTAGCTAATTTACCTGTAGCTTTAGCGCCGGGTATGGGATTAAATGCATTTTTCACATACACATTAGTATTTGGTATGGGATTATCATGGCAAGCTGCATTAGCTGCTGTATTAGTATCAGGAGTTTTATTCTTTATTATTTCAGTTACTGGATTAAGAAAGATTGTTATTAACGCAATTCCTGCTGGCTTGAAATTTGCTGTAGGAGCTGGAATTGGATTCTTTATTACATTTATTGGATTAAAAAATGCTGGTATTATTGTTGATGATGGAGCAACATTAGTTGCTTTAGGTGATTTTTCTCATCCTGCAGTATTATTAGGACTATTTGGAATTTTATTAGTAGTAGTACTTTATTCTATGGGTAATCGTTTCAGTTTAATTATCTCAATATTCGCTACTGCTGTTGTTGGGTTAGTTTTAGGAGCAGTTGCACCAGATTTCTTTACAGTTGCTGCTGTTGGACCTGAATCTACAAATGCCGGAATTGAGTTAATGGTTATGCCTGCTTATTCTAACTTTAGTATTTCTGAAGTATGGACAGGTGCTGGAAAAACAATAGGAGCTGCATTTGGTGGATTTGGTGAATTATTTAGTTCTGCTTCTGCATTCACAATTATCTTCGCTTTACTATTTGTTGATTTCTTCGATACTGCTGGTACATTAATGGCTGTTGGAAATCAAGCTGGATTAGTAAATGACGAAGGGGAGTTAGTTGGTTCAGAAAAAGCTCTATTAGTTGATTCTATTGGGACTATGACAGGAGCTGTATTAGGAACATCTAATGTTACTTCATATATTGAAAGTGCAACAGGAATTGAATCTGGAGCACGTACAGGATTATCTAGTGTAGTTGTTGGACTATTATTCATATTAGCAATCTTCCTATATCCATTATTAAGTATTGTTAATGGTGTTGTTATAGGATTTGACGCATATAATGATGTTGTTGTTTATGCACCAGTTACTTCAATGGCTTTGGTAATGGTTGGAGCATTAATGGTAGGACAACTTAAAGAAGTTGATTGGAATGACAAAGCAATCGTTATCCCAGCATTCTTAACTATTGTAATGATGATGTTAACTTATTCAATCGCAACTGGTATCGCAGTAGGATTTATTTTCTACCCAGTAGTGAAACTTGCACAAGGTAAAGGTAAAGAAGTTAATATTGTAATGTACATACTTGCAGTTCTATTTGTTCTTAACTTTGTATTAGGAGCAATTTAGAGTATAAATTGATTTTATATCTTCTCTTAACAAAAAAAGGAGTAGCGAAATTGCTACTCCTTTTTATCTATATTTTTATTTTTATTACCACATGTCACTTTATCACAATTTGTACACCATAATGTTTCATTAGAAATTCTATAAAATCTTTCTGGATGAACTAAATGATGATATTCCCAATATAAGAAAATTCCAATTCCCAAAATAAAAATTGTTATTGTATAAATATTCGGAATAAAAATCAGAATTGAAAATTTCATGATTCGATCCCAATTTGAGATACGACATGTATTGCAGCATGAGTTTTTAAAAAATAGTGATCTAAATGGACACCATAACATAATACAAAAATAATCTGCAAAGTTTAATCCAAAGAAGATTAAGTAGATAAATTTCTTATCTAGCCAATCGAAATGAATGTATGATAATCCAAGTGTTATTATTCCCAAACTGTATAAAACGAACACTAATAGGGCTATTTTGTTGCTTTTCTTAGTAAAAATTCGTAGTTTTTCTTTGTCATACTCAACTACCGGTTTATAAAGTCTTTCTTGCATTTTACCCGAATAGATAGCATCGTTAAACACTGGTAAAATCACTGAAAATGAATCGACTATAAAATAAACGAAAAATAATGGGTATAAATACTGTTCCACAACGTCAATTAGGTTAGGGAAGAATATAAGGAAAACGGCTGTATTTAGCAATAAAACTAAACTTAATGCAAATTTGAAGAAGATTTTGTTCATAATATCACCTGATTATTATTATAATACTTTAAGAAAGTGTTTACAATATTCTTCTTTTCTACTAAAATATTGATATGAAATTAAGAAGGTGATTTTTATGAGAAAATTAATAGATCAAGAAAAAATGCATCGAACAATTCGAAGAATCTCCCATGAAGTTATTGAGCAAAATTTAGATTTGGAAAATTTAATAATTTTAGGAGTGAAATCGAAAGGTGTTCCATTGGCAAAAATTATTAAGGAAAATATTCTAAAAATTGAAAATGTTGATGTTCCAATTTATAATCTAGATATTTCCGGATATCGAGATGATAAAAAAATTAGTGATTTTCAAAAACTAGATATAGATCTTAATGATAAAACTGTATTAGTTGTCGATGATGTTTTATTTACAGGAAGAACTGTAAGAGCAAGCATGGATGCAATTATTGATTTAGGAAGACCTTCAAAGATACAATTAGCAGTTTTGGTTGATAGAGGACATAGAGAATTGCCAATTCGAGCTGATTATGTTGGTAAAAATATGCCAACAAGTGCTGATGAACTAGTAAAAGTTAGTTTTACTGGAGAAATAGGTGTTTATATTCTAAGTAAAGAGGAGAAACAATAGTGGAGAATATCAAGAGGGTAGATTCAGAACTATATGAAGCAATAATGCTGGAAAAAGGTAGACAGGAATCACATATTGAATTAATTGCTTCAGAGAATTTTGTTAGTAAGGCCGTTTTAGAAGCACAAGGAAGCGTATTAACTAATAAATATGCTGAAGGATATCCAGGAAGAAGATATTATGGTGGTTGTGAATTTGTTGATATGACAGAGAACTTAGCGAGAGATCGAGTTAAGAAGCTATTTAATGTCAAATATGCCAATGTTCAAGCGCATAGTGGTTCAACAGCAAACATGGGAGCTTATAGAGCTATTCTTAACCCTGGAGACACAGTTTTAGGGATGAGTCTTGATCATGGTGGACATTTAACTCATGGACATCCATTAAATTTTAGCGGAATCGATTATAATTTTATTAGTTACGGTGTTGATGAAATTACAGAACAAATCAATTATGATGAATTAGAAAGAATTGCTATTGAAAACAAACCGAATCTGATTGTGGCTGGAGCTAGCGCTTACCCACGAAAAATTGATTTTGCCAGAATTAAGGATATTTGCGATAAAGTTGGAGCAAAATTCATGGTCGATATGGCTCATATAGCTGGATTAGTAGCTGCAGGATTACACCAAAATCCTTGTGACTACGCTGATGTTATTACTTCAACAACCCACAAAACATTAAGAGGACCACGTGGTGGTATTATCCTTACAAATAGTTTTGAATTATATAAGCAAATCAATAGAGTTATATTCCCAGGAATTCAAGGTGGACCTTTGATGCATGTGATTGCGGCAAAAGCTATGGCTTTTAAAGAAGCTTTAAGCCCTGAGTTCAAAGAATACCAAGAAAAAGTAATTGTTAATGCAGATGCTTTAGCTAAAGCGTTAATATGTCACGGATTTAAAGTGGTTTCTGGTGGAACTGACAATCATTTAATTTTGGTAGAAGTTAAATCATTAACGGGTTTAACAGGAAAAGACGCTGAGAAATTATTAGATTGTGTTAAAATTACATGTAATAAGAACACAGTACCTAACGATACTGAAAAACCTTTTATTACGAGTGGTATTCGTTTAGGAACTCCTGCAGTAACTTCTAGAGGTTTTAATGAAAAAGACATGGAAGTAATTGCAAAATGTATTTTTGATACATTAATGAATCCTGAAGATGAGAAAGTACATGATGATGTAAGAAAAACTGTTAAAGAACTAGCCGATAAATACCCATTAAATTATTAGAATCATAATCTCAATCACAAAGGAGTGATCATATGAGAGCAATAATAATTTCAAGTGGTGGATATCTAGATAAGCGAATCGATAGAATACTTAAAAATAACAATATCAAGGGTGATATTGAAACAAAACTAACAAGAAATATGATAAACGTTTATGATTGTGTGATATTTTCACATAATATTGATATTCCCAACTTACCAAAACTAATTGAAACATTGGTATTGGAAAGAAAAATCTTAGTTATTTATATAAATAATGTTTCGTCAATTGGATATTACTATAATGTATTTAATGATATATTCTTTAGTATGGTGACTGAAATATCACTAGAAATTGAGCTACCAATAGTTATAAATAATAACTCAAAATACACTAAAGAAATTGTCAATTTAGAAGAAGAAATCACTCAATTGAAGGAAAGTAATGAATTACTAAAACTAACCAATAAGGCAAAATTAGTTTTAATGAGAAAAGGCTTTACTGAAGCGGAGTCCCATAAGTTAATACAAAGAAAATCAATGGAATTACGAGTTTCTAAGTTAAAGCTTGTAAACCTTATCATTGAAAATAAGATTGACTTTTAAATCACCCTTATCTATAATTGATTTTGTAGACAAGGACGTCTCATAAAACAAAAAATATCATTATAATGGTGTCAATGCTGACAAAGCATTTTTGACACCATTTTTTTTATTTTTCAAGGAGGAAAAAGAAAATGATTAAATTTACTAAGGAAGCAATTCTAAAAAATGCAAAAGAAGAAAATGTTAAGTATGTAAGATTATGTTTTACTGATATTCACGGAGTAATTAAAAATGTTGAGGTACCAGCAAGTAAACTAGAAGATGCATTAGACAATGAAATTATGTTTGATGGTTCTTCAATTGATGGATTCGTACGTATACAAGAAGCTGATATGTACTTAAGACCCGATTATAATACTTGGTTAATATCATCTTGGGAGCAAACAACTTATGGTAAAGTCGCTATGTTAATTTGTGATATTTATTTACCTTCAGGGGAACCATTTATTGGAGATCCACGAGGAATACTAAAGAGAAATGTTTTAAAAATGAAAAAACTTGGTTTTACGTCTTTCAATATTGGTGTTGAACCAGAATTTTTCTTGTTTAAACTTGATGAGAAAGGAAATCCTACTTTAGATTTTAATGACAATGGAGGATATTTCGATTTAGCGCCAGTTGACGGTGCAGAAGATTGTCGTAGAGATATTGTATTAGAATTAGAGAAGATTGGATTTAACATGGAAGCATCACATCATGAAGTAGCACCAGGACAACATGAAATTAACTTTGAGTATGAAGGTGTTGTTGAAGGATGCGATAGCTTACAAATCTTTAAAGTAGTAGTTAAAAATGTTGCAAAGAGACACGGACTTCATGCAACGTTCATGCCAAAACCCATTTCTGACATTAATGGTTCAGGAATGCATACAAACTGTTCCTTAAATGATAAAGATGGCAATAATGCTTTCTATGATCCTGATGGAGAGATTGGATTAAGCGATGTAGCTAAGTATTGGATCGCTGGTATTATGAAGAACGCTCGTGCTTTTACTGCTATTACGAATCCAACTGTTAACTCATATAAGCGTTTAGTGCCAGGTTATGAAGCACCTTGTTATGTTTCTTGGTCTGATGCTAACAGAAGTGCTATGATTCGAATACCTGCTAAGAGAGGACGTGCAACACGCACAGAGATTAGAAGTGTAGATCCTTCTGCAAATCCATATTTGGCAATGTCGGCTATTTTAGCTAGTGGACTTGAAGGTGTTGAAAAGAAACTTGAATGTAAAGAAAGAGTATATATAAATCTATATGAGTTATCAAGATCAGAAAGAGAAGCAATGGGAATAGAAAACTTACCTGAGAACTTAAAAGATGCGGTTAAAGCGTTAAAAAGAAACTCGGTTATTCAAGAAGCCCTTGGAGAACATGCTGTTGAAAAATTTATTGAAGCAAAAACAAGAGAATGGGATGAATTTAGAACTTCAGTAACTGAATGGGAAATAAAAAAATATTTATAAGTAATATAAAAAAAACCGTTTCGAATAAGAAACGGTTTTTTATTTGCAATATATATATTGTTGGATAATCGCTTAGATAGAAGACCAACCACACTTATCTTAGATTGTATTAATAAAAAAAGAGTTGATTAAATTCAACTCTCTTTATTTTATTTCTTCAATTATCTTCTCTAAGTCGTCATTGGTAAAATTGTATTTTGTGTTGCAAAAATGACAGACTGCTTCAACAGGATCATCATCTATTTTTAGTTTCTCTAATTCCTCTACACCTAGAGAAATTAATCCTTTTTCAAATTTCTCTCTAGAACAGTTACATTTATATTCCAACTCTAAATGTTCTAACAATTTATAATCATCTTTAGTAATTGATTCAATAATCATTTCTGGTGTATAATCATTTTTTATCATTTCACTAACAGGCATTATATTTTCTAGTGCTTTTTCTATCTTATCGATGGTTTCACTTTTACAACCAGGCATTACTTGTAAAATAAATCCTCCACTTGAAATTATAGTGTTGTCATCATTTACTAATACTCCTAAGCCAACAGCGCTAGGAATTTGCTCACTTGCTGTAAAATAATATGCGAAGTCTTCTGCTATTTCTCCTGTTTGGATTTCAGCGCTTGATGTAAACATATCACGAACTTTCAAATCTTTTGTTACGTGAATAAAGCCGTTTCCTACAGCTTGTCCTACATTCAGTTTGCCACTATCATATTGAAGAAAAACATGATTGTTACCAACATAACCTCTAACTTCACCAAAGGTATTTGTTGTAGCAACCATACCACCAAGAGGACCATCACCTTCAACTCTAATTGTTAGTTCCTGATCACCTTTATACATTGCACCCATAATTACGCTTGCTGTTAACAATCGACCAAAAGCAGCTGCACTTGTTGGCCATAAATCATGTATTTTCTGTGCATGAGCTACTAAATTTGTTGTGTTGGCACTGTATATCCTTACCGTACCATCAAAAGCAAAAGCTTTTACTAAATAATCTTTCATATAAATCACCAAAAACATTATAACATTATTTGTAAAAAATAAAAGTATAACGTGTTTGCAATTATAAATTCGTTTGTGTAAAATAGTAAATGCAAAAGAAATAGGTGAAAATATGTTTAAAATTGGAAATGTTGAAATAAAAAACAAGGTAATAATAGCTCCAATGGCTGGAGTTTCAAATATTGCGTTCCGCACAATAATGAAGGAATTTGGTGCGGGGCTTATTTATGCTGAAATGGTTAGTGATAAGGCTTTAAGTTTCCGTAATGAAAAAACACTTAAGATGATAAGAGTTGTACCTGAAGAGAGACCTTTGTCTATGCAGGTTTTTGGTGGAGATAAGGAATCAATTGTTAAAGGTGCTATGATTATAGATCAAGAGAGCGATTGCGACATTATTGATATTAATTTTGGGTGTCCAGTAAACAAAATAGTTAAAAGCGATGCTGGTGCAAAATTATTGTTGGACCCGCAAAAGATATTTGAAATAGTAAGTGAAGTTGTTGCAAATGTTAATAAGCCAGTAACAGTAAAAATGAGAACCGGTTGGAATAATGAAACTATTTATGCTGTAGAAATAGCTAAACTATGCGAAAAAGCTGGTGCCAAAGCTATTGCAATACATGGACGAACAAGATCTCAAATGTATACAGGTAAGGCCAATTGGGATTATATAAAACAAGTAAAAGAGGCTGTTAATATTCCTGTAATTGGAAATGGAGATATTAAATCTCCAGAAGATGCTAAACGAATGTTAGATGAAACAGGTTGTGATGCAGTTATGATTGGTAGAGGAGTCCTTGGGAATCCTTGGTTATGCCAACAAACTGTTGAATACTTAGAAACAGGGACATATATAAAAGTAATTGAAGATGAAGAAAGATTGAACAGAATTATTAATCATATGGATCGACTAATTGAGTTGAAAAATGAAAAAATTGCTCTATTAGAAATGAGAACTCATGCAGCTTGGTATGTTAAAGGAATGAAAGGTGCTAGTTTTGTCAAAAGAGAAATAGGAAGTATAAAAACAAGGGAAGATTTACACAAATTAGTGGAAAGCTACCGAAAATATTTAAAAGAAGGACCAATGTAGGTCCTTCTTTTTAAATAATATAGTTAGCGTATTTAGATAATAAAATTTGGGACAATTCGAGTTCTAATATTGTTCCTTCATTGGAAAATTCTTGATTGATAATATGACTGTTTTCAATTAAATGAGATACTAATTCACCCTCTTTAAAAGGTATTAGCAATTTAACAACTGAGTAGCCTTTAAATACTTCTTTTTCGATAGTGTCAAGTATTCGAGAAACCTCTCTATTGTCTAGTAAACTTACGATTAAATTAGGGTAGTAAGTTGGATTAACTTCTTCTTCAATAAGATCTTGTTTGTTATAGATATATAATGTAGGAATATCATGGACACCGATTTCCTCAAGTGTTTCATTAGTAACGTCAATTTGCTTAGAATGGTAGTGATTACTTGCATCAACTACGTGAATTAAATAATCAGCTTCTGTAACTTCCTCCAAAGTAGATTTGAATGATTCAACCAAATTATGAGGCAAATTTGAGACAAACCCAACTGTATCAGTAAGTACAAATTCCTTATTTGACGGTAATTGTATATGTCTAGTTGCTGTTTCTAATGTCGCAAACAACATATCTTTGACAAATACTTCTTTTGGATTTTCTGAATTAGTTGATTCAACAAATGTATTTAATAGAGTTGATTTACCTGCATTGGTATAACCAACAATGGCAATTTTCTTAATATTTGAACGATTTCTGTTTTTTCTTTGAACTTGTCTAGATTTAACAACGTTCTGTAATTCGCGTTTCAATTTGTGTATTTCTTCATGAATTTTACGACGATCTAGTTCCAGCTTTTTCTCACCAGGACCACGACTCCCGATACCACCTTGTTGTCTGTTGAGACTAGCTCCCATTCCAGCAAGACGGGGGCGTAAATACTCTAATTGAGCGATTTCAACTTGTAACATAGCTTCTTTTGTTTTTGCTCGAGATGCAAAAATATCAAGGATTAACAATGTTCTATCGATAACTCTACATTCAACAACTTCTTCTATGTTTCTAATTTGAGAACCTGATAATTCATCATTGAAAATAACCATGTCAGCTTCTAAATTGATGACAAATTGTTTTACTTCATCAACTTTTCCTCGTCCGATATAGAAATTTGGTGTGATTTTATTTAAAGCTTGTGTCATTGAATAAACTACCTCTATGTTGCTTGCTTCAGCTAAATTTTCTAACTCTTTCATATAATAATCAATCATACCATCATTCACTAAGTCTGCGCCAACTAGTACAGCTTTTAACATAGTTATCACCTCGGTTTTTATTTTTGAACTCATCTCCATTATACAAAAAAAAGGCACGATTAGCGCCTTTTTATTTTATAATCCACATTTTAGTTGGGCATTACAGTTAGTACAAGTGTGACATCCTCCGATGTTTTCAACTGTTCCTTCTAAACAGATAGGACAGATATCTCCAGGTTCTACACCTATATTTCTATCTTGTCGATCACTTCTTAAACCAACTGTTTTTGCTGCTTTTGGTTCTTTTTTCTCTTCATCTAGTTCAACACCAAGTTCAACGATATCTACTTGCTTAGGAGTTGTGAATTTATCATCTTCATCTTTTGATAAGGTGAGTACTTGAGAGTCTCTTGAACCATCTACATAAACAGTTCCACCTTTAGCTCCACCTTTATATAATCTCATATATACTTGTTCTACTTCTTCGACACTATAACCTTTAGGAGCATTTACTGTTTTTGAAATTGAAGAATCAACCCAGTTTTGAATAATACATTGGATATCAACATGTTCCTCAGGAGCTAACTCCATTGCGCTTATGAATGTATCTGGCAAAGTAGATTTAGTAATACCAGGGTGTAAATTTATGTATTCTTCGACGATTGGAGCATTTACTTCTATAAACTTACCTAGTCTACCACTTCTAAAGTATGAGAATCCAAAGTATGGTTCTAATCCTGTTGAAACTCCTACCATTGTTCCTGTAGAACCAGTTGGAGCGATAGTTAGTAAGTGTGAATTTCTAATACCGTATTTCATAATGTCTTTTTTAATGTTTTCCGGTAATTTGCTAATATAACCACTATTAACTAATTTTTCTCTGCTTCCTTGAGACTCTAAGAATGGGAATGAACCTTTATTCTTAGCTATTTCAATTGATGTTCCATACGCATTTACTGCGATAAACTTGAATAATTTATCTACTAATACATTACTTTCTTTTGAACCATAACGCAAATTTGTCCAGATTAATAAGTCGTGAAGACCCATAATTCCAAGACCTATACGGCGTTCACCTAGGGCTTGTTCACGGTTTTCATCTAAGAAGTAATGTGTTTTATCTATAACATTGTCTTGCATTCTTATTGCTACTTTTATTGTATTTTGGAGTTTATCCCAATCAACAACACCTTTATCACGATTTACCATATTAGCTAAGTTTATTGCAGCTAGATTACAAACTGAATATGGTGCTAATGGTTGTTCTCCACAAGGATTTGTACAAACAACTTTTTGATTATAGCCTTGAGCATTAGTCATTTCGTTAGCGTTATCAATAAAGAATATCCCAGGTTCAGCACTATATGTAGCGCAGACATTAATCAAATTCCATAAATCTTTTGCACGGATAGTTCTATATGTTTTAACTCTATATCCTAGTTTTTCCCATTCTCTAACATCACCGATATCCATCCATTTTGCGTCATATGATTCTTTTTCTTCTCCAGAATATGAATCAACATCTGGGAATTTAAGTTCATAAATCGCGTCTGCTTCAACAGCGTCCATAAAGTTTTTTGTAATTGCTACAGAAATATTAGCTCCAGTTAAGAAATCAGGATTGTTTACTTCATAACGTCCACCTTTATTGATAATTTCGAAAGATGAATCAACAATAGATTTAGAGAAAATGCCTGGAGTAAGGCGAGATTGTTCTAATATATACTCATTTATTTGAATTTCAGATTCAGTTAATGGTACGAATTTTAGTTTGTTTTTAGCTGCTTGGATGATTGAATCATCTTTAATATTTTCGATTAAGAATTGCAAAATCTTTGGATTTTGCATTTTTGAAATAATGAATTCAACAATATCAGGATGCCAATCAGCCATCATTATCATTTGGGCACCACGTCTAGAACCACCTTGTTCAACTAAATGAGTTAATTCACTTAAATCATGTAACCAACTTACAGCGCCACTGGATTTACCATTAACACCTTTAGCTAATGAATTTTTAGGACGTAGAGTAGATCCGTTAGTACCTACACCACCACCACGACTCATGATTTCCATTACTTGTTTTCTGTGATCACTGATTCCACCACGTGAATCATGAATAAATGGCATAACAAAACAATTGAAATATGTAACATTAGTATTGCTTCCTGCACCAAATAAAACACGACCTGCTGGAACTAAGTTTAAAGTTGAAACTTCATGATAGAAGGCTTCAATCGTCTCTTTAGTTTCATCTTCACCTAAATGATGAGCTAAACGCATAGCAATCTGTTCAAAATATAATTCAAGAGGTTTATCTAACTGACGCTTGTTTCTAGATATACAACCCTCTTTGTCTGCATCTTCTGCAGCACCAAGATAATCCTCTTCTAGCTTAATACGTACAGTGTCTCCATTTATATCAACTACATTTCCAATCCCTCTTGCTGGAAATTTAGGATCATTCTTAACAATAGTGATAACAATATCACCAATACTTAATGAATCTAATGTTAAATCCTTTTGTGTGTAACGATCAAGCATTACTAAACGAGACACACCATCAAAAGTTTTACTCATCTCTTTCGTGATCGGAAAAAGGTGAGGAAAAGCAGTTTTAATGTCCCCATTTATCTTGTTTATTAATTCTTTATTATATTTCACCATAAATATTCCCCCTAATAGAAAAGTGTGCTTATATTATATAATTTAAAAATATATTTTAACAGTCTTGACTTTTTTTTAATACTGTGAAATGGCACAGTATAGCCGATTTTTACAAAAAATAAATTCAAAAAAATATAGTTGAAATCCCCAACTTATTTAGTTGGTTCTACAACTGTTTTTTACCGAATATACCTCAAAATCTGTCCTATGATTATGAATAAATTAATTTTCGTCCTTATCGCGTTTTTAAAACTATGCTATAATGTACTAAAGGAGTGGTTTATATGACTAACTTTGATGTTCTTATTATCAATGTATATTTACTGGCAATTTTTACAAATTTAATAAAAACTAAGACGACACTTCAACTATATCGTTTTTTTAAACTACTCGTTTTATCGCTTTTTATTATTGTAATAGTGGAACTTATTATCGATAGTGACTTAGTTTTATGGGTTTCAATTGTAAAATTGCTCCCTTTAGTGCCATTACTTGTAGTTATGATTCAAACAGAAGTATTGCTTATCTTAAAGAAACTAGGTATTACAAGTGGGGGATTCTTCTCAAATACACTTGAGGATACAATTAAGATTGAATTAATAAAAAGTATCGATTTCTTATCAGGTAAAAAAATAGGAGGATTAATAACCTTCGAGAAAACGTCTTCATTAGATGAGTTTATCGCAACAGCTTATCCGATTGAAGCAACATTGAATAGTGAATTATTATCAACAATATTTTTCCCAAACACACCTTTACATGATGGTGCAGTTATCGTTAGATCAAATAAAATAGTATGTGCAGGAGCGTATTTTCCGCCTACTGAAAGACTAGATATACCTAAGCAACTTGGTTCTAGACATAGAGCAGCAATAGGAATTAGCGAAATAACAGACTCATTAACTATTGTTGTCTCAGAAGAAACTGGAAATATAAGTGTTGCAGTTGAAGGTTATTTAGATCTTGATATTAGTAAAGAATCATTATTACTCTATTTAGAGAAACATTTACAAACTTAAAAGCCGTTACAGGCTTTTTTTTTTGAAAAATTTTGTATAATTAACTTGGGTGATAAATATGAATAATATACTATTTAAGAAATTACATGAATGTGAAGCGATTGAAGCATTAGTCTTAGGTGGTTCCAGAGCAACTGGATGTTTTGATATTAATAGTGATTACGACTATTATGTATATTTAAAAAAACAACTATCTGAAAAAGAAAGAGAAGTACTTTTAAATGAATTTATGTGTTATATGGAGTATTCTAATCAGTTTTGGGAACTAGAAGACGACGGAATACTAAAGAATGGAATTGATATCGAGTTTATATATAGAACTGTTGAAGAGATAGAGGAAATGATGGATAATCTCTTAGTAAAGGGATATACAAAACATGGGTATTCAACTTGTTTTGTGGATAACTTATTAAAATCTAAGATTATATTCGATAAGCAAAATAGAATTGCACTTATGAGGGATAAGTATTCAAAACTTTTAACTGAGGATTTCTATGACAAAATAATTTATTCTAACTTCCCTCTCATTATGGACAAGATGCCTAGTCTGTACTATCAAGTGGAAAAGGCAATATTGCGTAATGACCTTTTATCGTTAAACCATCGAACAACTGAGTATTTTGCTATTTACTTTGATATTCTATTTGCTGTAAATAGAAAAACACATCCAGGTGAAAAAAGGATGCTAGAAATGGCTTTAGAACTGAGGAATAAGCCTAAAGGTATGAAAGAAGACATTCAATTGTATTTTGAACATCTGTTTGTGGAAAAGGACAAATCATTGAAGCTATTAGAGAAGATTAGTAATGAATTATATAAACTATTAATTGATCAAGGATACAATTTAAAGATACACTCTTACAAAGAAAAGCGCTGAAATGTCGGCGTTTTTTATATTTTGACTATATTTTAGAAAATAAATTGTGCTATAATAGAGGGTAGTTTAGAAAATGGGTGATCATGTGGAAAAATACGATGTTGTAATTATTGGCGGTGGCTTAGGAAGTTTAACTACGGCCACTTATCTATCAAAGCGACTAAGAAATATCGCTGTTTTTGAAGATGGTAATAAGAAAAAAATAGCTAAATACACTAAAAAATTTAGAGATACTGAAAATTCTACCTTTAATTTTAGTTTTTATAACTATGATATTGGTGGAGTACATGATGGTGATTTGTTTAATGATTATTTGAAACAATGCGGCCTTTCTAGTTCCTTTGAATTTTACGATAATACCTACACTATGGTTGTAGGTAAAAATCAGCAATTGATAAGACGCCCTAATGATTTATCTAATTTTAAAATATATTTAGTGAGACATTATCCCAAATTACGTGATAATATCCACAAATTGTTCGATGATATTATGATACATTATGAAGATTATCGTGTACAAAAACAAGCAAGGTTAACTAATAAAGAATATACCTTAACGTCCGCAATCATCGAATGGGGGGATTTAAGTCTATATAATGCATTAGCTAAATACTTTAGTAATGATGACATTATTGAAGAATTTACTCTAGTATATGGTTCAGTTGGCTTAGATTCTAAAGATATCAACGCTTATCATTACTTTATAAAGTTTTTTGATACTTTTATTGATGGATCACACTTTATTACATCATCATTTGATGACGTTGTTAAGACTTTATCGGGTGAAATTTCCAAAACAAGAGAAAAGATTTTTGTTGGAAGAAGTATTGAAAAGGTTATTGTTGAAAACAATGTAATTAAGAAGGTAATTGATAATAATGGTGTTGAGATTAGCGCTAAACACTTTGTAATAAATATGAGAATTGATGATTTTATGGACCGTTATTTCCCAGAAAATCTTGAATTTAAAGAAAAGTTCTATAATATGTATCCAGATACAAAAGTTGAACGATTTGTTAATCAAGTATATTTAGGCTTCAATAAACCTGTTGAAGATCTTGAACTAAGTGAAAAACAGTATATTTTTAATAAAGTAGAGACTGATGATGTTCAATTACTAAGTATTCTGAACTATAAAGCTTATGATTCAAAAGCTTGTCCTAATGGAAAAAGTGCAATTATGGTTGAATTCATTGATGATTCAACACCAAGAAAGACAAAATTAGAACAAGTAATTTCCCAGTTCCTAAAATATTTCCCTAAAACAAAAGACCATATTACTCTTAAGAGAATCGGAAACAAAAGACCTTACTTCGGAAGTCTGGCTACGACTGAGTATTGGCGTGACAAAGCAATTAATGATTTATTCTCAATTGACGACTATTCGGAATTAAATCCTTTTAAAAATGGATATTTCATTGGTTCATGGACTAAACCTGAAGCTGGGATTACTGGTATGATTCAAACTGGAGTAGAGTATGGAGATATTATTGATGACCTAATTTATCATGGTGATGATGATGATTATTTCATTAATCATGATGAGTTAATGAATATTATAAATCATCAATTTATTCCAAACTCTTTAGGTAAAGAAGAGAAAAATGTGCAGTTCTTCATTGGTAAGGACTCGTATTACATAAGAACAAAAGGAGCTCACCAAAGATTATATAAAGGTGTGAGTGATATTTCTGATTTAATTATTATCGCTACTAATGAGTGCTTGTACGATCTCAGTGTTGGTAATATTACACTAGATAAAGCAGTTTCTAGTGGAACATTTGAATATGTTGGTGATCGAGAATTCTTAGATACCGTTATTGAAGCGTTTGATATGGGAATAGAAATTACAAAACCAAACACATACAAATATGTTAAAGGTGGTTGGGGTAATAAAATATTATTGCTGCAATTGTCTATGTTGCTGTTATCTAATCTTTTAGGGAATTACCATAACAACATTTACTTAGCACCAATAACCTTGGCTTTATTCGGTATAACGGTTTATTTAAAATACCGTGTATTGAATAAAATTACCATATTTGAGTATGTTGTACTTGGTCTATATTTTGTAATCTCAGTGTTGAGTATATTTATACCTGAAGTTAACTATGTTAAGGATTCTAAATACACACTTATACTGTTTACATTATATTTACTAGTTACTTGGTTGATTAATATACCTGTAGCGTTATATTACATTAGACATGATTATCGTACCGATTACACCAGAACTAAGCTATTCAAGAAAATGAGTGGAGGATTAACATTTATATGGGGTGCAACCTTCTTTATTCTTATGGCGACAGATTTCATGTTACCTAGAAGTTACGCATCGCTTACTTATTACATTGTAGCTCTATCACTTTACTTATCAATTTATTATCCATCATCATACATCAAAGGATACATCGATTAATAGAGGAGTGAAGTTAAATGAATATGTATATTACATTATCTATTATTGGACTATGGCTAATTTACGCCATAATTATTAAACTAACAAAAAAACGAAAGTATGATTACTCCTTTGTAGTCGCTTTTGTTTTTTTACTTGCTTTTGGGTATTTTTACTTAGATGATCAAATAGATTCAAATTACTATACCTATTTTTCATACGCTATATTGGCCTTGTTTGCAATTTGGCTTGTACTTGATAATCTTTTACTACTGTTTAAGAAAAACGTCTCAGAATTCGATTTTAGTGACTTAGAAGACGAATTAGCTCAAACAAATGATGCTTCTGAGTTGTTAAGAAAAAGATTTATCTCTACTATAGAGTTAGTAAATGATGGTATTGCTTTTAGAGATGGTGAGTTTATCTTTGGTACAGACCGCTTTATTGATATTACAGGGATAGAAAGTAATGAATTTGGCGTAGAAGATTATAGAGGAATGATTCATAAAGATGATCTACCTCAATATGATATGAAATTAGAAAAACTTACTAAGAAATATCCAATATATAATATAAAGTATCGTGTTAAAAAAGAAGGTAAATATTTATGGATTTCAGAGCGAGGTAAATTATTAGTTCTCGAAAAGAAAAAGTCTTACATATCTACGATAAAAACAATGGATATAAAGATGTATCCAGAATCAGATGTCGACGTTCTAAATACTCTCTCAGATTTTAAAAACATGTATGAAGAAATGCAACGTTTAAATAGACAAAAAAACTCATACCATCTAGTAGTCATTCAACTAACAAATATTCCGAAAATTAATGAAAAATTTGGACGAGATTTTGGTGATTTATTGATGGGAGAATACCTTTCAAAACTACGATTTAAATTTATAAAAGATAACAAAAGTTTATTCAGAATTTCCGGAATAAAATTTGGTTTATTGATAAAAGAAAAAGCCAAGTTTGATTTACTAGATAGAGCTCTTGTAGGGACAGGAGAATTAATGACTTTGCAATTACAATTTGGAGGGGTTACACAAACGGTTTATCCAAATTTAGGAATCTCTGAGTCGCCATATGGTGCCAAAAACTCTGATTTGGTAATCAGAGAAGCAAATGAAGCGTTGAACCTATCCCTCAAAGATGGATTTGAAACATCATTTTGTTTCTATGATCGAATATAGGTGTGGAAAACTATTCAAAAAAAACTAATATATACGTAAAAATATTTTTGTTTTAATGAATAGATATGATAAGAGAAAAATATTGGAAGAGCATTGAAAAAAAAGCCAGAAAAAATGTAAAATAAATAAAAATTATTCAAAGTGAGTGACAAATACTCATCTATCATAATCAACAGTTCTAGATTGACAATAAAAAGAGTTGATATTTGCATTAAAATTGTGGATAAAAATATTTTCAGGACACAAATATTCTTCTCGAATATCAGGGATTAATATATATCATAATGTATCCAAATATAACATAATAAATTTACAAAAAAAGACATAATAATTAGAGGTGATTTTAATGAAATATACAGCAATTATTTTAGCTGCTGGAAGTGGTTCTAGAACTGGACTTGATACTAACAAAGTGCTTATTAGAATTAACAAAAAAAGAGTCCTAGAATATAGTGTCGAATTTTTTAAAAAACATAAGGAATGTGATGAAATAATTATAGTTTCCTCGGAAAGAGACTATAATTTCATGTTTGATGAATACAAAGATGTAGTCGATTTAATTGTTCATGGGGGTAGTACTAGACAGCAAAGTGTTTATAAAGGACTAGTTAAAGCCAAAAATGAATATATTTTAATTCATGATAGTGCGCGACCTTATATTGTAAAAGATTGTATAGATCGATTATTGGTTAATCTTAAAGAAACAAACGCTACAACATTAGCTGTTCTTGTGAAAGATTCAATTGTTGAGACTTGTGGAAACCGTTTAGGCAAGCAGTTAAATAGAAGTGAGTTATTAGCTATTCAAACACCTCAAGCTTTTAAGAGAGAGTTAATTATTGAAGCTCACGAGAAAGCAATAAAAATGGGGTATTTTGGAACAGACGACACTAGTTTAATTTCACGATTTACTGATGTAACACCCTCTTATGTATTAGGAGATTACGGCTCTATTAAGCTAACTACTAAAGAGGATATTGAAATATTGAAGGTGATTTTATGATAAGAATTGGACATAGTACAGATATTCATAGATTAGAAGAGGGAAACAAGTTAATTATAGGTGGAGTACGAGTGCCCCACTATAAAGGTAGTGTTGGACATAGCGATGGTGATTGCTTACTACACACTGTTTGTGAATCGCTTATTGGAGCTCTTTCCCTAGGAGATTTAGGGAAGTTATTCCCAGATACTTCTGAGGAATTCAAAGGTATTGATTCTAGTTTATTAGTAAGGAAAGTAATGATTGAAGTGAAAAGAAGAGGTTACCGTATCGTAAATATCGATTCTACAGTATTCTTACAAACGCCTAAATTAGCCAATTATATTGAAGAAATGAGAAGGAATATAGCTTTATTGCTAGATATTGACATTGAATTTGTTAGTGTAAAGGCTACTACAAGCGAAAGAGTAGGGATGGTAGGAAGAGAAGAAGCAATACAAACTGAAAGTGTTGTTTTAGTAACAAATGACTAAATAAAGGTGAGTTTATGAGACAAAGGAAAAATTATTTACTTACAATTTCATTGATGTATGGTTTTCTATTTAGTCTAGGTAACCCAGCTCTTCCTAAATATACTGCAAGTTTAGGAATTCATGAAAGTATGGTGGGTTTTTACTTAGCTAGCACAGGATTAGGACTATTAGTATTTGCGACACTATGGGGCGCTTTAGGAGATATTAAGGATCGCAACAAGGTTCTTGCACTTATCTTTGCCGGATTTGGTGTAGGACAACTTCTATTTGGGTTGTTTGAATCAGATTATGCTTTACTAGGAGCATCATTGTTTAGTGGTGTATTTTTTGCTGGGGTTTTAGTTAATGTTTACTCATATATAAACGATTCTTTTAAAGAAGAGCAAGAGCGGAATAAAATGCTTAGTTATACAGTTTCCATGTATTTACTAGGGGGAGCGATTGCATATATTATAGGTGGAATAATTACAGACTTAATTAGTCCAAATTACAACATAGTATTTATTATACAAGCCATGCTATTATTAATATTTGCAGGATATATATATTTTAGTAAACCAGACTTAGTTGATACTGATCATCATATAACTAGAAGACATTTCTGGGTTAATATAAAACAAGTGTTTAAGTTACCTTGGGTACCAATTTATACTATTACATTAACTTTTTTTATTAGTTTTTCTCATAATAATGTTAGGAGATGGCTTGATTATTATGTTATAGATGAAGGTTTTAGCGCTACTACTTTAGGTATTGTAGTATTTGTAGCAGGAATTGTAAGCTTGATTTCTAATGTATATATTGCACCTTTCTTCTTAAAGAGAATGCATAATTTTAGGTTCTTACAGATCCAGTTTATCTTTGCACCAATCTTCCTTTTTTTCGCATTTACAACGAAAGATTTGATGTTAGGATTATTTACATATTATATGGGATATACCTTAATTCTTGCGGTTTATGAACCAACAGCAATAAGTTTCATGTCTGACAATAAAGCCGTTTCCCAAGGTGTATTGGTTGGAGTCAGGCAAAGTATTGTAGGATTAGGAACCACCATAGGATTTATAGTAGGTGGGATTCTATATGAAGTAGAACATTTATATGTTTACTATTTAGCAGTTGGGTTTTATATTATTGTTTTTATTGGTTTTTCTGTACTAATAATGATAAAATACAAAGAAGTTAAAGAATATCGTCAAAATTATGTTAAGGAGGCAAAAAATGATTGAAACAGAACATGGAATATTTGAAGTAGTTAAAGATTATAAAGAAGCTTTAGAGATCCTTGCGTTTAATGAAAGATATGTACAATATTTAAATAAATATCCTTATATAGTAGGAGATTATAGTGCTGATATGTTAAGACTTAAAGGTTTTACAGAAGGTAATTATGAGACGATTCCTGATTACTTGATGGAATCAGCAACACCAAACGCTCCTTACTTCGTTTTAAAACGCATTAAAAAGCCGTCTAATTAATTTTTTAGCGTTTTATTATACACAACCTTCAAAAAATTGTATAATAAGTTTGCGTAAATATTTCGAGGTGATTTTATGGAAGATACAATGATTGAAAAGCAAGTAAAAGAAATACTTCACAAAGTGAGACCATACTTACAAAGAGATGGTGGAGATGTGAAGTATGTACGATATGAAGATGGAATCGTATATGTAGAGATGATGGGAGCATGCGTTGGATGTAGTGCCCTTGATTCGACTTTAAAAGACGGTATTGAAGCTATATTATTAGAAGAAGTACCGGGAATTATCGGTGTTGAGAACATTTAATAAACATAGAAAACCTAATATGGTTTTCTTTTTTATTTCTTTTAAATGCAATTTGTTTTTGATATAATATTAACGAGTAATCTAAAACGAGGTGTTTCATATCATGAAAAAAGGAAGCAGTGTTAAAGGGGAGATTACTGCAATAAAGCCATACGGGGCATTTGTAAAAGTTGGAAATGAGTATGATGGATTAATCCATATTTCCGAGTTCAGTGATGGTTTTGTTCGTAGCATAGATGACTACGTTTCCGTTGGAGATATTATAGAGCTAAAAGTTATAAGTGTTAATAATAATAAATTATCACTTAGTTTTAAGGAATTACATAAGCGAAAGAAACGCTATAATATTACCCTTAAGGAAGGTTTTTCTCCTTTAAAAAAAGAATTGGTTCAGTGGTTGAATGACTACAAGTTTGAAAGCGATGAATAATCATCGCTTTTTAAATTACACAAACTCTTTTTTATATACATTTATTTAATTATATGGTAATATTTTATTTGAAATAAGGAGGTATAAAATGAGTAAATATATCAAGGTTGATTATAGTAATGCATTACCTTTTGTTAAAAATGGGGAAATGGCTTTATTAGAACAAGAAATTAAAAAGGCACACAATGATATTCACAATAAAACAGGGCTTGGAAATGACTTTTTGGGATGGGTTACTTTACCTGAAAATTATGATAAAGATGAGTTTGGTAGAATCAAAAAATCAGCAGCTAAAATTAGAAGAGATTCTGAGGTATTACTTGTTATTGGTATTGGGGGATCATATCTAGGAGCAAAGGCTGCTATTGATATGTTAAATAAGCATTTTGATAAAAATAGAAAAGTTGAAGTTATTTTTGTTGGACATCACATTTCAAGTACATACATGATGGATTTATTAGATTACATTGATGGAAAAGACTTTAGTATCAATGTTATTAGTAAGTCAGGAACTACAACTGAACCTGCAATTGCTTTCCGTACTTTTAAGAAAGTTTTAATTGATAAATATGGAAAAGTAGGGGCAAATAAAAGGATTTACGCAACTACTGATAAAGCTAAAGGAGCTTTAAGAACTTTAGCAGACAAAGAGGGTTATGAGACTTATGTTGTACCAGATAATGTTGGAGGAAGATATAGTGTTTTAACACCGGTCGGATTATTAGCTATAGCCGCTACAGGGGTTGACATAGATGCAATTATGAAAGGGGCACTAGACGCAAAAAATGAATATAGTGAACCTTCTTTAGATAATGAAGCTTATAAGTATGTAGCAATTAGAAATCTACTTTATAGAAATGGTAAGAAGATTGAGATGTTAGTAAACTATGAACCATCATTATTCTTCGTAGGGGAATGGTGGAAGCAATTATTTGGTGAAAGTGAAGGGAAAGATCACTTAGGAATTTTCCCAGCAAGCGCATCATTTAGTACTGATCTACACAGTTTAGGACAATACATCCAAGATGGTGAAAGACATTTGTTTGAAACAGTAATAAATGTAGAAAAGCCAAGAAGAGAAATGGCTGTATTAGAAGATGAACGAGATCTTGATGGTTTAAATTACTTAGCTGGAAAATCCGTTGATTATGTCAATAAAAAAGCATTTTTAGGGACATTGTTAGCTCATACTGATGGTGGTGTTCCAAACATTATAATTAATGTTCCAGAATTAACTCCTTATACTTTTGGATACATGGTTTATTTCTTTGAAATAGCATGTGGAGTTAGTGGTTATGTATTAGGTGTTAATCCTTTTAATCAACCAGGTGTTGAAGACTATAAAAGAAATATGTTTGGTTTATTAGAAAAACCAGGATATGAAGAAATTACTAAAGAACTAAAAGCAAGATTAAAAAAATAAGCAATTCTTCGTGAATTGCTTTTTCTTGATAGGAGAAATTATGAGTAAAAAGAGAACATATTCAGAAATAGCACTGATATTTACAACTGTAATATGGGGATTAGGATTTCCTATTACTAAATTAGCTATTAATAGTGGATTTGGTCCAAACACAATAATGGTTGGACGCTTTTTTACTGCATCAATTCTTCTAGGGTTAGTATATTTTAAGAGACTTAAAAAGATAAATAAAATATACTTAGTAACTGGAACAATAACTGGACTATTCCTATTCTTTGGATTCTACTTCCAAACATTGGGAAACGTCTATACAACGGCATCTAAAAATGGATTTATTACACAGTTAAATATTGTTTTTGTACCTTATTTGTACTTTTTATTCTTCAAGAAAAAGGTTGATTTTTACAACATAATTGCTGTGGTAGTAGCTGTTATTGGAATGTTCTTAATGTTCTATAGTAAGAACGAATTTAACTCATTTAACATTGGTGATTTCTATACAATCATATGTGCTATTCTGGTGGCTTTTAATATTATAACTGGTTCTTTCTATCAAAAGAAATATGATTTAGATCCAGCAGTATTCATTTTTGTTAATATTATTGTATCTTGTGTTTTATCATTATTATTTATGGCAGTTTCTGAAACATTACCTAATGTAGAAATATTAGATTACTGGCCATTGTTGTTCTTAGGTGTTTTAAATACGGGTCTTGGATTCTTGGTTCAAGGATACGCTCTTAAGTACAGCTTGCCAACTAGAGTTAGCTTAATTGTGACATTAGAAAGTGTTGTAGCTGCAATAGGAGCAGTACTTATTATAAATGAAGTATTGTCACTTAATATTGTTATTGGAGGGTTCATGATTGTTAGTGCAGTAATTGTCTCGGAAATAAAGCCTTTTAATAAACTAAAGCAGAAAACATAATATATTACTTGCATTAAGAAGAAATTAATTATAAAATTTATATACTTTATTTAGGAGGTATTAATTAATATGTTAGATTGGATTAGAAACACGTTATTTCTAGAGATTTCAGTTGCAGATTGGATTGGTTATGTTGCATCACTTATCGTCTTAGTTTCGCTGTTAATGAGTTCTTTAAAAAAACTTAGATGGATTAACTTGATAGGTGCAGTATTATTTGGTTTATATGCATTCTTTATTATAGAAAGTTTACCAACAGGAGTTATGAATTTGGGAATAGTAATTATTGATGCTTACTACTTAGTCAAAATGTACACTTCTAAAGACTACTTCAAATTACAACCAATAACAAAAGACAGTGAATTATTAAGTTCGTTTTTAGATTTTTACCAAGATGATATAAACAAGTTTATTGAATTAGATAAAATCTACATTTCTGGTTCAGATGTGAAGTTATATGTCTTAAGAAATATGACATTAGCTGGATTGTTCTCAGGAAACAAGCTAGATAGTAAGACGCTTAATATTGAGCTTGATTACGCTGTTCCCCAGTATAGAGATTTTAAAATGGGTTCGTTTGTTTTTGATGAGAACAAAGAATATTTTAAAGAGTTAGGGTTTAAGAAATTTGTAACATTTACTGATGAGTTAATGCACATAAATTATCTTAAGAAAATGGGATTTGTGGAGACAACGATCGATTCGAAAACAGCATATATGAAAGAAATATAAAAGGAGCAAAATTTGCTCCTTTTTTTAATATGCTCTTAAATGAATATTCTTTTCTGAACTTTTAACTTCCATACTTGTAACATCTTCATGTTTTTCACCATCTGATTGGCAAATCTGAGGTGTTGTGAATGTTGCTTTAATGGATTTGCATTTTTTATAGAAGACCCATTTAGTAAATTTGGTGTGGATTCCTAAATATATTGTTGAAAATAGGATTAATAGCATAAACTTAGATAAACCATGAACAATGATAACATCTAAGTCCTCATCATCGATGTTTGCGTTAGGAGTAATCTGCATTCCCCCACCAACGAATCTACCATTATTTATTACTACCATATATGCTTTTTCAAAGTTATATTTCTGTCCATCAATTACTACTTCTAAAGGTTCAGGTACATAACTCATCATTCCTTTTATAGAACAGATAAAGTAACTCAATTTCCCTTTGTTTTTTGCTTTATCCACATAATCAATTATTAGCCCATCTAAGCCAAATCCCGTTCCATTAATAAAGTGATGTGTCTCTTCTTGATCTAATGTGTTTTCCATAATATATTGGGGGTTCTTATCTTTGTTTTTTAGCGATCGTAAGAAGTCGTTTCCTGAACCATTTTTCTTAATATGAAACGATTGCTTTATGTCATAATCAAATACATTATTTACTAGAGTGTTTATAGTACCGTCACCACCTAATAAGATGATGTTCTCAAAGCGCTTATTATCTTCTAAATATTTCTTCATATCATGAATTTTCAGAATATTTTTTAATCTAAAGGGTTTTTTCTCGATTTTGTATTTTCTAACTAGTTTGTGTGTTTGGATGTTTGCTTTACTGTTTTTTGATTTCGGATTATATAATATTAGGTCCATAAAATCACTCCTTATTGTGATTATATCATAACAAAAACATATAACATAAATAATTATTATGTTATAATCTTCTTATAGAAAATTAGTATAAGTGGTGAGAATATGTATAAAGAAATGATAATTGAGAACATTGAAGAAATGAAGAACTTTGCTACATTAGTGAGCAAGGAAGTTTTTCCAGGCTTTATTTTATGTCTTGAAGGTGATTTAGGGGCCGGAAAGACTACGTTTACTAAGTATATGGGTAAAGGAATGGGTTTTACTGATAACATTAATTCACCGACTTTTACGATTATGAAAATTTATGAGGGTGATTTAGATTTAAATCATATGGATGTCTACCGATTAAATGGTATTGGTTCTGATTATGATTTGGAGGAATACATATACGGTGAAGGTGTTTGTGTTATTGAATGGTATAAAAACATCATCAATAGCTTACCTGAGGAGAAAATGGTTATTGAAATAGAGATAATCGGTGAAACTAGACGTTTATTAAAAATAGAAGGGACTGGAAAATATGAAGAAATCGTTAAAAAGATTAGTAATTGATTCAGCAACAAAATATCTTTATGTTGGTCTTTTTGATAATGAGAATAATATCGGAAAATTCTATGAAGCGGGGCATAATGATCATTCTGTTAAATTAATGACTGAAATTGAAGTGCTTTTTAAAGCCAACAATCTTAAAGTTAGTGATTTAGATGAGATCATAGTTGGTATTGGTCCTGGTAGTTATACTGGTCTTAGAATAGGGGTCGTTGTAGCTAAGATGTTTGGTTGGAACAACAATATTCCTGTTAAAACTATCAGTAGTTTGGCTTTGATTGCTAGCTCATATAATGGTGATAAATTAATACTACCTGAGATTGATGCAAGAAGAGGAAACTCTTTCTTAGGATTGTATAAGAATACTGATAAAGGGCTAGAATTAGTTAGTAAAGAAGAATTAACTAATCTAGAGGATTATAAGAGTTCTCTGACTAAAGAGTATGAAATCGTAAGTATTGGAGAACCCAATATACCTAAAGTACTATGCAGTAAACTTCTAGAGTTAGTTGAAGATATTCATGGACTAAATCCTAACTACTTACGACTAACTGAAGCCGAGAGAAATCTGTAGTAATTCATATTATATACACATAATTTTAGTATTATATATATAGTTGGAAAAAAGGTGGTGATTACATGAGCATGCTTCAAATCAAGAATCTACATAAGAGCTATACCCATGGTAGCAACACCACACATGTCCTAAAAGGGATTAATTTGAATATAGAAGAAGGTAGTTTTGTATCGATCCTCGGTAGAAGTGGATCGGGAAAAACTACACTTTTAAACGTAATAAGCACATTATTGGAGTATGATAAAGGTAAAATCATCATAGATGGCCAAGATATTTCTAAAGCAAATAAGAAGAAAATTAATGTAATCAGAAATAACTATATTGGATTTGTATTTCAAGAATTCAATTTAGTTAAAGATATGACAGTTCTAGATAATGTAGCTACACCATTAATTCTTAATGGTGTTAGTTTTAAAGACGCTAGGGAAAAGGCTAAAGAAGCTTTGGAACAAGTCGGATTGGAACAATACATAAAAGTAAGACCGCCTGAACTAAGTGGTGGGCAACAACAACGTGTAGCAATTGCAAGAGCTATTGTTAATGATCAAAAAATTATTCTTTGTGATGAGCCAACTGGAGCTCTTGATGATTATACTGCTGTTGAGATATTGAATTTATTAAAAGAATTATCTGAAACAAAAACTGTCATAATGGTTACTCATGATGAGGAATTTGCCAAGAAATATAGTAACCGTATCATTATGTTAGTTGATGGAACAGTAGTAAAGGACGAAATCTTAAGCGATTTCGTATTTACTGGTAGTAATGACAAAAAAATTAAGAAGTTAAAGGAAAGCAAAGCTGGTTTCTTTAATCTTTTGAAGTACTCCTTTGTGAGTATGGATATTGATAAGAAGAAATTCGGTAATACGTTTAGGACGTTTAGCATTTCTTTAACTCTTTTTATTGTGATAAGTGTTATTAATCAAAATTTAGATGTATTTACTAATAAATACCTAAACTTTTTTGTTCAAAGTGAAGTGGCAGATAGGAATATTATTCTAGACTTCATCTATCAATTCTTAGAACAAAACATAACTATCTTAATTCAATTTATTTTGTATATTCTAATTGGCTTCTGTATTGTCAGTTACCTATTTGTTTTTACAATAAACATTATTAATAAGAAAAGGGAAATTGCTGTATTAAAGGCTTTTGGAGCTTCTCAAGAATCTATAGGAATCTTGTTTATGCTTCGTCCAATTAAGTTTACATTAGCAATTTTTAAAGATACACTTATTTATACTTCGGTATTAATGTTGCTCTTAAACGGAGTACTTGATTTTAGAAGTATTCTATATGCTGATTACTATCAATTTTTCGTAAACTTTGTGCAAATAGTTTACGGTTCATTTATATCACTGCTCATAAACACGGAGAGTATTTTAGTGGACTTCCACTTACATTATCTCCATATCTTACCAATATTTGGTATAGTACTCGTTTTATTCATGATAGGTAGTTTGATTCCAGCCTATAGAATATCACGTAGTAATACGATTAGGATGCTAGCCAGCGAATGATTGAACTTAAGAATTTAACTAAAGTATATGAGACAGTGAACTATAACGTAATTGCACTTAGTGATATCAATTATCAACTTGACAAAGGTGAAGTTGTTGTTTTACTTGGGAAAAGTGGTAGTGGAAAAAGTACGCTACTAAACATCCTGGGCGGATTTGATCGTGAGTATGCTGGACACTATGTTCTTGATGGTGAAGGCATGCGAGAAAAATCAGAAAGAGAAATAGATACAATAAGAAAACGACGTATTGGGTTTGTTTTCCAACATTATGTACTACTAAATAACTTATCAGTTCTTGAGAATGTTGAACTTGCTTTAAGAGTAATTGGTGTTACTAATCAAGGAAGTAGAAAAAGAGCTGCATTGCACGCTTTAAAACTTGTAGGTTTAAGAGATCACGCCGATAAATTCCCATATGAATTAAGTGGAGGGCAAAAGCAAAGAGTAGCTATTGCTAGAGCATTTGTTAAGAATCCTGATATCATAATTGCTGATGAACCAACTGCAGCATTAGATTCACGTACTTCTAATGAAATATTAGAATTATTAAGAGACTTATGTCGTACAAAATTATTACTTATCGCAACGCATAATAAAGCGATTGTGCGTGACTTCGGGTCACGTGTAATTGAATTAAAAAGTGGTTATACTATTAAAAATGAATTGATAACTGATCCTAGTAAAATACATGTTGATGAATTAGATTTAATTATTGACAAAGAAATTCATAAAGATGATGAAAGAATTCAAAAAATCATTGATATTGAAGAGAAGATGACTGAAGAAAATAAAGTCACAGTCTTAAAAGATTTAGGTGTTGATTTAGAAGACTTTAGATTAAATAATCAAGAGAAATTCGATATTGATGAAGAATTGAAACGTCGCTTAATTAAGCAAAGAATGCGTAATTCTAAGCTAAATACAAGAATATATAGATTCTTACAAACAAGTGATGATTTTCATGGTAAAAAAGCTTATGCAAGTAAGTCTTTTTATAGAAACATAGGGTTACATTTATTTAGTGCTCTTATTTTTACCGTGTTCTTGCTAACTATTGTATTTGGATTGAACTTTGTAACCGAGACATTTGGTGGATTTAACGAAAAAGCTATGTATACAAGAACAATGAATAATGATAATGTCCTTTATTTCACGGAAAATATCTATGAAATGGATGAGGAAGAAAGTGTTCTTTATTATGATGTTGATAGTATGTTTATTAACGATTTCTCACAAACTGAAATTGAAAGAAATCGCTTCTTTAACAAGTTGTTCGTTGATCCGTATTACCAATATCAATATGAGCAAGAGAAGATAAAATTTATTCAAAATGCACTTATAGAAGACGGTAATGGAGATGTATTCAGTGTTTATTACAATAATGCTTCGATAATTTTAAAACAGCAAAATGAAGATGTTATATTTGAGGATTTATCATATACCTATCAAAATATTGTAACATTCCCTGAACCATACGTTTCGGTGACGAAATTTATGGATTCTGATTTAAATCACGACTCAATTTATCAATTTAATCATGTTTATGCTGAAAGTAACGAAGAAATCCTTAATGAACACATGTTAGAAGGCAGTAGATTGCCTTCAGATACATTTGAAGTAGTTATTCCTGTTGCTTACCTGTTTGAATATGAAATCCTTAATCCTTCTAATTTTAAAGATGAACATGGGAATATTATGGAAGTTATTCCTAGTGATATGATTAGTGACGAGTTTTTTAAATTATCTGAAGAAGATAGGAAAATAGAAATCACTAAAAATATAATAACTATTGATGATGAAGGTAATTCTTATACTATAAGCTTTGAGACTGAGGAAAATGAATTTACTATTGTTGGACTAATAAACTTTGATGGGGACATAAATCCATACTTAGAAATGAGAGAAGATATCTTCATTGCAGATGATTCAGGAGAGAACTTTAGCTTTATTTTTAGCCAGAAAGCGGATGAACACATTAACTTTGAAGTCATTGATAATTCAACTGTTGGTGATTTTGGAAGAAGTATTCAATATGCTGAGATATCTCAAGAAAACTATGAACTATACGATATTGCCTCAATTGAAGCTGAGTTTGAAGAAGAGTATGTTGGTGGTATTGAAGAAGATATCCACAATCAATTTGAAACATGGATTACGACACTAAATACAGCAAGTGCAATAGTTGCTGATTATGTTGAAGCCGATTTAAATGGAGAGAGTCCAAGTGGTTTATTCTTGGATAACTTAGTTAACAATGAAATGTTTGAAGGTCTTACTTACGGTGATTTACTACGATATTACATAGCGCAACATATGCACGTAATTAACGATCGAGATGAATTTAATTACCTTTGTTCAACATGTAACATTAATAATAGAGAAACAGAAGACTTATTAGATTATGCAGATTCAGCATATGAAAGATTGAAACAAAGTTCAGAATATGTCGATATGCTCGAGAATTACGGAGATTTCTCTAGATTAACTTATCAAGAAAGTACAAATCTAATAATATATAACGAATATGGACATTTACTTAATAATCAATTTTATCAAACTTATCATGAAGAAAGCTATTCATTGCAACTAGTTAGTAGTTTTGAAAGAGAATCAGGGAGCATACTATCACTTGTATATGTTGTAGTACCGCGATTCTTTATTGAAAATCTTCCTTTCTTAGACAAAATTGTAGTTATGATTCAAAACTTAGAAGAAAACCAAACGTTTAATAACTTTATGCAAAATACTAATCTCGACTTGTTAATAAGTAGTATTAGTACTAATGCTGTTAGAAGTATTGTTATGGTTGTTTTATATATAGTAATATATTTGGTTTTATTAATCTCAATAACTTTCCTAAGTATTGTACTGATAAACCTTTACGGAAACATCTATGAAACTGCAACTAGGAGAAGGATCAAAGAACTAGCAAGTTTACGTGTTCTAGGTACATCATATGATGATATACACAGTATGGTAAAACTGGAAAATCGCCGTGTTGCTTTATTTAGTTATGGAAGTTTTATCTTAGTACTATTTGTATTAAGTAAATTACAGTTTTTCACTAATGCGCCAATTCATCATTTCTATATGCCATTATTAGGCTTATTCTTTGACTTCAATTTATACGATGTATTCATAATGAATACTTTAGTTATAGTATTTGTTTCAATTATCTTCTATGTGTTTATCTACAAATTTATCATCAAACGTGTTTCAAATAAGAAAATTGCTAACATTGACACTATTCAAGCGATTAGGGATGGTGATAACTTATGATTGAAGTACGCGAACTAGAAAAGATATATCCAACTAAAGAAAGAGATTTCATCGCATTAAAAGATGTTAATCTTAGGTTTGAACCAGGTGAGTTTATCGCTATTTTAGGTGAAAGTGGTAGCGGTAAAACTACATTCTTAAATATGATCAGTGGGGTAGATAGTAAAACTAGAGGTAAAATCTTGTTTAATGAACTAGATGTAGACAAATTTAACGACTCAAAATGGCGTGAAATTAGGAATACGGAAATAGGATTCATCTTCCAAAGATTCAATTTAATAGATCATTTAACTGTTATGGAAAATGTAGTATTACCTTTAATTCTTACAGGTAGTGATAATAATATTGCGCGAGACATCGCAAGAAGATTACTAAAAGAAGTGGATCTTGAAGGTATTGAAGATAAGTTAGCTAGTGAACTTAGTGGTGGGCAAAGACAGCGTGTGGCTATAGCCCGAACAATCATTATTAACCCAACTATTATTCTAGCTGATGAGCCAACAGGAGCTCTTGATAGTACAACCGCTAAAGAAATATTAGAACTATTACAAAAGTTCTCTGCAGGTAGAATCATAATTATGGTTACCCATGATGAAGATTTAGCTTATAAGAATGCTACTAGAGTAGTTAGGCTTCATGACGGGGAAGTTATTAGTGATGAAGTAGTAAAAGAAAGAAACAGCGTGACAAGAGATACAACTAATAAGGTTTTATCTTATGAAACAAAGGTAACAAGAAGACTTAAAAAGCGTTTATTAAAACAATTCCCAGAACTTGAAGGGGATTTAGAAGTAGGAAAAACACATTTTGTTCCTCTTCATAGAAAATATGTACCAAATAATCCTGTTTTTACAAGAAAGATAGCTCGAGAGAACTATAAACAGAAGAAAAAAATAAATAGAAGGATTTTATGGAGTTTTGTAATAAGTATTAGTATGTTGTTAGTAGTAAATATTGTAATGAAGAACATAACAACCTATAATTTCAATCTATTTAATATAAACAATAATTATGAACAGTATATTATAAGTGATATTGAAAGTGCTGATAGTGATGGAGTTATCACTAATTTAGAACTAGAAAGCAATGTTAATGAAGCAACTGATTACTATGAGCACTTTGTTTCTGAATTGTATTTAGTAGATTCACTAGCAAGTACTTATTTGCCTATTCAATCTGGTGAACCAACTTATAACCAAGGAGTTTATAGCCCTAAAATGGTTTCTTTACCAAAAAGTAGAAGTAATTTCTATTTAGATAATCAACTAATTGCTGGAGAATATCCAGTTGCAGATAATGAAATAATTGTTTCAAGTGAGTTTCTGTTAGTAAGGTTCTATAAGTATAGTTTGGAAGATATCAATAATCTTGATACAGAAAAACCAGTTAATTCATTATATGATTTTGTTGGTAGATCACTTTATGTTTGCGGTGAAACGATTATTGATCAAAGTATAAGTATTTCAGTAATTGAAAGCAATTGCTATCAATTTGTTATTAGTGGCGTTCTTAATAGTTACTATAAAGGAATTAATTACTCAGGTCATATTTTCACTCCTAACGCAGGATTTAAAGGCTATTTAGATGATTTAAGAGATAATAAAGGTTTTACTAGAGTTGATGAGTATTATGATCACAGCATCGGATTTTACCTAAACAATATTGATGAAGGTATTAATATTAATGATTTAGGAGATGAATTGGGTTATGTGATTACTAATGATCAATTACGGGAATATCAAGAAACTAAATCATTAGAAGATATGCTTTATTATATGTATTTAGCAATATTCTTTAGTTTAATAATTATATCAGGAACGATTGATGTAAACATTGTTGCTTCTTCTGTTTCTTCAAGAATTAAAGAAATTGGAATATATTCATGTATCGGCGTTAGTAAGAAAAGTATTAGAAATATGTTTGTATTTGAAACAGTTGAAACCGCAATTAGGATTTTATTGATTAATTCAGTTATTTATGCTGGGATAGCCTTTGGGTTCAAATGGTTATACAAATGGATAGTAGTTGATTTAACGGTATTTAACGGGCTCTTCGGAGTTAATGAAATGTTCAGTTATGAACTTTCATTTAGTATATATGTAATTTTAGGAGCAGTAGGATTCTTATTTGTGAGTGTTCTAGTTCCATCATTTAGAGCTGCAAATATGAGGGCAATAGATGCATTAAGAAGTGGGTGAGATAGATGAGCCGCGGAGACATAATTTTACGTCTAGTAGATGTTGAAAGAACTTACGAAACAAAAGAAGGACGAAAAATTGTAGCACTTAATAAAGTGACTACGTCTTTTAAACGTGGCGAATTTGTAGCAGTTGTTGGAAAAAGTGGTAGTGGTAAATCTACATTAATTAATATATTAGGTGGTCTTGATACGCCTAATTCAGGGGATTATTTCCTAGAAGGAAATAACATCGTGAATATTAATGAAGGACATTGGGATGCTATTCGTAATGAAAAAATCGGATTTATTTTCCAGGAATACCACCTAATAGAATATTTAAGTGTATATAAGAATGTTGAAATTGCCTTGAAATATCAACATTCATCAAATAGAAAAACAAAAGATGCAAAAATTAAGCAAATTCTTACTGATGTGGGAATCATTGATCATATACATAAACTACCAGGGCAGTTATCAGGAGGGCAAAGACAACGTGTAGCTATTGCTAGAGCACTTGTTAAAGATCCTGCAATTATCTTAGCTGATGAACCTACTGGAGCTTTAGATCATAAAACAAGTGAGAATGTAATTGAATTAATTAAAGGTTTAAGTAAAGAAAGATTAGTAATTGTAGTTACTCATGATAGAGGAATTGCTAATGAACATGCAACAAGAATTATTGAATTATCAGAAGGTGAGTTTGTTAATGACTTAATCAAAGAAGATATTGAACAAACTTATCAGAACGTATATCGCAAGATAAAGCCAACAAACTTAAGTTTAGGTGATAAATTAGAATTAACTTTTAATAAGATAAAATCACAGTTATTAAGAACATTCTTTACAGCTTTATCACTTGCTCTTGCTTTTAGTTTTACAATTCTTTTTAGTGGAATAGAACGAGGAGTTAGTGATAGTTATGATGCATATTTTGAAGCTTTAAATAAAGCTAATAGCTATGCTTTTAGCTTGGTCCCTATCGAAGATGCCATAACTGTTGGCGATTATGAAAAGGCTGTATCCGATTTACAAGGTGAGTTTAATGCTATATACGATGATGTTGATAGTGAGATAGTGACTGGATATACTCCAGATGTAGCGATATCAGAAGCATCTGGTGGAGCAGAAAGAACTTATAATGAGCCTTTATATCCCGATATGTTGTCTCAGTATAAAGTAAGATTATTCGATCAATCACATATAGAAACTTATAGTTATAATGATTTGTTTATTGGTGAAAGCCTTTATCCACAACATTTTGATGAATTAATGGTAACTACTAAATTTTATCAAGAGTATTTTATGTTAGGTGATGACATTGGAAATCTAACAGAATTTGTGAATGAAACTATCTTAATTCCTGAATATACATTCAGTATGGAAGAAGGTATCTTTGGTGTTGAAGACTATTTAAATAACTTAGTGGAGCTAGAAGATGGTAGTATTGTAGAAAGTAATCCACTTTTAGTTGGAGGGCAACTTGAAGTCAGATACCTTGATTTATATGTACCAATGTATTGTTATAACTATGATGAATTAAATGAGTATTATCAACGTGAGTGTAACAGTACAATTAGAGATGAGCAGTTTAATAGATATTTTGAATCAGTTGAAGAGTTTATTGCATACCTTGATGATTTCAAAGTGCAAGTTGATGAAATTGATGAAGACTATTTTGACATATTATTAAGAAGTAGTGCAATTTATTACGTAGTTGATGAAAAAGATGCATACTTAGATCCTACAGATGACCGCTATATTGAGCGGGTTTATCGTGCTCTATATAATGAAGCAATCCTAGGTACAAGTGAAACAGAATTTAGAGATGCAATCTTTAAAAGCCAAGCTACATTTAAGGAAATGGTAATAACTGGAATCATTGAAAATGATAATGAAGCCATAATATATATGGATTATAAAACATATAACAATTTATTTATTGAAGGTTATCAAATCGTTAATTTAGATGGATATTTTAGTATTAATTTAGAAGGTGGAATCAATAATAATTACGAACCAATTGATATAGCATTAGATAATTTTGCTTTACCATTAATTGAATTTGAAACAAGTAATGGTTACGCAGATGACTTTAGAATTATAAGAAAAGAAAGTAAGAATCCTGCAGAGGGTGAAATTTGTGCAATATATTCAATTGACAATGTCTTACTAGATAGTGCTGAGTTTGAAAATGTACTAATCGCTGGAGACGTCTTCTATATTGCCGATTACTCTGGTTGTAAAGTCAATAGTGATAGCTATCATTACTTGAATTCTATTAGTATTCTTTTTGGAGTATTCTTTAATGTACTGATGTTTATTAGTATTATCTTCTTTAATATATTGTTGCAAGTAATTTTAAGCGAACGAATCGGTGAAATTGGTATTTACCGTAGTGTTGGTTCTACTAGTAAAGATATTAAAGTATTGTTCTTTATTGAGATTATATTCGAAGTAGTATTGGCAGCAATAATGAGTATTGGTATCATTTATTATGCTAATAATGTTATTAATGATGTATTTATAACTGTTATAAACCAAGGTAGCGGAGTTATAACCTTTGCTGGAATGAAATTAAGTATTGGTAATGATGGAACTATTACTAATATTAGCTTCTTCAACCTTGCATTCTATATTGTTATAGTATTTGTTTTACTAGGTATTTTAAGTAATAGAAATGTTAGCAAACTAGCAAATACAAAACCAATCGATATTTTAAGAGAGGTGGACTAAGATGAAAAGAATCTTTAGACCTTTATTAGTATTTTTACTACTAATAGTAGTGTTTTTCGCAAGTGCTTGTAGTAGGAATGCTGAAAATGAACATCTACCTGAATATTGCCAAACATATTCCGGTTTTACGAGTTTTGCTAGTAAGGATTTTTATGATTTATTAATCGATAGTGGAATCAGTATTAATCGTTCTGATTATTTTGATGCTATTTCTGTCATTAGTTTAACTTTTGAAGTTGATGAACCTAATAGAAGTATTGATTTAAGTGGTATTCAGTGTTTCCAAAATCTAACAGATATTTCACTAACTGGACAAAGTTTTAAAGATTTAAGCCCAATTAGTGCTCTAAGCAATATACAAAGTATTGAATTAATTGGAACAAATGTAGTAAGCATTGACAGTTTTAAAAATTTGAGTAAAATTAAATCTTTAGAAATTTCTGATACACGTACCTTACAAAGTGTCGATGGTGTAGAAGAAATGACTAAACTAACCCATCTAGATTTATCTAACAACGGTATTGTAGATATTTTCGGACTCAATAATTTGATTAATTTAAGAACACTATATTTAAACGACAATGAGATTATCGAATTCCCATCAATAAACAATCTAGAATTCCTAGAAATACTAGATATAAGTGATAACAATATCAACGTTTTAGGTGATGATTTAAGTGGATTAAGCAATTTAAGAACTCTGAATGCAGAAAATAATGAAATCTGTGATTTGTCCACTTTGGACGATCTTGTAAGTTTAGAAACATTGATTCTTAGTAATAATGATTTAGGTTGTGGTGGTATTGGTGTCAGTCCTAACTTTGAAAGTTTAGAAAATGCGCCAAATCTAATAGAACTACGTCTTGATAACAATGATTTAACTTCTATCGAAGGATTAAGAGGCAGAGATATCAGTTTAACCACATTGTATTTGAATGATAATAATTTAACTGATATAACACCAATAGCAGAATATACAGATATCATTGAGTTATACTTAGATAATAATAATATAAGTAGTATAAACGATTTATCGGGAATGACAGGATTAACAAGTATTGATTTATCCCATAATAGTATTGTTGATATCAGTGATTTAATGAGTATTGAGAATGTTGAAATAATTAATCTATCATTTAATAATATCGTCATTATACCAGATATTAGTGCTGCATGGGGCAGTTTAACTACTTTAGACTTAAGTAGTAATGTCCTTACAGATACTTCAGGGGTTTCTGGACATCCAACATTAGAATCATTAATCCTTTACAATAATGGTTTAACTGAACTTTCAGGTATTAATGAGCTACCAAATCTAGATAATTTGGTAATATTTGATGCTGAATTAGAAGCGCTACTAGAGCCAGGGGATGTATTCCCGAACACAATTACAGTGATTAGAGATTCGTTTACTAATGTTCCTGAATTACCTTTACAAGCAGGAGATAATATCTTTGATTTTGGTTTTGAAGTTGAAGATAATTTACAAATATATAATAGTATCAATGGTTTAACAGATATAGCTACAATAAGATTTGAAGATATGAATATCGCTCTTATTGATGAATTATCTATAAACATACCTGGATTAACATCAATATATGTTGAAAACAATAATTTAACTGATATCAGATTTATCTTAGGTAATCCAAATCTTGAAAGATTAGATATTAGTGGGAACCCAGTTGCTAATCTACAAGTAATCAGTGGTTTATCGACAACGGATTTAGATAATTTAGAAGAAATAGATGCTTCAGATATAAGTGCTGATAATGATATCGTAGATGCTTTTATCGACTTACCAAGCATATTAAATATCAATTTAGCGAATACTCAAATTGTTAGTATCGATAATTCATTCAATGATTTAGCTACTTTAAATCTAATTACCTTTGATTCAGATAGTTTAGAAACAATAACTGATTCATTTAATAATATATTTGCAACTTACAATAGTAGTAATATATTTGCTTTAGATGCCGGTAAAATCGGTGTAATAAGCGGTTCATTTAATAATGGACACTATCATAGAATAGACCTAAAGGATCAAATTACAACCATTATTACTACATCAATAACTGATTCATTTAACAATTTAGTAATAGAGAATTCTTCAGGTGTTGATTTAAGTGGTTCTAACTTTGAAACAATAACTAATAGTTTTAACAATTTGGAAACAAGTTTATTATTACTTAATGATAGCAATGTATATACAATTACTAATTCGTTTGTATCAAGTACTATTGATGGACTTAATCTAGGAGAAAACTATTTACAAACAGTTCCTTCATTAGACCAAGCTACATCAATAGAAACTCTACTAATTTATAGTAATTTATTAAATACACTTTCATTCCTTGATGGGATACCAGGTGTTATAACATTAAATATCTCTGATCAAACTACAAAGGATACACATACAGCGACATTAGTAAGTATAGATGGTATTAATAATATGCCAACTCTTACTACTCTTCTACATGCCAATATTGGCGTAAGCCAAATAGATGGACTAAAAAATATCGGTATATCTGAGTTTATACTATCGTTTTCAGATAATAACGATATCTTAGTTGATACAATTAGCGCTACATCTTTTACTGGTACTGATTTAACGGAGTTAGATTTAGGAGGACATCAATTTACAGATGTTACTTTCTTAGATAATGTTGACAATTTGGTTTACCTGACAATAGGAATTGATTTGGCTGATTTGAGCGATTTCTCAGGACAAGACTTTGAATTAACTCTTGTACATTTGACGATTGAAAATCTCCAATCAATAACTGATTTTGTTTACCTAAGTGAATACGATGAGATTATAAATCTAACTATTGAATCTAGTCTAACTACAACATTAAATAACCTTGATGGATTAGATAAATTAGCAAATTTAACATTTGATTTTTCTCAAATCACATCAATTATAGATAGTTTTAATAATCTACCAGACTATAATCCAGATAATGATTATTTGGTTGACAATTATACTAGTCTTGTAGCAATTACGAATAGTTTTGATATATATGGTACAGCTTCTCATTATGATGCAGTTGAAATCCCTGCATCAATAACAGTAACAAATTCATTTAATAATCTTATCATTGTTACTATAAGTACAAACGAATTAGATTTAACACCTAATTTCGATACTCTAAGTTTTGACAATATAGAAGAGATAATCCTTATATATGGTGATTATTCTAGTTTTACGTTTTTAAATGGATATACATTACTAACAGATGTAACTATAGCTAATCTAAATGTAAATATTATTGATTTAGCAAATGATAGTATTGAGTTATTGCATATTATTTCTGCAGATAATGCAGTTGATACAATAACTGTTGATTTAAATGCTAATGCTACAGTTAATCTATCTTCATTTAGAACTGGTACTATTACCTTCAATACAGATGCACTGAGTTACGACGTTACTGCATTAAACGCTGATATCGTTATTAATACATCAGTTGCTTCGTTAAATCTATCAGTAGATGTTGATGATTTAACATTGAATGCTTCAAACGTAACTGCTATTGATCTTAATAATTATCAAACTACAAATACAATATTTAATACTGATGCACTAATTGATTTAACTAGAAACACAACCTTTGAAGTAAATGCTACAACATTTACTATCAATTCTACGGTTATTAGTCCTAGTTATTCTACAAGAGCAGCAAATTTAATAATTAACAACAACATTGCAACTTCCTATACAATAACTGTTAGCGGAGGAAAAGTTACAATAAACAATACACAAGCTGTTATAACGGTTAATGCAAATAGTACTGAATTAGAAATCTCACAGGATACATTAACTGATTTAACACTAAACGGAAGTATAGGTATTGTAGATATTTCATCAACTAATATAGATAACTTACTTGGTTCTGCTTCAATTACTACATTGAACTTATCAACAAGTGTTGCTTCTATAGTTGTATCTAATAACAGTATTACTACATTAATCCTCACAGATAATAATATAACGACATTAGATTTATCAACTAGTGGTGCGGATGTAGAGTTATATACAACAAACAATCAACCATTATCCGGTACTGTAATTTCAGATGTATTTACGTTAAACGCAAATAATATATCTTCAGTTATAATTGAAACTGGTTCAAACATAAATTCATTGCAGTTATCTAACAATAATTCACTGGATACTGTGAATTATAATGATGCAAGTATTCAATTCATTAATATTGATACAAATCAAACAACAATTAATATTACAGGAACAACATTCACAAACATTACTCTTGATGGTGCAAGTTATACCAATATAGTTATAGATGCAAGTCTAGCATTTGTAGTTGTTAATAGCTCAGGTACTGTCGTTAATGCTAATTTGAAAGTTGATGAAATCACATTTGACAATACATCTCTAGTTACACTAAATCTAAATGCATTAAGTGTATTAGATGAAATTACTATTAGTAATAGCTCTTCATTCACAACTTTCAATTCAAACGATGTAGATTTATCGTTTATCTCATTTGAATCAACAGAAACAATTATAGTTATAGATGCAACTAATGTTGGCCTAATTGGTTTAAATGGGGACAATTTCACAGATGTAACCATTGACGCAGGAGATGGTATAGTTAATATGAACTCAAATAACTCCCTGCCATTAAATCTTGATATTATTAGTTCTAACTTCTCATTATTAGGTGATACTTCAAGTATAACTTTCTTAGGAACCACTGATATTGATACATTTGGTGTTACTGATTTATCATTAACCAGTATCACATCTAATACAGCAAATATTGATACAATGAATATAGATACGTCTAGTGCAAACTTAAATGTTTCTGGCTCAAATATTCAAACATTCATTATTGATACATACATTACCTCATTAGATTTAATTTTATCTTCAACAACAGATGTTACAATTTCATCTGAAACAGGAGTAGATGTTACTACAAATACAAATGAGATTACTTTAACTGCTAGTGGAGATTCAAATATAACTAGTAGCACATTAGGTACTATTGATTTTGATTTAAGTACAAACGATTTAGAATTAATATTGAATAAGGCTAATTTAAGTTTCAGTCTAGATGGTACAGCTAATCAAGTAACTCTTAATGGAACTGATATTGATAACTTAGATGCACTAGCTACAACAAATATCGTGACTCTAGTGTTAAATACTCTAAATGTAAGTTCTCTAGATTTTACAACTGGAAATATTAATGAATTAGTGTTTAATACTAATTTGAATGATGTATCAATAACCGGAGATGAGTTAAACACAATTATAGTAAATGGAGATAACTTAAATTCTCTAACTGTAAATTCAACTGCCTTATCAAGTGAGTTAACTGTAAATTCAACTAATGGTTCACTTGATTTAAATGGTTCAACAAGTACGGTTTTAATAGATAATGATAGTTTAACCTCACTTAATATTGATGACTACACAACGACAGATTTAACATTGCAGGCAAATAGTTTAACTAGTTTTGACGATGGGACATCAGTATCTAGTACCTTATCAATAACTACAAACCAAGGAGTATTTACACTAACTTCTGATGCCCAAGCAATTAATTACTCTGGTTTAACAACAGGGACATTGAACTTGATAAGTACCAATACAGGTAATATTGATACAAACACAGAAACACTAGATTTAGATGTAACTAATGCTGATATCTACGTTTCAGGAACTAATCTTATTCAAATAACAGGAAATGTAGTATCTCTTCATTTTGGAGTATCTACAGGAACATTAACACTTGAATTGGTAGCAACTGGATTTGTTGATATAAATGGTAATAACATAACAACTCTGCAAGTGAATAGTCCATCAAACATTGATACATTGAGTGTTGGTTCGACTTCTGTATCTTTAATTGATACTAATGATGCGACAATATCTCAATTAAACTATTCTGGATCTTTTACAAACATCACAATAACTACAAAATCAGATTCACTTAATATAAATACATCAGGTAATGCTGAAGTTACTTTAGAATATGAAGGGGCAACTGCGTTAACCCTTAATGCTAACCTAAGTAATGAATTGATTCTTGATATAGTAAATAGTAATCAATTAACTATTACAGGAAGTATAGCAGTCCTTGAAATTGGTGGAGATAGCTTAGACACTATTACAACAACTTCATTAACAGTTCTAACATCGCTAACAATGAATGGTACACCAATTGATGATTTGGAATTCATTAGTAATGAAGTATTAGGGAATATAGACACAATAACGATTAATACATTAAGTGTTTCAAATATAGAAACTATTATGGCTAAACTAGATGGAACAAGTATTACACTTGTTAGTCCACTTGTTGATAATGATATATATGATTTCTATTATGATGAAGAATATACAAGATTATATAATTTAGAAACATCTAACAATGCACGTTATGATGCATTTAGAACAACTGCAATCAATGAAGCATGGGCAGAGATACTGACAAATCAATATATGGATCATTTAGATGAAACACTAACAAAAGCAGAAATTGATGCACAAATATATCAATCTGTACAAGATTATTACGAAGATTATCTTGATGATGCGGGAATTAATCCATTAGATGTTACACCAACAGAAGAAACAAATATAAAGAATGCAATTCAAGCAACTTTGGATGATGCATTATTAACACTTATAATAGGAGACATATATGTATTAGTACTTACTTCAATTGAAGAAGATGCCGATACATTTGCAATAGCACAACAAGCAAATAAAACATTCACATTAAGCTAGGAGGTGTCATATGAAAAAGCTATTTATTGCTTTACTATCAATTATTCTACTCACTGGATGCGGGATATTTGATCGTGGTAATTACGAAAAAGATCGTAGTGGCTTTGTAATCAGCGATGATTTAATCGTAAGTTATCATACCAATTCGATTGGCGAAATCGATATCTTTATGATTGATCAAATCATGACATTCTTTGATGCTTTAGAATATACAGGATTTGATGCTGCTACGTTAACAACGCACACAACAATTAATTCTTATGTTACAGTTGCTGAGTTAACTGATTGTGGTGTAGAAACAGCTTATCCAATTCCTAGGTTCCTTAGAATAGGGGAGAAAACATACTTCTACAACAACCGAGAAAATGGTTATTGTACATATGATGAATATATATTCCATGAAGACGGATTTAGTGATGAGGAAATAATTGCTCCTGAACTAGTTGAACCAATTGAAGAGTTAAATCGTCTAAGATTTAAAAATACAGATTTCACAATTAATACTTTTGAAGAAATTCTCTTTATTGAAGAAATTAAGTATGATGCTATTGATGATATATGGTACAAGGAGATTGTTTCAGTTCTCCCAATGTCATTAACCCAAGCTGGAAACAACTATGAAGATGCATATGAGATAATTGAAGAGCTGAAAGTGCTTGAGAATTACATTTTGGAAAATCAATCAGTAAATTTATTAAGACTAAGATTAGATTACAAAGAAGAGGATATTAACAACATATGGGAAGAATCAACCATAGAAGCTCTTGGAAGAGACCACGAAGTAATTAAAAAAGTACGACTTAAAAACACTGGAGAGATACTTGATATAATCAATGATGCTCTTTCTCGATTGGGGATGTTCTAATGAGAATATATAAGATATTCCTAATGTTATTCTTAGTCGTTGCCTTAGCAAGTTGCGCAGAAAGTGGTCCAGTTTATAACTTCCAAGAAAGAAAATCTTCTTATTATATAAGTGAAGATGAAACAATAATGATATATTACAAAACAAATAATGATGGTAAAATGGTAGAATTGAATGTTGATAGATTATTAACCATTGAAGAAATGATTCTATTAAACCCTACAATTGACTTTGGCTTTGAATTAGAAGGATTTGTCGGAGATATCTTTGTTGAACCAAGTAATACTTGCACAGATATATCAAATGACATTTTAATACCAATAAATTTAGAAGTAGGGAATACAAGATATAAATACGAAGATGACGAATGCAAGTATAAAACTGTCGATAACCATAATCAATTCAAACCAGGTTATGCTGATGAGTATTTATTAACTGATACAATACCTGTCGCATCTCACGTTGAGATTAGTATAATTATTTTTAATCCAACTGAATTAGTAAACTTTGTTGAAATATATGAATTACCTAATACTTTTAAGAAGGTTGGAGTAAATAGTATATTAATTAATAGAGATAAAGATGGTTTTGATAATGACTTAATCAATTACTATAAAGATATGACAATCTTTGAACAGTTATATTTGAAACATCAAGAGGATTCAGGTGCTTTAGACGAAATAAACGGCTTATCAGCTGATATAAATCTAATGGATTTAAACAGTTTGACAGATATTAATCCGTTAATTGATAATTTTGATGACATCTACGAGTCTGAAATTACTGCTATTGAAGAACTACAACTAGAAATTGGAGTTAACTTCGATACAGAGACCGAAGAAATTGAAGATGAAGAAATAGCCGGAGACGAAGAACCTATAGAATAGAGGTGATATTATGGGTATTACAGTAAGAAAAATGGATCTAAGTGATATACCATATGTTTATCAAGAAGAATTGAAGATTTTTGGTAAATCTCTAGGGGAAAAGACTTTATACAACGAAATAATGTATAATGATATGTCTAGATACTTTATTGCTTTAGTCGATGGACGAAGAGCTGGATATGTTGGTAGTTGGTTGACACTACCAAACGCAGAAATTCTAAACCTTTTTGTTTCTGAAAAATATCGAGGTTTAGGTATTGGAAGACTCTTAATGGATGAAGTTATTATTGTATGCAATGATAATGAAATAGAAAATTTAACATTAGAAGTACGAGTAAGTAATTTATATGCAATAAAATTGTATGAAGGATTGGGTTTTAAAAATGCTGCAATAAGGAAGAAATACTACGAAAACGGTGAAGATGCCTTGTTAATGGTATTGGATTTAGGAGTGAAATAATGAATATATTAAGTGTAGAAAGCTCTTGTGATGAAACAAGTGTAAGTATTATTAAAGATGGTAAAGAAATATTAAGTAATGTTGTTTTAAGTCAAATCGACATTCATAAGCAATATGGTGGAGTGGTTCCAGAAATCGCTTCAAGAGAACATATAAAAGGAATTACAATGGTCTTTGAAGAAGCCATACAAATTGCTGGAATAACAAGAAAAGATATCGATTTAGTGGCTGTAACTAAGGGGCCAGGATTAATTGGTTCACTTTTAATTGGGATAAATGCTGCAAAAGCTTTCGCGTTTGCTAATGACATTGAAATATCAGGTGTTCACCATATCGCTGGACATATATATGCCAATGCAATTAGTAAAGATTTAGAATTTCCATTAGTTTGTTTAGTTGTAAGTGGTGGACACACAGAATTAATTCTTATGAAAGAACATTATAGTTTTGAAAAACTTGGTGAAACTATGGATGACGCCGTTGGAGAAGCTTATGATAAAGTTGCAAGAACAGTTGGATTAGGTTATCCAGGTGGACCAGTTGTTGATCGTTTGGCTAAAGAAGGAAAACCTTCGTATAAAATGCCTGATATTAGTTTAGGAAATACATATAATTTCAGCTTTTCAGGAATCAAATCACATGTGATTAATTTAGTACACAATATCAACCAAAGAAATGAAGAAGTAAATATACCAGATTTATGTGCTTCTTTCCAAGAAACAGTTTCTGAGGTTTTAGTAAATAAAAGTATTAAAGCTATTGCTGAATATAACGCAAAAATGTTTATGATTGCAGGAGGAGTTGCTGCAAATAAAGGTTTGAGAAAGAAAATAGAAGAAAGAATTAACAATGTAAAGGTTGTTGTGCCAGAGTTTAAGTACTGTACTGATAATGCCGCAATGATTGGTGTTGCAGGGTATTATCAATACTTAAGCAAGCAGCAAACAGATGATATGAAATTAAACGGAAAAAGTAGGCTTAATTTAGAATAAATCAAGTTCATATCATATAAAAACTATATTCATAAAATATACACATATTTTCTATATACTAGGGTTGTATAAAGAAAGCTCTCGAAGGAGGAGACATTTATGAGAAAATTATTTTTAGCTATATTAATTCCAGTACTATTAATACTGGGAACACCCGCATTAGTGGCTACATTAATGTATGATGGTACAGGGGCAGAACAATTACCAGTTCACCTGTATACAGATGAGTACGACGCAATGACAATGGTATATGAAGAGTTAGACACTTCAATTACCGAAGTACAAGACGGAACTACTGACGACTTAGTATTTAATTTAAGTCAAGACGTAATTAACCGTGCAATTTATGAAGCAATTATAGGAGAAAATCCTGATTATGCTCCAGGAGAAAATTGTGCAAACGATCAAGAATGCTATATTTTCGATGAAGCACAGGAAATTGAAGGATATAATATTAGTTTTAGATTAGTAGGAGCTTGGGTATCATTCTATGATGGTTCAACAGCTACTGATCCAGGTAGATTTGTATTAAATGTTATGGCAGAGATTAACATTGATAATCAAATGACTTATAAAACTGTTTTAGAAGTACATATGTTATTTGATGATAACCCAGAAGAATACTATTTAGCATTTGATAAAATCCAAATAGGGAACTTACCATTACCTAAATCGATTTTCACAACAATTATCGGAATTGCTGAAAATCAAGGTAATATGGATTTACAAAGTGAAATAGATGGACAAATCCCAATGGGTGATTTTGATGTTGATACTGTATCATATACAATCGCAAAAGATGAGATTTTAGAACAAGTAGCTGAATCTCAAGAAGGCGAAAGTACTCCAGAATTTATGTTAATGCAAGAATTACTATCAATAATCTTTGATAATCAATTGATTAACTTTGATTTAGCCGATACTGAATTCGTGTTAACGGCTGGTGTATCAAAATTTAGAAGTGAAGACAATCCTGAATTCCCTGAATACTTATATGATCTACATGATCAAGAAGTAGTAGGTGGAGAAACAGTTATTGGTGAATTTAATCCTGATTTATTCGATCCAGAAGCTTATTTAACAGACGTATTTACTCAATACTTATTCAATAGTTCACTATTAGGTGGCGGATTTGAAATTGAAGAAGAAATCTTTAATAAGTTAATCTACAGCGCAGCTGGTGGATTTGCTGATACAAGAGGAGTTCAACCAATTCAAGTTTCAGAAACTGAAACTAAAGATATTGAACTCGGATTAAAAGCAATCTGGTTTGAGTTCGAGGAAGAAGATATATTTGTTCATGCACTATTCAAAATAGCTGGTATTGATTCATTGCTAGTAATTAGAGCAGAAGATGTAACAGCAGATGGTGTTGAAGATGAACTTAAATTTGAATTTACTGAAATTACATTTGGTAAAGATGAATTAGAAAACTCTGGAGACTTCATTGAAATCTTAGACTTAACAGCATTCAAAAACGTATTTGCTACACTTGGAGATGTTGAGTTCGCAGAATTTAATGCTGACGGAGACTTAATAATTTCTACTGAAAAACTATCAGGATTATTACAAGATGGTTCTGAAGAAGGTGCAGTAGTTGTATCTGGAATTAGTTTAACAGCAGACGCTATTGTATTAGATGTAGAAGCAAGTGACTCAGAACTTCAAGAAACATTAGAAAACTTCCAAGCAGCATTACAAGATGTTATTGAAAGTGAAGAATTACTTGATGATCTTGAAGGTGTATTAGATACAACAGGTGGCGGAGCAGAGCAAGAAGTATTTGAAGCGATAGAAGATATCCAAGAAACACTTGCTGGTGCTGAAGAAGTAACTCCTGAACAAGTAGAAGACCTTATGGAAAACTTTGAAGAGTTAGACGAAGAAACCCAAATTGAATTCTTAGAAACAATTGGTGGTCTAATCGATGAAGATTTATATGCAGAATTTGGAGACCTATTCGGTAATTTCGATCAAGGTGAAGAAGAATAAACTATAGTTTGAAATAAAACCAACCCTTATATAGAAAAACCCTTTATTAAACAAGGGTTTTTCTTGAAGTTTGAGGAAAGGAGGAAATAGATGTTATCTAGTATAATCCCTGAAATAAGTATAGATTTTAACTTTGATTTAATCTTAATTATGATTTACCTTTCATATCTAATATATGGATATTTTTCAGGTGGACATAAGCAAATTAGAATATCTATTAATTTAATCCTTCCTTTCGTAATAATTTATTATATGGGGAGTGCAATTACTACCTATCTATACGCTCCTTTATCAGAAACATTTTTCTTTGAATTAATAAATGAATATTTAGGTATCTTTAAAAATACAGTTGGAATGATATTTGCCTATGTATTTACATATGTGCTTTTATTTACAGGTGTGTTTGTTTTATCAATCTTTGCAAGAAGATATGTATTAAATGAAAATATGCGAGCTAAACTAGGTGTAAAGAACAAGTATATAGGGGCATTATTCGGGTTTATTAATGGATACGTGTTAGTGTATTTCATTATTCTCCCAGCTTTCAGTTTGAATCTAGTAGATACTAATGCTTACCTTACAAACTTTGTCCTAGAAAACCCTCCACCATTCTCAAGAATTGCTAGAACAGCTGAAAAAGCTGTTCCGATAAAAGGATTGGCTGATAAAGCTTCTAATTTTGAAGAATTACTAAGTGTGGATGGAATTGAAGGTTATTACAATGAATCAATATATGAATATCAACAGCAATATGTTGGAGGACAAGATTCTTACGAATCTAACTTTATGTCAGAAATATACCCTGAATTAACAATCGATGCTAAGAGAATAATAGATGATGCTTATTTTGCTTATTTTGCTAATGACTTAAGTTCATCCAACTATTACGGGGTATCATTAGTTCTGATTCAGGATGGTACAGGAGATAATTTAATCTACCAAGACTTACTTGGAAGTGAAGCTGATTTCCAAACCGAGTATACAAATGCCGTCAACACTAAAAATGAACACACAATAGCTATCGCACAATATGATACCGATTTAGAAAATTTTGAATATCAGGTATTATATGATGCTTATGTTGATGATTTAGAAGATTATATTGATGAATTAGAAACTTATACAATAGCTAAATTAACTGCCTTAAGTACTGGTAATGACTTTACCGAAACATTTGATTTTACAAGACCGACATTTACCTTAGTAGAACCAATTGATTTCATTTACGATGATGGTATTAATCCTTTAATACCTCCAACAGATCCATTAGAAAGTGTCCTAACTTCAGTCACAGAAGCTATTGCATTTGTAGATGAATACGAAGATAAAGTAAATATTTCATCAGAATTGAATACTTTAGGAACTAACTTTGAAAACCATGAAGGCTTATTAGTATGGTATGTTGATGTGTTAGCTGAAGGACAAAGTTTTGATCCGGGACTAAGTGATATTTCAAGTGTAATCGTTAGCTTTAAAGATAACTATGAAGTAATAAGTGAAAGTATTAACGACAAAGAACTAGAAGATAAATTATATTTAGCAGCAATGAGTATTAGAAGTTATGATGTTTTTACAATCTGGCTTGAACATACCCAAGGGAATATTGATTCTGTATCTCTAGATGAACTGTATTTAGAAGAGAATAGATGTCCTGCATTTGATGTTTCAGAAGTGACAGACTATAACTTTACTGATGATGCTTTAGGGATAGTAACAACGCTCTTTGAAGGTGAAAGTGTTTCGTGGATTATTATGGAGTTCAAATATGATTATGAAGCAGGATTATTCGATGAAGCCTTTACTAATTATCCAGAAGTGACTGATGTCTTAGAAAGTACTAAAGAACTTGTTGATGAATATGATGATAAATATAAGGATATTGCTAACAGTATTGAAGGGAATATCTCAATGTTATTTAAAATTGGTATTAGTGTTATGAAATACCATTTGGATGTCTATGAAACATTAGAAAATACACCATTAATTGCCGCATTCTTTAATGATGCTGCTAGATTCTGTGCTTCTCCAGACCCGGTAAGTGGGTATGATATCGAGATTTGCACGAAATCTGAAGGTGAAACAGGAATGTTTAAAGAAGTAATGAATATGCGATACCTAATTAGTGAAATCTACTTTAAGGCATACTTTATGGTTGACGAAGATAATGAAAGTAAAGCTTATGATTCAGAAATGATGTATGAATATCTAGATTCAGTTAATCAATCAGTTAAAGATAGTGTAATAAGCAAAGAGGTTGTAACAGCTATGGCTGATCAATTTGCTTTTAACATAATTGATGAATCAAATGGATTAACTCTTCTAGAGCAAATGTATGAAGATGGAAATATTTCTATCGAAGCAATGAGAGTTCTTGCAGATGACGAATACGAGTTGTTTAGTGAAGACTTCAGAGCCCGAGTAAGAAGTTTAATCAGATAAACTCTTGAAAGGAGGGAATACCATGAAATCTAGTGAAGAATTAATGTTGTTACTTGAACTTAATGGGTTTGACACAAGAAAATTTAAACTTAAAAAACAACTAGAGTATGAAAAAACAGGTAACCTAGAACTATACAAGCATAAGAAATATGCTGATTTAATTGTATGTCATTATACTTTTAATGAAGATGCTGATTTCTATCACCGTAATCCCTTAACCTATCAAGTTAATTGGAATCAGGAAGTAAGAAGTATGGATCAATTCCATATTACTCATCCTGATTTGGATAATGAAATAACATTGAAAGAGTTCCTAAACTTAAAAGATTTTAACCAAGTAAACCGAGAAAGCATCTTATATGACGTTTTAGATAATTGGGTTGAAGAATACCGTGAATCATCTATTACCCAAATGGAAAACCTTCGTGAAATGGTTAAATTATTACCAAAGAAAAGTAAAAAGTATAAAAAACCTAGCAAAATTACATTCTTAACAAGTGTTATTCTCGCATTGTTAATAATGCTTTTATACAAAGCTCCAGATTCATTAAAACCATCATTCTTGATCGGAATGCTATCATTCTGGGAAACAATTATTGATGATTATGTGCAATTGCTATATGATGTGCCTTGGTACAGTTTCTTAGGTAATGTTGCTATCTTTCTAATGATAGGATATGCCGTTCTAAACAATTTTATCTCTCGCTACATAAGAGATGTGAGAAGCGAGAAAAACAAGCGTGCAGAGCAAACTTTCGACAAATGGGAACAAGATATGAAAGATTCACGACTAAAACAAGCGGGAATCTTAGAAGATTATGTTGATATAGTAGTTAAAAACCCTGATAAATCAGAATTAGAACTAAAACAATTGATTGGACCTAGCATTTTACTTGATAAATTTAAAGACTACGTTCAAATGATTGAAAAGCGTTATGATTGGATGACAAAATACTACAAAACAATGTTTAGATTGTTACGACTAGAATATGTCTTAGCTTTTGTTGTATTTATTTTATTCTTTGCTGTAGGATTTGCTTTAATTAGGGGGTGGATCTAATGTTTAAAAGGAAAAAGAAACTTCAAGAGGAAATTATTGAAGAGGAATTAATCGAAAAGATCCAAGAACCTAAAGAAGACAAACTAACTGAAAAGGTAATAGAGCGTGACAAACCTTCTTCATTCTTTAATTTTGATAAAACAGAATCACAAGAACCAGATGAAGAGGATGAAAGTAATGAAGAAGTTATTACTATAGTTGTAGGGGAAGAACCTTGGCAATGGGCAAATACAGAGGAATATGAACTACGAAAAGAGAATAAAGAAAAAAAGAAAAAGAAACGTAGAAAAGGTAAAAAAGAATCAGAAGAAGTAGAAAAAGAGGAACTAGCAAAAGAAGAAGTAACAAAAAAAGAGTTGAGTACTTTCTTTGAAGATAGTAAGGATAAGAATAAGAAACTCAATCGCAAAGATAAAAAGAATCTTAAAAAAGCAGAAAGTAAAAAGAAAGATAAACGTCATCACATATCTAAGAAGGAAAAGCTTCAAGAAGACGTTAAGAACCAAAAGGTATTTAGATATAATGGCAAAAAATATACAAAAGTTGAAGAATTTATTACATATTTAAATGAACATTACTTAGATATAGAAAAAATATCTGAGGAAGTATTAGATGATGAAAACTTCTTTGGATGGGTAAATAAGAATAGTGGTATCTTTGCCACAAGCTTAAAAGAATTTAAAGAAATACAAAGAAAAATCGAGAATAAATCATAATTCTCGATTTTATCTTGATAAAAGTTATGTTATTATATAAAATATCAAAGTAAAAACTAGAGGTGATTATTATGAAAGTCCAGCAGAACACCCAAATATCAATAGAAGATGTAATAAAAAAATAAAAAGTAAAAGGGTGAAAAATATGGAAATTAATCATTTTATAAACACAATAATAGAAGAAGATATTCGTTTAGGTAAACACGAGAAGGCAATCACAAGATTCCCTCCCGAACCAAACGGATTTTTACATTTAGGTCATGCGAGAGCTATTATTACAAACTATTCAATGGCTGAAAAATATGATGGTTATTTTAATTTGCGATTTGATGATACAAATCCAATTAAAGAAGATATCAGCTTTGTAGAAGCTATTAAAGAGGATATTGAGTGGTTGGGATGTCATTGGGAAAATCTATTTTTTGCTAGTGATTATTTTGAAGAGATGTATAATCGAGCAACTCTTCTTATCGAAAGAGGTAAAGCTTTTGTTTGTGATTTAACTGCTGAAGAGATTAGAGAATACCGTGGTGACTTTAAAACACCAGGTAAGGAATCACCATATCGAAATCGTTCTATTGAAGAAAATTTGGAAATGTTTGCTAATATGAGGAATGGTAAATATCCTGATGGAAGTCATGTTTTAAGAGCTAAAATTGATATGACAAGTCCTAATATAAATTTAAGAGATCCTGTTATATATAGAATTCAAAGAGTATATCATCATAATACCGGAGATAAATGGTGTATTTATCCAATGTATGATTATGCACATCCGATTGAAGATGCAATTGAAGGAATAACTCATAGTTTATGTAGCTTAGAGTTTGAGGATCACCGTCCTCTATATGACTGGGTAGTAGAAAACTGTGAAATGCCTAATATACCAAGACAAATAGAATTTGGTAAACTGTATATTGCAGGTGCTGTCACTGGGAAAAGATATATTAAGGAACTAGTAGAAAGTGGTGCGGTTAATGGATGGGACGATCCACGTCTTATCACAATATCTGGTTTAAGAAGACGAGGAATACCTGCTGCAGCTATTAGAAATTTCATTTATAGTTTAGGTCTACCAAAATCTCAAGGTGAAACTGAAATTGATATGTTATACCAAGTAGTAAGAGATGAGTTAAAGACAGAAGCACCAAGAACTAATGCAATACTTGATCCTATAAAACTAGTTATTGATAATTATCCAGAAGGCAAAGTAGAATACTTAGAAGCAGAAAACAATAGAGAAAATGAAGAGTTAGGTTCGAGACAAATACCTTTTAGTAAACAGGTATATATTGAAAGAGAAGATTTTATTGAGCAAAAACCAAATAAAAAATGGAAACGACTTGCTTTAGATATTGAAGTACGCCTAATGCATGCATACTTTGTTAAAGCTAACAGCATTGTAAAAGATGATGATGGAAACATTATTGAAGTACATTGTACATATGATCCGGCCACTAAAAGTGGTAGTGGATTCAAAGAAAGAAAACCAAATGGAAATATTCACTTTGTTGATGGTACTCACAACCAAAAAGCAGAAATTAGATTATATGATGATTTAATTACTGATTTTGAGAACAAAGATGTACCATTTAGTGAGAAAATCAACCCTGATTCTTTAATCATAAAACATGGTTATGTTGAAGAAGGAATAACCTCTAAAGTAGGCGATAGATTTCAATTCACTAGGAATGGTTATTATTGTATAGATACAGACTCTACTGAAGACAACCTTGTTTTTAACAGAATTGTGTCATTAAAATCATCATATCGACCAAAGACGAAATAATTTTTTTCGTCTTTTTTTGTTAATGACTTGCAATTAATAAAATATAGTGTATTATAAAGTCGATGCATTATGAATAATAATATAAATTTGGATAACAATGTTACCTCAATTTTTATAAAGTAATTTATAATTATCAAATAATATAGGAGGTAACAAACATGACAGGAAAAGTTAAATGGTTTAATTCTGAAAAAGGATTCGGATTCATCACAACTGAAAATGGAGAAGATTTATTTGTACATTTCTCACAAATTCAAAAAGATGGTTTCAAAACTTTAGAAGAAGGAGAAGCTGTAAGTTTTGACGTAATTGAAGGAAATAAAGGTCCTCAAGCTGCAAACGTAGAAAGCTTATAATCTTAACAATTAAAGACCCTAACGGGTCTTTTTTTATATCTATATGTATTTAATTACCTTAAAATGATATTATTATCTAGAGGTGATGTAATGACAAACTTTACTGAACAGGTTTTAGGAATTATAAAAAGTATCCCTTATGGAACTGTAATGACATATGGACAAATATCTACTTATGCAGGTAATCCTCGAGGTGCTAGACAAGTTTCAAGGATTCTAAGTAGTATGAGCAAAAAATATGGACTTCCTTGGCATAGAGTGATTAACTCTAAAGGTGGAATCTCACTTAGTGGTGAGCCTGGATTTATCCAAGGCGATCTTTTATCTAGTGAAGGAGTTCAAGTTGAAAATAAGCGAATAAATCTAAAAGATTATCAACACTTTTTAGACTAAAAAATAACATTCAAAGCACTATTATTTTGGTGCTTTTTTTGATATACTTTATATAGGTGATTTTATGAATAATTTACTAGATAATTTAAATGAGAAGCAAAAAGAAGCAGTCCTAACAACAGAGGGTCCAATCATGGCGATAGCCGGAGCTGGAAGCGGTAAAACAAGCGTTCTTACAAAAAGGATCGCTTATTTAATCTATGAGAAGAATGTTCATTATAAAAACATTCTAGCTATCACCTTTACTAATAAAGCTGCGAAAGAGATGAAACAACGAGTAAAAACGTTACTTGGAATAAATCCTTATGATATGTGGATTAGCACATTTCATTCAATGTGTGCAAAAATATTACGCGATCATATTGAAAAATTAGGGTATAAAAGAAACTTCCAAATTATAGATGATGATGACAACCTTCAAATTGTTAAATCATTGATGAAAAAGGCTAATATAGATATAAAAGTATATAAACCCAGAGTTGTCAGAGGTTTAGTTTTAAAAATGAAGTTTGATGAAGATTATATAGATGATATAGAATCTCCTTTAAAAGAGTTTGTAGGTAGAATATTTAAGCAATATCAAGACTATATTTTCGAATCAAACTTAGTTGATTTTGAGGACTTGATGATTTTGACAATTAAGTTATTAAAACAAGAACCCGAAGTAAAAAAATACTATAACGATTTATTCAAGTACGTTTTAGTGGATGAGTTCCAAGATACTAATAATATTCAGTATGAACTAGTTAAATTGCTTGTTAACGAGGATAAGAACTTATTTATAGTTGGAGATGAGGATCAAAGTATTTATGCCTTTAGAGGGGCAAATATTGAGAATATTAACAAATTCAAAAGAGACTACAAAGGTTATCATATTGTTCTTTTAGAACAAAACTATCGTAGTTCAAATAATATTTTGGATGCTGCTAACAGCATTATCAAAAATAATAGTACGAGGATACCTAAAAATCTTTTCTCATCGAAAGGCGCAGGAGAATTAATTACTCATTATAAAGGGGTAACTGCACGCGATGAAGTAGAATACGTTGCTCAAACAATTAGAGCTTTAAATAGAATGGGTTATAACTTTAATGATATGGCTATTTTATATCGTGCAAATAGTACCTCTAGACAATATGAAGATATATTATTGCAAAAACAAATTCCTTATCGTATCTTTGGGAATACTAGTTTCTTTAAAAGAAAAGAGATTAAAGATTTCACAGCATACCTAAAATTTATTCTAAATCAAGATGATGCTTTTAGTTTTCTAAGAGTAATAAGCGCACCAAGAAGAGGAATAGGACCATCAACAATAGAAAAAATCACTACTTATGCTGTAGATAATGGTTTGACTTTTAGTGATTCATTAAAGCAAAGCCATGAATATCTTGGTAGAAATGCTAGTAATAAACTAAAAGAATTTATTACATTGATAGAACACTTCAGAACTCAACTGGATGAAATACCTTTTATTGATTTTGTCGACTATGTTTTAGAAAAATCAGGATACTATCAAACCTTGGAAAATGATGAAAAAGGTGACGTTAGATATGAAAACTTACAAGAATTTAAGACGATCTTAGCCGAAAATAACGAAATATATGGCGATATATCTAAAGTTGAGATGTTGACTTTTATATTGGAAGATATTTCTTTGAAAGCAGATGAAAATAAAGAAGATGTCGAGGACGGTGTAACGTTAATGACACTTCATGCTGCGAAAGGGTTAGAGTTTAAAGTTGTATTTATTGTTGCTCTTGAAATGGGGATGTTCCCTTTAGCAAGAACATTTGGCGATAAATTTGAATTTGAAGAAGAACGTAGACTTATGTATGTAGGAGTAACTAGAGCTAAGGAACGATTATTCTTAACAAATGCTGATGTTAGACAAACATTTGGGGAGATAAGTAGAAATCCGAATAGCAAGTTTCTGGATGAGATTCCTAGTGAATTAATTGAGAAACAAGGATACAGTGTTGCTGTTAGTAGATCGATTAATGTTAATTCAATAAACAAAAGACCTACTTATAGAGATAATATAATAAAGAAAAGAAAAGTATCACTAGAAAATGCGAATCAAAATGATATTTCAAAAGGTGACAAAGTAACTCATAAAGTATTTGGTGATGGAGTAGTAGTGAGTGTTGCAGGAGATAACTGCATTATCGCCTTTAAACACCCTCATGGAGTGAAAAAACTTCTTAAAGATCATCCAGCAATAAGCAAGAAATAATAGTTAAAATATGGTATAATTAGGTGTGGTGATTTGATGAATATAAAGATTAGAATTGACGAGTTAAGAAGACTGTTAAATCGTTATAATTATGAGTATTATATCGAGGATAATTCAACTGTAAGTGATCAAGAATTTGATGATTTGCTACATGAATTAATTCGTTTAGAAAACGAAAATCCAGAATATAAGAGTGATGATTCACCTACTGTTAGAGTAGGAACAGTAATTCTTGATAAATTTGAAAAAGTAACCCACGATATTCCTATGATGAGTCTAAACAATGCATTTAATGAAGATGATTTATATGCCTTTGATGAACGAGTTAGGAAGGTAGTAAGTGATGTTACTTATAATGTAGAGTTAAAAATAGATGGACTAGCAGGTTCTTTGAAATTTGAGAACGGAAGTCTTGTTTTAGGTGCAACTCGAGGTAATGGAGTTATTGGAGAAAATATTACTTCAAATTTACGAACAGTTAAGAGTATTCCGCTAAGCATTGATTATGACAATAATCTTGAAGTTAGAGGAGAAGTTTTTATGAGTAAGAAGTCTTTTGATAAATCTAATACTGAAAGAAGAAACTTATCTCAAGAGGAATTCAAGAATCCCCGTAATGCGGCTGCTGGAAGTGTTAGACAATTAGATAGTAAAGTTGCTGCTTCGCGTAATCTAGATATGTTTATATATAGTGTTATCTCACCGGTTAATCACGGGTTATCAACACATATTGAATCATTAGATTTTGCCAGAAAACTAGGATTTAAAGTTAATCCTTTAAGTAAAAAATGTAAAACTATTGAAGAGGTTATCGAGTACATAAATATATATACTGAAAAGAGAAATGACTTAAAATATGAAATTGATGGAATTGTTATCAAAGTTGATGAATTGGCATTATATGATGTTATAGGATATACAGCAAAATCTCCTAAGTGGGCTATAGCTTATAAATTCCCAGCTGAAGAAGTAATAACTAAAATTAATTCAATAACTTTACAAGTTGGTAGAACGGGGCAAATAACTCCTGTTGCCAATTTAGATCCAGTAATGGTTCAGGGAAGTACAGTTTCTAGAGCTACATTACATAATGAGGATTATATAAGTGAAAAAGATATAAGAGAAAATGATTATGTTGTTATAAGAAAAGCAGGAGATATCATCCCTGAAGTTGTTCGTATCGTTCTAGAAAGAAGAACTTCTGAAAGTAAAAAATTCAGTATGATTTCTAAATGTCCTGTCTGTAATGAAGATACATCAAGAAAAGACGGAGAAGTTGATCTCTATTGTGTTAATCCTTTCTGTGATGCAAAGACAATTGAAGGACTTATCCATTTTGCATCAAGAAAAGCAATGGCTATAGAAGGTCTTGGAGATAGAATAATCGAACAGTTTTATAATGATAATTTGATTAAAACTATTGATGATATATATATGTTAGAAAAACATCGAATGGATTTAGTAGTTAAAGAAGGTTTTGGACAAAAATCAATTACTAAACTACTTGATAGTATTGAAGCAAGTAAGAATAACAACTTAGACAAATTTCTTTTCGGTCTTGGAATAAGACACGTTGGGGAAAAAGTATCTAAGGTTTTAGCTACCAAATTTAAGGATATAGAAAACTTCTATGAATTAACTAAAGAAGAGTTAACTGATGTTGATGAAATCGGAGAAGTAATTGCAGATAGTGTCATTAGTTACTTTAATGATGATAAAAATAAAGAACTACTTTTGAAGCTTAAATTATTAGGGTTAAACATGTTATATACCTCTAATGTCGTTTTAAAAGAAGAATTTGAGGGTAAAACATTTGTATTAACTGGTAAATTAGAGTTATATAAAAGAGATGAAGCAAAAGCTTTAATTGAATCGTTAGGCGGTAAAGTTTCAGGGAGTGTTAGCAAGAAAACAAGTTTTGTTGTTGCTGGAACCGATGCTGGAAGTAAACTAACTAAGGCTAATCAATTAGGCGTCAAAGTAATTAGTGAACAGGATTTTAAAGACTTACTAGATAGGTGATATAAATGCTTAATGAAATAATTATTAAAGGCGCAAAAGAAAATAATCTAAAGAATATCGACATACAAATACCAAAAAATAAACTTGTTATTATGACAGGGTTAAGTGGTAGTGGTAAGTCTTCTTTGGCGTTTGATACAATATATAAAGAGGGGCAAAGAAGATATGTAGAAAGCTTAAGTGCTTATGCAAGACAGTTCTTAGGGAATATGGAGAAACCTGATGTTGAGAGTATTGAAGGATTATCTCCTGCAATTAGTATTGATCAAAAAACAACATCCAAGAATCCACGTTCTACAGTTGGAACAGTAACGGAGATATATGATTATTTACGTTTACTATATGCACGTATAGGAAAACCTATTTGCCCTAATCATGGAATAGAGATTTCAGGACAATCAATTGAAGAAATGACATATAAAGTACTGGAAGTTTCTGAAGGTAGAGTTATAATTTTAGCACCTATTGCGAAAGAGAGAAAAGGAACTCACCAAAAAACCTTAGAACAACTTCAAAAAGATGGTTTTGTCCGTGTTAGAATAAACGGTGAAATCTACGATTTGGATGATGATATCAACTTAGAAAAAAACAAACGACATACTATTGAGGCTGTAATCGATAGATTGCGAATCAAAGAAGGAATAAGAAGTCGTTTATATGATAGTTTAGAAACAGCTGCTCGAATAGGAGAAGGTAAAGTAATTGTATTAATCGATAATGAGGAGCATATTTTTAGTGAGCACTATGCTTGTCCCCAATGTGATTTTAGCATTGGTGATTTACAACCTAGATTATTCTCATTTAACGCACCATACGGTGCTTGTAGCGAATGTAATGGTTTAGGACATAAACGAAAAATCGATCCAGAATTACTGATTCCAAATCGAAATATTTCTATTTTAAGTGGAGCAATAAAAGGTTGGGAAAATACCGATACTTACTTCTTTAAAATGATTAAGCAAGTAGCTAAGTTTTATGGGTTCTCTTTAAAAGTACCTGTTAAAGATATGGATCCTAAACACTTGCACATCGTTTTATATGGAACTAAGGAGAAGATAGATTTCAAATTTGGTGGTAAAAAATCAGATGCCTACCTATATGAAAAGTCATCCAAATATGAAGGAATCATTAGAAACTTGGAACGTCGCTACATGGAGACAAAGTCACGTTTTATGCGTGAATGGATTGAAGGATATATGAATGAAATAACTTGTCCTGTATGTCACGGGAAAAAGTTAAACGAAAAAGCATTAAGTGTTAAAGTCGGTGGGATAGATATTATCGATTTAACTGACATGAGTGTTAAAGAGACTATTCATTTCTTTGAGAATATTAAATTAAATAAAACAGATCAAAAGATTAGTGAAATGGTTCTAAAAGAGGTTATTGAGAGATTAAGCTTTTTAAATAATGTTGGGTTAAACTACTTAACATTATCAAGACAGGCTGCTACTTTAAGTGGTGGTGAAAGCCAGAGAATCAGATTGGCTACACAAATTGGTTCACAATTAACTGGAGTTTTATATGTCCTTGATGAACCAAGTATTGGACTTCATCAAAGAGATAATCATAAGTTGATTAGTACACTTAAAAAAATGCGCGATTTAGGTAATACTTTAATCGTCGTAGAACATGATGAGGAAACTATGTTTGAAGCAGATCAAATTATCGATATTGGACCAGGGGCAGGTTTGTTTGGTGGGGAAGTAACATTCCAAGGAACTATCGAAGAAATCTTAAAAGATGAAAACTCAATTACGGGGAAATACTTATCAGGTAAATTAAAAATTGACGTACCTAAAATAAGAAGGACTCATGATAATGGTTATATTTCAATAAAAGGAGCTCGTCAAAATAATTTAAAAAACATTGATGTCGAACTACCAAAAGGTGTTTTAAATGTAATCACAGGTGTTAGTGGTAGTGGTAAATCCAGTTTAATTAATGAATGTTTATATAAAGGTTTAGCTAATAAGATTTATCGTAAGAAGCAACAAGAAGGGGAATTTGACGATTTAAAAGGTGTTGAAGATTTTGAAAAAATCATCAACATAGATCAATCTCCAATCGGGAGAACTCCTCGTAGTAATCCAGCAACATACACAGGTGTTTTCGATAACATCAGGGATATCTTTGCAATGACTAATGAAGCTAAAATACGTGGATATAAAAAAGGTAGATTTAGTTTCAATGTTAAAGGCGGAAGATGTGAAACATGTAATGGAGATGGATTAATCAAGATTGAAATGCACTTCTTACCAGATGTCTATGTCCCTTGTGAAGTATGCAGAGGAAAAAGATATAATAGTGAAACATTAGAAGTTAAATATAAAGGTAAAAACATTAGTGACGTATTAGAAATGACAATTGAGGAATCAGTGGTCTTCTTTAAAAATATTCCTAAAGCTTTTAACAAACTCAAAACTCTAAATGATGTAGGATTGGGATACCTTAAATTAGGACAACCGGCAACTACATTAAGTGGTGGAGAAGCACAACGTGTTAAATTAGCAAAAGAATTACATAAGAGAATTTCATCAAATACACTGTACATTTTAGATGAACCAACAACAGGATTACACAGTGACGACGTAAAGAGATTATTAAAAGTAATTCAACATATAGTTGATTTAGGTGCGACAGTTGTTATAATTGAACATAACTTAGATGTTATCAAAGTTGCTGATCATATTATCGATTTAGGACCTGAAGGTGGAGATATGGGAGGAACTGTTATAGCAACAGGTACTCCAGAAGATATAGCTAGCAATAAAGCTAGTTTTACAGGAGAATACTTACAGAAAGTATTGGGGTGATTTTATGGACAACAATCCCAAAAAAGATGAAGATATTGAGGAAGAAATAACAAAAGAAGAACAAGAAAACCTCGATGAGCTAAAAGAAGTTATAAAAAAATTAGAGGAGATGAGTAAAAACCAACCTCCCCAAAAATCACGGCGAAAAGTAATCTCATTTGAATTCGGTGGGTTTTTTCATCATAATCGTGTAATTAACTTTATTTTTACATATATTTTAACTTTTATTATCGCATTCTTTATCTCTGAATTATTTAACTTTGTAAGTTATCGTGATATTATATACTTTGCAGTTGCTATATTATTATTTAGTATTGCTGAAGAACTTATTAAAACATATGTAATGATGAGATACTTTAGAATTATTCTACGTACATTTGGTACGATATTCTATTTTATCTATTTGCTTATATTCTTCGTGGTAGATCAATATATATTAGTTGAATCATTTAATTTTATAAATGAAATAGCTTTACCGTTCTTTGTACTGTTCTTAGCCTTAACAAGGTACGTCTTGGGACAAATAATACGAAATTTTTTAAGATATCAGACTATGAGGTGATTAGATGTCATTATTAGTAAAACAAGTAGTAGAAGATTATAATATCAAGTTGGTAAGTGGAGAAGGTGGGCTTTCAAATAAAGTTTTAAAAGCTCAAGTATCTAGACCAGGACTTGAATTAGCAGGTTTATTTGATTTCTATGAATTTGATCGTGTTCAAGTTCTTGGAAGCAAAGAAGTTGCCTTTTTTGGATGGTTAAACAAAGAAGACCAAGAAATAAGAGTGGATATGTTATTTAAGAAGAGTCCACCTTGTTTTATATTCTCAAGAAATGCACAAATTCCAGAAATATTTGTAAGAAAAGGTAACGAATATAATATTCCAATTCTTAAATGTCAAAAGAAAACTTCATCTTTACTAAGTAGCCTATACCAATACTTAAGTAGTAAAATCGCTGAAAGAAAAAGTCTCCATGGGACATTAGTTGATGTTAGTGGGGTTGGGGTTTTAATTAGAGGTAAAAGTGGCTTAGGTAAAAGTGAAGTAGCTTTAGAATTAGTAAGAAGAGGACACCAATTAGTAGCTGATGATCGAGTTGATGTATATCAACGTGAAATTGGAGTAGTAGTTGGAGAAGCGCCACCAATCTTAAGGAAATATCTTGAAATAAGAGGTATTGGGATTGTTAATGTCGTAAAATTATTTGGTGCAAAAGCATTCAAGGAAAACAAAAAGATTATGTTAGTTGTTGATTTAGAACAATGGGATGAAACTTCTAGTTACGACCGTTTAGGGTTAGAAAATCACACAATTAAATTCTTCGATACTGATGTTGCTCATATTGTTATGCCAATTAGTGAAGGTAGAAATACCGCTTCTTTAGTTGAAGTAGCTGCTGTTAACGCAAGATTAAAGTATATGGGTGAGAATGCTGCTCTAGAATTTACAACTGCTTTGGATGAAGAATTGAAAAGAAAAAATAAATTAGAAGAATAGAGGAAGAAGTATGTTAACTCTTATTGTAGATCATGTGTTTGATCCAATCCCTAATATCTTTTTAGATTTAGGATTTATTACTTGGTATAAATATAGTGTCATGATAATGTCAGGTATTATTATTGCTGCTGTGTTAGGTTTATTTGAAGGAAAAAAATTAGGAATCAATAAAGATGTACTTCTTGATGGATTGTTAATCATCGTACCATTAAGTATTGTCGGTACTAGATTATGGTATGTTGTCTTTGAGTGGGATAAATACGCTTGGGATATTATGAAAATTATTAATATCACTGATGGTGGTTTAGCTATTCATGGTGGATTTATAACTGCTTTTGTTAGTGCTTATTTCTTTACTAAATGGAAAAAAGTAAGTATCTTTGGTGCATTTGATTTAATGGCACCTGGATTCTTAATTGCTCAAGCAATGGGACGCTGGGGGAACTTCTTTAATCAAGAAGCTCACGGTGGTGTAATAGGTGGAAGTGGCTCAACATGGGATGCGCAACGTGCATTCCTAACTGATAAACTACATTTACCAGATTTTATTACAAACAATATGTTTTTATATGGTAATGAAGGTTTAAATTACTATCATCCAACATTCCTATATGAATCATTATGGAATGTCGCTGGATTTATTCTAATGCTGGTTTTAAGAAGAACTAAAAAAATTAGACAAGGTGATTTATTAGCTTTCTATCTAATATGGTATAGTGCGGGTAGATACTTCATCGAAGCTATGAGAACAGATAGTTTATACATTTTGAATACTGGAATTAGAACTGCGCAGTTAATAAGTATACTAATGATTATAGGTGGAATAGTTCTTGCAGTATTATTACGAACAGTAATTAAGCAAAAGAAATATCATGTTGCTTTGGAACAAAACAAGGTTATAAATGATTTTGAAGATAAAATGAATGAATATAAAAATTCTAGTGTTAATGAAGAAACAGATGTAGAAATCACTACTAAATTCTTAATTTTAAAAGAAGTAATAGATAAACAAAAAGATGATGAGTGGTTACAAGGAGAACATCCTGAAATAACCGAATTTGAGGATGAATTGAATAAATATAAAGAATTATCATTAGAAGAAGAAAAATAAAAAATGCAAAATACTGAACAAACTATTTAAAAAGTATTATAATTTATTTCGAGGTGAATATAATGGAAAAATATGATGTAATAATTATTGGTGCTGGACCTGGTGGGATGACAGCAGCTATATATACACAAAGATCAAACTTAAAAACTATGATGTTAGAAAAAGCCGCTCCTGGTGGTAAAATGATGACTACTTTCGAAATTGAAAACTATACTGGTTTTGGTAAAATTGGTGGATTTGAATTAAGTGAAAAGATGTTTAATCATACCCAAGAACTTGGTGTAGAGTACCGTTATGGCGACGTTACTAACATTATTGATAAAGGAACACTTAAGGAAGTTCATACTCAAACAGGTGATGTTTTTGAAGCTGGAGCTGTAATTATTGGGAGCGGAACAATTCCAAGAAGTACAAAAGCTGCTGGTGAATCAAAATTAACTGGACGAGGAGTAAGCTGGTGTGCGATTTGTGATGGAGCATTCTTTAAAGAAATGGATATCGCAGTAATTGGTGGCGGTAATAGTGCTATTGAGGAAGCAATCTTTTTAACCAAAACCGTTAAACACATTACAGTAATTAACCTTTTGCCATCATTACAGGCTGATGCTAAAGCGGTAGAACAAGCTAAAGCAACTGGAAAAATGGACTTTATGTTAGGATATGAAGTAGTTTCATTTAATGGTGATAATCAATTAACTAGCATTACATTAAGAAATGTTGAAACTAAAGAAGAATCGGATCTTACAGTAGAAGGAGCTTTTGTTTTTATCGGACAAATACCTGAAGTATCATTTGCTAAAGATCTTAACATTACTAATAAATGGGGTTATATTGAAGTAAATGAAAAAATGGAAACTAGAGTTCCTGGTATATATGCTATAGGTGATGTAATCAATAAAGAATTGCGACAAATCATTACAGCTGCTTCTGATGGAAGTATTGCTGCTGTTGAAGTCGCAAGATACTTAGAAAAATCAAATAAAATTTAAAGAATAGGCGCAATGCCTATTCTTTTTTAATTAGACTTTTAACTACATATTTGGTATAATAAATTAAGAATTTAAGGTGTGATTTATATGAGTTTTGCATTTGACACAAAAAGTGAATTAATAAACGTTAAAGCGGATGATTGCTGCAAACTAGCAGAGTTATCGGCTCTTTTAACTATTAATGGAAATGTAACAATATCTAGTGAAGGATTAAGTGTTCAATTTCACACTACTAATTTAGGAATAGCTAGAAAAGTTATTAAGAATGTAAAGGATTTATATCATGTTGATGTTGAAATTAGAAGTAAGAAACAAATGAAACTTCAAAAACATGATATGTATATTATAATTATAAAGAATAAGGCTTCAATGATTATAAACGAGTTAGCTTTGATGAGCCCTAGTGAAAACATCTTGTCAGAACCGCTATTAATTAAAGAATGTTGTAAAAGATCTTATCTCCGTGGAGCATTTTTAGCTGCTGGTTCAATAAATTCACCAAAATCTAGTAGTTATCATTTAGAAATACATTCCAACAGAGAACAAGACGCAATAAATATAACTGAGACTCTGAATTTCTTTAATTTGAATGCTAAGACATTGAAAAGAAAGAAAGGATACATTTCTTATATTAAGGAATCTGAGAAAATCGCTGATTTTTTAAGAGTAGCTGGAGCTATTAGCTCACTATTTATTTATGAGGATGAAAGAATTAAAAGGGATTTTGTTAACTCAATAACAAGAGTTATGAATATGGATATCGCCAATCAAAACAAAACACTTGCTGCTGCTAATAATCAATTAAGAAGTATTAGTGTTTTAGAAAATATGACAGATTTAGCTAAACTACCTAAAAGTATAAAAGAAGCAATTGAGCTTCGTAAACAGTATCCTGAGTCATCATTAAATGAACTATCAGACCACAGTTATGATCTTTTCAACAAAACAATATCTAAATCAGCTTTAAACCATCGCTTTAGGAACATCAATGACCTTGCAGAAAAGATTATGAGTAACTTAAATGAGTAAGCACATAGGGATAGATATTGTTGAATTCGAAGAGATAAAAGAAAGACTTACTGATAGATTTGTAGATAGAATACTAAGTGAACAAGAACTAAACAAGTACCATCAAATAAAAAATACAGGTCGTAAAATTTCTTACTTAGCTGGTAGATTTGCGGCAAAAGAAGCTTATACAAAAGTGTATAAGAAATTTGATGAACCATTAAACTTTAAAGATGTAATTATATTGAATGATGAATTTGGGGCACCTTATATAGTTTCTAAGTATCGCCCAGAAGATCATGTAAGTGTGAGTATTTCACATTCAAGAAATTATGCCGTAGCTATCTGCATAAAAGAATAAAGTAAAGTACTTATATAATATTGTAATTAGTCTATATTCCTTGCAAATATCTAATATACAATATAAAATAAATAAGGCTAGGAGTGATAAAATGCATACTATTACAAGAACGAATAAAAAATATAAATACGTGGCATTGGCCTTATTTGCGCTATTGATATTTACTCTTTCGGGATGTGTGAATTCAGACGATTTAGATTATGATGATTTTAATGTATATCACTTATCATCATGGGAACACGCATTAGATCGAGATGAAGAGCAGTATTTATTATATTACTATGGTGTGAATTGTAGTCATTGCACTGATTTAAAACCTGATATTTTAGGATTTGCAGACTCAAACAATGCTGAATTAGTAGTGTATTTTATAGAATCAGGTAATGTATCTTTAGATAACTATAATGCATTTCCAGTTTATGATCCTATTACAGGATTAGCAATACCAGGAACACCAACGATTATGGTAATAAAGAATGGTAAAGTTGTTGCTATGGAAGTTGGACCTACAATTATTAAAGATTTATTAAAACAAATAGAAGAGGGATCATACGGACTTATTGATTAATTAGCCTTCTAAAGGCTTTTTATCTGTGTAGAGGTGAAAGATATGGAAATTAATGAAAAATTAGTAAGTGAGATAACTAGGAAGCTTAATATTGGTAAGAAACAGGTAGAAACCGTGCTGCTTTTATTAGACGAGGGAAATACCGTACCATTTATTGCTCGTTATCGTAAAGAACAAACCGGAGCTCTTGATGAAGAGCAAATCCGTGACATTAACAAGGAATACGAGTATAAACTTAATTTATTAAAGCGTAAAGAAGATGTTATCCGTTTAATTGATGAAAAAGGACTATTAACTGAAGAATTAAGAGCTGACATATTGAAAGCTGAGAAGTTAGTAGATGTAGAAGACTACTATCGTCCATTTAAAGAAAAAAAGAAAACTAAAGCAACGATTGCAGTCAAACAAGGATTAAAACCACTTGCTGATTACATTCAAACATTCCCTTTAGAGGGTTCTTTAGAATCGAGAGCTGAAGAATTTATAACTGAAGAAGTTGAAACTATAGAGTTAGCAATAGAAGGAGCTTTATATATCATCGCTGAGGAAATAAGTGATTCAAGTGAATATCGTAAATGGGTAAGAAACTATACATACGTAAACGGATTAATTCAATCTAAAATCAAGAAGAACGCAAAAGATGAGATGAGTACATATGAAATGTACTACGATTATGAAGATCATCTAAATAAAGTTAAGTTGTATCGTGCTTTAGCTCTTAATCGAGCTGAAAAAGAAAAAGTTTTAACCGTAAAAATCGTAGTTGAATCTGAAAAGATTCATCAATATTTAGAACGCCAAGTTGTCAAGAATCAAAGATCTATTGTTGTCCCTTATGTAAAAGATGCTGTTAAAGATGCTTATAAAAGATTAATTGCACCGTCAATTGAAAGAGAATTAAGAAGTGAATTAACTGAAAAAGCAGATAATAACGCAATTCATATCTTTAGTGAAAACTTAAGATCTTTATTATTACAACCTCCGATGAAAGGGAAAATGGTTTTAGGTGTTGATCCTGCATATCGTACAGGTTGTAAACTAGCTGTAGTTGATAAACTGGGTACAATGACAGAAATCGATGTTATTTATCCACATCAAAAGTTCCCTGGAGAAAAAATACCAGCTGAAAGAAGAAATACAGCAGGTCGTAAAGTAGCAGCTTTAATTAAGAAATATGATATCGACATTGTTGCTATTGGTAATGGTACAGCTTCTAGAGAAACTGAACAATTTATTATCAATGTCATCAAATTTGTTGAAAAAGAAATCAATAAAGACGTCTTCTATGTAATAGTTAGTGAAGCTGGAGCTTCAGTATATAGTGCTAGTGAATTAGCGAAAAAAGAGTTTCCTGATTTACATGTAGAAGAAAGAAGTGCCGTAAGTATAGCTCGTAGATTACAAGATCCATTAAGTGAACTTGTTAAAATAGATCCGAAAAGTATTGGTGTAGGACAATATCAACATGATGTTTCACAAAAGAACTTAAGTAACTCTTTAGACTTTGTTGTTGAAACTGCAGTAAATCAAGTTGGTGTTAATGTAAATACTGCTAGTGTGCAGTTACTACAATATGTTGCAGGATTAAATAAAACTATCGCAACAAACATTGTTAAATATCGTGAAACTAAAAATGCATTTAAAAACCGTGATGAAATTAAAAAGGTTCCTCGCTTAGGTGATAAAGCTTTTGAGCAATCAATAGGATTCTTGAGAGTTTTAAATAGTTCTAATCCATTTGATAAAACAGGTATTCACCCTGAAAGTTATCCAATTGCTGATCAACTAATGAAGGAATTGAAACTAACTCCAGATGAAATTGGAAATCCAATTTTACGACTTAAATTTAGAGACATAAGCATTAAGCAATTGGCAAGTAAATTAGGTGCAGGTGTCAACACTGTAGAAGATATTATGGATGTCTTTGTTGCACCATTACGAGATCCTCGTGATGATGTTGAGGCACCTATCTTAAGAAGTGACATATTGAAACTAGATGATTTAAAGCCAGGTATGGAATTAAGAGGTACAGTACGTAATGTAGTAGATTTCGGTGCCTTTGTCGACTGTGGAGTTAAAGACGATGGTTTAGTACATATTTCCCAATTAACTAAAGAATATGTTAAACATCCTTTAGATGTAGTAAGTGTCGGAGAAATAGTTACTGTTTGGGTAAAAGATATTGATTTAAAACGTCATCGATTACAACTAACAATGATTAAAGGAAACGCTCCTTACACAAGTTAATAAAATAACTATAAAATAACCGAGATATTCGTATTGACAGTTAGCCTAAAATATATTATTATATAAAGGCTAACAGTTGGAGTAGTACTCAAGTGGCTGAAGAGGTGCCCCTGCTAAGGGTATAGGTCGTTTGCGCGGCGCGAGAGTTCAAATCTCTCCTACTCCGCCAGTAAAAAATTAAAACGGACATTGTCCGTTTTTTTTATTAATGTCCATATCTTCTCTCAACTAAGCCATACTTACAATCTTTTGCATTTCAATATTCTTTATTTGTAATTTTTTATACCATTACCTTTTCTATTTATAAATATTATTCAATACTTTGAAATTCAAAGTATATTCTTCTATAATGAGAATATAACTAGAGTAATTATAAGCAGTTGAAACTCCTTCTTGTAACTAATTACTGATAAAAAATACGTCTTTTGGCGTATTTTTTACTTTTTATTGTAATATATATTTGACAATATGTAAAAAATATATTACATTATAGTTGAGGTGATAATATGGATATCAGAAGGAAAAGTTCACTAATTAATGGCATTGTATGGCTAATAGTATTGCTATCTATTATTTTATTCTTCTTTCCTGCGTTGGATTTAACTATTTTTAGTAATCCAAAGATTGAAAAATTAGTAGGAAGTTTAATTATATTAATCGGGATAGTTGTAAATTTTATCTTACTCTTTAGAAATAAAAAAGAAGTTACCGATGAAAGAATGATTAAGATACAGGCTAAATCAATGCAATTTACCGCTTTATCTACGATGATGTATGTCTTTCTATTTTGTATGGTTATGTATGATATTAATAAAGGACAAGATATATCTAGAGAATGGTTTTGGTTTTTAGGATATAGTAGTTTTTGCTTGTTTTATACTTTGGGTAGTTTATCATATTATGTAATAGATTCTAGAGGAATTGGCTATGATAACTAAATCAGTTACTAATAACATAAAGCAAATGAGGTTTAATACAAAAAATATGTCACAGCAAGAGTTAGCCAACTTAGTTGGCTGTACAAGACAAACAATTATCTCACTTGAAAAGAATAAGTACTCACCTTCATATTTGCTAGTTGTAAAAGTAGCGAAAGTTTTCGGAGTAACTCCTAAAGAAGTAATTAGAATTACACTAGAAAGTGAACAATCTAGGAGGGTTTAGAATGAAGAAAGTAATTGCATTTGTATGTGTCCATAACAGTTGTAGAAGCATTATGGCAGAAGGATGGGCTAAAATATTGGGTAAAGATGAACTTGAGGTTTATTCTGCAGGAACTGAGGAATACGATAGTCCAAAAGCAATGGCTCTAGAGGTAATGAATGATGCAGGGATAGATATGAGTTATGCATCAAGCAAATTATTAAGTGAAATTCCAGACCAACTTGATATACTCGTTACTATGGGTTGTGGAGTAGAGTGTCCGTATGTTCCTACTAACCATAGAGAAGACTGGGGTTTAGATGATCCATCAGGCGGTCCTAAAGCAGGATTTGAAATTACTAGAGATATTATAAAGGAAAAAGTTATAGAGTTAGTTAAGAGAGTAAAAAAAGGAGAACTTTAAGGTTCTCTTTTTATAATTCGTTATTTTCATTGACTTTAAATATGATATATTGCTATAATAAAAAAGCCTATTAAATGGCCCGTTGGAGAAGCGGCTTAACTCACATGCCTTTCACGCATGCATTCACGGGTTCGAATCCCGTACGGGTCACCATAAAAAAATAAAACACACTCTTGGAGTGTGTTTTTTAGTTATTTATGAAATTTTAGTACACAAAGTCCTTCAATACCATCATTGAAATAACTATTGCTTAAAGCTGTCATATAATCATATACTTTTTGAACATACTCTTTATCTTCTACAATGTCTATATTCATAATGTCATACGTTTCACTCTTTTGATCAAATGTTATATCCAAAGTTCCGTGTTTTTTTATATAAGAAACTTTCCCTGTATCCAGTTCAGATAAGGCTACAAAAGCTCCTTCAAAAACTGTATAATGAAAAATTCCTTTACAATTATCGTGTCTAAACTTGATTAAATCTGATTTTCCCATATTTTCCTCCTAATGTGTATAACTTTCTATACTCATTATAGCAAAAAAATTAAATAAAGAGAAAAGAGAAGCATTTAAGCTTCTCTTATAGTTTTGTGTCATCAATATTATCTAGGTAATCTTGAATTGGTTTTACAATTCTAGATACTGTACCTGGTTTAAATGGATTGTCTAATTTTGCAGCATCTAGTAATGCAACAAATGATTTAGATCCACCTAGCTTGCAAAGTTCTTTGTACTCATCTAAAGCCTTTGAATGATTCTCTTGAGCTTTTATCCAATATTGGAAAGCGCAAACTTGTGCAAGTGTATAATCAATATAGTAGAAAGGCATTCCAAAGATATGACTTTGTCGGAACCAGAATCCACCTTTTTCTAAGAATTTATCATCATCATAGTCTTTATATGGCAGGTATTTTTTCTCAGTTTTACGCCACCAAGTTTTTCTTTCTTCTGGTGTCATTTCTGGTCTTTCATAGATTCCATGTTGGAATTCATCTACAGCAACACCGTAAGGTAAGAATGATATAGCTCCTGACAAATGACTGAATAAGTATTTTTCAGTATCTTCTTTGAAGAATTTATCGATCCAAGGCCAAGCTAAGAACTCCATACTCATTGAGTGGATTTCAGCTGCTTCCATTGTTGGCCAACGATAAGCAGGTATATTTTCTTTACTTGAGTAGATTTGGAATGCATGTCCTGCTTCATGAGTTAAGACATCAACATCACCAGCAGTACCATTGAAGTTAGAGAAAATAAATGGTGATTTATATAATGGGAAGTATGTACAATATCCTCCACCCATTTTTCCTTCTTTTGCTTCTAATTCCAATAATTCGTGATCCATCATAAAGTTCCAAAACTCACCAGTTTCTTTACTCATAGCTTCATACATTTCTTTAGCTTGATTTACTAAATGCTCCTTATCTCCCTTAGGAGTCGGGTTACCACTTAGGAATTGTAAAGGTAAATCATATGATTTTGAATCTTCAATATTAATTCTCTTTGATTTTCTATCAATTAATTTTGAAACAAGTGGAACTACTGATTCAAAGATTTGATCACGATATTTCTTAACATCAACATGATTATAATCGGTTCTTCCTAAACGATCGTAACCTAATTGCACAAAGTTTTCATAACCAAGTACTTTAGCTATTTTGCTTCTCACTTGAACCATATCATTGTAAATACGATCTAATTTTTCTTCATTGTTTTCAAACCAGTTAGAAACAGCTAATTGAGCTCTATGTCTAACATCTCTATCGGTGTTAGTAGCAAAAGGGTGCATTTGACTTAAGTTGTAAGTCCCACCATCAAACTCAATTTCAGCACTAGCTGTTAACTTTGAGTATTCAGTTGACAACTTATTTTCTTCCTGTAAATCAGGAATGATTTCAGGTTTGAATGTTTTCTTTTCTAATTCAGCTTGTTCAAAGATAAGTTTTCCAAATTCTTCTTGTAAACCATCTTTGTTTTTAGAAGCCAAGAATTTGTCGATAAACATTTGGTTATATTGTTGCATAATAGGACCATTTTGATCGAAAAACTCTTGTTCTTTTTCATAGAATTCATCCTTAGTATTAAGACTTAACCTAACACTAGCTAAGCCACCCATTGTATCCAGTTCATCTTGTAATCCAAATACTTCGTTGATGACTTCGATTTCTTGTTCTAAAGTAATGTCACCGTTTAAAGTTTCTAGTAAATCTTCCATTTCTTTTTTAAATAACTCTAAATCAGGACGTTCATACTTATATTCACTAAATTTCATATATTCCTCCTCGTATAATTTCTCTATAAATATTATATATTAATACTTGAGTTAAATAAATGGATATAAATAACTTTTCGTAAAAAAAAGCTGAGTAATATTTACTCAGCTGTAGTACTTACGTATTCGGTTGGATTTTCGGTAGTTCCCCAAACAAGTGCAACAAGTTCAGGATGATCTATAAATGGATTTCTATTTCCTTGAAATTGAAATATTGCTTCGTTTCTTTCTAATTCCCATTCATCTACAGGATCTTCAATATGCCATCTTAATAGAACTTCTAAGCTTTCATAATAGGGTAGTTTACTATTCTTAATAGCTGTAGCTAAATCTTCATATAAGTAAAGATCAGTTGTCAATTCTAAATCTACGAAATCTCCATCTTCACCCTCATAACGAGTTGCCATATAGAATAACATTCTAGCGACATCACCTTTCATGTCATCTCGAGGTTCGAAATACCAATCTCCACATGTATAATTTCCAGCACCTCTGTCTACTAGGTTATCATCGTTTACACCATCATGACAATCATCGAAAAAACGATTATTTTTAATAGAATTCATACTTCTTTCAGCTGCCACTAAATGATGTGCATCGGTATGTGCACCAAGAGGATAGCCACCAAATGAATCTTCAAAAGCATATCCATCTTCGTCAGCAAAATCACCATGTGATTTAGACCAAATATGTTCTCTATTCCATTCTGTATACTCTTCGTCTCTATCGCTGTTTACAAAACAAATGTCAGGAAGCAAAGATGTATTTGTATCTTGGCACTCTTTAGGCCAACTAAAATCACTATAGAATAACAATACATTATTTGAGTTATCTGGATCTTCATCTCCAGCTCTTAACATTTTCCATACATCCATGTCGTCAAGATCCTTATCAGTATAAGGAAATTCGGTATGGTTTGTAATTATGTCGTTTAAAGCATTTTTAAGTGCTTCACCAGTTAAACTGTCAATACCATCATAATAACCAACTGGAACGTATATAGTTGTGTCTATGCCATCTACAACATCATCTACATCAACAACTTCGATACTTAGGTAGACTTCACTTATGTTACCTTTAGTATCTGTTGCAGTAACGGTAATTACTTTTGTGCCTAAAGTAGTTGTATCCGTTGAACCTGATATAGACACTTCACATTCAGAATCTCTATCGTCATCACAAGTAATAACAGTTAAGTCAATAATACCATCCTTTTGGATACTATCTTCAACATCACTAATATCAATAATAGGAGCAGTTGTATCAGGATTAAAGATTTCTAATAAATCAATTCCTAATAAGTTTTCTGATACAAAAATAGCTGCAGTAATAGTAACAATTAGAATTCCAATATATAATCTAACTTTTTTCATATAAAACACCCTCTTTACTTATATTTGCATACAAAATAATTATATCATAAAAACCACTACATAATTATAGTAAACAAACATTTTATTTGGTATAGACAAAAGTAAAATTAAGTGTTAAAATAACAATACAGTTTTGGAGGATTAGCTCAGTTGGGAGAGCACTTGCCTTACAAGCAAGGGGTCATTGGTTCGAGCCCAATATTCTCCACCAGAATTGAAATTTAACTCTAGTCATTAGACTAGGGTTTTTCTTTTGATTATGTTGGGTGAATATGTCACTAGTTCGACTCAAGTATTCTCCACCATATCTACACGCTTCCGGAGAGTTTATTAGTATTGCCTACTATAATAATATTATCGGTTTTTGTGTGAAGTAAACTATAGAAAAAATGAGCAAATAATAGAGAGATATTTTAGATGTATAAATCTAGTATGTCTTTTGATATACTTTAAGAGAAAGGATTGATGATAGGTATGACAACTAGACAATTAACACAACTTGTAATAATTAGTTCTCTTTGGGGATCTTCTTATATATTTATGAAAGTAATATCACCTGTATTTGGGCCAGTATTAGTATCTTCATTAAGATTGCTTTTAGCTAGTCTGTTTTTACTTATATATATGTTAGTAAGTAGAAAGAAGATTTCTTTTAAAGGAAATATTCTTTTCTTTATATTTGTTGGAGTAGTAAACTCAGCAATACCATTTGTACTTTATGCATTTGCAGCATTACATATAGATGCTTCATTAAGTGGAACTCTTAATTCCTCATCACCAATGTTTGGAGCTTTATTTGGATTCATTATTCTTAAGAACAGATTTGATACGAGACAGATTCTTGGATTAATAGTTGGTTTTCTTGGAGTTATTATTGTTTCTAGTACTTCTTTTGGGACAGGGACTGTTGAAGCAGTTATTAGTGTTTTTGCCTGTTTACTAGCATCTGCATGTTATGGGCTGGCTGGGACATATGTTAAGAAGAGAAACAAAGATGTTGATGCAACTACATTATCATTAGGAACATTATTTTTTGCAGGATTGTTCTTATTACCATTCTCATTCTTTTACAAAATATCTTTGGATATCCAGGTAAGTCACATATTATACCTGTTGTTTTTTGCTATAATGTGTACATCTGTTCCTTACATATTGTACTATAAATTGTTAAGGGAAGTAGGAGCTGTAAAAGCGTTAACAGTAACATATCTAATACCTTTATTTACAGTTTTATGGTCATACATTTTCCTAGCTGAAAGAGCAGGTTGGAATGTTTTTGTTGGTTTAGTAATTATTCTTACAGGGGTAGGGTTATTATCTAAAAGAAATGATCTTTTAAACCGAGAAAAAAGATAAGTTATTGTGATTTTAATTAGATGCTTTAACCTATGAATATCTAGGAATTCATGTATAGTTTTTTAAGATGAAACATTCAAATGTGCATCTTTTTTTACTTTTAAAGGACTTTGATTCATTTGTTATTAAAAATGCATAACTTGTGTTATTGCTTAAGAATGATACAATTGTTTTGTAATAGAAAGAAAGAAGGTATTTAGATGGATGCAATTACATTATTAAAAGACAGAAGAAGTGTAAGAAAATATAAGAATGAAATAGTAAGTAAGGAATTAATGTTAGAAATTTCTGAATTAACAAAATATTCTCCATCATGGGGTAATCTGCAAATTGCAAGGTATACATTTATCACAGACGAAAACAGCATTAAAAGAATTGCTGAAGATGGAGTAAAGGGATTTGTATATAATATTAAGACTCTTTTAAATGCTAGAAATGTCGCGGTAATAAGTTATGTTAAAGGCAAGAGTGGTAAGTTAGGAAAAGATGAGTACGCCACATCTAAAACTAACTCATGGGAAGTTTTTGATGCTGGGATAGCGACTCATCAGTTTTGCCTAGCTGCATATGCAAAAGGTGTAGGAACAGTTATCATGGGTGTAATAGATGATACAGTAATTAGGGAAATTATTAAGCTTCCTGAAGAAGAATCTGTTGGGGCATTAATCGTCTATGGTTTTGAAAGTGGGGTCCATTCTGCACCTACTCCAAGAAAAGACATTAAAGAATTGATTAGATTCATATAAAGATTTAGGTCGATTAAGGAATTGTCAAAATAGAGGAAGTAAGTGATTACTTAGATAACAAAAAAACATCTATATGTATTGAGAGGTAATGAAAATATGAAACCAAGATTATTCTTGGTTTTTTTATATGTAAATAATGTGAGGAAAACAGTACAGTATTATAATATTATTTCATTAGAAATTCACATATAATAATAGATAATAATATATTATATGTATAGTGAATAAAAAATAGAAAATGGGTGACAGGATGTTAGAACTAAAGAATATTAGCAAAAATTATTATGTTGGTGATCAAACAGTAGAGGCTTTGAAGAATGTAAGCTTGAAGTTTCGAAAAAGTGAGTTTGTATCAATACTAGGACCTTCTGGTTGTGGGAAAACAACTATGTTGAACATCATCGGAGGGCTAGATAGATATACTGATGGTGATCTGTTAATAGATAATAAATCAACTAAGAGTTATAAAGATAAAGACTGGGATGCATATAGAAATCAAATCATTGGTTTTGTATTCCAAAACTATAATTTAATATCTCATTTAAGTGTTCTTGACAATATTGAGATGGCTTTAAGTCTTTCGGGTGTTAGTGCAAAAGAAAGAAAAGAACGTTCAATCAAAGTTTTAGAACAAGTAGGTCTTGGGGATCAAGTCTATAAAAAACCAAATCAATTGTCAGGTGGGCAAATGCAAAGGGTTGCTATTGCCAGAGCATTAGTAAACGAACCTAAAATATTACTTGCTGATGAACCAACAGGAGCATTGGATAGTAAAACTAGTGCTCAAATAATGAAGTTGATTAAAGAAATTTCAAAAGATATTTTAGTAATTATGGTAACTCATAATAGTAAAATAGCTAATGAGTATAGTGATAGATTGATTCAATTATTAGATGGTGAAGTGTTATCCGATACAAATGGAATCAAAGAAGATGAGTTAAAAATTACTGAAACATTGGGTAATACAAAAACATCAATGTCATTTTATCAAGCTTTAAAAACAAGTTTCAAAAACTTAATAACTAAAAAAGGAAGAACTTTTATTACTGCTATTGCTGGTAGTATTGGGATTATTGGTGTGGCTCTCGTCCTTGGTATTTCTACAGGGATGACGAACTATGTGAATGAAATTCAAGGTGATACTCTTTCAGGATTCCCAATCACAATAACTCAATATGTCCAGGCTGATTTTGGACCTGGTGGAGGAAACGCCCCATTTGATATTGAAGACAGTGACACTGAGTTTCCAACTGGGGAAACAATTACACCGTATGATTCCTTACAAGAAACGACACTTCATAGAAATGTAATTAGTGAGGAGTATATTGAGTTTTTAGAAGCAATGGATTCATCATTATATAGTTCAATCTCTTACACAAGAAGTATGTCATTGAACATTGTTGCTGAAAGTGATAGTGGGGCTTATGAATTAGTGGAACTAGATAATGATTTCTCATTCTTCGGTGGTAGTGGTGTATTTAATGAAATGCCTTCAAATCAAGAATTTGTAGAATCACAATATGATATATTAAAAGGAATGTATCCTACTAACTATAATGAAATCATTTTAGTTGTTGATAAAGAAAATCAACTAGACGTTGAGACATTAGCTGCCTTAGGTATTAATATTAATGACGAATATACTTTTGATGATTTTATTGGTAAAGAGTTCAAAGTAGTAACTAATGATTTATACTATACAGAAATCATGGGTATCTATTTAGCTGACACTGATTATGAGGCAATGTACACTAGCGATGATGCAATAACATTGACAGTAACTGGGATATTGAGAGTTAATGAAGATGCAACTAGTGAAATACTAAGTTCTGGAATTGGATATACCCCTGATTTAACCGATCATATGTTATCAAATGCTATGACTTCAGAAATTGTATTAGCTCAAATTGCTAGTCCAGATACTAATGTGTTAATTGGACAACCTTTTAATGAACAAGTTACTTATGATGCAGTTATGCAAATCTTAGGTGGGGATGCAACTCCTACAGGAGCTGAAATCTACCCAACTACTTATGAAGGTAAAGATGAAATTAAAGCATATCTAGATACATATAATGATGGTTTGGCAACTGATGAGACAGTAATCTATACCGATCTTTCAGAGCTTATCTCAAGTACAATCTCTAGTTTGATCAACACTATTACAATCGTGTTAACAGCATTTGCTGGAATCAGTTTAGTTGTTTCATCTATTATGATTGGTATAATCACATACGTTAGTGTAATTGAAAGAACTAAAGAAATTGGTATTATGAGAAGTTTGGGAGCAAGAAAAAAAGATATCTCAAGAATCTTCAATGCAGAGACATTGTTAATTGGATTAACAAGTGGTGGTTTAGGAATAGCGATTTATTACTTATTACAAGGACCACTTAACTTAGTTATTTCTAAGTTTATTGATGTTGGAGGGTTTGCTACATTACCTGCGTATTATGCAGTTGGATTAATTGCATTATCTAGTGTATTAACTCTAATTGCTGGATTTATCCCTAGTGGTATAGCTGCTAGAAAAGATCCCGTTATAGCTTTAAGAACAGAATAATGTATATTAAGAAAACCGGAAAATTTTCCGGTTTTTTTTACTTTTTCTCGTGGGATTTCAAAGTGGTTTTTCTTTTCCGTTTTACTGATTTAGTAGGAGTAGATATTTTATTCTTTTAATCATTTGCTCATTTTCTTCATTTGTGACGCAAATCACATTTTTTTCATTTTCAATTTAATATACTACACAGGAACAAAAATTACTGGAGGTTATTATGGAAAGAAAAATGTTTTGTTATCAATGCCAAGAAGCTGCTAAAAATACAGCTTGTGAAGTTATGGGTGTATGTGGTAAAACACCACTACTATCTAGTTATATGGACACATTTAAATATGTACTTAAAGGATTAGCTGTTGTTGCAGATGAAGCAATGAGAAATGGACAAGAAATACTTCAAGCTGATTTATTTATTATGGAAGGGTTATTCAAACTTATTACTAATGCGAACTTTGATGATGATGTATTTAAGTCGAGTATCTCAGAGGGAATTGCCTTAAGAGAAAGTTTGAAAAGAGATTTAGATACAATGTTTGATACTGACATCACAACATGGGCAAGTGAACTTGCAAGTGAGTTTGTATTAAAAGCAGGAAGTGTTGGTGTAATGTCTACTATAGATGAGGATATCAGAAGCATTAGAGAGATTATTATTACTGGGTTAATGGGTCTTACTGCATATCATTCCCATGCTCATAAATTGGGTTATATAGATTTAGAGATTTTTAATTTTACAAGAAAAGCTTTAATTGCATTACAGGATAATTCATTAACACTTACCGATTATATTGGCTTAGTTGATGAGACTGGGAAGTATGGTGTTATTGGTATGGCTTTATTGGACAAAGCTAATACTACTACATACGGGGTGCCAAAAATATCACATGTAAATATCGGGGTTGGAAAACGACCTGGTATCCTAATTAGTGGCCACGATTTACATGATATCAAGGAATTATTAGAACAATCAAAAGATGCTGGAATTGACATCTATACCCACAGTGAAATGCTTCCAGCGCATTATTACCCAGAATTACAACAATATAGTCATCTTTATGGTAATTATGGTAGTGCATGGTATAACCAAAAATCTGAGTTCACGTCATTTAATGGACCAATACTATTTACTACTAACTGTATTGTGCCACCAAAAGGAGATACTATTTATAAGAATAAAGTATTTACAACTGGGAACACAGGACACCCTGATTTCAAATTTATTGTAGAATCAAATGGTAAAAAGGATTTCAGTGAGATTATTGAACTTGCAAAGAGTTCAAAAGCTCCTATTGAAATAGAATCAGGGACAATAGTAGGTGGATTTGGTCATAATCAAGTACTTGAACTTGCAGATACAGTTATAGAGAACATCAAAAATGGTTCAATTAAAAAGTTTGTTGTTATGGCAGGATGCGATGGTCGTAGTCCAAAAAGATCATATTATACAGAATTTGCTAGAGAACTACCAAAAGACACAATAATCTTAACAGCTGGTTGCGCAAAATTTAAATACAACAAATTAAATTTGGGAGATATTAATGGTATACCTAGAGTTTTAGATGCTGGACAATGTAATGATTCATATAGCTTAGCGGTTATTGCATTAACACTAGCGGATGTATTTAAATGTGATATCAATGACTTACCTATTGCATATAACATAGCATGGTATGAGCAAAAAGCAGTTATTGTATTATTAGCGTTGCTAAACTTAGGGGTTAAAAATATTAAGCTAGGTCCAACTTTACCCGCTTTCCTTAGTGAGAACGTTGCTAATTTCTTAATTGATACATTTAACTTGTCAACTATCTCAACTGTTGAACAAGACATAAGAGAAATGATTTAATTACAAAGCTCCTTATTGGAGCTTTTTTTGTATTTTTGATAGATTTAGTTATATAATATATATACAAAGGAAGTGATATTATGATTAGTAAGAAATTTATATATGATAAGGTATTACCCTTAGTAAAAGAAAAATCACGTATGTTGGAGTATTACTTGATAATGTCTTTATTCGAGAATGTTGATTCGAAGATACTAGAAGAACTTAAGGAATTCCAAAATTCTGATGGTGGATTTGGTAATGGTTTAGAACCTGATGTACAGATGCCAAATAGTAGTATATTAGCTACAAATATTGCCATAAAATCTCTTGCTTTTGTTAAGAACCGAGATTTGAAAGTGGATATGATAAAAGACATTGTTCAGTACATAGAAAACAATTACGATATAGATAAGGAAAGATTCTTTATGGTGGACGATAATGTGGATAATTATCCACATGCAGTCTGGTGGAACTTTATTGATTTAGAAAAGAATTTTCCCTTTGGAAATCCTGATCCTGAAGTAATTGGCTTCTTATATGAAAATAGGCAATTTATTACTAAATTGAACTACTCATCATTAATCAATAAAGTTGTCGATTACGTTATGTCAGATAGGTTTTTAGATGCAAAAATGCATTCATTAATGAGTGTTATGAGATTCTATAAAAAAGTTGATGATGATGTGAGGAATTTGATTCATGATCGAATTCATCTATTAGTTAACAAGGAACTAGACGCAGGGCTTGGAAATTGGGATGAATACAGTTTAGAGCCATATAAAATCTACATAATTGAACCTCATTTTACTAATACTCATCTTGAACAATTGGGGGAAAACTTGACAGGAGTAATTAAGAAAATTAATGATCTTGGTGTTAAACCGAACTGGGAATGGTATCAATATAAAGATGAATTTGAGAAAGTTAAAAATGATTGGATTGGACAAATTTACTTCGATATGATTAGAGCTTTGAGATTACATAGAATTATTTAAGCAGAATCCATTGATTCTGCTTTTTTAATATATTGGAATATAATAACTATTGTAGTATAATGTAGTAAGCAAAATATTTTGAGGTGTGATGATGAAATTTATTGAGATAATAAAGACAATTATAATTGGGATCGTTGAAGGTATAACTGAATGGTTACCAATTAGTAGTACAGGACACATGATACTAGTTGATGAATGGATTAAACTTGACGTTAGCCCTGAATTTATGGAAATGTTTTTAGTGGTTATTCAATTAGGAGCAATTCTTGCAGTAGTAGTATTGTTCTTTAATAAGCTGAATCCTTTGGCATTTAAAAAGACAAAAGAAGAAAGAAATGATATATGGCAAATATGGTTTAAGGTACTAATTGGTGTGATCCCAGCTGCGATTATAGGACTGCTGTTAGATGAGTGGCTATATAATACTTTATACAATTATATTACAGTGGCTATTATGTTGGTGGTTTATGGAGTTCTATTTATTGTTATTGAAAATAAGAATAAAGGGAAAAAAGCAACTATTACAAGTTTTAACGATTTATCTTATAAAACAGCTTTTCTAATTGGTATGTTTCAGGTATTAGCATTAATCCCAGGTACTTCTAGATCAGGAGCAACAATCTTAGGAGCAGTTATCTTAGGTACATCAAGATTTATTGCTGCGGAGTTTTCCTTCTTCTTGTCAATACCTGTTATGTTTGGCGCTAGTTTTATCAAAATACTAGATTTTGGTTTTAATTTTACAGGCTCAGAGCTTATTATCCTTATAACAGGAATGGTAACGGCATTTATAATTTCAATAATAACTATTAAATTCTTACTGGGATATATTAAGAAACATGACTTTAAAGTCTTTGGATGGTACAGAATCATCCTTGGAGTTATAGTCATTGTGTATTTTTTAGTTCCATACTTAGTTAGTATATATATATAGGAAATGGAATCAGCAAAATCAATATTGTGGAAAAGTCATCAAATTTTGATGACTTTTTTTATTTTTTTAATATTAAGAATTATTATATTTATTAGTCAATTATGTTGAATTATAGACGTTCTTAGCCTGTAGTGTACAATTTCGCTATAAAAAACAGGGTCAAGATGTTGCATATCTTAACTAAAAAAGCGTTTCCATACAAAAAAAGTGCAATATTATTGGGAATTTGTTTTTTTTTTTGCCGTTTATGTGATAAAATATTAATAATTAAATAGAAGGAGGTTATTTTTCATGATTAAAAAACTTATTGCCGCAAGTATGGTATTACTTGCTGTTCTGACTTTATCTGCATGTAAAGCTACAGAGTACACTGTTACATTTGACTCTACTGGTGGAAACGCAATTGAAGCTGTTGTTGTTGAAGAGGGATTAACTATCGCTGCTCCAACTGCACCAACTAAAACTGTTACAGGTGAAGTTTACACATTTGTTGGGTGGTATACAGAAGCTGCCGGAACTACTGCTTATAATTTCGAAGACCCTGTTAACGCTGATACAACGTTATACGCTAAATGGGTATTAGAAGTAGTATTACATTTTGATACAAGAACTGATGCAACTATTGAAGCACAATTATTAGGTGAAGTTGGCGGTTTAGGTACTGCTCCTACTGCTCCTACACGTACTGGATATGAATTTGCTGGTTGGTTCTTAACTAAAAAAGGTTTATCTTGGTTAGAAACTGAAGCATTTGATTTTGCTACTACAGTAGCAGAAGAAACTACTTTATTTGCTTACTGGGAACCTGTTAATTCTAAGGAAATCACTTATGGACCTGAAGTAACTTATACTACAAGTTTAGATTCAAGTTCAAGATTAATCTTAAACCCATTAGTTTATGAATGGTCTCATGAAGATACATTTATTAACATGTTAACTACAGATCTATATGTTACTGAAGTTGATTGGGATAAAGCTATTGAAGAAGGCGTTGCTGACTTCGCTGGAGATTTCTCTAAAATTGAAGCTAAAGAATTCTCAATTGAATCTTTAGATTTTAAATGGATCTTAGAAGGTGCTACTAATTATCCTATCGATTCAGATGATGACGAGCATTTAGACGAAAATGGTAACTATGACCGTGATGCTGCATCAACTTTCAAAGATACTGAATGGACTTTCAAAATCCGTGAAGATTTAGTATATGAAGATGGTACAGGAATTACTGCTTATGATTATGAATTTACTCTAAAAATGTTCTTAGATCACTTATTAAATAACTATCGTGCTAACTTATACTATAAAACTGAATTAAACCAAAATGGTGTTCCAATTGTTAACGCATACGAATATTATTTAGGTGAAGTTGCTTGGTCAGAAGTTGGGTTCGAAGTTGTAGATGATTATACATTTACATTAACTACTTTCGAAGCTATCTCACAATCTGAAGCTGTTGGATTCGGAGCTATGCCTTTAGTACAAAAAGCTGCTTTTGAAGCATCTTTAACTACTGATAAAACTAACTCTGAATATGGTACTCCAGCTCATCCTTATGTTTCTTATGGACCTTATATCCTAAAAACTTGGGATGAAAACCAAAAATTAGTATTTAACAAAAACTATGACTACGTTCTTAAAGGAACAATTAACTACAAATGTCAAGTTGTTCAAATCGTTGATGATATCGATCAAAGAATGGCATTGTTTGCTGCTGGTGACTTAAGCGTTGCAGGATTATCAAAAGATTATTATGCACAATATGCTGAATCACCAAACGTATATAAATCTTGGGATGGATATCCACAATACTTAATCGTCAACTTAGGACCTACTAAGGTTACTGAAGGCGGAAATGTACAAGATGATATCTTATTCGACGTAAGATTTAGACAAGCTTTATTATACGGATTCGATAGAAAATATTATGCAACAAGTGTTTACGCTCCAAATACTGCTTCTTTATTACCAGTACCGCTAGACACTAAATCTTATAATCAAGATGCATTATATTATTCTGAATCTCCTCAACATTTACAGTTATTAGAAGATTTAGACATCGATCCTGCTACTGAAGGATATATCCCAGCTCGCGCGGTTCAATTATTTGATGCTGCATACGCTGCATGGGTAGCTGATGGTAATACTGGTCCTGTTGTTGTTGGATTAATCACAGATAACGATCCTTTCTCAGTTGCATTAGTAGATTATATTGAAGAACATTTTGAAACATTATTCAATACTACTGGTGAAGTAGATAAATTAGATATCGTTATTGATTCTAAAGATCCTACAGCTAATAGAGCTCAAATCGCTGCATGGGACTTTGACATGTCACTTAACTCAATTGGATTTGGTAATTCAACTGGTGTATGGTGGCAATATCAAGCAATCGCATTCTTCGGTGATTATATCGGTGGTGGAGGATTAGGATTATCTCAACCTTGGGATATGTCAACTGATGATGGAGTTGCAGCTTATGCTACTCAAGAAGTTACTATTGACTTAACTAATACTTGGAACTACTTAGAAGAATTAGGATTAGATTACATTCAAGAAGAAGAATTAGCTGGACATGAAGATATGTACAATTGGTTAAAAGCAGATGCTGAAACTGGTAAAGCTGCTGGAATCTATGTTGGACCTATGGAAGATGTAGCTTTATTACAAGTATTCAATGATACTCCTTATGATGGATCAGCTGCTGAACCATTTACAGGTGCTACTAATGATACTTGGAACTTAGTTGCAGCATTCGAAGCATTATTCTTCGAACATGTACCTATGATTCCTACAGTTACACGTTCATCAGCTACAATTTATGCTGAAAACGTAGTAATTGAATGGCCTGCTTACTCAAGTGCATTTGCTTGGGGTGCTAACAGATATAGATATTTAGATACAGACCCTGATTTCATGTAATAAGTCGTTTAAATTTTGACGATTACTAGATAAAATTGTAAAAGGGAAATCCGCAAAAAGATTTCCCTTTTCTTTATCCATTACATTATATGTAACTATTATAAATGATTTATTTTTTTTTATTTGAAATGCAGTTTTTTTTTTGTTAAAATTATATTACTGTGGCATACTATAAATATATTTAGTTTTAAGTAAAATTTAGAGTTTTTAAAGACTCGGAGGAGTGATTTCAATTGTTTAGATACTTGATGAAGAGAGTCGGATTAATGATAATTACATTCATTATTACAGTTTTTCTGTTTTTTGTATTCATTAAACTGATTCCAGATAATCATATACCTGCTCCATTATCAGGTGATGATTGGTATGAAATTTACAAAGCGAGAGAAGGATGGGATAAACCTATCATTGTTCAATTTGGACTTTGGGTAAGAAATATTTTTGAAGATGGTTCATTTGGATTTTCAGTATTACTGAAACGTGACGTGTCTTCAGCGTATTTCTCAAAAATACCTGCGTCTATTAGAATCAATATTGTTCCGTATTTCTTAAGTATCCCCTTTGCCATTGTTATAGGGGTTATTGCCGCGCTTAAGAAAAATCAACTTACGGATACAATAATATCCATTGGGATAATGGTATTTATATCCGTTCCCTATTTTGTTGTCGCCGTACTTTCCCAGTACTTATTCTATTTTAAATTGGGATGGGCGCCAGATTATAAGATTGCGACGACCTCGGAATTCGCAGAATTAGGTACTTGGTATGGACTCTCAACATACATTTTACCTGTAGTAGTATTAACTATTTCAGCAATACCAGGATTTGCAAGATCTGTACGTGCTGAGTTAACAGAACAATTAACTCAAGATTATATGTTACTTGCAATTTCTAAAGGACTTACAAGAAGACAAGCCGTGTTTAGACACGCGCTTAAAAATGCGCTGGTGCCATTCTTACCAGCAATCTTTATCGGTGTTATTGGTATCATGAGTGGTGGTATCATAACCGAACGTATTTTCCGTGTAGATGGGACAGGACGTCTCTATTTACAAGCATTTAATGGTCGTGACTACGCACTGTTAATGTTAATTAACACATTCGGACAGTTCTTAACGCTGGTTTCAGCGATTATTGGGGACTTATCGTATACACTATTTGACCCTAGAGTTCGTGTAGGAAGTGGGAGATTATCATGATGGATATCGACAAATCAAAATTAGTATTAGTTCATAACAAAGATGATATGATTTCAGATATCGCCTTAGAGACAAAAGAAATTGGTTATTACAAAGATTCATGGAATCGTTTCAAAAAGAACAAAGCTTCTTTAGTAGCATTCTATATCTTATGTGTTGTACTATTCTTTGTATTCTTTGGTCCATATATGAAAAGTTATGATTTACCAGAAACCCACTCAATTGAAGCTGCACGTTTAAACAATTTGACACCAAAAATTCCTATTTTAGAGAAATTCGGTCTTTTTGATGGTACCAAAACAATTACTCGTGGTACACAATTCTTACTATATTTAAATGAGACTGAACTTGGTGAAGGTGTCATTTTAGAAGGATTACCACAAGAACTGATAGATGATCCTAACCATCCAGATTATGATGGTGTAGATTCTCTGGAAGTAAAAGTTGATTATTATAAGTATAAAAACTATATTAGTTCATACATGCCTGAGAATTATTTCGGTGTTTTAGCTGAGAATGAAAATTCTGGAGGAAATGAAGATGCGCTAGGTTCTGTGCGTAGAACATTAACTCAAGATAATTTCAATGAGTATGTAAAGAAAAACTATATTATCGATATATTACGAATTATTGAAACACCTAATCCAGAGAACCCATCTGAACCGTTCTATCAATATGAAGTTCGTGTTAATCAGTTTATGTTATCATTAGATACTGAACCTGAAGATACGTTTTTCTGGCTTGGAACAACAAACGCAGGTAAAGATTTATTTACTGAAATTTGGTTAGGTGCAAGAATTTCGTTACTAATGGCATTAGCAGTAGTGGTTATTAACTCTACAGTTGGTATCACTGTTGGTGCAATTGCTGGTTATTATGGAGGAGCTTTAGATTTAGCTATGGACCGTTTAGTAGAAATAGTGTCTTCAATTCCATTCTTATCAGTATTAACACTGTTAACGTTACGTTATGGTACGGAGTTGTGGGTTATTGTCTTTGCCTTTACCGCCACCGGTTGGATTGGTATGTATAGGACAGGACGTATGCAATTCTACCGTTTCAAAAATAGAGAATATGTATTCGCTGCAAGAACTTTAGGTGCAAGCGATGGAAGAATTATGTTTAAACATATCTTCCCTAATACTTTAGGATTAATCGTTACTGGTTTAGCATTGTCTATTCCAATCTTCGTATTTACTGAAGCATCATTCTCATTCTTAGGAATTATTAATTATTCAGATGCAACTAGTGTTGGTATGCTTATCGAGCAAGGGCAACAAGTTATGCAAATTCATCCGCATTTATTAATTTATCCTTCAATCTATATCGCAGTTCTTATGATTACATTTAACCTATTTGGTAATGGTCTAAGAGATGCATTTAATCCTCAACTAAGGGGTGTTGAATAATGGCAGAAAAAATATTAGAAGTTAAAGACTTAGCGATCTCATTTAAAACACAATATGGGATTTTACATGCGATTCGCGGAGTATCTTTCGATTTAATCAAAGGTGAAACATTAGCAATCGTTGGTGAATCTGGTTCAGGTAAAAGTGTTACATCAAGATCAATCCTTGGTATCTTAGCCGGAAACAGTATTTATGAAAGTGGAGAAATTCATTATAACGGTCGTGATTTATTACAAGTTCATGAAGAAGAAATGCATGAAATAAGAGGTTCAAAAATCTCAATGATCTTCCAGGATCCAATGAGTTCGTTAAACCCTATTCAAACTGTAGGGCAACAAATCTCTGAAGCATTGAAATTCAAATTAGATATGCCTGAAAGAATGGCTAAAAAAAGAGCCGTTGAATTAATGCAACAAGTTGGTATTCCTGAAGCTGAAAAACGCTACAAGCAATACCCATTCCAATTCTCAGGAGGAATGAGACAAAGAATCGTTATCTCTATCGCTTTAGCTAACAATGCAGAGATCTTAATCTGTGATGAGCCTACAACTGCTTTAGATGTAACAATCCAAGGTCAAATTCTTGAATTAATTAATGATTTAAAAGTTAAAAGAGATTTATCAGTTATATTTATTACACATGATTTAGGTGTAGTAGCAAACGTTGCAGACAGAATTGCTGTAATGTATTCTGGTAAAATAGTGGAATATGGAACAGCAGAAGAAATCTTCTATGATCCAAAACATCCATATACTTGGGCGTTATTATCATCAATGCCTAACTTAGCAACATCAAAACATTTAGATGCAATTTCAGGTACACCACCTAACATGATCTACCCACCTAAGGGAGATGCATTTGCACCTAGAAATAAATATGCTTTAGAAATTGATTTCGAAGAACAACCACCTTATTTCAAAGTATCTGATACTCACTATGCTGCAACTTGGTTATTACATCCAGATGCACCTAAAGTTAAGTTACCTGATGCTGTTAACAGACTTAAAGAAATGAGAGGGAAAATGAGTTATGGAAAATAATCGCGTAGATTATAGTCACAAAGTTCTAGAAGTTGAAAATCTTAAAAAGCATTTCTATCATGGTGTAGGTAGAAACAAATTGGTAATCCCAGCGGTTGATGGTTTAACATTTGACGTTTATAAACGTGAAGTGTTTGGTTTAGTAGGTGAATCAGGATGTGGTAAGACTACAACTGGTAGAACTATTATTAAACTTTATAACCCAACTGAGGGAGTAGTATCATTAAATGGTGAAATGATTGGTGCAGGATATAAAGAACATATAAGAGAAATCAAACGCATCAAAGAAGAAGCTGCTGAAAAAATCTTAAAGTTCGATAACCAAAAATATCAAGCATCATTAATTAACAACAAAGCTAATCAAACGATTGGATTCTTAAAATTAGACATTAGAAATATTAACTTGGGTGAAAAAGGACAATTAAAAATTGCTAATCGTCCAATTGAAGCTAATAAGGAACAGGTCTATCAAGTAAAAAATGATTATGAATTTAATATCGAAACAATCAAATATGATTATAACTTGGAAGCAAGTAAAGTTCATAATTTATCTATTAACAGTGCTCAAGCAGATTATGATAGAGAATTAGCAGGACTAAAAATCGGTAAAAATCGTAAAACTGATGGTTTAAAAGAGTCTGCTGCTTTAAATGAAGATGTAATTGAAGCACGTATTAGTGAATTAAATGCAAACTATGAAAAATTGTTTGCTGATTTATCTAGCAAATATGCTCCCCTAATTGAAAAGGGAGATAAAAATATTATTGCTAAAGAGGATGCAAAAGCTCGTATAGCTGTAATAAAAGAAGCAAGACACAAGAAAGTACTTATTGCAAAAGAAAATTACAAAAAAGCTAAAGCTGCTATTGTGAAACCTGATAAGGTTGCTGTTAGAGCTGCTGTAAACAAAGTGAAAACTGATAACAAGATTAAAATTACTGAGATGAGAAAACAAATCAGTGAATTACAAGCAAAAGCTAAACAAGAAATTTCAGTTTTACCAAGTAACAAAGAAACTGGTATTAATGAAGCTGAAGTAAAAGTTGCAATTGAAGAAATCAAAGCTTGGAGAGATCAAGCTGTTAACGAGAAAAAAGCAATCATTGCTGAGTTACGTCAAATTAACAAATCAAAAGATGCTCTTGAATACTCTCGTAAAATGCAAATGATTTTCCAAGATCCAATCTCTTCTTTAAATCCGCGTATGACAGTACTTGAAATTATTGGTGAAGGTTTAACAATCCAAGGTGGATTTACTAAAGCGCAAATTAAAGCAACTGTTCAAGAAACTTTAGAAATAGTAGGTCTTTCAAAAGAATATGCTGCTCGTTATCCTCATGAATTTAGTGGTGGACAACGTCAAAGAATCGGTGTAGCACGTGCCTTAATCATGAATCCTGACTTCATCATTGCTGATGAACCTATTTCATCTCTTGATGTTTCAATTAGAGCCCAAGTTATTAACTTGTTATCTGATTTAAAGGAAAAACTTGGATTAACAATCTTATTTATCGCACATGATTTATCAGTAGTTAGATTCTTCTGTGATCGTATCGCTGTAATGTACAATGGTAAAATCGTAGAATTAGCTGAAGCTGAAGAGTTATTCAACAATCCTATGCATGCATATACTAAGAGTTTATTATCATCAGTTCCTCAACCGGATCCTGATTATGAGAAAAACAGAACTAGAATTGGATATAATCCAAGAGCGCATGATTATAGAATGGATAAACCAAGCCTAAGAGAAATCGGACCAGACCATTTTATCTATGCAAACGATAAAGAATTTGCTGAAGCTAAAAAAGCATATGATGATAATAGTGGAAAGAAAGCTGTTAAAAAAGGTGATTCAAAATGAAAAAAATAATATTAACTTTAATACTTGCATTTAGTTTATTTACGCTATCTGCTTGTAATGGAAATGATGAAGTAAACGAATTAACTGTAGTATTCTTTACTGCAAATAATACTGGTGATTCTTTCGAAAGATTACGTAATTTAGAAGCTAATACTTTTGTAGATGAACCTGCAACTCCTATTCGTACAGGATTTACATTCGAAGGTTGGTATAGAGACTATGCATTAACACAACCTTGGGACTTTGCTGTTGATAAAATAGGTGATGAATCAATAGTGTTATACGCTGGTTGGACTCCGTGGTTACATCAAATAACTTACGAAACATATGGTGGAGAAATTTCTGGTGTAGATTATATGACTGAGTTTTATTCAGGAGATACTGGAGTTTTACCAGTTGCTTTAAAACCTGGTTTCAGTTTTGTTGCTTGGTACCTTTACCCTTGGGTAGATGAATCTTCAACAATTCCTGGGGATGCTGGTTGGCAAGTACTACCTGATAATATGTATGAAGATATAACATTATATGCTCATTGGGAAGCAGTAAAAGTACGTGTTACTTTCAAAATTAACTTCCCAGTTGATGATCAAGGACCAGAAGGTCTATTTCCAGTCTTGATAGGATATGGTAATACTATCGACTTCGAACAATTTGAAGATACAGATGGGTACACATTCTTAGGATGGAACACTAAGTCTGATGGTACCGGTACTTTCTATGAGAATGGTGATCTCTTTGAAAGAACTCAAAGAATCACACTTTATGGTACATGGGAATTAGCCGACTAAAAGAGGACAATTACAAAAAATATAGAAGAAAGAGAAATACATATCTCTTTCTTCTAATTGTTCCTACAACAGTCATTATATCTGGGTTATTAATTTTTTATGGCTTTAGTATTGTAGATATTCAAACATTAGCAACGATTTTCTTTCCATTGCTACTGATTGATTTTATTAAAATTATGATAATATCTCCAAAAATTAGCCTATATAGTATGTATGCTGAATATGCATTACTTACTTTGGAAGAGCAAGAACCAAGAAAAACAACAAAAAAACTATTCACAACATCGTGGATTAAACAAATAAAAAACGATGGATTTATCGTTGCCCAAGATTACCCAACACATATGTTACTTTATAAGTACCACAACAAGATAGAGGGTCTCGCGAATTCAGATAAAACGTTAGTCTTTGTCAATATTGCAAAAAATGAATCTTTTGATTTTTATAATGAAGAAATTGATAAAGCAATGCAAGCTGTATATATAACGAATAAAGAGTTTCAAAAAACTAATAAACAGATCACTTTACAGTTTAAAAAGTATAATCAATTAGACGATGAAGTAAAAGCAGATATTGAATCTGCTGTACTTTATAGATCAGGTAAGCAAAGATTAATTAATCTTACAATAGGTTATCTGGATGATATTCAATCAATTTATTGTATTTGTCCAACTAAAAGATTTCCTAATAAATATGTTTACTTTGCATGTCAAGAGATTAAACGTTTGTCAAACGTTAAGGAGTGATATAAGTGCCTGAAGATAAAAAGTTTAAGTTTGTAAATGATATCAACGCAGTTGAATCATCTATTATTGATGATAAATTTGAAGAAGTTGAATTAACACAAGAAGAAATCAACCAAAGAACAATCGAAACATTATTAAAAGAGAAGAAGATGAAGCAAATTAGATTTACTCGTATTGTTTTGGGTATGACAGTATTAACTATCATCTTATTCATCTTGTCGATGTTATGGCAAGGTTCATGGACTCTAATGACTGTTAGTGATGGGTTATGGTTGGTATTTGCATTAGAATTTTTCATGGGTTGGGTTTTATTTGTGTATAATCATAATATATTCTCACCTGTGATTTACGGGTTAAAATCTTTTGCATTAATGTTTGTAGGTAAACGTCCGAAGACAGATTACTATTCATATATGAAAAATATTCAAGATAATCAAATTCCTGGGTATTTCTACTACATGTTCTTTGTCGCTGCATTCTTTGTTTTAATTCCGGCTCTAATTACTTTATTCATACTTTTATAAAATAAAAACGTAGACTTTTGTCTACGTTTTTTTATGTTATATACACTATTTAGTATCTATTCTTGATGAAACATGTAATGAAATTGCCAAGTGATACCGTATTTGTCCTTAATGACACCAAAATAAGCTCCCCAGTGTGTTTCGCTAAGTTCTTGTACAATTACACTCTTTTCTCTAAAACGATTAAATACAGTGATTAATTCCTCTTTGTCTTGATAATCTAAATGAATTTGAATTAGATTATTAGGTTCACCTTTTTCATCAGCCATAAAGATTTGATTGTTATTAAACTGTAATTGCAGATGCATTACTTCTTCATGTCTTTCTTTAGGACAATCTGGTGTGTCTTTTCCATACATAATATATGTAATTTCGCCATTAAATATTTTCTTGTAGTATTTTGCAGCTTCTAGACTGTTTTCTAGAAAAATATACGGATATATGAATTGTTTCATAAAAACCTCCTTGCTTTATACAATAATATTAGCAAGTAAAAAACAAAAAAAAGAGCAATTTGCTCTTTTATTTTTGTGAGAACCCATTCCATAATAGTTCAAAAGATGAATTAATAAAGTGTCCTTTATCATTAATCTCATTTTCTAAAAGGAAATTAATAGTTGCATGTAGTGCATTATCGATGAACACTGTTGAGTATTCGGGATATTGCACACAGATAGTTTTAGGTGATATCGATTGAAGAATAGAGATTCTAAATTTTGTAAAAGTCTCCATTTTTTTCTCATCTAAATACATTTTCTTGAATGGAGAATGCAAGAACAACTCCATATAATTAAACTCTTCGGGATTTTCAATACCCCATGTAATAACTGCTGCCCACATATTTCTCATTGTGTCATGCGATGTTTGACAGTCTCTAATTTGATTAATAAATACAGATTTTGAATGATATTTGATATCTCCATATATAGCATGAATCAGATCTTCTTTTGTTGGAAAATAATTAAATAGTGTTCCTACACTAACTTTAGCCTTTTTAGCAATCTTTGATGTTGGGGTGGCATGGAATCCAAATTCGTTAAACAACTTCATAGCTGTAAACAAAATATGTTTTCTTTTGTTTTCGTCCACAATAAACCCTTCTTTCTTAATACTCACTCTAGGGAAAATTTTACTCCTCTAAAGACAGTATGTCAACAGAATTATTTAAAAAACTATTTTTAATTTCTTTATTGACCGGTTTATTTAGTCTTATGTATGTGCTTTCATATCTATTCACGCAAATTTATAACATATATATACATATATTATATATAACATCTATGACTTAAAAATGACTGAGTAGTCACACAGCGCTTTATTAAGGGGATGTAAAGCGTTTTCATAATTAAAACTTTTTTTTATAACTAGTTAAGCGCCAAGTATTAGTTTTTTTAGATAGAAATTGACTCATCAGTCACTTTAAGTTGCTAAATTGTGCTTGATTTTGCTTTACTTGGGAGTATAATGACAATTAGTGATTAATCTAATAGCGTGATGATTTCTTACTCAATTTTCAAATTTGCTAATCAAGCATTTTGAAAAATTTTTGGTATCAAATTTGAAAATATGAATTGAGATTGTCACACCTGGTTATTCAAAACACTAAGGAGTGATACACATGAATTTGCTAAATGTTGCAATTGATTCACAATTATCTACAATTGTTGTAGATCTTGGAATCGTTATATTAGTTGGGTTTTTAATTGGTAGAGCATTTGAATTGATTAGAATCCCTGCTGTTACTGGTTATCTGGTAGCGGGATTAATTTTAGGACCTATCTCAGGATATATGTCAGTTGATTACTTAGAACACTTCAGTATTGTTGGAGATGTTGCTCTAGGTTTCATTGCATTCCAAGTAGGTAATGAATTATGGTTAGGTAAGTTAAGAAAATCTGGTAAAAGAATTGTCATTATCACTGTTATTCAAGCAGTTTTAACGACAACACTAGTAGCTGTTGCTACGTCGTTCTTCGTTGATTTGCCTGTTGCGTTAATGTTAGGGGCAATTGCTGCTGCAACTGCGCCAGCACCTATTATGATGATTATTAAAAAATATCGTACTAAAGGTGAATTAACAGATACAATTTTACCAGTTGTTGGGTTAGATGATGCTGTTGGAGTAGTGATGTTTGGTACATTATTATCAATTAGTATAAGTTTATCAAGTGCAGGAGCAACAGAAACTAGCTTCTTACACATGATAGGAGAACCACTATTTGAAATTGCTAAAAGTATCGGTATCGGTGCGGCTATTGGATTTGCTTCAGGAAAGGCAATCCAATCAATTTCACATAATAATGACAGAAAAGAAAAAAATCTTAACATTGTTATTATCACAGTATTATTAACTACTGGAGCTGCAATTTTAACAGGTGCTTCATCAATATTGACACCTATGGTTGCTGGTGCAGTTGTAACTAATCTTATTAATAAAGAATGCTTCGTATTGGAAGAAGAAACAATTAGATTTTTTATTCCACCATTAATGATTGCATTTTTTACTATCGCAGGTGCGCAATTACAGTTCAAAGTAATTATTGCTGCTGGTTTTGTCGGTCTCGTTTACATCGTTGGACGTGCGATAGGGAAATTCTTTGGTGCCTACTTAGGTGCTACTGTAACTAAATCTAGTCCTAAAGTAAAAAAATACTTAGGAATTAGCTTGCTACCTCAATCTGGGGTTGCTATTGGTTTAAGTGTTGCAGCATTCAATGCATTTGAACCAGTAAATATGGAATATGCCTTGGTTATAAAAAATGTTATTTTAGCCTCAGTACTATTCTTTGCTTTAACCGGTCCTGTCCTAGTTAAAATGGCATTATTTAATGCTAAAGAAAACACAATACAAGATACAGAAAGGGAGTTATCATGGAAAAATACGCAGACTTTACAAAAATAACTGACAGATTTCTTAACGGTAAATTAGAAGAACTTAACTTAAGTTATGAAGATGAAAATCATCTGCAAGTTTCGATCACTTACGAATATAATAATTATTACTGGATGGATTATAAACTTGAAGTAAATCTTCTAAATAAATCAGTAGACTTTATCACTCATCACGCAAAAGGGTCACTAGATAGAGTTGAACTTAACCGTGAAGCCGAATTTGAAGAAGCTGTAACCCAATATTTGTTTTCAAACTAACTCAGGACTTAGATAAAGGTGGAATATCCACCTTTTTTTATTTACTTATATTTAATGTTGGAATAGTAATGCAATATTGATTAATAAATATGTATAAAAAATAATATAAAATAATTTAATGTTGATTTCAATTAATATATAAGTTATAATATAATTGAATTAAGGGTTATACCCTAATAAAAACTATATGAGGAGATATATTATGATTACAAGAAAAGAGTTATTAACAATTAATGAGTATCCTGGTAGAAAAACAGTTCAAGTTTTAGGTTATGTTAAAGGTTCAACGGTACAAACTAAAAACGTCGGGAAAGATTTCTTAGCTGGATTAAAAAGTTTAATTGGTGGAGAGATTACTTCTTACACTGAGATGATGAACGAAGCTAGACAAATTGCAACAGAAAGATTATTACAAGATGCAGAAGCACTTGGTGCAGATGCAGTACTAGGATTTAAATTACAAACATCAGCAGTAATGGGTGGAGCAGCAGAAATTATTGCTTATGGAACTGCAGTGAAATTAGATTAATTTTATTACCTATAAAGGAGTGATAGTATGCATGAAATGGACAATACTAAAAAGATAATAACAATAATAGGTTTAGTATTTGAAGTGATTAGTGTTTTAGCTATCGTATTTGGTATATGGATATTAAGTAATTTTGAGAATATTCCAGGAATGGATATTGATTTAGCAGAAATGTCCCAAGCAGAGTACGATTTAATGATGTGGTATTTTAATTTAATGGTGAGTATTCTAAAAGTTATGGCATATGTTGTCGGGGCAATCACTTTAATCAATGTTTACCTATTCTCAAGATTAATTGGTGGTAAGTACACTGAACAACAAGCAAAAAGAGTATATTTATATCAAGCTATTTGGGGAGGAATTAATTTATTATCAAACCAAATTACAGGTGTATTATATTTAATCTCAGGTGTTGGTGGATATAATGGCCACAAAGAGCAAAAAGACATTAGAACGGGAATCTAAAATATAGGAGGTAGCAAAATGGAAATACTAGATAAAATTATCGAATTGTTACCTCTTTTACTTCCGGTTGTTTTAATCGATTTAGGATTTAAGATCTATGCAATTATCGATATTGTTAAGGAAGATAGAAGAGTTAGATGGAATAACAAAATAATATGGATACTAATATCTGTATTAATTAATTTTGGATGGATATTCTATTTCCTATTTGGGAGAGATGAATAATGATAGCTATTAAAACAGAAAATTTGTCAAAGATTTATGATAAGAAAATCGCCTTGGATTCATTAAACATACAAATAAAACAGGGTGAAGTTTATGGCTTTATTGGTAGAAACGGAGCCGGTAAAACTACAACTATCAATCTAATGTTATCGCTAATCCATCAGAATGAAGGTAATATCTATATAAACGAAAAGCTTGTTGAATTTAAAAATCAAGATTATAAAAAGATTATAGGCTATGTACCAGACGTACCAGCCTATCCTAAATATATGAACGCTTTGGAATATTTAATCTATACATGTGACATGTATGAATTAAAAAATCAAAAAGAAAAAGCGTTAGAACTTTTAGATTTTGTAGATTTAAAAGATCATAAGAAGAAAATAAGTGCTTATAGTAGAGGAATGAAACAAAGATTAGCAATAGCTCAAGCTTTGGTTCATGATCCAGAAATTATTATTATGGACGAACCTACAAGTGCTTTAGATCCTATTGGTAGAAAAGATGTTATGGGGATTATCTCAAAACTTAAAGGTAAAAAAACCATTTTCTATTCAACACATATACTAGAAGATGTGGAAAAAGTTTGCGATAGAATTGGATTATTAGAGCAAGGGAAACTTGTGCTAGAAGATACAATTGAAAATATTCAGGAAAACTACTTCAATAATAGAATGTTTATTGAAACAGACAAAGAAGCTAAAGAGATATATGAATTGCTAGAGGAACTTGAAGTTAAAAACAACTTTGAGATGAACCATAAAGGAATTATCTGTGACGTAAAAGGTGAAACAACTGCTCAAGACATATTAGAACTATTAATAAAGAATAATATAAAGATTAAAGAATTTAGAAGATTGAATGCATCACTAGAAGACGTATTTGTGAGGGTTACAAGTGAAAAAACTACTTAAATACGATTATTATTACTTAAGAAAAACTTCTAAGTTTATTGTCTTTGGAGCAATATTTATATTATTTTCAATCATCTCACCTTTAACTGCAAGATATTTAAATGAAATTCTTGAATTCCTCCTAAATGGCGAAGATTTAGGGTTTCCTATTCCTGAAACCACTGTATTCACAGCATATTCGCAATATATTGGAGACTTATATGAAATAGTTTTTACTGTTACACTATTTGTTGGTGTAAGTATCTTTATAAGAGATAAAACAAAAGATCTCCAACCATTAATATTTAGTAAACCAATAAACCGAACGAAATATATTTTGTCAAAATACATTTCATTTACTACAATGTTGTTAGGTTGTGTTTTACTAGGGAATATCGTATTTTCTTATTATACGTACTTACTATTTGATGAAGTGTTTGTTATTAAAGGGATTTACATAAGTCTAATGTATTTCCTAGATCTTATGTTCGTATGTGCTATTGCATTGTTTAGTGCAACTCACTTTAAAGGATATATTCCTGCAATGCTTGTTACTTGGGGGATATATATCTTTAGTGGAATTATAAATCTCCTTGAAGATGTACCATTTGTATGGGAAGTTCTTAAATATTTTCCAAGCAGAATACAAGCGAATATGGGGAACATTTTAATGGATGTCGCAGACTATAAAGATATTATTTTAAACGTCTTAGTTGTTCTAGGATTTATCGCTGTATTCTTAGGGTTTACAATTAGAAAAATTCGAAATCAAGACATATAAAAAAGCCTATTAATGAATAGGCTTTTTTTATTGTAAAGTTTCAAAGAATAACTCAGCAGTATTTATGTTCGAAGCTAGTGGAATCTTGTACACATCACTTAATCTAAATAGTGCAGATACGTCTGGTTCATGCGGTTGAGCTGTTAGGGGATCTCTAAAGAATATTATTAAATCAATATCACCGTTAGCTACTCTTGCACCAATCTCTTGGTCTCCACCTAAAGGACCACTCTTAAAACAATGAATAATTAAACCGGTCTCTTCCATAACTCTGTGTCCAGTAGTGCCAGTTGCAAATAATTGATGTCTTCTTAGTACTTCTACATGTTTTTTACAGAATCTAATCATCTCATCCTTTTTCTTGTCATGCGCTATAATTGCAATTTTCATATAACCACCTCAAACATATTATACAATAAAAAAAGCACATATTGTGCTTTTTAGTTTGAGTAATTGAATTTTAGGGTTTTTGGTTTAAAACCAATTAAACTCTTTAATCCGAAGAGTATTGTGAGTAATGGAAATAAAACAATTGTTATTAATGGGTTTAGAACTTCTAACAGGATATTTGAATTTTTATTTCTATTGAATTTCAATCTATCTAATAGAAAATGTAAACTAATTCCCATTCCATTAGTCATTGTAATCATATTACATGCCGCGACTATAAGTTCTGCTTTCCTAAATCCATATTCATTGATTAGACGGATTGTACTTTCTTCTCCTGGCTTCCCTAACGAAGAAGCAAACTCTTGGGCATATAATACTGCCACTGCTTCATTAACTGGAACACTTGAAGTCTCACCATCTAATATTTTCTTTATATCTTCATTTGTCATACCTGATGATAATGCTATCTTTGTATGAACATAAGAACACATACTACATCCATTAGCTTCGGTTGTTGCTAACATGATTCTTTCTTTGAACTTTTTATTCATTAGTTTTAAACGTTTTGAAAAACGTAGTAAAACAAACCCTTTAGCACCGTAATAGGTATTTTTTATTTGCTCATTTATTTTAAAAACTCTTGAGTTATGACTGCTCATTGTATCACCTCACCTGTACTATAACAAAGAAGATATATTCGTGGGGTTATTACACTAATATTTCTAAATATGTACGTTTTCATTTTAGATTAATTATAAAAAAAGACTGGATTCCCAGTCTTAACTTGTATATATATCAATTAATCTAGTTACTTTACTGTAATTTATATATCTCGATTCTCTCAATAGCTCTTTACCTTTAGAAAAGATAAGAACTGTAGGAACACTAAAGATTAAATGCTCTCCTCTGAACTGATCCATATCATCGATATAAACAGATTGAATTTCAATATTATCTAAGTTAGGTACATTTTGTTCAAGCATTCCGAGAATGCTTTTACAAGCAGAACATGTGTGTGACTTAGCTATAATCATTACAAAGTCCTTTTTGAGTACTTTTTCAACATCTTTGTATGTTTCAATTACATTCATTTATTTCGCCTCAACAATCTTGAGTGCATTTGTAGGACATGCATGAATACATCCCCATGCATTATCGCACATTATATCTGTAGTATAAGCCTTTTTATTTACTTTGTCTATTTTAAGGGTTCCTGTAGGACAAATTCTTGCACATAAAGAACACCCAACACATTTCTCTGAATTTACGTTTACTGTATAAGCCATTATAACACCTCCGAGCCGATAGTTAGTTTACAAACTTTTAAGTGAAAAGTCAAGAAACTTAATTATAAAAATGTTTTCATAAATTATAATGTTTGTTATATTCTTTGTATGGAATATAACATATTGATAATATATGATTAAGAGGTGATGAAATGAAAAGTATTAATTTCCTTAAGAGTATAAGTAATAACACAAAGTTAAGATTAATAAGTCTCTTATTAGAGAACGAACTTTGTGTATGTGAGTTAGAAGAAATTCTCCATATAAGACAGGTTAATATATCGAAAAATCTTATAAGTTTAAAAGATGTTGGTATTGTCGAGGTTAGAAGAGATAAGCAAAGAGGGTTCTATTCTTTGTCTGAAGAATTTTTGAAAAGTAATCATTTGATTAATCATATAAAAGAACTGAAGTTGATTGAAGAACAATTAAAAAAAGACTTTGAAGAGTTTATAAAACATGAAGAAGTAAAAGATGAGAATGTCTATGTATGTAGCGTATATAGAAATGAGGTAAGTTGATTATGATTAAGAAATCAATAAAGGTTAACGGTATGACATGTGCAATGTGTGCTAAAACAATTACTAATACATTTGATAATTATGAAGGGATTAGTGCAAACGTGAATGTAGGGGCTGGGAAAGTTATATTTACTTATGAAGAAGAAAAATATAGCTTAGTTGATATAGCTGATATTGTAACTAAAATTGGTTATGAACCTATATTAGAAGGATCTTTAAATGATAATAAGATTGAACGAGCGAAATTAAGAAGAGAAATTTACATTAGTCTTGTATTTAGTATTCCTTTACTTTGGGCAATGTTTAGTCATATTGAGTTCTTTAGTTTTATATATGTCCCAGAGATATTGAAGAACGGTATAGTTCAATTAGTAATATCTGGGATAGTGCAATTCTATATTGGTAGAAGATTTTATAAAGCTGCATATCATAGTATTAGAAAGAAAGTATTAGGTATGGATATACTAGTTGTTATGGGGACAACTAGTGCTTACTTATATAGTCTATATTTACTATATGCCCAGTTAAGTAATCCTGTAATGCATCCGACATATTACTTTGAGATAAGTGCATTAATTATTACTATGGTGTTGATAGGAAATTATATCGAACATATCGCAAAAGAAAGAACAACAGATGCCTTAGTAGAACTTGTTAATCTAGGTGCTAAAGAAGCCCGAGTTCTTAAAAATGATAGAGAAGTTATGGTTGACATTGACGAAGTATTCTTAGGTGATTTAATAGTTGTAAAAGCAAAAGAGAAAATTCCAATTGACGGAAAAATCATTAAAGGAAAATCTTTTGTAGATGAATCAATGATTACAGGAGAAAGTATTCCTGTTGAGAAAAGTATTGATAGCAAAGTTATTGGAGCTACTATTAATTTGCGAGAAACTATTATTGTTGAGGCAACCAAAATTGGTAGCGAAACAATGTTAGCTAAAATCATTGAAACAGTTGAAGAAACTAGTGCTTTGAAACCACCTATTCAAAGAACTGCGGATAAGATAGCATCTTACTTTGTACCGATTGTAGTATCTATAGCAATCCTTAATTTCATAGTTCAGTTTTGGCTTTTAGGAATAGATTTTAGTATAGCTTTCGAAAGAACTATTGCCATTTTGGTAATTAGTTGTCCTTGTGCCTTAGGCCTTGCTACTCCGACAAGTATTCTAGTAGGAAACGGGAAAGCAGCACAAAATCATATCCTTTATAAGGGTGGAGAATTCTTTGAGTTAGCAAATAAGATTCAAGCTATTGCTTTCGATAAAACAGGAACTTTGACTATAGGTAAACCTGTAGTAACTGATTATATTGGTGGTAAGAAATCATTAGATTACTTATACACATTAGAAAAAGAATCAACACATCCAATTAGTGTATCACTAGTAGAATATGCTAAAGATAATCAAGCAAAGCTATTGGAGTTATCTGAGTTTGAAGTAGTTGAAGGGAAAGGTATTAAAGGAGTAATTAATTCTGATGAAGTATATATTGGGTCATATAACTTAATAAAAGAGTTAAATGTTCCTCATGATTACTTAGATGATTATAACAAGTATTTACTAGAAGCTAAGACAGTAAACTTTTTGGTTATAAACAATTCAATAAAAGCGATTTATGCAGTTAGAGATGAAATTAAAGATACATCGCAACTGGTTATCAAAGAAATGAAAGCTAGAGGGTTAATTCCTTATATGATTACTGGAGATAATCATGTAGTAGCAAAACAAATTGCAAAAGAGTTAGGTATCAAGAATGTTTATAGTGAAGTACTACCGCATGAAAAAGCTAAAATTGTAGGAGATATACAATCAAAAGGTTTGGTAACAGCTTTTGTAGGTGATGGGATAAATGATGCACCGGCACTAAAACTTGCTGACGTTGGAATAGCTATGGGACATGGAACAGATATTGCGATTGATAGTAGTGATGTAACATTGATGAGTTACGATCTTGGGTTAGTTATAAAAGCAATTGATATGTCAAAAGCAACTTTAAAAAATATATATCAAAACTTTGCATGGGCATTTAGTTATAACTTAATAGCAATACCTTTAGCAGCAACAGGTAGATTAAGTATGGTTGTTGCAGCAGCTGCAATGGCATTCAGTAGTATTACTGTAGTATTAAATGCATTAAGATTAAAAGGATATAAATTACCAGAATTTAAAATAGATAAAGGAGACGATATTATGAAATTAGAAGTAACAGATATGACTTGTAATCACTGCAAAATGAGTATTACTAATGCTTTAACAGAAAATGGATTCAATAATGTAGAGGTAAACCTAGAAGATAAATCAGTTGTATTTGATTTAAATGGAAAAACTTCAGAGGAGGCAATAAAAGCAATTGAGGGAAAAGGTTATCACGTCAAGTAATAAAGCCGTTTTTACCATTTATGTCCACTTTTTTGTATTAGATAAATAAATATAGTATAATTTTAATGTAGCAAGGACTTAACCTCCAATTGAGAGACGATGCTACAAAAGGGTGCTAAGTTATAGGGAAATGGTAATCTCCAAAATTACAGATTTTAAGGAAAAGGGTAGGGGAAATACTCAAAAAAATAAAGAGAAGGAATTTTTCCTTCTCTTTTCCGTTTATCCATACATTTTTGTGATAATAAATTCTACAACTCTTTTCGGTAGTATCTTACTTAAAAAGACCAGGAACTTATAATCTAAACCAACAGTAACTTGAATTGGCATTTTCTTTTTATTCATTACTTTTGTAACAACTTTAACAACTTTACTAGGATCAACACCATTTTGTTCATCCTTCTCCATCTTTTCAATACTTCTTTTGACATTGTCATAATAAGGACTATCTTCAATCAGGATAGTTTTTCTATTTGTAGTAAAACTAGTTTTAGTATCACCTGGTAAAACAGTACAAACATCAATATTGAATTGTTTTAGTTCAATTCGTAGTCCTTCTGTTAGAATACCAACACTTGATTTACTCATTGAGTAACTTGTTTGATAAGGAATTGTTATTGCACCTGCTACACTTCCGATGTTTATAATTTTACCTTGATGATTTTTTAATGAAGGAAGTATTCCTTTTATTAATTCAATAGTTCCAAATAAATTTACTTCATAAACCCATTTAAGATCTTCATAAGATACTTCTTCAATAGCTCCTCCAGTACCAACACCGGCACAATTGATTAAAACATCAATTTTAGGATAACCTTGTTTAATTTGATTTGTTACTGATTTGATTTGTTCTTGATTAGTTAAATCACACTCATAATACTTATAGTTTATATCAGTTGGTTTTTTTCTTGATAAACCAATTACTGTATAACCTTCATTATGCATTGTATTTGCAATTTCTTTTCCGATTCCACTACTGGCTCCTGAGATCAGAATAACTTTACTCATTATTAAGCGATTCCATTAATTCTTCATCATCCATAGGGAGTGAAGAAATTACTTCATTAATTATTTCTGCAGCTTCATTAAGAATTTTTTCTGTATGGGTTGCCATATAGCTAGTTCTAATCATACATTCTCCTTCAGGAGCGGCTGGAGGTAATACTGGATTAACATAGACACCTTTTTCATATAATCTCTTTACAGCAAATAAAGTTCTTAATTTTGAATATGTGTATATTGGTATAATAGGAACAATATTATCTTCACCAACTGGTAAATTGTATCCCATTAGTTTATCTCTCATAAATCTTGCTGCTTTTAATAGACTTGCAGGTCTTTCTGGTTCAGCTTTTAAAATTCTTAAAGCTTCAAGAGCAGTTCTTGTACTTGAGGGTGTAATAGCTGCACTAAAAATAAAGGGTCTTGATGTGTGTTTAACAAATTCAACAACTTCTTTTTTAGCAACCATGTATCCACCTAAACTAGCTAATGATTTTGAGAAAGTACCCATGATGATATCTACTTCGTCTTCTAAATCAAAGTATTCTGCAGTACCTCTACCACCTTTACCAAGAACACCTAAACCATGAGCATCATCAACCATTACTCTAGCACCATATTTTCTAGCTAATCTAACAATTTCATCAAGTTTGCAGATGTCTCCACTCATACTGAATACTCCATCAGTAATTATTAGTTTACCCTTATTGGGACTAGCTTCAGAAAGTTTTCTCTCTAAGTCTTTCATATCACTATGATTATATCTAACCATTTTCGCAAAGCTTAGTTTGATTCCATCATAAATGCTAGCGTGATTTTCCTTATCACTAAAGATTAAATCACTTCTTCCAGCAATTGCACTTATAATTCCTAAGTTACTTTGAAATCCAGTTGAGAAGGTAAGGCAAGCTTCCTTGTTTAAAAAATCAGCTAATTCCTTTTCTAATTGGATATGTAAATCTAATGTACCATTTAAAAATCTCGAACCAGATACTCCACTACCAAACTCTTGGATAGCTTCAACACCAACTTTAATAATTCTTGGATCTCCTGTTAATCCTAAATAATTATTAGAACCAATCATTATTTGTCTTCGGCCTTCCATAACTACTTCGACATCTTGTTTAGTTTCCAACGAATGGAAGTAAGGATACAAGCCTAAAGCTGTAATCTTTTCTACTTCCTTGTATGAGAAACATTTTTCAAATAAATCCATTTGTTTCACCCCATTTTATCTATCTAATATTATACCTTATTAGAGGAGTCTTACCAATATTTTTTAACGTGAAAACAAGTTATGCAACATTAGTATCGAAACTAAGCTAAACTGCACAGCATGTGGAGTTATCTAGCTACTTAACTTTTACAATTTTGACATATAGAGCACTAAAACAAATGTGCTACCTAAGCCATATTTATAACAATTGATTTGCTAATATTTACTCAAGTAACTGTATGATGATTTCAACTATAATAATCATTCAAAGAAAACTAGTTCAAAAAGTTATATAATCTTCGAAAAGAGGATATAATTAATGAATTTTTGATGTGGAGTATCTAAAAAAAACTATTGATTTTTAAAAACCTCTTTGCTATAATGAAAAAGCGCATTAAATAATAGTGCAAACAGTGGGCGGGTAGCGAAGTGGTTAAACGCGGCAGACTGTAACTCTGCTCCTTGGGGTTCGGCGGTTCGAATCCGTCCCCTCCCACCATTTTTTAATTTTTTTTAGGGGCGTAGCAAAATGGTTATGCAGCGGTCTCCAACACCGTCTACGGGAGTTCGATCCTCTCCGCCCCTGCCATTAGATCAAATATAGAAGTCACTTACTGGCTTCTTTTTTTATTGTACAATGTCAAAAATGCATTGATATTATGAGGTAAACAGGTATATCAGTTCAATGGTTTAATGCATTCAATTAAGGTGAAACATTACTAGCAGTATATCGTGAAGAGAATTTATCACATAGAGCAATTGATTCTATGATAAATTATGGTTTAAGAAATTTAAGACAACCATGGCTAAGTATCCGGGTGAGTCTACTTACTTAGAAGACTAATAAAGATATATAACAGGTAAAATAAAAAATCAAAGCCCTTAGGGCTTTATATTTATAGTTAAAATATAGTGTAAAGTAAACTTGACACCAAGTAAAGTTTATGATACATTGTAGATATACACTTCGACATCAAGTTGAAGTAAAAGGAGGAAATAAAATGTCATACCAAGAAAAAAAGAGTTTAACAAATATCATTAGTTCAATAGTGATAACGAGTATATATGCGGTTGTAATGTACCAAAAATACTTGAATGGAGCATTCGATACAACAAATATATTTAGATTATGGGCAATCATCATTTTGATCTTTATACCTATATCTGTAATTTCTAGAATTATTATCATGATTATTTTCCATATTTTGGAATCTGTTGTTCAGACAGCCAAAGGTGAAGAAGTTGATCTTGAAATGGATATAGTTGATGAAAGAGATAAACTAATTGAAATGAAAGTATCTAAAATCTCAATGATGGTTTTCGCCTTAGGTTTTATTATTGCTCTTGCAATTCAATTATTTGATGTAAGCAATCATTCGTTCTTTATTATTATGGTAATATCAGGGTTGATCACAGAAGTGTTATCGGAAACTCTATCTATTATTTACTATAGAAAAGGGGTTTAAATATGAAAAAACTGAGTATTGCAAATAACGTCAGAACACTCCGGTTTTTAAATAACGAAATGACTCAAAAAGAATTAGCACAAAAAGTAGGAGTTTCTCGACAAACAATTGTGGCTATAGAGAAAAGGCAATATTCTCCGACACTTGAATTATGTTTTAAACTTTCAATTGTTTTTGAAAAATCAATTGATGAAATATTTACAGTAGAGAAAATAGATGGGAAGTTAGTAATAGAAAATGAAAAATAATATAATAATGAATGCATGTATTGTTCCTAAATATGGGACTGAAGAAGATATTATAATAAGAGAAATATTAAAACCAATCCCTAGGGAAAAAGAACTACTTATTAAAGTACATTACGCTCCTGTGACACCGACAGATTTAACTAGTAAAAAAGGTGATTCATTTATTTTTAGACTGTTTAGCTCACTAATTAGACCTAAATTTGGTGTATATGGTGAAATGTATGTTGGTGAAGTAACAGAAGTTGGGGAATTAGTAAAGGATTTCAATATTGGTGATTTAGTTTATGGTACCAACGGAATGAAATTAGGGACATACGCTGAATATGTACGAGTTAAAGATACTACTGTTATAAGAAAAGTACCAAAAGGTGTTGAACCAATAAACACCCTTGCTTTACTTGATGGTGGAATTACTGCTTTACCTTTTTTAAGAGATAAAGGACTTATACAAAAAGGTCAAAAAGTACTAATTATTGGCGCTTCTGGAAGCGTTGGTAGTATGGGTGTTCAATTAGCTAAAAATTATGGAGCTATTGTTACTGGAGTAAGTGGAACTAGTAATCAAGAACTTCTTAAAGATATTGGGTGTGATTATGTTATTGATTACACTAAAACAAAGTACACTGAAAGTAATTATAGATATGATATAATCTTTGATGCTGTTGGAAAATCTTCATTTATAGAATGCCAAAACATCTTAACTGAAAAGGGTTCATACCTAATCACAGTACCTGATTTACCAGCAATGTTAAAAGCACTATTCAAAGTTAAACAAAAGAATAAGAAATCACTATTTGCAGCAACAGGTCTTAGAAAACCTAACTTGAAAAATATAGATTTAGATTATTTGGAAGGATTACTTATTAATAAAAAAATAACACCAGTTATTGAAAAGATATTTGATATTAAGGACATGACTAAAGCACAACAACATGTTCGTACTGGACATAAAAAAGGGAATATTATAGTAGATTTAAGAAAGATATAAGAAAAAAAGAAGCCAAATTGGCTTCTTTTTTAGTATGCTTATACTACAATTAGATTATATGATATAATTGATTTAGAAATTATTAGGAGGAGTTATATGTTACTTGCATCAAATATGGGGTTTATACCCTTAATTATGTTTAGTATTATAGGAACACTTTTTATCCTGAATCCAAAATTAGTTCAGACACTTAAAGACTACAAACCTTCAACAGGAAAGTCTTTGTCAGAGTTTAGCCAGGATTTTACTAAAAGCTCTATCCTATTTACAAGAATAGCAGGTGCTATTTGGATATTGATAGGAGTATATTTATTTTTACTTATTACTTACGATGTGGATATTTTAGGTATTTTTTAGGAGTTGAGGTTATGAAGGTAGCTTTTTTAGGAGATAGTATTACAAAAGGGGTACCAAAAGTATCTTATTTTGAAATGCTTTTACAAGATCTTGATTCATATGAATTAACCAATTACGGTAAAGGTGGCGACACCGTAGACAGTTTATTAAAAAGGATTAAAAAAATTAAGCATCTTGAAGAGTACGATTTAGTTTTTGTATTCATTGGGGTTAACGATGTTTATTCCAAAATAAATAGAAAACATGAAGTTATGAAAGCTTTAAGAAGACAGTATTGGAGTAAAGATAATGTCGAGTTCAGAGCTCTATATTATGATTTAATTAAATATCTTGATACTAAATGCAGAAAAGTTGTTATTATTCCCCCACTACTATTTGGGGAAAACTTGAAAAGTAAATGGAATGAGGAACTTAAAGAGTATATCGAAGTAATAAAAGATATATTGAAGGAGTATCCCCATATCGATTACTTGGATGTCTATAGTGCTTTTGTTGAATATCTTAAAGATAAAGAAGTAGTAGATTACATTCCTGAATCGTTGTTTAGAACAGGAATGGATGCAGCGGTTTTAGTTAATAACCAACTCGCAGATCAGGAAAGTGATGAGCGAGGATTGCATTTAACTCTAGATGGTGTACATTTAAATTCTAAGGGTGCTAAACTAACTGCGGATATAATTGCTGATTATATTAAAACAACTTGTTAAAGGTGATATTATGAGGAAATTATTAAACATAACAATGCTAGTATTCCTAACTATATTATTAAGTAGTTGTGGGAATGAAGTTGATTCAGAGATTACTCAGAATTTTGTTTTAGGTGAAATTGATTTCTATCTTCAAAATAATGATTTGTTAAATGATTATTTTGACACTAATTTAGATGATGTAGGAGAAAAAATCACCTATACAAAAGCTAGTTTCTTTAATTATGATTTAAAAAACACAAATAATGTAGACATCGAATATGATGATTATTACACTTCATTTAGTAATCTAATATTTGTAAAGCAAGCAGTCAACGAAATAGATAATTTTGCTTATAACACATGTTATAACGAGACTATCTCTACCGAAACTGTTTGTGTTCACTATGATAATGAAGTATTGAAGATAGAATATTATGAACATATATCTGAGTTAGATGTTGCTATGAGTCATAGATATGAGTTAACCAAAATAGATGGTGTTGTATCAATGGTTAAATATATGACAGTTTATGATATTGCAAATGATCGAGAAATACTTGATAGGAAAATCGAAGTTTATGGACGTGATTATATCTTAGATAAACTTTATTATCCTGAAACAAGATCATTTGTATATGAGTACACTTCTTATGAGGACCAAGAATATTTCATGTATAAAGGTACTCTAGATTCTAATCAAGAATTTATTAGACAAACGATTGAGTATTATATTCATCAGTTTAAAGCATTTGTATCTTATGATATTAAAAATGATTTATTAGAAGATTACCGGGTAAAACTATTTGATGATGGACACAGAGTTTTGAAGGCAGATATAAATGTTAAGGATAATAACCCGACTGTTAATGAATTATCTTGGAACATGTTAAGTGTCGAAAACTGGAGTACTGTTGAATATATTTTAGAGAATCATTATCTTTATCTAGGTAACTACCCAATAATGCAAGATTATGAGTTCGATGTTCAACTAAGTGGTTATGGAAAAGTAACTGCATATAAGATGTTTGAAGGTGACTTAGAAAACACTGATATAACTTTGGAGACATATGGCTTAGAATCTGGTTATAATTTAAGTGACATTAATAATGCTAAACTATATTTTGAATCAAACTATGTAAATGAATTATTAGTATATGGATTTGCTCATAATGATCCAGATAACAGATTAATTTTATCTATTGAACTTGTTTTTATGGATAGTGAATTATCAAAATATATTTCGGGTATTAAATAAAAAAGGAGCTTAATAGCTCCTTTTTATATGGTTATACTTTTACCTGGTTTCAATATTTTTACTACAAAATCAGGTAGCTTTGCTACAAAATATGTAGGGTCTGCTTGGATTAGTCCAAAGGTATTATAATGCATTGGGACTGTTATTTTAGGTTTAATAAAGTGAACAGCTCTAACCGCATCATCTATATCCATTGTATAATTCCCACCTATTGGTAGAAATGCTAAATCAACTTCTTCATCTTCTAATAACTTCATATCATAAGTTAAACCAGTATCTCCAGCGTGGTATAAACTTTTATTATCAATATCAATTAAAAATCCTCCAGGATTACCACCATCATAGAAATTTCCATCTTTGAAAAAACTTGAACCATGAAGTGCTGGTGTCATTTTAACCTGCCCAAATTGAAACTCAAATCTACCACCAATATGCATGGCATGAGTCTCTATTTCTGGATTGTCTAGTTTTATTGTGTTTGCTATTTCAGCATTACTGATAATGATTGCCTTGTTATCTAGTGCTATTTTTACTGCATCTCCAACATGATCGCCATGGGCGTGAGTTATAAAAATATGAGTTATACCTTCTGTATGTTCTTTTTTTGATTTATACAACGGATTACCTGTTAAGAAAGGATCTATCAAGCCTTTAAAATTTTTGTCCTCAACTAGTAAGGCTGAGTGTCCTAAAAATGTGACTTTCATAATATACCTCCTTAAAGTTTTTTAATAAAGTGATATCCATCTAAGTATTTATTTTGCTCTTTAATATGAATTTTTGTAGGTGATAAGCAATAATCAAATTTTTTCCATAAGTTAATATAATTTGGATTATTATTTAGCGCCCATGCTCGTAATTGTGATATTCCTTCACTTCTAAAATATTTCTCTGTTTTTTCGATAAGTTTTGATGCAACACCTTGTTTTTGATAATTAGGATGAACTTCAAGAATCTCAACAAAGGCTTCGTTTACTTCACACAATGGTTCTAAAAGAGGGTTCAATTTAGTTGAGATAAAACCTACAACTGTTTTATCTTTCATTGCTATTAGTGAATAATCATTAATCTCTAATGAGACATATTCAGCTTTTACTTCACCAAATTGTTCCTTTATTAACTTGAGATGAATTTCGTTACATACACCAAACATTATACCTTTTTCCATAACTATACTTTTAGTATGATCTACTTTAAGTAGATACCTAAAGATGATAATAAACAATGAGATATAAGCTATAGTTACCATCAAAGCTAACATATCAAAATTGGCTTCACCATAGAAAAAATCAAAAGCTCCCATGAATGAAAAAATCACAAAGATAGCATATAACCTTAGATAATGGAATAGCATTTTATGAGTGTATCTTTTGTTTACGATTGTTATGATAAAATCAACAATCGTAAAGAATGGTAAAGCAATCATCAAGGTTAATGATAGTTTCTCTTCCATCCAATCTTCATTTTGGAATACTATAGACAATGCAATAATTAGTGCCAAAGTGATATATTTTAAAATATCCCATTGTCTTAGTAAATATAATCTATATGCATAGTAGCCTAGTGAAACTAAAATCATGATTGAATAAATTATGTATTGAAAAACTGTATTTGCAGATTGGTAACATTGCCAACCATCAGTGAATCCACAACCTGTTCCAATTAGGTGAATTAAATCTAGTGCCAAGAATATTGGCATTAAAAGCCATAGTTCTTTGGCAACAATCTTTCTAGATATTAACAAATAATGCACCCCTAAAACAATTAATAAAATTAAGTAAATTGAGATATAATCATCAATCTTCATTAGATTTTGAAATGTATAGAAATACACTACAATATTACCTATTAAACCAAAAATAAGATGCTTAATCTCGTTACCTTTTGGTTTATGGATTTTATTCTTATATATTAAGAGTACACATATAGCTGCTATTACAGCAATCAGTATTAAGTTAATCCATAAACTAACAATGTGTTCTTCCCCGTAATTACCTTCTTGATAGATTAATACAAGTCCCCAAATAAATGGTGGATAAATAAAAAATAGATATGTAAGGATTAAATAAATGTTATTTTTTTTCTTCATCAAATTACCTCCTATACACTTTCATTATACAAAAAGAATAATAAATTTACTACTTTTAATAGTTTGTAAGCAAACTATTTGATATATATTGTATTTTAATCCATAATATAAATGTTAATGAAAAAGGAGTGTTATTATGAAAGTAGAATTATGGAGTGACTTTGCATGCCCATTCTGTTATATTGGGAAAAAACGTTTTGAAAAAGCATTAGAGAATTTTCCACATAAGGATAAAATTGAAGTTGTATATAAGGCTTATCAATTGAATCCTAATGCCCCGAAAGTTATGAAGGGGAGTCCTGTAGAAAGTTTTGCAAAAGGACACAGAATGAGTACAGATACAGCAAAACAAAGATTTACTATGTTTAATGAACAAGCACAAAGTGTCGGGTTATCATATGATTATGAAAATATTCAAATGACAAATAGTTTTGATGCACATCGCTTAGCTAAATGGGCTAACCAGTTCGATAAAGAACAAATGATAACTGAGAGACTGATGAAAGCATATTTTACTGATGGTTTAAATATTGCAGACATTGATACATTAGTTACTATTGCTGGTGAAGTGGGATTAAGTGAAGAGGATTCAAGAAAAGTATTAGAATCAAAAAAATATAGTGATCAAGTTTATAACGAAATTAACGAAGGTAAGCAAATCGGAGTTCAAGGTGTTCCATTCTTTGTATTAAACAGAAAATACGGAATTAGTGGAGCACAACCTATTGAATACTTCACACAATCATTGGAAAAACTTTGGGAAGAAGAGAAACCACTTGAAGATTTAAGTGGAGCCGATGAAGGACATACTTGTAGCGATGAGTCATGCTCAATTTAGAACTAAATTAAATTTTAGTTCTTTTTTTTTGAGAAAAAAGACTTGTTAGTTTGTATATATTTATGTAGGACTTCATTTGTTAGATATCCAAACACCTAAATGGTATAATACTACTGAAAGGATGATGCAAATGAGCGAAGATATCGTTGTCATCAACAATGTTTTACAAGGTAAAATTGATCATTTTGGAAGCTTAATGACTAAATATCACAATGAGATGTTCTCGTTTGTTTTCAACATGCTTGGTAATTACGATGACACCGAAGATCTAATTCAAGAGATATTCATTAAGGTTTATAATAATCTTAATAGATATAACTCTAGGAAATCATCATTTAGAACCTGGTTATACCGCATTGCATCTAATCATACGATAAATTATTTGAAATCATCAAGCTATAAACGGAAATCTGGTAATGAACTAGATACAACATTTATAGAGGATGATTTGGATATAGAAGCAGAAATAGTTAAGGAACAGCAAATAAAAGAAATCATCAAAGTAATGAAAATGAGATTATCAGAAAAACACCAAAAGATATTAATCCTACATTATTTCTCAGGCTTATCAGTTAAAGAAATAGGGCTAACATTAGAAATTCCCGAGAAAACAATATATAAAGCTTTAAAAACAAGTGTCGAAAAAATTAAAGAGGAGGTGACTACTAATGACTAAAATGAATAGAAGAATTGACGAAACAAGAATGAATGAATCAAGAGATAAATCAATTGATTTTGTTTTATGTTCAATTGCACCAAAAACTACAAGACAACCATTCTTTACAAGAACCAGAACAATGTTATTATCAACATTTGTTTTAATCATTGCATTAGTAGTTATGTTTGTAATACCAAATACTAACACCCCTGGAACACCAGTAACTATTAACGCATATGAATCAGAAAGAATTGCAGAAGTTACTTATTTAACAACTAGTCTTATTGGTTCAAACATTGTCTTAAGTAACACCGATATGATGTTGTTAGATAATAATATTATTATTACGGCTGATAATGAAACTACTGAGTTTGAAGACAATGATGAATTAATCAATCTATATTTTGATACATTACGTGTCTTCTTAGAGGATGATTTATTTCAAAACTCAATAACTACAACAATTTCAGAAGATGATCCAAATACTCATATTATAACTTTTTCAATTCAAGAAATTGAATATGTTTTAACCGTTACATTCCTCAATAATACATTTTCCGGAACACTTAGTGTTGGTGGAGTAACATATGATGTAACTGGCAAACTTGAAGAATCAATAGATGAATTAAAATTAGAATTAGAAGCCGTAAATGGTGATGATTACGTTCATATAGAATTTGTTTCAGAGCAGGATGAGAATGAAATTGAAAGAAAATACCAAATTCATGAACGAATCAATAATGTTGAAAAAGAACAAGAAATTAAAGTGTCTCTAGAAGAAAATGAATATCAAATTGAAATTAAAGATGGCGAAAACGAATATAGATTAGAAAAAGAAATGGAAGGCTCTGAATACCAATATAAATTAGAATACAAAATCAACGGGATAGAAGGAGAAGCAATAATAACTGAATCAGTTGATGTTAATGGTAATATTGTTTATCAATATCAAATCAAAGAAGGAAGCAATGAAAAAGAAATAGAACATGGTAGACCTAACTACGAACATGAAGACGATGACGAGGATGAAGAAGACGATGAGGATGATGAGGATGATAGTGGTAATGGTGAAAATAATGGGAAAACCGGAAATAAAATGGAAGAAAAAAATAAAATATATTTAATTTAGGAGAAAAAAAATAAGTTGAGTTGTATATATTATCAAAGGAGTGAATTATATGAAAAAATTATTATTTATAGGACTAGCATTAATAACTGCATTCACACTAAGTGGATGTACAACAGCAGACAACGAAAATTTAGAAATTTTAGCAGCAGATCTAGGTAGTGAAGAAAGCCTTGCTACTTTATCATATTTATCAACAGGATTCTTAGATTTCAGTACAGAAGCAGTTGTTGCTTCTAACATGTCATTCTTAAGTGCTACTGATGGGGTTGCAGAACCAACAACAGTTATAGAGGGAGAATTGGACGAAGTAAATGTTTATATCGATCGTTTAAAAGCTCTAATCGATAATGGTGTAGAAAGTTTTGGTAGTGTATTAGAAGAAGAAAGTGATAATGAATTATATGCTTTCAAACTTACATTTACTGTAAATGAAGAAGTCTATGTTATTTATTACAATATTGATGAGGTAACTAATGAAATGACAGGTATTATTGTTATTGGTGATGTTGAATACGAGTTTGAAGTTATGGATAACATCAAAGAATATGAACATAATCAAGAAGATAAACCAGAAAGTCACAAAGAAGAAGACGATGAAGATGATGAGGAAAATACCAATGGAAATCGTAATACCTCAGACGATAATGAAGTAGATACTGAGGATTTAGATTCTGAAGACGATGATGAAGTAGATACTGAAGATAACGAAACAAAAATGGTATTAATCGCTACAAATGGTGAAGATACAATTAAAATAATTTATAAAAATGAACTTGAAGATGGTGAATTTGAAACTAAGTTCTACATTGAACAAACAATTGATGGAATCGAAAAACGAGTAACATTGAAAATTGAAGTAGAAAATAATGAAACAAAAGTCAAAATTACAGATGGTGAAGATGAATATACCTTCAAAAAAGAATTAGAAGAAGAAGGTACAGTTTATAAACTTCAATATGAAGTTGATGGTGTAAAAGGTATGGTTAGAATTACAGAAGTTGTAGATGAAGAAGGAAATATCACTTATGAATACTTCATCCAAGAAGCTGGAAGAGAAAAGCATACTGAAAAACAAGAACCAAATTCACATTTCGATGATGAAGATGAAGAAGAGAACGAAGATGAAGAAGAGAGTGAAGCCTAAACTCTCACTAAAGTCCACCTTTATAAATTAGCAAACCCAGTCTAATATAGACTGGGTTTGCTTTATATAATTACCAGTAAATTTATATTATTTACAAATATGATATAATATAGATGAGAAGGTGATTTTATGAGAGATCTACAAATAGTTAGCGCTCAAGAAATGCGTCTATTAGATAAACTAACACTCAAAGAAAAAGAAATGACATCTTATGAATTAATGAATCATGCGGGTAGGAGTATCTCAAACTACTTAATGATAAATGATATGTTTTCTAGTACAGATTCTATTTTAGTAATTGCCGGTACAGGTAATAACGGAGGAGATGCTTTAGTCATAGCATTGTCGCTTTTAGAACAAAATATTATTCCTAATGTTATTATTGTTGGTAATTTAGAAAATGAATCTGTGGAAAATCAAGAAGCTTTAGAAACTCTCAAAGTTAAAACAACTGCCATAACTTATGTATCTAGCGAAGAAGACATTGATGCTTTCACAAGTTTAGTTGATACTGCAACGATTATTATTGATGGAATATTTGGGATAGGACTAAGCTCCGATGTTAGAGATTATTACTCAAAAGTAATCACAATAATTAATCGTAGCTATGCACAAGTTATTAGCATCGATTTACCTTCTGGGATAAATGCAGATAACGGATTAGTCATGAAAGCAGCTGTAAAAGCTGATCATACAATTGTTATCCAAAACTATAAACAAGGTAATCTTCTTAATGATGCCTTAGATTATTCAGGACAACTTCACTTATTAGATATCGGAATCTTGCAAACATTATACGAAGAACCACAAGTTTTACTTCACAAATCATATTTGAAAAACAAACTAAACAAAAGAGTTAAGAATTCTCATAAGTATCATTTTGGTAACATCTTAACTATTGGTGGTTCTAAAGGAATGATGGGAGCTCCGTTATTAGCAGGAATATCTGCTTTATATACTGGGTCAGGGTTGTCAGCTGTTTCATATAACGAAAAGTACTTACATCATATTCATAACATTTATCCAGAAGTTATGGTGAATACTTATATTGGAATAGAAGATATTCCATCACAAGTGCGTAAAAGATCAGCAGTAATATTTGGTCCAGGTTTAGGACAAAACGATGAAGTGAATCTAGATGTTCTGAATTACTTACTTTCCTTAGATATTCCATTAATAATTGATGCTGACGGGATATTCTACTTAAAGCAATTATTGAAAGAATATAGCACCAGAAAGAATATAATTATAACTCCTCATAACCAAGAGATGGCAACTTTTCTGGGCATAGATATCGAGGATGTTAAACAAGAACCAGTTTTATTTGCTAAGAACATTGCTCATACATATAATCTAACTGTGGTTTTAAAAGGAGTTTGCACAATTATTACAAACAACGAAGAATCATACTTTAGCATTCATGGTAATCCTGGGATGGCTACAGCAGGTACTGGAGATGTTCTGTCTGGGATTATTGCGAGTTTACTAGGTCGTGGATACTCTCCACTAGAAGCTGCAAAAATTGGTGTACTAATACATTCGAAAGCTGGAGAATTGGCTTCTCATAAATACGGAGAAGAGTCTATGACGGCTACTGATGTTATAAAGAATATATATAAGGTAATAAGAGATGCGAAGTCTTAAATTACTTACACTAAACCTTCACTGTTTAGAAGAAGATAATATAAAAGAAAAGCAAATATTTATCATAGAAGAAATCCTGAAGAAAGATGTTGATATTATATTTCTACAGGAAGTAGCACAATATACTGATTCTAAAACCGTTTATGAGAATGTAAAAGAATCTAATTATGGATATCAACTTCAGCAACTACTAAAAGAAAATGGGAAAGAATATTATTTCTACTTTGATACAATTAAACACTCTTTTGACAAATATGATGAAGGGGTAGCTATCCTTTCTAAACATATTCTTTATGATGTGAAAGGAAACTACATATCTAAATCTCAAGATTATGATTATTGGAGAACAAGAAAAATGATTAAAGGAGACATTCATCGGTTGGATAAGAAAATATCTTTAGTTAGCGCACATCTTGGTTGGTCTGACAAATATGAAGTGTTTGAAGACCAAATAGATCGTTTGCTTACACATGTTGATGATAATCATGTACTTCTTATAGCTGGAGATTTTAATGTTTCTCCAAAAACTAAAGAGTATAGTTATATTATTAATAGAGGATTATCAGATCTATTTGGAAGCAATCCAAAATTCTTATTTGAACCTACTCATATTAAAGATATGGATCTTCATAAAGGTGAAACTAGGATAGATTATTTGTTTGCGAACATGAAATTAGAAGTATTAAGAAGAGAAGTATTGTTCAATAAGAATAGAGTTAGTGATCATTATGGAGTTTATATCGAGATAAGATTATAAAAATTAAGAAGGTTGCTCAAGCATCCTTTTTTTGTGCTATAATTATTATATAGTGAGGTGGTTCGATGAGAGTTTTTATAGCCATAGAGTTTGAAGACCAAGTCAAAAGATATCTTAAGGAAGTCCAAGATATTGTTAAAACGACCACTTATAATGGGAATTTTACCCATTACAATAATTTCCATCTCACTGTAAAATATATCGGTGAAATATATAATGGTGAGTATCAAGATCTATGTCAGTGTATTGATGACATTTGCTCAAATACTGCACCTTTTTCTATAAAAATAGGTGATTTAGGTTTCTTTAATAAGAAGTCCACAAACATTGTTTGGGTGGGAATTACTCGTGGAAAAGAAGAATTTGCGAGACTACATAAAATAACTGACACAGAAACAAATAGAAGTGGGTTCCCACTAGAATTACGTAAATTTAGACCACATGTAACAATTGCTAAAAAAGTTATCTTTAATAATGGAGCTGTGGCAGGAGGATTACCTTATTTTAAAGAGGAAATCGAAGTTGAAAAACTCACATTGTTCCAATCTCATAGAGTTGATGGGGTTTTAACTTATACTCCTCTATATACCCAGTTTTTAACCGGTGAAGAAGTTTGGAGACCTGCTAAAAACGTTAAGACAAATCTATTTGTAACTCAATAAGTAAGTGGTGATAATATGATACATAAAAAGAAATTAGAACTAAGATACAGTGATAGTGATCAAATGGGTGTAGTATATCATGCTAACTATTTTTCGTTCTTTGAACAAGGTCGTACTGAGATGTTAAAAGCTTTTGGAATAGATTATTATGAAATTGAAAATAGAGGTTTTATCTTCCCTGTTAGAGATGTAAATTGCACATATCTTAAAAGTGTTCGCCTTGGTGAAGAAATCTATGTGGTTACTAGTATTGTGAAAATTACTAAAGTGAGAATTGATTTCTCTCATGAATTAGTAACTAGTAATAATGAGTTGAAAGCTAAAGGAAATACTTCAATTATTTCTGTTAGGAAGAATGATTTTAGTATAGCCAAAATGGATATATATTTACCTGAAGTTTATGCATTAAAAGACAAAATAAAATAGATTATTTTGTCTTTTTTTATTCTATAACACTTTATCGCTTTACCGGACTAAAGTGCTAAAATAGGCCATTTAGTTCTTTTGTTATCGCTTTCACTACTGTATAATATTATTACAAGGTAGGTGACCAAAATGATAACATTAAATGGTAGAGGTTTAAATCTCGAGAAATTTATAGAAATTTCTCGATTTAAGGAAGAAGTGGCAATTGGTGAGGAACAGCGTTTACTCGTTTTAAAAGCACACCAATATGTACATGATGTTGTACGTAGTGAGAAACCAGTATATGGAATAAATACTGGATTTGGTAAATTAAGTGATATGTCTGTCTCTAGAGAAGATGTTAGTAAATTACAAGAGAATCTATTAAAATCTCATGCTTGTGGAGTAGGAAATCCATTTTCTGATGAAATAGTTAGAGGGATGATGCTTTTACGAGTTAATGCTTTGATTAGAGGAAATAGTGGTATTAGAATTGAAGTATTAGAAAAAATAGTTGAGATGTTGAATAAAAATGTATGTCCAGTTGTTTTTGAAAAAGGTAGTCTTGGAGCTAGTGGTGATTTAGCACCTCTTTCTCATATGAGTCTTCCGATTATTGGACTTGGTGAATGTTTTTATAAAGGTGAAAGAATGAGCACTATTGATGCTTTTAATAAAGCAGAAATAACACCAATCTCAAACCTCTTGGCAAAAGAAGGATTAAGCTTGATTAATGGTACTCAAGCAATGACAAGTGTTGGGGCTTTTACATTATATGACACAACTAAATTAGCTAAATTAGCTGACTTAAGTTTAAGCTTAACTATGGAAGCTCTACACGGAATTATTGATGCCTACGATGAGAGAGTTCATTTAGTAAGAGGTCACATTGGACAAATTAATGTAGCTGCTCATGTTAAAGTTTTACTTGAAGGAAGCGAAAATATAACTCGTCAAGGTGAAGAACGTGTTCAAGATGCTTATTCTATAAGATGCGCTCCACAAGTACACGGAGCTACCGTAGATGCTATTGAATTCGTTAAAGAGAAAATTGAAATTGAGATGAATGCGGTTACTGATAATCCTATCATTTTTGCTGAAGATGGGATTGCAATAAGTGCTGGTAATTTTCATGGGCAACCTTTAGCATTACCGTTTGATTACTTAGGTATTGCAATAAGTGAATTAGCTAATATTAGTGAAAGACGTTTAGAAAGACTAGTAAATCCAAGTTTAAGTAATGGACTTCCACCTTTCCTCGTTAAGAATCCGGGAATAAATAGTGGGTTTATGATAGTACAATATAGCGCAGCTTCACTTGTAAGCGAAAATAAAGTATTATCTCATCCTGCTAGTGTTGATTCAATTCCTAGTAGTGCTAATCAAGAAGATCATGTAAGTATGGGTACAATTGGTGCTAGAAAAGCAAATTCTATTTTAGGGAATGCTCGTAAAGTAATTGCTATGGAAATATTTACTGCTTGCCAAGCTATTGATTTAAAAAAGGCTCATAATTTAGGTAAATATACTAAAAAGGCTTATACTAAAGTAAGAGAATATATTCCATTTATTGACAATGACGTAATAATGTATCCTCATATTCATAAAGTTGAAGAATTGATTACTAGTGATGAATTATTTGAATATGTATTTAATAAATAGAGGTGATTTAAATGAATGAACAAAGAGAATATAACTTAGGTGATATTTTTTCAGAATTACCTAAGAAAAAACCATTTGTTGAAGGAATAAGAAGAGCTCCGAAAAGAGAATTTGTTTTAACTAAAGATGAAACTAAATTAGCTTTAAAGAACGCTTTAAGATATGTCCCTAAGAAATGGCATAATGAACTAGCTCCAGAATTTCTTGAAGAATTATTAACTAAAGGAAGAATATATGGATATAGATTCCGTCCCATTGAAAGAATCTTTGGTAAACCAATTGATGATTACAAGGGACAAATAGTGGAAGGGAAAGCCTTCCAAGTTATGATTGATAATAATCTTGATAATGAGATAGCTTTATATCCCTACGAATTAGTTACCTACGGTGAAACAGGAAGAGTTATGCAAAACTGGATGCAATATCATTTAGTAAAGAAATATTTAGAAGAAATGAATGATACACAAACTCTAGTTGTTATGTCTGGACATCCTCTAGGATTGTTTAAATCACACAAAACTTCTTCCAGAGTAATTTTAAGTAATGGTTTAATGATAGGGCAGTTTAATGATAGTGATAATTGGAATAGAGCGGCACAATTAGGTGTAGCTAATTATGGACAAATGACTGCAGGGGGTTGGATGTATATCGGTCCTCAAGGAATTGTTCATGGAACATATTCAACATTGTTAAATGCAGGTAGAAGTAAACTTGGAATACCTGAAAACGAGAATTTAGCTGGTAAATTATTTGTTACTTCTGGTTTAGGAGGAATGAGTGGTGCTCAAGGTAAAGCAGTTGAGATTAGTGGTGGTGTAGGTATTATAGCCGAAGTAGATCCATCTCGAATCGAAACAAGATTTAACCAAGGTTGGGTATCATATGTTGCAAACACGCCAAAAGAAGCATTTGATAAAGCTAAAGAATATATGGTAAATAAAAAACCATTAGCTATCGCTTATAGTGGTAATATTGTGGAAATACTAGAATACGCTGTTAAAGAAAATATCCATATCGATTTACTAAGTGATCAAACTAGTTGTCACGCAGTTTATGAAGGTGGATATTGTCCAGTGGGAATTACTTTCAAAGAAAGAACTGAATTGCTTGCTCATAATAAGAATAAATTTAAGGAACTAATAGATTTAGGATTAGAAAGACATTATAAGGCAATCAAAGCAATTTCTAAAAATGGAACATATTTCTTTGATTATGGTAATAGCTTTATGAAAGCTATTTATGATAGTGGAATCACTGATATCTGTGCAAATGGTAATAATGACTTAGATGGATTTATCTGGCCAAGTTATGTTGAAGATATCATGGGGCCTATCTTATTTGATTATGGATATGGACCATTTAGATGGGTATGTCTATCTAGAAGCGATGAGGATCTAAGAAAAACTGATAAAGCTGCTATGGATCAAATTGATAAAGATCGTAGATTTCAAGATTTAGATAATTATAACTGGATCAAAGATGCTGAAAAAAACAATTTAGTTGTTGGAACAAAAGCAAGAATTCTATATCAAGACGCATATGGAAGATTAAAAATTGCCCTTAAATTTAATGATATGGTACGAAATAATGAAGTTGGACCAATCATGTTAGGGAGAGATCATCATGATACCGGTGGTACCGATTCACCGTTTAGAGAAACTTCAAATATTAAAGATGGTTCAAACGTTATGAGTGAAATGGCTACTCATGTAGCCCTAGGAAATGCCTCAAGAGGTATGAGTTTAGTTGCACTTCATAATGGTGGTGGAGTTGGAATTGGTAAAGTAATTAATGGTGGTTATGGAATGGTATTGGACGGAAGTAAAAGAGTTGACGAAATTCTAGAAAACGCAATGCTGTTTGATGTAATGGGTGGAGTTTCGAGACGTTCTTGGGCTCGTAATGAAAATGCTATATCAACTGCAAAAGAGTATAATAACTTGGATAATAATTCGGAAATTACAATTCCATATTTAACTGAAGAAGAACTTGTTAGTAATTTAGTTAACAAGAATTACGTAAAAGGTGGTAAATAATGAAAATAGTACAATGTGTTCCTAATTTTAGTGAAGGAAGAGATTTAGAAAAAGTAGAAGAAATTGTAAGTGTATTAAAGAATAAAGAAGGATTTAAGTTAGTTAGTTATGAACCAGATAAAGATTATAATAGAACTGTAGTAACTTTGCTTGGAAACCCTAATGATATCATTGAAGCTTTAATACCTTTTACCAAAAAGTGTTTAGACCTAATTGATATGAATCACCAAACAGGAGAACATTCAAGAATGGGTGCAATAGATGTAATACCATTTATTCCAATCCAAGATACAACAATGGATGAATGTGTTGAATATGCAAACACGGTAGCTAAAAAGATAAATGAAGAGTTTTCTATTCCTATCTTTATGTATGCTGAAGCAGCAAACATTAAAGCTAGAGTTAAATTACCTAATATCCGTAAAGGTGAATTTGAAGGAATGAAAGAAAAAATCAAATTAGAAAAATGGTATCCTGATTATGGTAATGCAGAAATTCATCCAACATTTGGGGTTATTGGTGTTGGTGCTCGAATTCCTTTAATTGCTTACAACATTGATTTGGATACAGAAAATACTAAAAGAACTGGGTTTATTGCTAGAACTATTCGTTTTAGTAGTGGAGGATATCGTTTTATTCAAGCCGGTCCTGTATTCTTAGAATCAAGAGGACACACGCAAGTTACGATGAATATCTTGGATTATACTAAGAATCCAATTTACCGTGTATTAGAAGCGGTTAAGATGGAAGCTAGAAGATATAATATTAATGTACCTTCATGTGAATTAGTTGGTTTAATCCCTAAAACAGCCTTATTAAAGACGATTAAATATTACTTCCAAGTAGAAGGAAGAGATTTCAATGAAGATATGTCATTAGAAGAAATAACTAAATACAGTATTGAGTATATTGGATTTAGAGATTTTGATAAATCAAAAATAATAGAAGCAAATATCTAAGGAGGTCTTTTATGGTTGCTGATACAATAATTTACAATATCAAGGAAATTATTACACCACACCGTTCTTTAGCTCATCGTGGTAAAGAAATGCGTCAGCTAGAAAGTGTTAAAGATGCTTTCATCGCAATTAGAAAAGGTAAGATAATTGATTATGGAAAAGGTAATCACTCTAAATATCTAAGTGATACTACTTATCTTCATGATGCACACAACTGTATAGTTATACCGGGGCTAATTGATTCTCACACCCATTTAGTACATGGGGGCAGTAGAGAACATGAGTTTGGTAAAAAAATCAAAGGAGTGCCATACTTAGATATCTTAAAACAAGGTGGTGGAATCCTTAGTACAGTGGAAGCTACTAGAAATAGTGATTTTGGTACTTTATTTCAAAAAGCTCGTAAATCATTAGATGAGATGTTGTTACTCGGAGTTACTACTGTGGAGGCAAAATCTGGTTACGGTCTTAACTATGAAACAGAAGTAAAGCAATTAGAAGTAGCTAAGAAACTAAATGAGATACATCCAATAGATGTTATCTCAACATACCTTGGAGCGCATGCAGTTCCAACAGAGTACAAAGACAATAAAGATGAATATATAAATGCAGTTATAAAAGATATGGCTTTAATAAGAAATAATGACCTTGCTGAAAGCGTAGATGTCTTTTGTGAAGATAGTGTCTATAACTTAGAAGATACAAGGAAAATCGTTGAAGCCGCAAAAAAACTAGGTTTCTTTGTAAGATTACATGCAGATGAAATTCATCCGATGGGTGGTTTAGGTTTAGCAGTTGAATTAAATGCTTCAAGTGCTGATCATTTAATTGCTGCAAGTAATGAAGATATTAAAAAGTTATCTAAAAGTAAAACTGTGGCTAACTTATTGCCATCAACATCATTTTATCTAAATAAGGATTTTGCTAACGCTCGTAAAATGATTGATGAAGGGTGCATTGTATCATTATCAAGTGACTATAATCCAGGTAGTTCTCCTTCAGAAAACTTGCAATTCTCAATGCAATTAGGTTGTAATAAAATGAGATTACGACCAAAAGAAGTTTTAACTGCAGTTACAATTAATCCAGCTTATGGTCTCGGATTAAAAGAAAAAGTAGGAAGTATTGCAAAAGGCAAAAATGCTGATATCGTAATAATGGATGCTTCTAACTTAGAATATATTATGTATCACTTTGGAGTAAATCATACCAAAGATGTATTTAAGAATGGAAAATTAGTCGTTAAAGACAGACAAATAATATAGGTGGTAATATGAAATTAATAGAATTAAAAGTAAATGAATTTATCAATGTAGTAGATTCAAAAAGTCCAGCTCCTGGAGGAGGAAGCGTTGCTGCTCTTTCTGGAAGTTTATCAAGTGCACTAGCAAACATGGTTTCACATTTAACAATTGGTAAAAAGAAATTTAGAGCTTTAGATGAAAAAATCCAACTAGAAGTTAAAGAAGCAATGGTTGTTTTAGAATCAAAAAAGGAAGAATATGCAAAGTTAATCGATAAAGACACAGAAGCATTCAATATGATTATGGCTGCTTTCAAACTTCCTAAGGAAACAGATGAAGATAAAAAAATAAGAGCTGATAAAATAGAAGAAGCAACAATTATTGCAATTGAAGTACCTCGAGAAGTTGCTGAAAATGGAAAATCAATTCTACCAGCCTTAGAGCAATTGTTCACATATGGTAATCAAAATTGTTTAAGTGATTTAGGTGTAAGTGCATTATTATTACACACTACAATTATTGGAGCAGTGATGAACATGAAGATAAACCTTTCTGGATTAAAATGTGAAGATTTAGTAAGTAGTTATCAAAAGGTTATTGATGAGTTAACTGCATTTAGTAATAATGAAGTCTTATCATTTGTTAATAAAGTATATAATAAACTATAAAAAAACGAGCAGATATTCTGCTCGTTTTTATTATCTTCTTTTACCTAATTCATCTTTTATTACATCTTCTACAAGTGGTTGACAAAGGCCACATCCGCTTCCTGCTTCTGTCGCTTGTTTTACAGATACAAAGCGTCTTCGTCCTTCTCTAACAACTTTTCTAATTTTTCTTTCTGTTACTTGCTTACAAAGGCATAAAACTCCTTGTTCATCTGCTTCTTGTTTCTTAAGTTTAATATATGATTCTCTTTTATCCATAATATCACCACATTTTCTAAGATGTATTGTATAATATAGTATAACATAACATAGTATGAAAAGTTAAAGGTGATTTGATGGGTAAAAACGCTTATGTTACATTTATAATTAGAAATGATTCTTATATGCCAGGAGCACTTGTTTTTGGTTATGCTTTAAGATTACAAAATACTGTAAATGATCTTATTTGTATAGTATCAGAGAATATCTCAGAAAGAGCGATCAAAGCGTTAAAAGTTATATATGATGACGTATTAGTAATTGATGAACTATATGTTGCTCATGATCGAAGACACGAAAGACAGGATAGACCTTTCTTGTTTTCGCGGTTTAATACTTTTAGATTAGGTAAAGATGGTGACTTAGGAAAAGCTTATGATAAAATCATCTTAGCAGACTGTGATCACTTACCATTAAGAGGATTTGACGAATTATTTAATTTAAGAGCTCCAGCGGGTATTATTAATGAGAGAAAAGAACATTGCTTAGAGTTTGTTGATGGGAAGTATATTATTCCTGAAAGTGTAGAAAAAACAGGAACTTGGAACTGGCATGATATTTATAAGGATGTTCCACATGGAACGTTAGTACCGAAAATAATGACTGATAGAGTGCTAACTGATCCAACTAATTTAGGGATTAACACTTCTATATGTCTATTTGAGCCTACAATGGAATTGTATGATTCAATTATGGACGATTTACTTCAAACTGAAGTTCAAGATAGAATATCTTCTTATAACTGGCCTGAAATGCAGTACATTACAGGTAAGTGTAGTGGCGAATGGACTAATATTGATTTAAAATACTCTTCATTTAATGGTTATCCTAAAATAGATGTTTTATACGGTATTCACTTTGCTGGGTTAAAACCTTGGAGTATAAAGAATAAGAGTGTTAAATCATTTGGAAAATTCGAGGATTATCAATTATGGAATCACACATTTGTTAGAATGATGAATGATAATCCAATATTAAGTGATAATGGTAAACTACGCCGAATTAATACATTTATTGGTGATTTACTAAAAGATCCAAAATATCAATTTAAAAAGAAAAATGTACCACATTTGAAACATTTCTTTGAATAAGTCTCATATATGTTGAGGCTTTTTTTTATTTCCTTTGATTACCTTGACAGATAGAGTAATTTTTGATAAATTATTATGTGAGATATAGTAATTACGCATAGTAATTATTTCGAGTAAACTGGAGAGGGAGAAACATCATGAAAAAAACATCTTTAGGAGAGTTAATAGCTAACGCAATTTCTCATGGAGTAGGCGTTATATTCGCAATAACTGCTCTAGTTATACTGATTATAAAAAGTGATACAACACCAGAAATTTTATCAAGTATAGTATTTGGTTTATCACTAATTATGCTTTATTTAAGTAGTACTTTGTTTCATTCTTTTCCCGAAAAGATGACAAGAGTATTTACCGTTTTTCAAAGATTAGATCATTCAAGTATCTTTTTATTAATATCTGGAACATATACACCATTCTTAATCTTAGTTGTTGATAATCTAACAGGATATATCCTACTGGGAATACTTTGGGCTATAACTATTGTTGGGATTGTTTTTAAAGCGATATGGATAGATAAATTTAAATATGTTCATTTATCAATTTATCTATTAATGGGTTGGAGTATTATTTTTGTATATAACGATGTTATTGATGGTATTGGTGATTGTTTCTTATATCTTTTATTAGGAGGAATCAGTTATACATTAGGTGTTGCTTTTTATGTATCTAGATTTAAATATGCACACTTTGTATGGCATCTCTTTGTTTTAGGCGGAAGTGTTTTTCACTTCGTTTGTGTATTAATGATTTTAAGTTGAAGGAGGCTTATTATGAATTATAGAATAGTAGTTGATAGTACGGTTTATTTGTCTGAAGAGGAATTCAAAAGTTATGGGATAAAACGAGCAAGTTTAAACATTATTGATAAAGATGAATCATTTAAAGAGTTAAGTGTGGATAAGAAATTTGTTTTCGAAAGATTAGATAATGGACATCACTTAACTACAAGCCAACCTTCACCAGGAGAATTCTTTGATATTTATGAGGAATTGTTAAGTGAAGGTGTTGAAAAGATTTTTGTTGTTACTTTAGCAGAACCATTAAGTGGTACTTATCAAAGTGCTACTTTAGCAAGAACAATGTTAGATAATCCAAATAAAGTTCATATTTTCAAATCACAAATGGCAGCTTTTGGTAACGAAATGTTGGTTCTTGAAATTCAAAGACTGATTAATGAAGGTAAAGAAGAAAAAGAGATTATTGAATTTATTACTAAATTGAATAGTAAATCTAATTTGATATTTACACTTGAAAATCTTCATTACATAGCACGTAGTGGAAGATTATCAAGAGCAAAAGCTTTAATTGGTACTGTTTTAAGGGTAAAACCTTTAATTCGTATGATTGATGGGAAACTAGATTTGTTTAAATCTGAAAGAACTCACAAGAAAGTGATTACGAATATTATTAATAATATGAAGGAAACTACCAAAGGGGCTAAGACTATTTATGTTAGAATTCTTAGTCACAATTCTATTGAACAAGCAAAAGCTTTAGAAGCAAAAATCAATGAAACATTTAATAATATAAAATTATCTTTCAACGAGTACCTAGGACCTATCTTTAGTCTGCATCTTGGATCTGTAGGATATGGTATTTCTTGGTGTGTTGAATAAAAGGAGCAATGATGGGAAAAATCGGAATTGTAATTGATAGTACTGTTTATCTATCACAAGAACTGATAGATGATAACAACATTGGTGTTGCATCTTTAAATGTTATTAATGGTGTGGATTCTTATAAGGAACTAGATATTGATAATAAGTTTGTTTGGGACATGCAAGATAAGGGAGCACACTGGAAAACAAGCCAACCCTCACCAGGTGAATTCTTAGAAATATTTGAAAGAATGATTAGTGAAGGTTACGATAAAATTTTCTGTGTTTTATTATCAAAAAATATTTCAGGTACTTATCAAAGTGCATTGCTAGCAAAAAAAATGTTAGGTGATTCAACAAAAGTGCATTTGTTTGACACTATGCTTTGCGCCTATGGAACTGCGATGATTACGCTTGAGTTAATAGAAATGGTAAATGAGAATAAAACTGAAGAAGTAATTGTTGAAAGAATAACAAGAATTATAGGAACCTCAGTGCAAATGTTCTCAGTGCAAAATCTATTCTCTTTAGTAAAAGGAGGACGTTTAAGTGTAGCAAGAGCTACAATTGGAACAGTTCTTCGAATTAAACCAATTATCAAAGTAATTGATGGTAAACTTCAACTTGTCAAGAGTGAAAGAACCCACAAAAAAATCTTCAGGTATTTCATGGAACATATTAATAAGTCATTAATTGATCATAAAAAAATTACATTTTACGTTTTAAGCCAACACTCACTTGAAACTGCAAAACAAGTAAGAGAACTGTTTGAAGAAGAATATCCTGGGTGTAAAATTATTTTTTCTGAATATCTCGGACCAGTATTTAGTATTCATGTTGGAAAAAAAGGATATGGAATTAGCTATTTTGTAGAATAAAAAGACACTTTAAAAGTGTCTTTTTTTTAAATTACTCTATCACGTTATGTATTGTAATGGGTAAAAATTTCCTATATAATCAAGAATAGAAATATAGGTGATTATATGAGAAAAATAGCAATCGTTACAGATAGCACTGCTGTAATGGGAAATAAGTTTATTGAAAACGAAAAAGATTTATACACTGTTCCTTTACAGATTCTATTTGGGGAAGAAGAAGTATACCGTGATGGTATCGATTTAACTAGTGAGGAATTCTTTACTAAGATATCAAATATACGAATTCTACCTACTACTAGCCAACCAAGTGTTGGTGCTGTTTTAGAATTGTTTAATGAGTTGGTAAAAGAATATGATGAAATATTATATATCACAATTAGCTCTAATATTAGTGGTACTTATAATACAGGGCTACTTGCGGCTAACCAATTAAAAGATAAGAAAATTGAAGTTTTTGATAGTTTACATACAGCAGTAATACAAAAAATGTATGTGGAAGAAGCTTTAAAAATGGCTAAAGAAGGAACGCATGTAGATAGCATTATTAAGAAACTTAAAAAAATGAGAAAGAACAGTGAAATCTACTTAGTTGTTGATAATCTACGCCATTTAGGACGTACTGGGCGTGTAAATAATATGGGAGCTATTGTTGGGGCATTACTAAAAATCAAACCAATTTTAACTTTTGAAGAAGGATATATAAACTTAAGAAAAAAAGTTAGAACTTTGAATAGAGCATATTTAGAAGTAGTTTCTATTCTAGGTGATAGAGAGTTAAACGATTCCTCTCGAATCATGATTGCCCATGCAAATGGGATTGAGAATGCAATAAGAGTAAAAGAGGCTATCGAAGTAATTCATCCAGATAAAATAATTGAAATTGATGAGTTATCTCCAGTAATTGGTGTTCATACAGGACCTAATACAGTTGGAGTTGCATGGATAAAATAGGTGGAAACTTAGTTTCTCACCTTTTTTTTGACAAAAAATTTTATTATGTTATTATATATGAGTGAACTTTCATATAAGTTCGTGGGAGGTATTTTTTATGAAAATAGCATACATAGTTGATGGATCTATAGACTTATCTCCATCAACCATTGCTTTAGAAAACGTTTATTCTATACCGTTTAAAGGTTATGATCAAACAGGAGAATTAGGAAATATTGAAAATATAAGATTACTTGAAAAAATTCAGAAGCAAGAAATTAAGCAGTATATAGAGCCTACACCTGGTATCTATAGGGATTTGTATAAGAGTTTAAAAAGAGATGGGTACGATTATATTGTATGCATTCCTCAAAAAAGAAACATTAGTTCCTCTTATATGAATGCCGAATACGCTAGTAGATTTTGTAGTGAGTATGTATTGGTAATTGATGCTTCAGACTATGAATTGGATAGTAAGGAAATATTTGATAACCTATTAAATGATAAAGAAATCAAAGATTATTTATTCACAATTGATTTTAGTTTTGATCAATTGTTTGAAGGAATTAGAAAAGTATTAGGTAACTTGAAACTATTGAAAATATAAAAAAAAGTAGACTAATTTCTACCTTTTTTTTATTTATTTTAGTAATTTAAGACCATATATTACTTTACCAATAAATGGAGTTTTTGTTTGAATGGCACTATAGGGACACATTTCTTGGCAACAATAACATCTAATACATTTTGAGTAATCATAAACAGGTGGTACCGATTTATCATCATTATTGAAAGTTAATGCTTTATCATCTAATGGGCAAACATCGACACATATACCACACTTTTTGCAATCTATTTCCTTAATATAAGGCTTTCTAAGTACATGCTTATTTAGTAACCCGAATGGAGTTTTTTCAGTGTGTTTTACTTTATCTCGAGGAATATCAAATTCTTTGTTGATAAAGGAATTTATTTCTTCGCCAATTATTTCGATATCTTCATAACTACCAAGACCATATTCTTGTCCATATGTCATGGTAGGTAACCTTGTTGGATCTAAATCAATCATTTTACAGAAAACCGCATCCAAAGCAACTGGATCTTTTGATATTATAATAGTATTCATTGGGGTAGGTGTTCCGTTTCTAGGTCCATTTCCTTCCATTGCGATTATACCATCTAAGATATGTAAATCGATTTTAAGATATAAATCTAAATCGATAAGCATTTCTGCAAAGTTATATGCATTTTGGAATCTAGCATGCATTTTAGCTTTGTTGAAACCTACTACAGTCCCAAATGGATTTTTTACAGCTCCAGTTATTCGCTGAAGAGCATGTGATTTCATTTTGGGAAGATTAATAATTGCATCTGCTTCAAATACAGCATTTGCAATTTCGAGAGAGTTTGTAGCATGTCCTTCTAATTCAACAGTTTTTCCAGATGCAAAATCTCCGATTGGTGTATTGTATTTGTCAGCTACTTCTTTGATTCCGCATTTGGCAGCTACTTTTGTTGGATTACCGATTCCAGGTGAATCACCATAGAATACGTCATAGTCATTTTCTTTCATGAGTTTTAATACAGCCTCAAAAACGACAGGGTGGGTTGTAGCAGCATTTTTCTTATCTGTACCTACCACAAGATTGGGTTTAAGTAGCACTTTCTTACTTTTAGGAATAATGCTTTCTATTCCTCCTAATTCATTAATTGCCCATTTTATTTTTGGATATATTTTATCTAAATCATATTCTTTGCATCTTAATATTACTACTTTGCTCATATTATCACCCTTTAGATTTCATTATATCAAAAGTTCTTTATTATCAAAATATTATTTTTTTGTGTTAAAATCAATATAGGTGATTATATGAAAAAACTAATTGAGTATATTAATAATAATAAGAACAAAGTTATTGCCTTAGATGGTCCTAGTGGGTCTGGGAAAAGTACAACAGCAAAATATCTAGAAGAACATTTCGATGTTCTTGTATTTCACACAGATGATTATTTTCTTCCTATGGAGAGAAAAACTAGGAATAGGTTAAATCAACCAGGAGGAAATCTTGATTATGAAAGAATGGAAGAGGAAGTTTTTAAACATCTTAAAGATGAGGTGATAATATCAAATTTCTTTAACTGTATGAGTAATGAGTTAGAAAAGAGACAACCTGCAAAAAAGAAATCTATCATTATAGTAGAAGGAGTATATTCTCTGCATCCAAGATTTCAAAAATATTATGATTTTAAAGTATATTTTGATATAGATAGAGAACATCAGTACAATCGTATCCAAGAGCGTAGTGGAGACTTTATGTTAGAGAGATTTAAAAAGGAATGGATACCTTTAGAGGATAAGTATTTTGATGAACTTAATATAAAAAAGAATGTAGACCTTTACATAAAAAATCACTAAATATTCATACTTTTTTATATTTCATTATGTTATAATAATTAGGCAACTTGGAGAGGTGACGGTATGTTATTATTTGACTTTATAAATCCATATATAACATATTTGTTTGTTGTATTGGCATTTGTCTTTAGTATAGGGGCTATTTTTTATAGAAAAGAGTTCATTACAAAACATAAAAAGACAATTATGAATATTGCAATGGTATTGCTTATCTGGACACAAGTTGCTAGGTATGCTGGTATCTTTTTTGAGCAAGATACAACATGGAGTTTATGGTTTTTTAACTTCAAGATAACATCTTTTAGTTACGCGTCACACTTACCGTTTTACATGTGTAGATTAAGTGTTTTAGTACTTCTATACTACTTAGTTACTAAAGATAAAAGGGTAGAGTCATTTTTATTCTACTGGGGTGCAACTGGTTTAGCTGGCGTAATTTATCCAAATGGAGAAATAATTAACATATTTAATTTAACAGAAACTTTCTTTATTGATCATTTTCTGTTAGCAATTGCTCCGTTTTTCATAATTGTTTATCAAGGGTATCGTCCAAGTAAAAAAGATGCTTTTATTATTGCTGGTTTGATGTTTGCTATATTAACATTGTTTATTCCAATCAACAATGTTATGACTAATGTACTTACTAGTTCTAATGGAGAAGAAGTATTAGTAGATTACTTTTATGTTAAAGATCAGAGTATTGTAAAAGTGGTACTTGGTAATATACCGAGTATACTATTTGTATTTATGCACTCATTAGCAGCACTTGGTTTCTTTAGTGTTTATTATAAATTATTTAAGAACAAAGAATATAACGTTTAGGATTTGGTGAGTATTATGAGAATTGGTTTATTTACTGATGCATATTTCCCAATAATTAGTGGTGTTACTATTTCAGTAAGAACACTAAGGGATGAATTAGAGAAGTTAGGGCATGAAGTTTTTATTATATCTAACAATCACGATAATGCAGAAGAAGAGAGAAATGTCGTTAGAACTGGTGGACGCAAACTACCTATGAAAGAAATGGGAGAGTTTCGTGTTGGTCGTGTAACGAAAAATAAAGTTAAAGATATTGGTACATTGAATTTAGATATTGTTCATTGTCATACTGAATTTACTATGGGTAGATTAGGACGTAAAGTAGCTAGAAGATATAATTTGCCTGTTGTTCATACTTATCATACAATGTATGTAGAATACATTCATTTTATTTCAAAACTTTTTAGAAGACCTTTACGTTTTATATCAAAAATATATAGTCGTAGATTTGCTGATAGTGCTGACGTTGTAATATTCCCTACTATCAAAGTAAAAAGAACATTTGATGATTATGGATATAAAAAGAAATCTTACATTATTCCTTCAGGAATTTATTTAGAGAGATTTGATAAGAATAGTTTTCCACAAAATGAGATTATTCAACTTAAAGAAAAACTTGGGATAAGACATGATGAATATGTTATGTTGTTTTTAGGAAGAATATCACGAGAAAAGTCTATTGAAGAGTTAATTATAGAATTTGCTAAAGTCAAAAATCCAAAAGCTAAACTAGTAATAGTAGGCGGAGGACCAGATTTAGAGTTTTTCAGAAGTGTTTCAATTAAGTTAGGTATTGAAGATAAAGTAATATTTACTGGAATGATTGATCCCTTAGAAATAGGTATTTACTACCAATTAGCTGATTTGTTTGTAAATTTCAGTATGTCTGAAACACAAGGATTAACATATTATGAAGCATTAGCAAGTTGTGTTCCACTTTTAGTAAAATATGACTCTAACTTAGAAGGAATTATATTGAACGGAGAGAATGGGTATTCATTTACGGATGATAATGAGTTTAGTGTGTTAGCAGATAAAATTATTAAAGATAAAAAACTACAAGCATATTTTATTGAAAAATCGTGTGCTACAGTTCAAAAGTTTTCTGCTAAAAATTACGCAATAAGCGTTGAAGAAATATATAAAAAAGTTTTTAAAGGTTAAATGAATCAAAAATGTAAATAATTATTGGTGATTGTGGTAAAGAAAAATGTGAAATTACTTGACAATCACTATTGATTTGAATAGAATGTATATAGTCTCTTTTTTGAAAAGAGTAGGTTATGGCGATTGTGGTGAAGTGGTTAACACACCGGCTTGTGGCGCCGGCACTCGTGGGTTCGATCCCCATCAGTCGCCCCATTTTGGGCTATGGCCAAGTGGTTAAGGCACCGGACTTTGACTCCGGGATCGATGGTTCGAATCCATCTAGCCCAGCCATATGTGCGGGTGTGGCGGAACTGGCAGACGCGCTAGATTTAGGCTCTAGTTCTTAGGAGTGCAGGTTCAATTCCTGTCACCCGCACCATTTGAAATCAAGGACAACTTAGGTTGTCTTTTTTTTGATTCGAGCCTTTTGGTTGGCACTCATGCTTTATGTTATTGTGAAAACGCTTTTTTTTGATATAATGTTAATAGGAGAGGTGATTAAATGGAAACGATGCTTAAAAATACAGAGAAGCAGTTTATTGATAATTTAACTGGATTAAGAGATTTAAAAGGGTTATTCCATGATTTTGGTAAAAGAGATTTAGATGGCCTCCACTTTATTTATGTAGATATTGATGATTTTAATAAAATGAATATAATATTTGGGGTAGATACAGTTGATGATATGCTGAAAGGTGTGGCTGATACTTTACGTAATTATTGTGGTAAATCTGATGTTTACCGTGTTGGAAATGATCAGTTCTTATTAGTAACTGACAGAAGTGTATTTTGTGAACACTCTGAATTACAACGTATCCTGAAACAACCTTTTAAACATCATCACATTCAGTATGTAATCAATGCGAGTGTTTGTGTCGCAGATTATGATGATTTCAAAGGAGATAATTTAAAGCAAATTGTAAATCTACTTAGAATTACTGTTGATTTATCTAAAAACCTTGGTAGAAATACACTTATTTATGCTCACCAAAAACATAAGAAAAGATATGAAGTTATTCAGGAGATAGAAAACAATATTTATTATGCTATGCGCAAGAAGCAATTCTATCCAAAGTATCGTCCTTTTGTTGATACTTTTACTAATGAAATAATTGGTTTTGAAGCAGTTTCAAGATGGGATTTAAATGGAAGAACTCTGAAACCTTATGAGTTTCTAGAAATAGCTCAGTGGACTGGAATTATATATGAATTAGAGATGTGGGTATTTGAACAAGCGATGGAGTTTTATCGTCAGTTATCTGATGATAAAACAATCAAATTATCTAAGAGATTTAAAGCAGGGGTTAACCTTTCTGAATACACTTTAATTACTGTAGAAATTGATACAATAATTCAAATCTTAACAAAGTTTGATATATCAGCAAAAGACGTGATTATCGAAATAAAAGAATCGTATATTAGAGATAAACATGTTTACCAAAAAGTACATAACTTATATGAGTTAGGATTTGTTATTATCCTTGATGATTATTCGAATGCATCATCGTCATTAACATATCTTGCTGATCTCAAAGTAGACGTTCTTAAGTTATCCGAAAAGTTATTATTAGAAGTTAATAACAGCGAAGAGTACACTAATATGAAGAGTGTCTATGAATTTTTTGTAGACATAAGTAAGAAGTTTCAATTATCTGTCGTTTCAACAGGCATTAGAAATAAAAAAGACTTAAAACTAGTTAAGGAACTAGGTGTTAACATGGCAACAGGTGATTATTTCTCAAGAGCAATCGTCAAAGAAGAATTCTTAGAATACATGCAGAACAATAAGAAAAGGAAATTACGATTGTGATTTCACTGCTACTTTCTTCTTCGGTTGAAGGAGATTTAACATTCTTTGAGAGTATAATTGCTTGGGTAGAAAATGCAACGATTCACTTATATGAAAATCCATTATTTGGTGTCGCTGCATTAATCATATTTGGTTTAGTTGGAGGGAAATTAATAAGTTTAATTAAGTTCCCACGTGTTACAGGATATATACTTATTGGGATCATCGTTGGACCAAGTGTTCTTCGAGTGTTATCTCATGAGATGGTAGAATCTTTTACCATTATTAGACAAGTCGCAATTGGTTTTATTGGTTATACAATTGGTCTTGAGTTAAGGTTTAGTAAACTTAAAAAAACAGGTAAACAGGTGACGATTATAACTGTTGTACAAGCATTTACAACGGCTATATTGGTTACATTAGCAATCTATGCTTATAGAACAGCTACAGGTGGAGATTATATTTGGACTTATGCATTAATTTTAGGTGCAATTGCAACTGCAACTGCTCCTGGACCTATCGTAGCAGTAGTAAAAAGTTATCGTACTAAAGGTCCTGTTACAGATGTGTTATTACCTTTAGTAGCATTAGATGATGCTATTGGTATTATGTTGTTTGCAGTAATGCTAAGTTTAGGTACATCATTTATTAGTGGACCTGTAAGTATTGGACATATGTTGTTAGATCCTTTCTTAGAGATTTCAATGTCTTTAGGTTTTGGAGCCTTAATTGGATTCATAGTTACTAAAATCGCCAAAGCTTATAACCGTGAAAGTGATAGTTTCCTAATGATGGTTATTATAGGATTTGTATTTCTTGGTATAGCTATTGGACAAGCAGTACACGCTTCTGCAATATTATTACCAATGACAATTGGAGTTTTCCTAACAAATTCAATTGATGAAAGATATGAACATAGATTAACACAAACTACCGATCTGTTTAGTGCCCCGATATTACTAGCATTTTTCACTATAGCAGGGGCAGAACTACAGTTATCATTATTAGCTAAAATTGGACTTATGGGTGGTATTTATCTATTTGTACGTGTTATCGGTAAAGTTACTGGTTCATATGTGAGTGCTAAGGCTTTAAAAGCACCGCCAACTGTAGTTAAGTATTTAGGATTTACGTTAATCCCTCAAGCAGGTGTAGCTATCGATATGGCTTTAACTACTCAGTTAAGATTTGAAGAAGCTGATTTATTAGCACACGCTGAAGTAGGTGCAGCGATAATGACGATTGTTTTGGCCGCAACAGTTATCTACGAAGTATTTGGATTGGTTGTTGTTAAAAGCGCTCTAGGTAAGGCTGGAGAAATTGATGCAGCCGTTGGAGATTGGGAATAAATGTAATTTATAAACAAAAGACTTCTAAATAAGGAGTCTTTTTTTTATAAATTATCTTGCATTTAGTATTTCATAGGAGTACAATTCTACTTGCGTGAATATGTATATATATAAATATGAAAGAAGTGACCTAAGTTGTTATTAAATTTATTGAGTAGTGGAGCTTCATCAGGATTAACTTATGAAGCATTATTAGTTTTAGCACTAGTTTTACTACTAGGACTTTATACAGGTAGATGGTTTGAAAAAATCAAACTACCACACATTACTGGTTATATTATTATGGGTGTAATCATTGGTGGTGTCCTTGTGGCCTTTGGGTTTGGTGAAACAGTAGAGAGTTTAGAAGTTGTATCAAGTGTAGCCTTAGGTTTCATCGCATTTGGTATAGGAACAGAATTAGAGTTTGACAAACTAAAAAAGAGTGGTAAAGAAGTTGTAGTAATTACAATTATCCAAGCTATATTAGCAGCAGGTGTAACGATCTTAGGATTGTTATCACTAAATCTAATTTGGCCAGGATTAGTTTCGTTACCTATCGCATTAGTTTTAGGTGCAATAGCAACTGCGACTGCTCCAGCACCAATTATGTTATTAACAAGAAAATATAAAGCAAAAGGACCTTTAACTGACATATTATTACCTCTAGTAGGTATGGATGATGCAGTGGGAATTATCTTATTCGGTGTTTTATTATCAGTAGCTAATTCATTAAACACTGGTGCAGATTTATCTGTTGTTAAAATGCTTGAAGGACCTATGTTAGAATTATTATTCTCAGCAGTTATAGGAGCTTTAGTAGGTTTTATTGCTGCAAAACTAATCAAGAAAATTAGAAGTAGAGATTCTCAAAAAGAAGAAGTTTTCTTAAGTATTAGTGTTTTTGCTGTGTTTATTACTGTTGCTTTTGCAAAAATGCATTTAGCAATCGGCGATTTTCCAATTCATTTATCTCCAATTTTAACTCCTATGATCATGGGTGTTGTATTAACTAACTCATTAAGTAGAGTAAGAGCACATGATGTTAACTTAAGTGTTGAATCTTTTAGTGCCCCTATCTTAATTGCTTTCTTTACTTTAGCTGGTAGCGAACTTGTTGTAGCATTCGCTCACAACACAGATGTACCTTACGGTATGTTATTTGGGATTACAGCAGCTTATATCGTATTAAGAAGTATTGGTAAAGTTTATGGAGCTCATCTAGGTGGGAAACTAATGAATTCACATCGTAGTGTTAAAAAGTATTTAGGTATTTGTTTATTACCTCAAGCTGGTGTAGCTTTAGGGATGGCTTACCAAGCTAAGAACGACTTTGGTGAACCTGGTACTTATATCCTAATAATTGTATTAATAGCAACATTGGTTTATGAAATGTTTGGTCCAATTGGAGTTAAACTTGCATTACATGAAGCTAATGAAATTATATTAGACAAATAAAAAAAATCAGTGAAAACTGATTTTTTATATTTCAGATAAGAGTTGTTGAGCATGTCCTTCAACTTTATCATTACTAGCGGGTAACTTAGTATCAAGATAATTCATCTTTCTCTTGTTCTCTTTCTTTTCTAGTTTTTGGTACGGGGTCGAATCCACCTTTGGATAATGGATTACATCGTAAGATGCGCCAAAAGCTTAAGATAGAAGCATAGAAGAAATTATGTTTCTGATAAGCCTGTTTAGAGTAACTACTACATGACGGATGGTATCTGCATGTGGGATTAGCATTACTGGTATTTTTTTTGTAGGAATCGATTAATTTGATCATTATCTTATTCATGGATAACACCTCCTAAAGATATCTTAACAAAATAAGTAGTTTTAGACAAGAATTGTGATTAGTATTAGACAAAGGTAAGTAGTTGATTTATAATTGATTTTGTGGTGATAAAATGGTAAGTAAAATTAAAGTAGAAAAGTTTTATGATTATTTCGATATGGTCTCAGATATTTTGTATCATAACTATGAGAAACCATATATTGAAGGGATGAATGAAGCTTTTAATTATTTGCTCGATGGAGAGCTTGAAGAAGAATATAGTGAAGAAGATATTAAAAAGATATCAGAGTTAAAAAACACTATTGTCGATACTCAGTTTTCTCGTGAGGAAGTAAGAAAAGCCATCCAATTAGGTATGCTTAAAGGATATAAACATACATATAGTTCTAATAGTTTAATTACTCCAGATACTATAGGTATTTTTGTGGGATATATACTTAAGAAATTGTATAAAGATAAAATCACTTCTATCCTAGATCCTTTAGTAGGTTCAGGAAATTTAGTTTATACTGTTTTGAATCATATTGAAATAGATGCAAAAGTTTATGGTGTTGATAATGATTTGCTTAAATGTAATCTTGCCAGAAACCTAGGAGATTTGATGGATTATGAAAACGAGATGTTTTATCAAAATACCTTTACATATTTAGACAAAGGATTTGATTTAGTCTTAACCGATATGCCAATAAGTGAAGAACTACCTTATTTTCCATTTCAAGTAATCAATCATCATATGGATGCACTTCGTGATGGTGGATATTTTGTAAGTGTAATTGAGAATGATTTCTTTGAAAAAGAAGGTAATGATATCTTTAAAAAGGAAATAGATAAAAAGGGATATATATTTGGGTTAATAAAATTGAGTGAAACTTTATTTAAGAGTAATCCTAAAAGTATTCTAATTATACGTAAAAAAGGTATAGATGTTAAGAAACCTAAAGATTTTTTACTTGTTGATTTGCCTAGTTTTAATAATATAAATGATTTTAATGAAACAATAAATAAAATAGATAATTGGTTTGTAAGTAGAGAGGATGATATAGTATGAAAATTATTGCTGTAAACGCAGGGAGTTCATCACTTAAGTTTCAATTATTGGATATGCCAAAAGAAACTTTATTAGCAAGTGGTGTTGTTGAAAGAATCGGGTTAAATGATTCGATTTTTACAATCAAGTATAACGGGGAAAGAAACAAAGAGATTACTTCAATTCCAACTCACAGTGTAGCTGTAGAAATGCTACTAGAAAAATTAGTTGGATTAAATATTTTAAAAACATTAAATGAAATTGAAGGTGTTGGACATCGTGTTGTACATGGTGGAGAATTATTTAAAGACTCTGTAGTTATTAATGCTGAAGTAATAAAGGCTATTGAAGATGTTAGCGACTTAGCACCGCTACATAATCCAGCTAACTTAACTGGAATCAAGGCATTCCAAGAAGCTTTACCAAACGTTACTACTGTTGCAGTGTTTGATACAGCATTCCATCAAACAATGGATCCTGTTGAATATATGTATAGTGTTCCTTATGATTGGTATACAAAATATGGTGTAAGAAAATATGGATTCCACGGAACAAGTCATAAATATGTAAGCTTACGTGCTGCAGACATGTTAGGTAAAAAACCTGAAGAAGCAAAAATCATTGTTTGTCATATAGGTAATGGTGCTAGTTTATGTGCTGTTAAATATGGTAAGAGTATGGATACATCAATGGGGTTCACTCCATTAGCAGGTATCGCTATGGGTACTCGTAGTGGTGATATCGATCCAGCTATCGTACAATTCATTTCTCAAAAAGAAAATAAAACTTTAGATGAAGTAATTCATGAATTAAATCAAAAATCTGGATACTTAGGGTTAAGTGGATTATCTAGTGATTCTAGAGATTTATGGGAAGCTGTTGAAAGAGGAGATAAAAAATCAATTCTTGCAGTTGAAAAACAAGCTAAAATGATCGCAGATTACATTGGTGCTTATTATATCTCATTAGAGGGTTGTGACGCTATTTGTTTCACTGCTGGAATCGGAGAAAATGCTTCAGAAACTCGAAAACTAATTGTTGATAGATTAAAAGCTTTAGGTGTTGAGTTAGACTATGAGAAAAACTTAACTCGAGGAGAAGAGAAAATCATTTCTAAAGACTCATCAAAAATTAAAATATTGTTAATCCCTACAAATGAAGAAGTAATGATCGCAAGAGATACATTACGATTATCTAAATAATATAAAAAAGAAAAAAACAGTTTTTATAAGTAATATACTTTATGAAGGAGTGATATTATGAAGAAAACTGTTTTTTTATTACTATTTTTACTATTTTTAACTACAAATACTAGTGTAAATGGTGCTAGCACTAGCTTGAACTATGAGTTTGAAGAGTATGAATTTAGATTGTCTACTATCTCTCATAGTGAACGAGGAACAGGGTACCATATTACCAAACTTGGCGAAAATTCTTTTGAAACTGACGCAGTATATTTAAATCAAAAAATAAGAGTTACCAATGTTGTAGAGATTAATGAAAAACATGTATTTTACGGTTATACCCATAACTATGAAGGTGATAATTATTATGATTCATTTATACTTATATTAGATAAAGAAGGTAATGAGGAATTTGTTTTACTAGAAGATTATGGGGAGTTAGAAGAAGTACGACAAGTCGTTGAAATAGATAATGTCCTATTAATTCGCATTGAACAAAATGTAGAAAATGATATGGGAAATATCGTATTTTATAATAATATATTTGTTACTTTTGATTTCGAATATAATGAACTTAATATACAAACCATTGATGAGCCAATTGTAAGAACTGCTAACACGGATATGTTATATTTGTTTGATTATGACTACGCAGAAAACTTTGATGGCGCTTTAACTTCTGATTTAGAATTCCTATATGATGATACTTTGGATATCCCAGCAAATGAAATATACACAGATACTGTTACGATCTTATTCCTTAATGAAGCCCTTCTAAATGAACAGGTCGTTTATCATGGGGTGAAGATTGAGTATCCTGGCAATTATGAATTACTGTACAATGACTTTACTTATGTATTTGTAGTGGAGCCAGTCATCACAGGAGTTGAGGATAATCAAGTTTATACTGAAAGTGTTACCCCCGTTATTTCTAATGGAAAATATTACTTGAATAATGATTTATATGTTTCAGGTACAGAAATAACTGAACCTGGGAATTATTCATTAACTATAACCGGCGTTAATGAATATGAGAAAGTAATCAATTTCTCTATAAATTCTAGCGTAACAGGGATTATAAATAATCAAACATATGACGATGATGTTGAGATAGAATTTGAAGGGGAAGGTTACTTGAATAATACTTACATCCAATCACCTTACACTATTTCAGATGAAGGAGAATATTTACTAAAGATTAGAGGAGAAGGAGATTACTTAGAAACATACTATTTCTCAGTTGATAAACCAGTAGATGAACCTACAGTGATTGATTATGTTCAAAAGTATGATATTGTCTTCCTAGGTGTTGTTGTAATAGTAGGAGGAATAATTTTAAAGAAAAAGTAATGTGCTTACTTTTTCTTTCTTTTATTGTGTTATAATTTTTATGGTGGTGATTCGATGGCATTTACACACTTATACGTAGAAACAAACTATGCGTTGAACGGATCCAATATTCGGATAAATGAATTAGTAAAAAGAGCTGTATCCTATGGATACACTTCTTTAGCTATAACTGATCCTAAAATGCATGGTACTATCAAGTTCTATAAAGCGTGTAAAGCGAACAACATTAATCCAGTTATCGGTTTAAGTGCAATAGTAGAAGGTTTAAATTCTACTGCAAAGAATAAAGTGGTTTTTCTAGCTAAAAGCAATGAAGGGTATCAAAATCTATTGAAAATATCATCAATATATAGTTTGAATAAGATAATCAGTTTATCGGAGATTAAAGCCAATATAAAAGGTTTAATTACCATAATAATTAGTGATGAAAGTGAACTATATAATGCATATAGTAATAAGCAAGCTAACACAATAAGAGAATTTAAAGAGTTACTAAATAACTGTTTCGATGAGTATTACTTATCAATTAGTAGTAATGAATCATTTAATACTGATTTAAGTAAGATGTTTAATTTCGTTGTGTTACCTAAAGTTAGTCTTCTTGATGATGAGGATAGAGAAATACATAAATTATTGAGTAAAGTTTTCAATATTGATGAAAGTAATCTTTTAGGTGAACTGAATGATGAGTTATTAAAAAGACCAGAAGAAGTTGAGAAAGATTACTCACAGTATAAACAAGCTTTAAACAATACAACAAAAATTGCAGATTCATGCAAAATAACAATTGATTTTTCAACGACTCATCTACCTAAATATAAATTAAAAGATAATATTAAAGCTAAAGAGTATTTACATGCTCTTGTTTTTAAAGGTTTGGATAAACGAGTTAGAGGATTAAAAATAGATAAGAATAAATATATTGATAGACTAAACTATGAACTTAGAGTTATTGATGAAATGGGATATAATGATTACTTTTTAATCGTTTGGGATTTTGTTAAATATGCCAAACAAAACAAATACTTAGTAGGACCAGGACGTGGTAGTGCTGCTGCTAGTTTAGTGTCTTATTGTTTAGGAATAACCTCGGTAGATTCGATTGCCCATGAACTTGTATTCGAAAGATTCTTGAACCCAGAGCGTATAACTTTGCCAGATATCGATATGGATTTACCAGATGATAAAAGAGATGATGTTATCAAATATGTAAGAGATTTTTACGGTGTTGAGAAAGTAGCTTCTATATGTACCTTCGGTACTTTTAAATCAAAATCAGCCATAAGAGATACTGCAAGAGTTATTGATTTTGAAGGAGTTCTTTTAACCCAACTAACTAAAGAATCTGACAAATATAATTCTATTACTGATATGGTAGAAAATTCTGAAACAGTTAAAAATATAATCAGTCAAAATAAAGACGCTAAAAACCTTCTATATTTGGCTTCTAAGCTAGAAGGACTATTAAGACATGTGTCAACTCATGCAGCAGGAATAATAGTTACTGGAGATGATATGACTAATCATACGCCAATTCAAGTTGGACTGTTAGACATGATTCAAACTCAATATGAAGCGAAAGATCTAGAAGATTTAGGTCTTCTTAAAATTGATTTCTTAGGACTTAGAAACTTATCAAGTATTGATAAGATATGCCAGTTAATTAGTTATAAAGAGAAAAAGAATATAGATATCTACAAAGTTCCACTAAACGATCAAAAGACTTTTGATTTGTTAAAAAGGACTGAAACAACGGGTATCTTCCAATTAGAATCTCGCGGAATGAGAAGTCTAATTGGCCAAATGCAAATTGATTCATTTGAAGATATAGTAACTATCCTGGCTTTATTTAGACCAGGACCAATGGAGAATATTCCTTCTTATATTAGAAGAAGAAATAACTTAGAAAAGATTACTTATCCCCACAAAATATTAGAAGATGTTCTAAAATCAACAAATGGGATTATTATTTACCAAGAGCAAATTATTCAAATTGCAAGTCTGTTTGCTGGATATTCACTTGGAGAAGCTGATGTTTTAAGAAGAGCAGTTAGTAAAAAGTCAGAAAAGATACTACATGAAGAACGTGCTAATTTTGTTAAAAAGGCAAAAGAGTTAAATCGAGATGAAAAAACAAGTAATGAAATATATGATTATATAGTTAAGTTTGCAAACTACGGTTTTAATAAAGCTCATAGCGTTGCATACGCTATGGTTTCATACTGGATGGCTTATCTTAAAGCAAATTATCCTAAGTATTTTATTAGCATTTTGACTACAAGCGTTATTGGTTCAGAAGCAATGATGAAAGAATATATCTTTGAAGCTAACAAAATTGGTGTTAAAATATTACCACCATCAATTAATAAATCTAATCATATCTTTAACCCTGAGAATAATAATCTAAGATTCCCATTGTTAGGGATTAAAAACTTAGGTAGAAACACAGTTAGAGATTTGGTAGAAGTCAGAAAAGATGGGGCTTTTGAAAATTACTTTGATTTCGTAAGAAGGTGCCATAAAACACTGAATAAGAGAGTTATAGAATCATTAATCTATGCTGGTGCTTTAGATGAATTTGGTTATTCTAAACATACAATGATTGATCAATTGGATGAAGTTATCAATTTTAGTTTATATGGTGATTTTATCAAACAAGATGAGTTTGTTATCGAAAACTTAGAGGAATACTCTTATGAGGTTTTAAAAGAAAAAGAAAAAAGTATTTTAGGTTTCAATTTATTTGTTAATCCATTAACTAATTTTGAAGAATATATTAAGAAACATAAATTACTAGTACCTTCGGATATAAATGAAGAGTATATAAATAGAGAAATAAGAATGGTTGCTGTTTTATCTAAAGTGAGACAGATAAAAACTAAGAATAATAAGGAAATGGCTTTTATTACAGTGGATGATGAAGCAAAAAAACTTAATGGTGTGTTGTTTACTAGTACCTATCAAAAGTTTAAAGATAAGCTTATTAAAGGCGAAGTCTATCTTCTCAAAGGGAAGATAGATAATAGAAATAATGAAATACAATTAATTGTTAACAATTTGTTAAAACTTGATAAATGATAGCGTATACATAACATATATTGGTTTTTTAAATATTTTCTTTGTGCTATAATCTTTGTGGTGGTGATTTTATATGAAAAGAATTGCAGTGATGACTTCAGGAGGAGATGCTCCTGGGATGAATGCCGCTATTAGAGCAGTTGTAAGAAGTGGTTTACATTATGGGTTAGAAGTATATGGGATTTTTCATGGATATAAAGGACTATGTGAAGGAAAAATTAGAAAACTTAATCGCTATGATGTTACAAGAATTATAAGTCGTGGTGGTACTGTTTTAGGTAGCGCTAGATACCCTGAGTTTGCCAAAAAAGAAGTTAGAGAAATTGCCGTAAAGCAAATTAGAGATTTAGGTATAGATGCTATTGTTGTAATTGGTGGAGATGGTACATATAGAGGAGCCCAAGCTTTAAGTGAAATGGGTATTCCTACAATTGGATTACCAGGAACAATAGATAATGATATTTCAAGTACTGATTATACAATTGGCTTTTTTACAGCAATGCAAACTGTTGTCGATAGTATAGACAAATTACGAGACACTTCAATGTCTCATAAAAGGTGTAGTGTAGTTGAAGTAATGGGAAGACATTGCGGAGACTTAGCATTATACGCAGGAATTGCTGGAGGTAGTGAATTTATTATTACTCCAGAAACAGGATTTGATAAGGAACAGCTTATTGAAGCTATCACTAATTCAAACAAGAGTGGTAAGAGACACGCGATTGTTATTGTTACTGAAAATATGCTAAATGTTTTAGATCTTTCCAAAGAGATTGAAGAGAAAACAGGATTTGAAACAAGAGCTACTGTCTTAGGACATGTTCAAAGAGGTGGAGATCCTGCAGCTTTCGATAGAGTATTAGCTACAGAAATGGGAGAATACGCTGTTGATTTATTAGTTAAAGGAAAAAGCGGAAGAGCCGTCGGACTTAAAGGTATGGAATATGTAGATTACGACATTAATTTTGCTTTAAATAAAAAAAGAGAGATACCAAATAAAAGATATGGTTTAGTTGGTAGATTAAAATAGGAGATGGTTATATGATACCGTTCAATCAAACAAAAATTATATGTACTATTGGACCAGCATCAGATAGTTTTGAAATAATGAAAGCTTTAGTAGAAGCTGGAATGGATGTTATGAGAATGAACTTTTCTCATGGTACACATCAAGATCATTATGAAAAATTGATGACATTGGACAAAATCAATGAAGAATTAGGAACACATATTGCTGCTTTACTAGATACTAAAGGGCCAGAAATTAGAACTCATCTTTTTAAAGATGGAAAGGCTACTGTAGCTGAAGGTGCTAAAGTTATTATTCATATGGATGAAGTTGAAGGAGATAGTACTCATTTTAGTATTTCTTATCCAAACCTTTATAAAGATATGAAAGTGGGACAAACAATTCTCGTTGATGATGGGTACCTAGCTTTAAAAGTTGAAAAAATCGATTTAGCGAATAAATTAATTCACACTATTGCTGAAAACGGGCACATTCTAAAAAACAGAAAAGGAATTAATGTTCCTGGTGTTAAATTAAACTTAGACTTTATATCACCAAAAGACTACGCAGATATCGTGTGGGGTTGTGAAAACAACGTTGATTTTATCGCTGCTTCTTTTGTAAGGCGTGCTAGTGATGTCCAAGAAATTCGTAATATTATCAAATATAATGGAAATAAAGAAATTCAAATTATTTCTAAAATTGAGAATATTGAAGGTGTAGAAAATATCGATGAAATCATTGAAATAAGTGATGGGATTATGATTGCTCGTGGTGATTTAGGTGTCGAAGTACCTGCTGAAGATGTACCAGTAATTCAAAAAAGTATTATTAATAAATGCTTAGCTAAAGGTAAAATTAGTGTTACAGCAACACAAATGTTAGAATCTATGATTGAACATCCTCGCCCAACTCGTGCTGAAGTTAGCGATGTAGCTAACGCTATATACGATGGTACAGATGCTATCATGTTAAGTGGTGAAAGTGCAGTTGGTAATTATCCTGTTGAATCTGTTGAAACAATGAACCGCATAGCAAATAGGATTGAAGCACAAATTGATCGTAAAGATATCGTTAAACGTGCAAATAAGCAAAACGATTCATCAAGACGTATTGCTACATCAATTGCAATAAGTGTTGCTTATACTGTAATTCAAAGTAAAGTAAATTTAATTATTGTGCCAACTGTTTCAGGACGAACTGCAAAGTATTTATCACAATTTAGACCTAATGCAAGAATCTTGGCATTAACATCATCAGACAAGTATGCCAAAGGATTACAGCTTCATAGTGGTGTAGAACCAATTGAAGTACATTTGGTTAAAGATGTAGAGACAGTAGTAGCAGAAGCAATCAAAATAGCTAAAAGAGATTATGGTATCAAAAAAGGTGATCGAGTTATTATCACCGGTGGATTCCCAATTGGGGAGCCAACTAACGGTATGCGTATTGTTGATATTACTTAAAAGACTAGATTATTCTAGTCTTTTTTTTTGATTAAAAATCATATTTTCATAATAAAATGAAATTCACAAAAAATACACAAATAAAGACTTGACGTACTATATTTAGTATGCTACTATACATTGTGTAGTACCATACAATGTGTAAAAGGAGGTGCTCATATGAGTACGCAACTAAAAAAAGGTGTCCTTGAGATGGTTGTACTAAACAAAATTGCACAACGAGATACTTACGGATATGATATATATCAAGAGATTAGTAGTAATATGGCTATTAGTGAAAGTACGATATATCCAATATTAAGGAAACTAACAAAAGAAGGTCTCTGTGAAACATATTTACGAGAATCATCAGAAGGACCACCAAGAAAGTATTTTAAAATTACAAGGCAAGGTAAAAGAAGAATTGAAGTCTTAAGAGTGGACTGGACAAAATTTCAGCGAGTCGTTAATTTAATGATAAGGAGTGATCGATATGAATAAACTTGATTTTTTGAGAAGATTAGATAGAGAATTAAATATGCTTGATAAAGAAGAGCGTAGAGAAATAATTCATTTCTATGAAGAGAGATTTTACAATGGAACGATATACGAAAACAAAACTGAAGAAGAAGTAATTGCTGAGTTAGAAAGACCAGAAGTGATTGCTAGAAATGTACTTGATGAATATGGAGTTAGTCCAACATATGTTAAGAAAAAAGAAGAGAGATACTCAAATGTTAGTACTGGGAAAGCAATTTTCTTAATTGCATTTGATGTGTTAATTGCTTCAAGTGTTATTCCTGCATTATATGGAGCAGCTGTAGCAATTATTGGTTCTAGTTTCACATGGTTTACTACAATTGGTTTAATATTAGGAGACAGTTCAGCTGTCGATCAATACGTGTTTGGGTTTATTACAGCAGCATTAATCCTGTTATTCCTATTTGGACTTGTTGTTTTAGAAGCATCATTATGGTTCACAAGAACTTTAATCAAATGGCATCTAAATGTATTCAAAGTTAATAATAGAGAAAAAGCGATTAAGAAACTAAGTCATTTAAGTTTAGATTCATGGTTTAAGAAACATCGTGGAGCTAAAAGAATTAAGAATTTAGCCTTAGTTGGTGCTCTAGTTGGAATTGTGTATTCTGGTTACTGGATCTTAAATCATTATGATTGGGTGCAAACTGAATACTCACAAGGTGAATCTATTAGTGTAACAATTACAGAAGACTTTGAGACTGAGTTATTAAATGGAGATCAGTGGATTATTGAAACTGATTTAGAAGATATCTCTGTTGAAATAGTCCAAGGTTCAAATGATGATGTGGTTATTAAACACACACATATTAAAGATGATAATTTTACATATGATTTTAATTATGAGACAAATAAATTAGTCCTAACAAATGATATCGAAACAACATTTGAAATCTTTTGGGATCCTAGTGAAATGTTTAGTTTATTGAGTGGTACTCACAATTTACTAAGGATTGAACTACCAACTGGTTTAAATTTAGATGATATTATTGTAGAGACTTCAAATGGAAATGTATATGTCAGAAACATCGATTTCAGAGACGTTACTTTAGATACATCTAATGCAAGAATTGATATGATCAATGTAAATGTTAGCGGTGATGCAACGTTAAAAACATCTAATGGAAAAGTAAGTGTTTCAAACTCGGTATTTGAAGGATATTTAGAAATTGATTCATCAAACAATATGGTAGAAGTGTCAGAAATAACTGTTGCAGGTAATCTTGACATTTATACAACAAACGGTAGAGTAGATGTCATAGATGTAACTTCAACTAGTAACTCAAATCTAATCATTGACACAAGCAATAATACTATAAGAGTTAGAACAACAGGATTTGATGTTTATACACTTGATACAACAAATGGTAAAGTTACACTCGGGGATTTAAATACAACTGAATCACCTGCTTCAAGTATTACTGTAAATTCAAGTAATAATGCAATCGATGCAACTAATGTGTATGCTAATAACATCACAATGAAAACATCAAATGGAGATATCGACTTTGTTAATGAAGACGCTAATTTCCATCCAGATAGTTTGAGCTTAACGACTTCTAGTTATCAAGATGTTGATACTAACGTAACAGAATAGTAATTTCATATATTTCTGTTAAGAACTTGATTAAGTAAAAAAATAGTGGTAATATTATACCCGACCGAACATTCGGTCGGGTTTTTTATGAACATATATATAGGAGGACAAAAATGAAAAATTTAGCCAAGTTTAGTGTGGATAGAGCTGTTACTGTTTTTATGGCAGTAATAATTGTAATTGTGTTTGGAGTGGTTTCTTATACCAATCTAACGACAGATTTATTCCCAAATATGAATCTCCCTTATAGTGTAGTTGTTACTACCTATCCAGGAGCAAGCCCTACAGAAGTAGAGGATGTAGTTACTAATCCTTTAGAGGATGCATTAGCTACAACAACAAATGTAAAAGAGATAACATCAATGTCACAAGAGAACTTTTCTTTGATAATTTTAGAGTTTAACGGTGATACAAATATGGACAGTGCCATTATAGAAATGCGTGAGACAATAGATATGTCGACTGCTAGTATGCCTGATATGGTAGGAAGTTCCATGATTATCAAATTAAACCCTGATATGATGCCTATTATGCAACTTAGTGTATCTAAAGGTGATTTAAATCAAAGAGAATTAACAGAATATGTTTATGACGAGATAGTACCTAATATTGAAAAGGTACCTGGTGTTGCTAGTGTTAGTATTAGTGGTGCTTATGAATCAGAAATACAAGTAGTTATAGATGAAGCAATCTTAGCTGAGAAAAATAATGAGATTGATGCTATTAATGCCCAATTTATTGCAATGTTAGGTGTAGATGCACCGCAATTACCATTGTTAGATAAAGAGCTTATAGGACAAATCTTACAAGCCCAAAACTTTGAGTATCCAGTTGGATACGCTAATATTGCTGATACTGAATATAGTGACGGAATATACTTAGTTCGTGTTGGTGATGAATTTGGGACAACAGATGAAATTGAGCATTTGACAGTATTTACTTTCCCCGGAATGTTAAATCCAGCTTATAATCCAGAAATTCATCCTATTGAAATGATGTATGTAATCAATCCTTTAGAAATCGGGATGAATGAAATTACTGACATTGATTTCGTTAATGCTAATGAAAAAGAATACAGTAAAGTAAATGGTGATAATGCAATCAGTATTTCAATTCAAAAAAGTAGTGAATATGCTACTACTGATGTAACAAAAGAAATCATTGCTGTATTAGAAGGTCTAAGTGAAACTGATACAGATACAGATTTTACAGTATTGTTAGATCAGGGAGAATATATTGGATTCGCTACGGGTAGTGTTGTAAACAACTTGGTTTATGGTGCTATACTAGCAGTAATTGTCCTAATTATATTCTTAAGAAGTGCCCGTGCAACATTCATTGTTGGGATAAGTATTCCTATCAGTCTAATGTTTGCAATAGTATTAATTTACTTTAGTGGGATTACTTTAAATATTGTTTCCCTAGGTGGGTTAGCACTTGGTATTGGGATGTTAGTAGATAACTCTATTGTAGTTATGGAAAATATCTTTAGAATGAAAAAACTTGGTTATTCAAATAGAGATGCTGCAATTGAAGGTACTAAACAAGTTGCAGGAGCAATCTTTGCTTCAACAATTACTACTATTAGTGTATTTGTACCAGTAGTGTTCATTGAAGGATTTATTAAAGAAATCTTTATGGAAATGGCTTTAACGATTGCATATAGCTTAATCGCATCATTACTAATTGCTTTAACTCTGGTTCCGGCGATTTCATCGAAGATTTTAAAAGAAGATGAAAAAACTGTTTCTAAAGAGGAATCAGATAGTGGCTGGGCAAAACGCAATTATGAAAAATTATTCAATTTTGCCTTTAGATTTAAATATGTAGTTATGGTATTAGTAGTAATATTGTTTGGTGGATTTATCTTCTTAGCAATAAATAATGGATTTGAGTATTTCCCAACTTCTGATGAAGGACAGTTAAATATCTCAATCTCTAATCCAACTGAAAATCCGTTAGATACAGATGAGTTCTTTGCTGTATTAGATGACCTTGCTGATGACATCTTAGAATTTGATGATGTTGATATAGTCGGAATGACATTAGGAAGTGCCCAAGGAGGTTTCCTCGGATTTAGTTCTGCAGGAAGCGCAAGTGCTTCTGTAGTACTAAGTGATGATAGAGTGAAATCTACTAACGAAATGGAAGTATTACTAAATGAGTTACTGATGGATGATTATGATATGATTGAGTTTGATATTAGTGGTTCACAGCAACAAACATCGATGTTAACAGGTAGTGGTTATCAAGTTGAACTTCGCGGTTATGATTTAGAAGTATTAAAAACAGAAGCAAATGAAATAGCAGGACTATTAAGTGATGTTGAAGGTGTCCTTGAAGTCGATAATGGTGTTGGTATTCCAGCTGATGAAATCAAAATTACTGTTGATAAAGATAAAGCTGTTCAATATGGTTATATGACAGCGGTAGTAGCAGTGCAAATTATGGAATTATTATCATCTGAAGAAGTAGTTACTACCATTACACAAGGTGGAACTATGTATGATGTATATGTTTACGATAGTTCATCTAACTATAGTGACACAACGCTTTCTGTTCAAGAGATTAAAGATACAATTCTTGGAATGGGATTTGATGGTTCATTTATTAAAGTTAGCGATGTTGCAGATGTTGAAGTAATCGAAGGTTTTAGTACAATAAATCATATAAATGGAATTAGATCATTAACTATCTCAGCAACATTTGATCCTGATTTCAATACTACATTCGTTGCTCAAGATTTAGATGAGGCAATGAGTGATTATGAAGCACCTGAAGGATATGTGTTTGAAGTCCAAGGGGAAAATGAAGAGATAATGGAAGCATTAAGTACTTTAGTTTTAGCAATGGTTTTAGCTGTTGCTTTAATCTATATGATTATGGCTTCGCAATTCCAATCATATAGTTATCCATTAATCATTATGTTTACAATTCCATTAGCATTTACTGGTGGATTTGCAATATTATTCTTTACAGGAATGCCTGTAAGTGTTGTCGCAATGATTGGATTTATTATATTAGTTGGGGTCGTCGTAAATAACGGTATAGTCCTTGTTGATTATACAAATCAATTACGAGCAAAAGGCTTAGGTGTTAAAGAAGCATTGTTAGAAGCTGGTAAAACAAGATTAAGACCAATCGTAATGACAGCTTTAACGACTATCTTAGCTTTAATCACTATGGCATTAGGTGTTGGTGATGGTGCAGAAATGATGCAACCAATGGCAGTAACTACAATTGGTGGATTATTATATGCAACAGTCTTAACATTGGTTGTTGTACCTATCATGTACTTCTTGTTTACTGAATACACTAAAAACATTTTAAGTGGTTTAGGAATAGTTGCAGTTCTTGCTGGTACTGTTGGGGCTTATATATATTTAGGTTACTGGTACATTATTCTTATCGGTGTGGTATTACTTGTATTGCTTTTAGCTAACTTATTCTTCAACAAAAAGAAGGTGATCTAATTGGCAAGAAAAGATCAAATATTAGATGCATTAGTTGAAATATTTAGAACTCAAGGAATCGGTGCTGATTTTACCATCAGCCAATTAGCTGCAAAAGTAGATATCGGAAAAAGCACAATTTATGAGTACTTTGATACTAAAGATCAGTTACTACAAGAAGCAGTAATCCGTGTAGTTGATAAATCAATAGAAACGATTCATAACCATGAATTAGTAGATAGTGATTTTGAAACTCAGATAAAAAAAGAGTTATCGAATCTCTTTGATATAGCTTTGAACAGTCGGTTCTTATTTAACTTAATCACTCCTAATTTCAAAAGAATTATGCCTGACGAACATCGAAAGAAAATGACAGAAAAAATCAAAAGTGTTAATGTGTTTTATCAAGAAAGATTTACATCAGTCTTTTCAAAAGGAATTGTAGAGGGTAAATTAAAACCAGAACTAGTAGGAGAAAACCAAATGTTATTAACATCACTAGTTGTTGGGAGTATAATTCGTATTGCAAATGCAAATATGGAAATTGACAAAGAGTTGAATATTAAAGATTATATCGATAAAGTTTATACTGCGATTATAAAGATTACTAATTAAAAAACGCCCTATTTAGGGCGTTTTATTTATGTACACTTTGTATGTCTGCGATATATGGTTTTGATAAAGAGCTACAAAATATTCAAAGTCTTTTTTGATTAGGACTGAATGTTTATATAGTTTGTTTAAAGGGATATTTTGTTGTTGAGATAGTTTTGTTAATATAAGATTTCTTTCTTCCTTAGAAATGATATTCTCAAAGAATATCTTTGGTTTGATTTTTGATCTAACTAGATAATCTTGTTTTAATAGGTAGATTTCTTCACCATTTAATAAATCAAAGACATATTTATAGATATCCTCTATCTGATAACCTTTCATTTTATAGTTATTTATTATAAAGTGATTTCCAATATCTAGAAAGAACTGATAGGGTGATTCTTTGGATATAATGATATCCAACATGTTTTGTCTAAAGTATCCTTTATTGTGATAGAGTTCTAACATATGTTCTACTAAGTGAATCTCTTTAATTTCATTATTAGTTAATGCATTATTACTAATAATTTCGTATGGGGCATTTTTATTAAACTCATATCCATACTTATCACTTTCAAACCTTATTTTTGTCCCTCTAAGCATTTTTAGGAATCCAAGTTGTAATTCCTTAGTTTTGAGATTAAAAACATTGTCAAAGGTATTTATAAATGATTTAAGGTCTTCTAAAGGTAACCCAGCAATTAAATCTAAATGTAAATCAATGATATTACCTTTTTGGATAAGTTTTATATTATTGAATAGTTTTTCGGTATTTTGGAATCTATCTACAAGGAGATTAGTTTGTTCATTGATAGATTGAATACCGATTTCAAATCTAAATAGACCTTTAGGAGCTTTTTTATTTAAGTGCTCGATAATTTTAGGATCTAAAACATCACCCGTAATTTCAAACTGGAAGACTGTTTTATGGTTATTGTTTTCAATAATATAATCTAGTAAATCAAGTGTGTTCTTATTGGCATTAAATGTTCTATCAAGAAATTTAATTGTCTTTGAACCTTTTTCCATTAAGTAGAGAATCGCTTTTTTTACTTCATCAGTATTAAAGAATCGAACTGTTTTCTCTAGAGAACTTAAACAGTAACTACATTTATAAGGACATCCTCTCGAGGATTCTATATACGATATCTTATTAGGTATATGTTCAATATCTTCTTTGATGTAATAAGGTAGTTTAATAACTGATAAATCGGTTATCTCTTTTATTGGGTTATTTATTATATTGCCATTATCTTTATAAGATAAACTAGAAATGTTTTTATAATCCTTATTAGAAGTTATTGCTTTTAATAGTTCTTCAAAAGCTATTTCCCCTTCGCCTTTAATAACAAAATCAGCTTTGGTATTAGTTAAGAAGTATGTAGGATCATAACTAACTTCAGGACCACCTAAAACTAGTTTTGCATTTTTTAGCTCTAGTTCTTTGAATAATTCTTTGAAGTTGTTCACATTCCAAATATACATACTACAAGCAACAACGTCAGGATTCTTGTTGTTTATCTCTTCTGCGATGTTTTTGATATCGTCTTTGATTGTATATTCCATTATCTCAGTATCAAAAGAACTGTTTACTTTTAAAAGCCTAACAGCGTTATTAGTGTGGATGTATTTTGCGTTAATACTAATAAGTAATACTTTCATTATTATCACCTGAAAACATTGTATCATATATCAATTATTTTTAGTATATATGGTATAATTTCTATGAGGTGATTATTATGGACAAATTTGCATTAAAGGCTAACTATGAACCGATGGGTGATCAGATAAAAGCTGTTGAATATATAACTAATAATATTAATAACGGTGTGAAAGAACAGGTCTTACTTGGAGCAACAGGGACTGGGAAGACTTTTACAATTAGTAATGTTATTAAAAATATCAATAAACCAACTTTGATATTAGCTCATAATAAAACCTTAGCTGGACAATTATATAGTGAGTTTAAACAGTATTTCCCTGAAAACAGGGTTGAATACTTTATTTCTTATTATGACTATTTTCAACCAGAAGCCTATGTCCCTTCAAGGGATTTATATATTGAAAAAGATTCATCTATAAATGATGAAATTGATGAGATGAGACATAGTGCGACAGCTTCTTTACTTGAGAGAAAAGACGTTATTGTTATTGCCTCTGTTTCTTGTATCTATGGAATAGGGAATCCTGAAGACTATAAAAACTCGATGCTTACGTTACGAGTAGGCGAGGAATTTGGACGAGATCGTTTATTAACTAGATTAGTCGAGATGTTGTTTACTAGAAATGATTTTGATTTTAATAGGGGTACGTTTAGAGTTAAAGGTGATGTCATTGAGATTCTACCTACATATAGTAAAACAGTTGGAATAAGAGTTGAACTATTTGATGACGATATCGAGCGAATTAGAGAATTTGATATATTAACTGGAGAAGTGTTAAATGAGTATAAAGTTATTTCTTTATTCCCAGCAACCCAGTTCATAACTAATAAAGATAAAATCGAAGAAGGTATTAAAAGAATCGAAGAAGAATTAGAAGAGAGAATCTCTTTTTATAAGAAGGAAGATAAGTATTTAGAAGCAGAAAGAATCTCTCAACGGACTAATTATGATATTGAGATGTTAAAAGAAATTGGTAGTTGTAGCGGTGTTGAGAACTATTCAAGACATCTCTCGCTCAGAGAAGAAGGTGAAACACCTTATACTTTAATGGATTTCTTTGGTGATGATTTCTTATTAGTAGTTGATGAATCACATGTTACATTACCCCAAGTTAGAGGGATGTATAATGGGGATAGATCACGTAAATCAACTTTAGTAGATTACGGATTTAGATTACCAAGTGCACTTGATAACCGCCCTTTAAACTTTGAGGAATTTAATAAAAAGATCAAACAAGTGGTTTATTTAAGCGCGACACCTGGAGATTATGAAAGAGAAAAAACTCCTTACTTAGTAGAACAAATTATTCGCCCTACAGGATTACTAGATCCTGTTATAGAGGTTAGAGGTAAACAAGGACAAATCGATGATATAGTTGCTGAGATATTGAAACGTAATGAAGTAAATCAAAGAACTCTTATTACGACTTTAACAATTAAGATGAGTGAAGATTTAACTAATTACTTAAAAGAATTAGGTATCAAAGTAACTTATCTACATAGTAAAATTAAAACATTGGAACGTATTGAAATTATTAGAGAACTACGTCTAGGAACTTATGATGTAATTGTGGGGATTAATCTTTTACGTGAAGGATTAGATATTCCTGAAGTTGCTTTAATTTGTATCTTAGACGCTGATAAACAAGGATTCTTAAGAAGTAATCGTAGTTTAGTTCAAACGATTGGTCGTGCTGCTAGAAATAGTGATGGTAAAGTAATAATGTATGCTGATAAAATGACTGATTCAATGAATTACGCTATTGAAGAAACATCTAGAAGAAGAGCTATTCAAGAAGAGTATAATCAGGAAAACAATATTACTCCTCTCACTATTAAGAAAGCTATTAGAGATTCTATTAGTGTTAAACTGGATATTAGTGAAGAAACTAAATCAATTGGTGATTTATCTAAAAAAGAGAAACTTAAGATCATCGGAGATCTCGAAAAAGAAATGCGTAATGCAGCTAAGCGTCTTGATTTTGAGAAAGCAGCTGAAACAAGAGATATTATTATAGAATTACGAAGTAGTTTGTAAACAAAAAGCACAATTCAGAATGAATTGTGCTTTTTTGTTATCTAAGTAATAAACCAGCTACAAGAGCGATTGCTCCCCATACAAGGACGAAAACTCTAAGTCCTACTTTACCAAACATTTTTTCCATTACTTTGAATTTACTCATGTTCCATATCATTGGTGGCTTTAGTAAACCAATGAATAAACAAAGGATACCATAAATAATTAATGCAATTGCGTACCAAGGCATATTCTTTCTCCTTTATATATTAGATTTTTTTGTATATATTTTGAATAGTAGTGTTGATAATAATAAGTTGTATGCTACTCCTAAGAAGAAGTATAAAAGAATCGGTAAGTTATATTCTATATGGAATATCTCTGTTGGCATAATTTCCATTTGAATCATACGAGCAGGCCAGAATCCTGGTGCGATTATCAAGAAGAACTCTTTCCAATCAGTAAGCCAAAATGCTACTGCTGGTAAGATAAGTGTCATACCAGTTCCTTTCATTACAACGAAACCTTCAACTTTATTAGAAGCAAAACTGTTAACTACTAAAGCTAAGAATGGCGCTTGTAAACTAGCTACAGCTGAGATTAGGATAATCATCCAAATGGCTGTATCTGCTAAGAAACCGGTCGCGAATACTACGATTAGTGTTGCGATGAATCCAAATACATAACCGATTAATAGTTTTACAAAAACATACATTTTTGTTGAAATTGGTGTAATCTTTAAACTTATTAAAACTTTATCGTCTTTATCATCTAATAATGTAAATCCAGTAACTGCACCATAGACATAACTTGTCATGATGATTAGGATCATTGCTACCATTCCACCCCATACAGGGTCGCTGATAGAATCAACGATGAAATATCCAGCAGCACCGAAAATAAATGGATAAACACTAAAGAATAAATACATTGGGTCTCTAACGATGTTTTTTATTTCACTTTTGAATACGTGTATAAACATATTTTACACCCCACTTTGCCTAACGGCATAATCTTGGAATTTTGGTTTGGCCCATAGGAAATATAGTAATGGTCCACCAGTTAATAAGTATCCTAATGAGAAATAGAATTCCCATCCAAATTCTGTAAGTTCTGTAGGGAAAGCAACTTTGAATAATTCTAATGCAGCATTGATTGGGTTAACTAAATTAATGATTTCCCAAAGAGTACCTTCTACAACACCAAATTCAAGTAATAAAGCTGGTGCCATTAAGATAAATGCGAAACTCATAACGCGCATTAAAAGTCTTGTGAAGTCTTTTGCAGTATATGACATGCAAATCCCTAAGACTGTATGTGTTGCAGTTGATAAGAAGACTGCTAATGTAACTAGTAAGTAATTGATTTCAATACTTGCAAAAATTGTAAACGCAATAATGATTAATGCACTTGAAAACATATTGTGAACAGTGTTTGAAAGTACTTTTGCTAATAACAATTGATCATTTGATACTGGTGTAACTAATAAAGTTGATATTGTTGATTCTGATTTTTCGAATGTCATAATTGAACCAACATACATCAAAGCCATCATTGTTGCATCCATTAGGAGTACTAAAGGAAGCAGTATTCCCAATAAGTCATCACCAACGAAATATAGCATTATACACCATAATATCGCTACTGCAAGACTTATAGTTGTTAGATTATATTTGTGTAATCTTTGAAGCTCACCTTTTACTAATAACCAAACTTTACTCATCAGCTAATTGAACTCCTGTTACAGTAATAAAGATATCTTCCAGTGTAGTTTCACCACTGTGTAATGTTTCTAATTCTTTAGTTTGTAAAAGGTTTAAGAACTCTTCATTTTTACCAATGTCATCCATTGGAAATTCTTTCAATACTGTTTTGCCGTTATCGTTATACTCTAATTTCATTGAACGTTTACCATATTTGATTTTTAAGTTTCTTGGTGAATCCATTTCAATGATTTTACCTTCAACAATAAAGGCAACGCGATCACATAATTGATCGATATCAGCCATGATATGTGAAGTGATAAATACGGTTCCACCATTATTGCGGAACTCTCTTACCATATCTTTTAAAATCATTGCATTTTTAGGATCAAGACCATTAGTAGGTTCATCAAGGAATAACATATCAGGATCATTTAACATTGCTCTAACAAAGTTTAATCGAATCTTCATTCCTTTTGAGTATTCTCCAACCATCTTATCACGGTCTTCCCATAACCCAACTCTTTTCATTAATTCTTCAATATTAGCGTTTTTCTTATATAATTTTAAGAAAAACTCGATATTTTCCATTGCTGTCATTTTAGAGAAATGAATTGGCATTTCAAAGCTAACTCCAATGCTTTCATAGAATTCGTCGTTGAATTCCAGGATGCTTTTTCCATTATAGTAAATTCCACCATCATAGTCTTCTAAGACTTTGATCATGATTTTCTGTGTAGTACTTTTACCTGCACCACTTGGTCCTAAAAAACCAAAAATCTCACCTTTAGCGATATCAAAGCTAATACCTCTTATGGTGTCCTTGTCATTTTTAGGATATCTGTATTTCATATTTTCTACTTTAAACATTATGTTCACCTATTCTATACCTTTCCTAAGTATTGATATAATATTACTTATTCGTTTAAACATTCTTTTAACATCAAAATCATCGTTTTCTGCAACTTCATTAAAAGCAATATTAGTCGTTGCTTGCACAACAAATTCTGCTAAAAATTCCGTATCAATGTCTTGTCTAATTCGACCTAGTGATTTATCAGTTTCGATATATTTCATGTAAAACTCTTTTGCGACCCCTAAGTTGTCCCCAAATATTTGATCAATGATATCTTGTCCTGATAACATCAAGTATTTTGATATCCTTACAAATCTAATATCTGATTCAGCGAATTTCACACCTCTTGTATATAACTCTTCAAAAAGTTCTAAAAATGGCATCTTTTCAGGGTTTGGTAGTAAGTCTTCCATAAAGGATAACTTTCTTTTTGATAAAATATCAAAGACGTACTTGTATAAATCCATCTTATCCTCGAAATACTGATAGAAACTACCTCTGGGTATTTTTGATGATTTGATGATTCTTGATAATTTGGCTTCATTAAAAGAGTTTAGAGAAAATTCATCTAAAGAAGCTTCGATAATTCTTGTCTTCTTGTTTTCATCTAAATTGAAAAAGGTTTCTTTTGGCATTCATATATCACCTCCATATGACAACCTTGTCACTTATAGTTTATCAAACATATTGGTGCTTGTCAAGAGAATAGTGACAACCTTGTCATAATGGTTGAATTATCGTGATATTTTAATTGTATTGTGTTAAAATGGTCGAGAAGGAGTGATGAAATGGAAACGTTTATCTTAATATTGGTATATGCATTAATAGTAATTGGGTATGGATATAGTACATGGTTATCTTGGCTAAATTACTCTAATAGAAATGCCGAAATACCAGAAGAAGTTCAAGGGATTTATGATGAGAAGGAATATAAGAGATGGCTTAATTACACAATGGAGAGATTTAGATTTAGTGAGATTGTCAGTGTAATTGATACCGTAATATTATTGTTATTCTTAGTATTAGGTGTATTTGTTATTATCGATGATGCAGCTAGAGAATTATTTATTAATGCTAGATTACAGGTATTAGCATTTATGGGGATATATCAGATTATTACATTTATTATAGGGATATATCCATCTTATTATAGTACTTTCAAAATTGAAGAAAAGTATGGATTTAATAAAACGACTAAGAAAACATTTGTTACCGATAAAATTAAAAATCTATTACTAACATTTATATTTGGTGGAGGATTACTGTATCTAGTTGTTGTAATAGAAGAAAAAGCGGGAAATCTATTCTTTCTATATACATGGTTAGCTATTATGGTGATTATCTTAATAGTAAATCTGTTATACACAACAGTTATAGTGCCAATCTTTAACAAGTTAACACCTTTAGAAGATGGTGAATTAAAAGATGGCATTAATGAGTTTGCTAAAAGTGTTGGTTATGAGGTTTCAAAAATAAGTATTATGGACGCTTCAAAGAGATCATCAAAACTAAATGCGTTCTTTAGTGGGTTTGGGAAGGCAAAAAGAATAGTTTTATTTGATACATTGATTGAAAAAATGAGTAATGAAGAGATTATTGCTGTATTAGCACATGAAATAGGACACAATAAGTATAAACATGTAATTTTCAATCTAGCTCAATCAGCTATTGAAATGTTTATATATGTAAGTCTATTTGGTTGGTTAGCAAAATCTGAAGCATTTGGCGAAGCGTTTAACTTTGCTGGAGCTAACTTAGGATTCTCGTTAATCATGTTCTTTATATTATTTGCCCCATTGTCAATAATCATTCACTTAATAACCTCAACGTTATCTAGAAAACATGAGTATCAAGCAGATGCTTTTGCTTCTACTAAATATTCAAAAGATTATATGATTAGTGCATTAAAAGTGTTAAGTAAAGAGAATTTCTCTAATTTAACACCTCATCCACTATATGTAAAATTAACTTTTTCACATCCACCTGTAGTGGATAGAATTAGAGCAATTAATAAATTACCTTAATATTTGATGAAGTTTATTAATATAATTAACTACAAAATTAACATTGTCATATAAGAAATGGTGCTAAAATGCCATTTCTTTTTATATATATAAGGAATAAGTACATCTATAAATGAACTAGACATTGATAATAATCAATATAGTTAAGCATTAACTTAATAAAATTAATATCTAACTTAATAAAATTAATTAAAAGTGTTGACATATACTTTTTTATGTATTATCATAAGGGTGTAATTAAGAAAGTTAATCACGAACTTAAAAAAATTAATAAAGGATGTGAACATAGATGAGTAATAAAAAAGTCCTTCAACAAATCCAAAATGGAGAACTTACATCACAGGAAGCATTGAATATCTTATATCCTGAACAGAAGGTAAGAAATACTAAACCAGGGAAAAGAGCTTCATTTATCAAAATGAAAATTCATGTTCCTGATGAAGGAAAAGGAGTTAATACATTCCTTAAGATATTATTTGCAATACCAATCCCGATGATCTTTGTCAGAATGGGATTAAGAATTGGAAAAAGATTTATCAAAGATGACGATAAAGATGATTTCGATATTAACGAGATCAGTAAATTACTTAAATACTCGAAAAATACACAAATACAAGTTGAATCAACTGATGCAACAGTTGATATAAGAATTATCTAGGAGGATGTCTATGAATAACGTAATTGGGGAATGCCCTATATGTAAAAGCGATTTAAAGGTTACTAAATTGAGCTGTAAAAACTGCTCAACTGAAATATCAGGAGATTTTAAATTAAGTAAATTCAACTATCTATCTAAAGAACATTTATACTTTATAGAAGTGTTTATCAAAAACAAAGGAAGCATTAAGCAAATCGAAAAAGAACTTGGTATCTCATACCCAACAGTTAAAAAGAACTTAGACGAAGTAATTGTTAGTCTAGGATACCAAATTAGCGATGAAGATAAAGTTAAGAGAGCAGACGTTTTAGAAAAATTGGAAAAAGGCGAAATAAAAGCATCAGAAGCTGCTAAGTTATTAAAATAATAAGGAGGCTATTATGAAAATGTACGATAATTATACTATTGAGGAATTAATTAGATATAGAAAACAAGAAACAAAATTATTACTACAATCAAACAAAAAACAAATTAGATCATACAAATAAGGAGAGATGATTTTATGAATGATAAATTAAGAATATTAGAAATGATTGAGAATAAAACTATCACTGCAGCAGAAGGTGCAGAATTATTAAAAGCCCTAGACCAAAATGAAACTAAAGCAATTATTAGACCAAAAAAAGAAGCTTTCAAAATGTTTAAAATAAAAGTATTATCAGCAGACGGAGATAAAGTAAATGTTCAAATACCTATTGAATTCGCTAAAGTGGCGTTATCAAGCGGTAAAGGATTTATGAAGATGGATCAAATTGAAGGATTAGATTTAGATTTTGAACAGATTTTGAATATGATTGATACTGGAATGTTAGGTAAAATTGTAGACGTAGAATCAGCAGATGGAGATATTGTTGAGATCGTAATTGAATAATCTCTTTCGTAAAAAGGGTCATGGACCCTTTTTTTTGTGGATTCCCCCTTTTTACCTAAATATATGGTATAATATTCATGAAAGAACTACTCCATAGATGAACAATGTTCGAACAAGAGGTGTAATGATGATTGAAAAAAATGAATATTATTCGGTTGAGTTTGTAGATATGACTCATGATGGAATGGGTGTATGTAAGATTGATGGGTTCCCAATATTTGTCGCAAATGCTTTAAAGGGTGAAAAAGCTGAAATAAAAATAGTGAAAGTGAATGCTAGTTTTGGTTTTGGTAGGTTAGTGGAGATGATCCATAAATCACCTTTTAGAAAAGAGCCTATTTGTGATCATTTTTCAGAATGCGGTGGATGTAATTTAATGCATATGAATTATCAAATGCAATTAGATTTTAAGAAACATCGTACTAAAGAGACTTTAAGAAAACTTGGGAAAATAGATACAAAAGTAAACGAAACTTTAGGAATGTTAAATCCTTATTATTATCGTAATAAAGCGGTAATTCCTTTCGGTGAAGAAAATGGTAAAATGATCTCAGGTCTATACAAAAGTAGAACTCATGATATCATTGATATGAAAAAATGTTATATCATACCAAAAATAACTACTGATATTGTTAAGTTTATGAAGAACGTCTTTGAAGAGTTAAATATTCCTGCTTATAATGAAACTATTGGAACAGGAGTTGTTAGATGTTTAGTTGTTAGAAACTCATATAAATTTGATGATATATCCGTTACAATCGTTACCCTAACTCCAAAATTACCTAAGAAAGACATCATTGTTAAAAAATTAGTATCTAGATATAAAAAGGTAGTAAGTGTTGTACATAACTTTAATCCTGATAATACTAATATAATAATGGGTAAAAAGTCTAAGGTAATATACGGAGAAGACTTTATTAGAGACGAAATTAACGGTGTATTCTTTAAAATATCTCATCGTTCATTCTATCAAGTAAATCCAATCCAAACTGAAGCACTATACTCCAAAGCTATTGAATATGCAGATTTAACAACTGATGAAGTAATTATCGATGCTTATTGTGGTATCGGGACTATCGGGTTAACAGCTGCTAAATATGCTAAAACATTACTAGGTGTTGATATTGTTAAGCAAGCGATATCTGATGCAACAGAAAATGCTAAGAATAATGGTATTTCAAACTTCAAGTTTGTTGCCGGTAAAGCTGAAGATGTTATCTTACAATGGAAGAACTACAATGTTGATGTATTATTTGTAGATCCGCCACGTAAGGGCTGCGATAAGAAGTTCTTAAAAACAGTTATTGAAATGAAAATACCAAAAATTGTTTATATATCTTGTAACGTTTCTACATTAGCTAGAGACTTAAATTACTTACAAGCTAATGGGTATCAAGTATTAGAAGTTACTCCTTTTGATATGTTCCCACAAACATCACATATAGAAACAGTTACTAAATTAAGACTTAAAAAGCAAGAATTATAATTCTTGCTTTTTTTAACTTATGTTATAATTTTAACGAGGTGATTAGATGAATCCTTTTAAGCAATCAGGCCAGATATTACCAATCGCTTCACTAAATAGTGTTTATGTTGATAATGTTTTAGCAGATCAACTCTTTAGACCCTCTTTAATAGTTGCTGAGATAATTGAGAATAAAGATGAATTAGGCTTATCATATATAGAAGATAGCCAAAAACTATCACATATGTTTAATGATCTACTGAATAGTGATTTAGATAGTATTAGGAGAAAGGCAACACAGATTGCTGAAATGTTTGGAAGACGCTTAGCTAAGTTCTTAGGAACACTATTTAAGCCTTCGGAGCTTTCAGTTTCAAATCGTCTGAATTGGACTGAAGAGCATTGGAATTTTTGGAAAACTATTGATAATATATACCTAGTAGGAGGACTTACATCTCCAATCTTAACGCAAATATTCTACAACGAAGTTGAAAAATATTTTAATGAACAAGAGATAAAGAATAAACACATTACCTTCATTGAGGGGTCGTCTAATTTAGGTACGCATGGACTTGCTTCGATAGTAGAGAATGGTGATTATTTATTGTTTGACTTTGGACAAACAAATATTAAACGCGGAAGACATTACAAAAAAGAAGGTAAAGTCGTTATTGATACAATATTACCGTCTATATCATCTGATTTTTTATTCTATAAAACAAAGAATGTTAAAGAAGTAGAAGCTATTGCTCATAAATTACACAATTATATTGTTGAGGCTATAGTTAAAACTTATAAACAAGTAGCATTTACCGGTGAAAATATATATATGAGTATTGCTAATTACGTTTTTGATGGTAAGATTTATTCTCAAAGAGGTGGATATGGTAAATTGTCATATATAGCCGAGAACTATGAGGATTACCTTAACAAAGAGCTAACCAAAGAACTTAATAAAGAGATCACAGTCAAACTATTTCATGATACTTCAGCAATGGCATTAATGTTTAAAGACCAAGCAAATACTGCTGTTATTTCATTAGGAACAGCATTTGGTATTGCATTTCCATAGTAAAAAGTGTATAGTTATAAACTGGATAAAGAAAGATGGTGAAATCCATGCAACAAATATTAAAAAAAGATCAAGAAATATTACTAACAATTAAAAGATTAGGGATTAACGGAGAAGGTATCGGTTATTATAAACGATTAGCCGTTTTTGTTCCTGGTTTACTACCACCTGAAGAAGCGATTGTTCGTATCACAGATGTTACAAACAACTATGCTAAAGGGGAAGTTGTTAGAATCAAAATAAAAGCTAAGAAGAGAGTTAAACCTTTCTGTGAGCATTTTGGTGAATGCGGAGGTTGTCAAATTCAACATATTGCATATGATGAACAACTTTCATTAAAAGAAGAAATGCTAATTCAAACTCTAGAAAGATTTGCTGGACTAGACCGTACTAAATATAAGATAAATGATATGATTGGAATGAAAAATCCCAAATATTATAGACATAAATCTCAAATGCCCGTCAGAAATTCAAAATATGGCTTAACAACGGGACTATATAAACTTAACTCAAATGAGTTAGTACCAATTACTCATTGTCCTATTCATGCAGAAAACATAAATTTAATTACTCAACCTATAATTGAAATATTAGATAAGTACGAGATATTTGCATTTGATTCGTCAACTATGCGAGGACTTTTACGTAATATAGTTATAAGAGAAAGCCATCAAAATGGTGAAATTCAAGTAACTTTAGTCATTACAATTTATAATAGAGCACTTCAAGATGTTGCTAGAGAAATTATAAAAATTCCAAATGTCGTAAGTGTTGGTATTTCAAAAAATAAAGATGCTAAAAATGTTGAAGTATTCGGTGAAGAAGTAGAGATATTAGTAGGTAAAAACTCAATTACTGAGGGAATAGGGGACATTCGTTACGATTTGAAACCAAAAGCATTCTATCAGTTAAATCCTTCTCAAGCTATCAAACTCTATAAGCACATTAAATCTCATTTAGATTTTGAAAAAGATCGTATAATTATTGATGCTTATTGTGGTGCAGGAGCAATATCTATGTATTTAGCGCCGTTTGTTGAAAAAGTTTATGGTATTGATGTAAGTGAAGAATCAATCTATAGTGCATTACATAATAAGAAAGCAAACAAATTTGAAAATACTTCATTCTTCAAAGGTGAAGTTGCGAATATTTTACCTCGAATTTATGACAATAAAATTACCCCAGATGTTATCGTTTTTGATCCACCTAGATCAGGTATTGATGATAAGACTTTAGACCTGTTAAACCGTAAGCCAGTTAGTAAGATTATTTATGTATCATGTAATCCAAGTACTCTGGCTAAGAATATCAAACAGTTAAGTAGTAAGTACAATGTTGGCTCAATTACGCCATTTGATATGTTTCCTCATACATCACATATTGAGACTGTAGTTGTATTAACAAAAAAATAAAAGAGCCTCGGCTCTTTTTTTATTTGACATAGTCACGAGTGAGTGATAGTATAAAGATATACGATATATCGTTAGACGATATAAATGAGGTGAATTTATGAATAAAAAGTTACTAGCTTTATCACCACTAACTGAATCTACATTTTACATTCTTCTTGTACTAAGTAATCCACTTCATGGTTATGGAATTATTAAGGAAGTGGAAGTTATTACAAATGATCGTTTGACACTCGCAGCAGGAACATTATATGGAGTGATTCAAAATCTACTTAAGTACGAACTCATCTATTTGTATGATGAGGATATCAAAAACAAGAGGAAGAAAGAGTATCAAATAACCGAAAAAGGCGCTATTTTACTAGGCTATGAGACCAAAAGACTACGAGAAATGGTCCGTAATGTTAGGAGAATAACTAATGGATAGATTGATTGTTAAGAAAGTATTCTTTGTATGGAATTCAGATAAAGAAAAAGCCTGGTTAGAATCAATGGCAAGAGATGGGTATATACTTGAAAGTCTAGGATTGTTTAAATATATATTTAGAAAGAGTGAGCCTTCTGATTTAGTTTATGAGTTTGACTTCCAAATTCTTAATAAAAAGACGGAACCTGATTACCTAGAATTGTTTGTTGATTGGAATTTCGTTGGTAAATTTGGAGCTTGGTACTACTTCTCAAAAATTCGAGAAGGAAATAAGAAGGATTTAATTTACAACGATACCAGATCAAAACAGCAAATGATAAAGAAAATATTGGCTTTTCTTCTAATAATTGGTTTTCCGCTATATTATCAGATCATAATTATGTTTCCAAATATGGATTCAAGTGAATTTCTTTTTCCAAGGTTTTATTTCTTTTTTCGAATAATTGTTATAATTGTTCTAATGGCACACACATATGCTTTAATAAACGTATTATTAATATATCGTTCACTTACCAAAGACATAAAAGAGTAGAAACAAGCAGTTCTTGCTTGTTTTTTTTATGTGGATGTAGACCTAATATGTGTATAATAAGAGGTCCAAAATGGTTTTCCACAATAGTTATCCACAGGCTAAATTGAATTGACTAGTATATTAGGTGGATAATTAGTCATACGTTATTTGAAAATCATTATAAACGGTTGACATGTGGAAAAATATCGAATATAATGAGTATATATTCAGTGAGTGGGTGGTCAGTATCGGTATTAGAATTGTGGAAAAAGCTAAGACAAGACAAAAAATAATTGAGGCAACAGAGTACCTGATTAAGAGAAAGGGCTTTGTTAAGATATCATCGAAAGAAATATCAAAGGAATGTGACGTATCTCAAGGTAGCATTTTCTTACATTTTAATACAAAATATGGGCTTTTAATGACCATACTAGAGAGTAATATAGAGTCTCTTGAAAATGACTTAAAACAGCAGTGTACTGCTGATTGTAGTCAAGAACTTCTTATCAAGAACTTCTTAGAAGTGCTAAATTCATATGAGGACATACTAGCTAGGATTTATCGAGACCATTCATATCTTGAGAATGACTTAAAGAAAAAAGTAGATAATCTTGAGATATTTATGAAAAACTTGATTTTTGATAATTACAAAAAGAATTCCAAAGAAACTTTGGGAATAGTAGACTCATTTATTGCAATTGACGCTTTTCTATCTCAAATCAAAGATTACTTGATGTCGAAGGAAACTTTTACATCTTCCAATTCCGTACTGCGACAAAGGAGAGGAAGAATTTTGAAACTGTATAAAATCCTCTTTGCATCTTGATTTTATGTATTCTAATCGAAACTAAGAACTAACAACTACTCATCCGATTTTATCTCACTTATTTAGAATCGACCATTATTTATAACGAAAGTACTCTACAATGGCTATACAAAGTCCTATAGCTATATTTACAAATTCAAGAGAAAATTCGACGATTTCTGCAAAATATGCTTAGTTTTTAGAAATTTGATACAAAGGAACTATATAATATAAGGATTTATTGTATTTTATCGAGTGTACAATAATGTAGTGTTTCGTTTAGTTATTTTAATTCCCATTTATACAACTATTTGGGAATTATAATTGAAATCTAATTTTATGAAAAAAAGTTTTGGGCATGTAAAAAAATGTAAAAAAATAAAAGACCCCTAGAGGTCTTTTTTTGTTGTTTCTCTTTTTACCAAAGTTACTGGTAATAAACTATGTAATTCATCTAGTTCTTGTTTTTTAATCAAGACATTTAATTTTCTTATAGCTTCAATTCCTATTTCTTGAATTGGTTGAGCTATTGTAGTTAGTTTTGGTATTAAAACTCCAGACAATTCAATATTATCAAAACCTATTACTTGAACATCATCAGGTATTCTATATCCTAAGCGTGTTAATGCGCTAATTACATAGAATGCTATAATATCTGAACTACAGAATATTCCATCAACATCAGGATGTTTCTTAATGAACATTTCAATATCTTTGATATCCGGTGTTTTAAAGTCTAAATCAAAGCTGAAACATGTTATATTATGTTCATCAATTACTTGATAGAAGCCTCTAGCTCTATCTACTACTGTTATTAGATCACTTGGACCTCTAAAGTGAATTACTTTTTTGGCATTTGATTTAACTAATAGTTTAGCTGCTAATTCACCACCAAGAACATTATCACTTGTAATGGAAGCAACACTCTTATCAATGATGTGATCAATAGTTATAATTGGCATTCCAAGTTTTAAATATGATTTCGTGCTTTTTGTGTTAGCTACAAGGATTAAACCATCAACATTGTATTGATTTAAGACATTTAAGTATTTCTTTTCTAATTCTATATCATCTTTTGAATTGAAGATCATAAGTTTAAAACCACTTTTCGTTACAGCGTCTTCAATTGATTCAATTAATTCAGCGAAAAAGTATGTTGAAATATGGGGAACGATTAATCCGATAATGTTAGATCTTTTACGGAATAATGAACGAGCTAATTCATTAGGAACATATCCTAACTCTGCTATTGCAACTTCAACGATTTTCCTTGTTTCATGATTTACATAACCGGTATTATTAATAACTCTTGATACCGTAGCTACGCTAACATTTGCCTTTTTAGCAACATCTTTAATTGTTGGCATATTATATCACATCCTACTTAACTAAGTATATATTATTAAAGCACTTTTGTAAATGAAATATAAGTGTTATAATGTCCTTGATTGGAGTGGTATTAATGAGTATTTATACTAATAAAGAATTACGTAAATTATTTTTCTATCAGGTATATATAAGAAACCATACTCAAAGTGGTACTTTTAAAGAGTTTATTACTGATTTAGATAGGATAAAGGAACTGGGCGTAGATGTTGTTTATTTACTACCAATTCATGAGATTGGAATTAAGCAAAGAAAAGGCGATTTAGGTTGCCCTTATTCAATAAAAGACTTTCGCAGTATTAATCACGAATACGGGACTTTTGAAGACTTTGAAGAATTGGTGAATGAAGTTCATAAGCGTGGTATGAAGTTAATGATAGATGTAGTATTTAATCATACTTCTTATGATAGTGTTTTATTAGAGAAACATCCGGAATATTTTTATAAAAAAGATGGTAAATTTGCTAATAGAGTAGGTGATTGGTGGGACATTACTGATTTAGACTATACTGTTGACAAAAAGTTATGGACTGAACTAATAAGTACACTAATTTATTGGACAAAACAAGGTGTAGATGGTTTTAGATTTGATGTTGCATCACTATTACCTTTAGAGTTCTTAGAAGAAGCTCATGAAGCCGTTCTAGATGAAAATCCAGAATCAATCTTCCTAAGTGAATCTGTACATGGCGGGTTCCTTCAATATATCCGTAATCAAGGATTTGGAGGTTTAAGTGAATCACAGATTTATGAAGTGTTTGATATGTCTTACGACTATGATGTCCATCCATATTTTGAAGGATACTTAAAGGGTGAAGTACCTTTTAGTAGATATATTGAAGAATTAGAAAGACAAGAGTTTACCTATCCAGAGAACTACATAAAATTACGAAATCTAGAAAATCATGATTTTGGTAGATTTGCACCCATGGTAGATAACAATATAAATAAGATAAATAACTGGACTGCATTAATGTTTTTCCAAAAAGGTTCGACAATGATTTATGCAGGACAAGAAAACTGTGATAATAATAAACCATCACTGTTTGATATTGATAAAGTTAACTGGGATGGTAATGATATTTCAGTCTTAATTAAGAAATTATCGCTTATTGCTAAAAACAACATATTTGCATTTGGTATTTATAATATTCAAAAGACCGAGAAGGACCTATTTGTAGGCTCTTTCGTCCTCGGAGAGAACGAAATTATTGGTATATTTAATGTTGGATTATTAGAAGAGGAATTCGATTTAGATATACCTAACGGGCAATATACAAACCTAATTGATAATAAGGATTTCACTGTAAAAGAAGGAAAGATTAAGCTTAAAAAAGAGCCTCTTATCTTCTATAAATAAATGAAGAGAATACTATTTTTAGTTCTATTTTTATTTACTTTTACCCTATCAAGTTGCTCATTGTTAGGAGTAAGTTATAGTGATTTTGAAGAACAGTCTCTTAACTCTTATTATCAATCTGAAACAATAAGTAATAACCGTTATGTTTTATATTATTACGATTCTAGTGATGAAGCATCAAAAGAAATACAAAAGGAAATACTAAAGTTCTTTAAGGACTTTGAATTATTAGATTTTTACTTATTAGATACCTCTACACTTGAATTGGAAGTATCTAATTTTGGACTTTACTCTGAGCCAGTTATATATATTATATCTAGCAATAGAGTTTATGAAGAATATAAAGGGATTACTGCTATAAGTGAATTTATAGTAGAGTATAGTAATATTGAGTTCGATTACGATTTATTTGAAGCACAACATATTTCAAGTTACGAAGAAATTTTAGCTATTGAAAATGAATCATATATTTTGTATTACTATTTAGATAGTTGTCCACATTGTATTGCTAGTAAGCCATATATGTTACCTTGGGCATTTACTAAAAGTGCTGAGGATATCTATTTTATGGAAGGTTCAACTGTACCTAATGCAGATCAGAAACCAACAGAACTTATTATTCTTAATTCCGGTACTCCGATTTTGGTTTTAATGTCTAATGGGAAGTTTGCCAACGAGTTTTATAGTGGAAAAAAAGATGTATTGAACTATATTGACGAAGTTGGTGATGGTGATATAATTGCTAAAGAATTGCTACTTGATTATGATGAATTTGATGAATTTTCTATTGATTATTTTGACACACTCACAATTAGTGATAACCTTCATTTTGAGTACTTCTATAGTCCTTATTGTTCGCACTGTGAAGCTATTAAGCAAGAGTTGTTGCTTTTCCTTGATGGACTAGTAAATATTGATTTTTACTTGATAGACACATCAACAGCTGATGGTGTTTCTAAAATATCTAGTTTTAGAGGAACTCCCTCATTATTTATTGTAAATGACAATGAAGTTGTTGCCGAATATGTTGGCAGTCTTGATATACCAAATTTTATTGAAAATTATATTAACGGAGAAATAGATTTAAGTATTTATGAGTAAAACAAAATCACATCAGTGATTTTGTTTTTATGTTATAATTAAAGAAGGTGATTTTATGAAAAAAGAAGTTATAGTTATTGGAGCTGGTTTAGCAGGTAGTGAAGCCAGTTATCAGTTAGCTAAAAGAGGATATAAAGTAAAATTATATGAAATGAGACCAAAGAAACTAACACCAGCACACAAAACTGGTTTATTTGCTGAGTTAGTATGTTCTAATAGCCTCAGAGCTAATAGTTTAGAGAATGCTGTAGGTCTTCTAAAACAAGAAATGAGAATGTTAGATTCTTTGATAATTAGATGTGCTGATGCATCACAAGTTCCAGCTGGTGGAGCACTAGCTGTTGATCGAGATATTTTTAGTGAAATGGTAACTAAAGAGATAAGGAGTAATCCCAATATTGAAGTTATTGAAGAAGAGATTTTAGAAATTCCAAATGTCCCTGTTATTATCGCATCAGGGCCATTAACTAGTGATATTTTAAGTGAAAAAATTAAAGAATTAATTCACGAAGATTATTTGTACTTCTTTGATGCTGCCGCACCAATTGTTGAATTTGATTCTATCAATATGGAAAAAGCGTATATGAAGAGTAGGTATGACAAAGGTGAAGCTTCTTACATAAATTGTCCAATGACAATGGAAGAGTATAATTTATGGTATAAAGAATTAATCAAAGCAAAAGCAGTAGAAATGAAAGAGTTTGAACTAAAAGTCTTTGAAGGTTGTATGCCTTTTGAAGAAATAGCAAGAAGAGGTCGTCAAACACTATTATTTGGTCCAATGAAACCTGTTGGTTTGGAAACACCTGATGGTGAAAGACCATACGCTGTCGTTCAGTTAAGACAGGACAATAAAGAAGGTACACTATTTAACATTGTAGGATTCCAAACACATTTAACATTTGGGGAGCAAAAAAGAATAATAAGAATGATTCCTGGTCTTGAAAATGCAAGCATAGTTAGATACGGAGTTATGCATAGAAATACCTTTATTAATAGTCCTAAATTACTGACTAGAAATTACCAGTTAAGGGATAATAAGAATATTTATTTCGCAGGTCAAATAACTGGTGTAGAAGGGTATGTTGAAAGTGCTGGGAGTGGCCTTGTTGCAAGTATATCTTTAGCTAGACAATTAGCTGAAAAAGAAGAGATTATCTTCTCGGAAAATACAATAATTGGTAGTGAATCATATTACATTTCACACGCTAGTATATCTGATTTTCAACCGATGAACGCAAATTACGGAATACTTCAAAAACTAGATTTCAAACATAAGAAAAAAGAACGTAAACTTCTATATAAAGAACGTTCCTTAAAAATTATGGAGGATATTATAAATAGATTGGAGGATTAATATGGATTATCACAAACTAAAACTAACCAAATTTTCCACATATAACGGTTTCAATCTTCCAGAGGGATTTAATCCGCCTTTAGAGGAAAGTTCGTCTCCAGAAGTTTATTTCCTCTTTGTATCAAACGTTCAAGAGGTGATGCAAGGACTTAATGTTGTCCAAAATAATCAAACTCATAAAGATAACCGTTTATTCTTTGTTTTTAAAAAAGGTAATAAAGGTTTTGGGCGAGATCACATCTATAGTGTTGTCATGAGACATAAAAATATTAAACGTAAAGCACCAATGTTAGCTAGTTTAAACAGAGCATATAGTGTATTTTGTTTTTTGTTAGAAGTATAATAAAAAGAACGATTGAAACCAATCGTTCTTTATTTTTTATAACAATCATCATGTGCTCTAAAATACTTGTTATTAACAAATATCTCTTCTTTTGTTTCCTCTTCGCAAAACACACAGAGAGTCTGCGGAGTAAAACATTTTTCTAATAATAAATCGATTGTCATGTTAATATATTCTTTCTTGTCTGGAAACTCAATAAAGTTTCCTCGTAAAGTATAAGAGTAATCACTATCTTCTATTTGGCATTTCTTCAGTTCATGATAAAGAGTACGTAGTTTAGGCTCTCCTTCATTATTGAATGTAATTGTAACGTTCTTATCAATTATTACTAAATCAAATTCCTTTTTCCTAGTTCGTCTCATATATATCACCTACTTATATGATAAAACCATTAATCGGATTATCATATAGACAATAAATAGTGATTTGTACATAACTTTTTTCACTAATCCTATTGTAGGTGTTATAATAAGTAAGGAAACAGGAATAAGAGGTATCCTATGAAAACGAGTTTAGACTGCATGGAATGTAATATCAAACAATTAGTAAAATTGTCAAAACTATTAGATGCGCCTTTAGAAAAACAAGAAGAAGCATCGAAAAAACTATTTAAAATGCTAAGCAATATTTCTTATGAGTATTCGAATCCATATATTATGGGTGAAACCTGGAAAATAGTTACTGAAACATATAATAATCTTAATCCTTACAGGGAAACTAAATCAAAATTTAATCAATTATTACTGTCTTTATACGATGATACAAAGGAATTAGTAGAGAAATCACTAAATCCATTAGAATCTTCCCTTAAAACGGCAGTAGTAGGCAATATAATAGATTTTGGAGCAAGACATAAATTTACTAAATATGATGTTTTAGAGCGCCTTAAGAACTATGATGAGATAATTTTTAATAAAGATGATTCGAGAAAACTAATAAAGAATTTACTGTCTGCAAAGACACTATTATATATCGGTGATAATTGTGGAGAGATAGTATTAGATAAACTATTTATAGAGCAAATTAAGAAGAAAAATCCACAAATTGATGTCCATTTTGGAGTAAGAGGAAAACCGATTCTAAATGATGTTACGATTGAAGATGCTAATGAAGTAAACATCGAAGAATTTGCTACTGTTGTAAGTAGTGGAATGCAAGTTCCAGGAACTATCATTGAAGAAACTAATGATGACTTTAAGAAACTGTTCTATGAGTCGGATATAGTTATTGCTAAAGGACAAGGCAACTTTGAAAGTCTATCAGATACAAAAAGAGATAATTTATATTTAATGCTAATGGCGAAATGCGATTATGTCGCTAAAACTATTGGTTGTAAGACTATGGACTACGTAGTAATTGAAAATAATTAAGGTGATAGTATGAGAAATGTGGAAGTGTTAGAACGATTTAAGAACTACATTGAAAGTGAAAAAAGATATAGTGATTACACAAGTATTTCTTACTTTGATGATATACACAATCTTATAAACTTTCTTGATAAAGAGCAATTCGGTGATATTTTAACTGTTTCACCACGAATTGCTCGCTTTTATACTGCGACACTCCATGAAAACTATTCACCTAAATCAATTGCGAGAAAAATCTCTAGTGTAAGAAGTTTATATAATTTCCTAGTTAGAGAGGATGTCTTAGAGGAAAATCCCTTTTTAGATATAGAATTACCCAAACAAGAGAAAAGATTACCTAAGTTCATATATCCAGAAGAGATTGAAAGCATCTTTAAATCAATTGACACAAGTAGTGTCCTAGGGACAAGGAACTATTTAATTCTAGAATTCTTATATGGGACTGGAGTTCGAGTTTCAGAGCTCTGCAATGTTAAGCTAAACGATATTGATTATTTTCAAAATCTTTGCTTAATCCACGGGAAAGGCTCAAAAGATCGTTATGTACCTTTACATAATCGGCTTATTAATGAAATAAGTGATTATGTGATAACTACGCGAAAAGATCTATTAAAAACTAAAGAAAACAAATACTTATTCTTAAATCATCATGGGGATAACATTACTCCTAGAGGTATAAGAATGGTAATAAATAAGGTAATGTTAGAGTCAGGAGAATCACTAAAGATTAGTCCTCATACATTAAGACATACATTCGCAACTCATTTGTTAAACAATGGTGCTGATTTAAGAAGTATCCAAGAGTTATTAGGACACAGTCATTTATCAAGCACACAAATCTATACCAAAGTATCAAAGGAAAAACTTAAGGAATCTTATATGCAAGCTCATCCGCGTGCTAAAAAGAAGTAAAAGGGGAAGTTTATATGCTACAGTTGGAGACAAAAAGGCTGATTATTAGGCCTACGGTAAAAGAAGATAATAGAAGAATTCATGAAATGCTAAGTGATGAGGAAACAATGAAATTTTTTGTCGAAGGAACTTACTCTGAGGAAAAAGTGAGTGAATTTGTAAATAGAAACCAAAAAGAAACTCATCATTTCACAATTTTCTTAAAGTCGTCAAACCGCATTGTTGGTAAAATATCCTACAATCCTTGGTTTATGAAAGATACGAAGGAGATCGGATGGATATTCTTTAGAACAGCTTCTGGAAATGGTTATTGTACAGAAGCATCAAAAGCTATTATTGAGTATGCTTTTGAAGTAGAAAAAATTCATCGATTAATTGCAACTTGTCAACCAGAAAACAAGGCATCAATAAGAGTCTGTGAGAAGTTGGGGATGAGACTGGAAGGGCATTTTAAGGATTGTATATATTACAAAGACGACATTTGGTGGGATGAGTTATTTTATTCAATGTTAAAAGAAGATTATGATAAACAAAAAGGAGAAATTTAATTTCTCCTTTTTTTATTCTATTAAATCAATGATTATATACGCTTCCTCAAGCTTAATTATATTTACTTCACTTGGAACATAGTTTAATTGCTGATCCACATATTCGAGGAATTCGTCAAAAGTTAAATTTCTAAATTCTGTGTAACCTTGATAGTGTTGAATTTCTGATATTAATTCTTGTAATAATGACAATCCTTCGATATCCTCACTGTCGATTTCCAGATCCAACAATTTCTCTAAATATGTTACTTTTGTAACACCACGAACTTGCCCGTTAAGAGTATCAAATACGTTTTTGATAGCGTTAAACGTGAAGATATCAAATGCTGTTACTTCTACACCTTTCCCTTCAAGTAATGTCTTAAAGTCGCTAGAACTAAGGATAAACAATGCTTCATCATGTGTATTTAGACCCTCTAATTTGGTAAATAGAGCATTAAATGCATTAATCTCTGTTTCTGAGAGATCTTTTTCCAATAGATCATGTGATTTTGCATTAGAATATAGCAATTCAAACTCTAATTGGTAGTTATGTAATCCATGAATGATATCATATTCAGGCGTATTATTAAAAGTTGCTTTTTCAAAGTCATAATTGATATATGATTCAAAATTTATACCAACTGGTCCTTCGGATTCTCCTGAACATGAACTTAAGAATATTCCTAAAACAATTAGAATTACTAAGTATAGTTTTTTCATAATACACCTCCTTTACTTTCATCATACTGTCTAGTTTTGACAAAATAATGACAAATGTTTAATTTTTAATCTTAATTTTTACCTTAGCTACTACATCATTGTTATCATTAAATATCTTATATTCATATGAATATAATTCACATATTTGCCTAACAATGCTTAAACCTAGCCCGCTACCATCTTGATCAATATTTAAATAATCACTACGATAGAAGGAATCAAATATCTTATCTAAATCCTTGTTTTCAATATGTCCTTTATTTCTTACTATAAGTGTGTAGTTATCATCTTTAATCTCAGTGTTTATTGAGATTGATTTGCCTTCTGAATAAGTAATGGCGTTTTTTACTAAATTAGTTATTAGTATTAGTAGGAGTTCTTCATTTATCAGTAGGTTTTTAATAATGATATCTTTATTAATTTTGATTTGTTTTTGGATTGCATATTCTTCTAATGAATCAAAATTATTAGTAATGTATTCTGTGTTTACAAAATCATTAGGCTTGGCTTTGTCTTCTAATCTAAGCGAATAAGTAAGATCTTTAGCAATACTCTCTACTTTGCTTATTTGTCCCAGTAATTCACTTAAATACTTATCTTTATCTTTATATCTACCAATACCGTCAATCATTCCTTCAATCATCCCTTTCATAACTGAAAGTGGTGTTTTTAATTCATGATTGATTGTGTATATTAATTGTTTCTTTTTCGCTTCTTGTTTCTTTTCAAAATCAATATCTTTACTTAGTTTACTATTAGCTTCATTTAGTTGTGTATAGGATTGTTTTAGGTTAAATGTCATCTCATTTAAACTACTAGTTAAATCTCTAAACTCATCATTTCTTTTAATATCTAGCTCTGTTTCAAAATCAAGATTTGAAATATCTTTTGCATAAGTATTAATCTTCTTTAAAGGTCTAGAAATACTTGTAGAAATCAATAATGAGAGTATTACTATTGTTATCAACATGGCTATTGACTGTGAAGTGTTTATATTATTGAGTACTAGTTCGACATTTTGTAGTGATTGAATTTTAGTAGAAATTATCAGATAATCACCAAATTCAAATTCATAAATATAATTAATTTGGTAGATATCTTCATTTTTGACTTCATAGTATGTAAGATTACCTTCTTTTAGAACTTCTGGGTTGTCATAAACCTCAATTACGAAATTCAAGATATCATCTTCATCTAGGAAGTTTGGACCTATTTCCTCAGTAATTAAACCAGCTTGATATCTAATAAATGATGTCTCACTAGATAAGTCTTGAAGTTCAGTATCAGCAAGTAAAGTACCATTATGAATGCCTTCAGCTTCTTCTAAGATTGTATTTTTCACTGCATTTATGTTTTCTTCTATATACATGGGTCCAAATCTTCTATTTGTTATAAACATAGAAAAAAGGAAGACTAATGTGAATGATATTAGTAACATTAAGAATGTTTTAACAAATATACTAATTCTCATAATAGCCCTCCTTACTTATTTGGTTTTCTTATTTTTCGAACTTGTAACCTTCTTTAAATATTGTTTTGATATAACCAGAAGCACCATTTAACTTCTGTCTTAACCTTTTTATATGGGTATCTACAGTTCTATCATAACCTGTAAAATCATAACCCCATACTTTATCTAATAGTGTTTCTCTTGTAAATACACGGTTTTTATTATTAATGAATATGATGAATAAATCCCATTCTTTCTTATTTAATGATACTTCTTCATCTTCAACAAGAATCTTATGTTCCTCAATATTATACTTAATTAATCCATATTCAAGTAATTTATCATTATCTATACCATATCTAGCTAAAACAGCTTCAACCTTTTTAATAACTAGTTTAGGGCTATATGGTTTAGGAATAAATTCATCAATTCCTAAATCATAACCTTTTATTTGATTTTCCTCATCATTCAATGCACTAAGCATAATGACAGGCGTACTTGAGTTCTTTCTAAGGTGTTTGCAAATATCAAAACCATCAATATTAGGAAGCATAACATCTAGTAAAACTAAATCATATGTTTTCTCATCAATAACTCTAATTGCTTCAAACCCATCAAAGACTTGATCAATTTCAGAATGATTATACTTATCTAAAAGGTAATCATAGAGTAAATCATTTAGATGCTTCTCATCTTCAACAATTAGGATTTTCATATTATCACTTCCCTCTTATACTTTCTTCTAGAATATCATAAATAGGCCATTAATAAAAAGATTTTTGAGTTTTTCGGAATTGTCAAAACTATGTCATAACACTGTCAAAACTTTGTCACAACTAAAAAATATAATGGAAGCATCAGTTAAGAAAAGAGGGGAATTATATGAAAAAATATTTATTAGTTATTATGGTTGTATTAGGAATTGCATTAAGTGGTTGTGGTAGCAACTACGAAGGTGATCTATATAACGAGGAGCCTGGGTTTAATGATGAAAACACTAATTTAGAAAGTCCTAACCCAGTTATTGATGAGATTGATGATCAAGGTGGAGACGCTGTAACTAATGATAATGCAGCTCCTGCTTTAGAAGATAGAAAAATCATTTACCGTGCCAACTTAGAAATGGCTGTAATCAATCCTACAAGCGTTTATAACGATGTTTTACAAACAATTGATTCATACACCGCTTATATCGAAGAAGCCGATATAACAACAAATACGTACGAAATAACGATAAGAGTCTTATCTTCTGAATTCGATGAATTCATTGAAGATTTAAAAACTTCAGGAGAATTAGTTGCTTATTCTAAAACATCTGATGATATTACAAATAGTTATTCAACTTTTGAAGCGAGAAAACTTGCCCTAGAGACTAGACATGATAGAATCTTAGAATTAATCACTGCTGCTGAGGATCTTGATACTATATTACTATTAGAAGAAGAAAGATTTGAAATTGAAGCTGAACTTAACCTTATTGGGACTAAACTTGCTAATTATGATTCATTAGTAGATTATTCTACTGTTACTTTAAAGATTAAAGAAGCAATAGAAGAGATTATTGTTTTACCAAGAACTCAAATTCCCGGTATTTCATCAATGGAATCTACTAAAAACTCAATAAGTTTAGAACTTTACAATGGTAGCGATGAGAATGTAACAATTCATGTAGATGTATATCTCAATGGAGAGTTCATTACTGAATACGAGGAGAATACATTCGCAGAAAGCCGTGTAATGGTGACATTCAATGAACTTAAATCAAATAGAGAATATACCTTCAAAATTACATCTCTTGCCGCAGAACACCGAGTATCTTTAGTAGATACTATAAGAGTAGAAACAGAAAAAACATACGGTAACAAAACAAGTAATACATTTATTGATTCAGTTAACTTATTAGTTATGATGTTTGAATTTATTGGTTTAGCGATTACTGGTATATTACCATTTGCTGTTGTCGCAGGAGTTATCTACATTCCAATAAGAATATACTTAGTTAAAAGAAAAGGGAAAACTACTGAATTTCCAGTAGATAAGGAAGAATAGGGTAATAAAAAAGTACTGATTAACGTCAGTACTTTTTTATTACCTCTACCACTATACAAAAGTTATTACAACAAGTTTACAGATAGTTGTTTAAGTTTGTTATAATAAAAATATAGGAATTTTTGGAGGTAAACATGATTAATTGGACAAAACAACAAGCTAGAGACTTCTTTGTTAATTATCAAATGGTAAACACAAGCAACCATTACACAATTAATGATGTTTTTGATAGACTTAAAACTATTCAAATGGATCCCTTAAATGTTGTGGGGACTAATCCGGAACTTGTTCTACAATCAAGGATTAAAGGGTTTAAAAAAGAAGATCTTTCCAAGGCTTTATATCAAGATCGATTCCTAATAGATGGCTGGGAAAAGCAAATGAGTATTTACGAGACAAAGTATTTTCCACATTTCTCAATCGTTCGTAAGCATCGCTCCGAGAATGGTTTGATTGGTGCGAGAAAGTATTATGACTTAGACGCAACTGAATTTATCGATGAAGTATATGACATTGTTAAAGAACAAGGTCCTATCTTCTCTTCAAAGATAAAACTCGGAGAATCAAAAAAACATCGTTGGGGTCATACAAAACCATCAACTGTCGCTATTGATTATTTATGGCAAAAAGGTTTGCTAGGTATATCTGAAAGAAAGAATACCCAGAAGAAGTATGATTTAATTCAACGAATATTTCCAGAGATTGATCAAAATAATCCCTTCCAAACAGAAGAAGAATTTATTGAATGGTATTTGATTAGAAGAATAAATACGGTAGGTTTAACATGGAGTAAAAGTATAGTTCATTTTGATGGATATTATATTAAAAATAGAAAGCTGAGAAACCACTATTTTGATGTCCTGGAAAAGAAGAATTTTATAGAAAAAGTTCACGTTGAGGGTATCAAAGACGTATTTTACATACCCTTAAGCGCTAAAAACCGTAAAATTGAACTAACTAATAATATTTCATTTTTAGCACCTTTAGATCAAATAACTTGGGACCGAGAACTACTTAGAAAGTTATTTAATTTTGATTATACTTGGGAAGTATATACCCCAAAAATTAAACGAAAATATGGGTACTATGTATTACCAATTTTACAAGGTTCTAACTTTATTGGTAGAATAGAATTTACGAAACATAGAAACAATGATCCACTTGAGATTATTAGTATTTCTTATGAAGAAGGAATTAAACAAACAAAGAAATTAGAGAGAGAGATAAATAGAGCGCTGAATAGATTCTCTAAATATCTTGGCGCAAAGGAAGTGTCAATATGAAGATTACAGTAATTACCGTTGGTAAACTTAAAGAGAAGTATCTTGTAGAAGGTATCAAAGAGTATACCAAAAGGTTGTCAAAATATACAAAACTAGAGCTTATTGAAGTGAAAGATGAACATGCACCAGAAAACTTATCAGTAAAGGACATGAATATCATTAAAGACAAAGAAGCAGAAAGAATAAATGCGAAACTAAAAGATTCGTATATTATTTCCTTAGCTATTGAAGGAAAGCAAATATCTAGTGAGAAACTGGCGGCTAAAATAGAAGACATAAAAACTTACCACGATTCACATATAACGTTCATTATAGGTGGATCACTAGGTTTATCTGATAGTATAAAAAAGAAGTCTAACTTCTTACTATCATTTTCATCAATGACTTTCCCTCACCAACTAATGAAACTAATTCTATTAGAACAAGTATATCGTTCATTTAGAATAAACAACAACGAGCCGTACCATAAGTGATTGCAAATAATGACATACAGAGTCTATCAAAGCCATTTGAAGACTCTGCTTTTTATTTACTTTTGAACGATATTTTATACTTATCCTATCAAATTTGGAATATTGCTAGTTTTGATAAAGTATATATTTTATTGAACCTATTTGTTATAATGTTTATAGAGTGAATTAATTAACAAGTATAAAGCAGTTTTATTGCATCAATATTTGATTCATTTATATAGTAACAAGTAATGAATGAGGGGTAACAAAATCAAGTGCTAATAGATAGAAAATTATATTAGTACTTATTTTAATAGGAAACTATACGAGGAGTGAAATTATGAACAAACAGCAATTAGCATCAAAAATATGGGAATCAGCAAACAAAATGCGTTCAAAAATTGAAGCAGGAGAATATAAAGATTATATCCTTGGTTTTATGTTTTACAAATTCTTGTCAGATAAGCAACTTAAGTTTTTAAAAGAAAAGGATTTTACAGATGAGGATATCAAATTACTAAACGAAGAAGACCCTGAAACTGTCCGATTCATTCAAAATGGAGTGGGGTACTTTATTTCATATAAGAACTTATTCTCAACATGGATAGAGAAGGGTTCGGATTTTGATGTAAGTAATGTTAGAGATGCATTAAATGCCTTTGACAGATTGATTAGCAACTCACATAAAAGAGTCTTTGATAGAATATTTAATACACTTCAAACGGGGTTAAGTAAACTCGGTGGAACTACTGGTGAGCAAACTAAATCAATTAGAGAGTTGATTCACTTATTAAAAATAATTCCTATGGATGCAAAGCAAGACTATGATGTTCTTGGGTTTATTTATGAGTACTTAATAAGCAATTTTGCTGTAAATGCTGGTAAAAAAGCTGGCGAATTTTACACTCCACATGAAGTATCACTACTTATGTCGGATATTGTGGCTGAGCATCTTAAGGACAAACAAGAGATTAAAATTTATGATCCAACAAGTGGATCAGGATCTTTATTAATTAATATAGGACATTCTATATCAAAACATATGAATGATAAAAACAATATTAAATACTATGCTCAGGAATTAAAGGAAAACACATACAACCTTACTAGAATGAATTTAATTATGAGAGGTGTTTTACCTGATAATATAGCTGTTAGAAATGCTGATACTCTTGAAAGTGATTGGCCTTATTTTGATGATACAGATCCTATTGGAACTTATGATCCTTTATATGTAGATGCAGTAGTGTCAAATCCACCCTATTCACAAAAGTGGGATAGTACAGATAAGGATTCAGATCCTAGATATGCAGATTTCGGATTAGCTCCTAAATCAAAGGCAGATTATGCCTTTTTACTTCATGATTTATATCATGTAAAACCTAATGGAATTATGACTATTGTCCTCCCTCATGGTGTTTTGTTTAGAGGTGGAGAAGAAGGAGAAATCAGGAAGAAATTAATTGAAAAGAATCATATTGATACTATTATCGGTTTACCTGCAAATATCTTTTTTGGAACAGGAATCCCTACTATAATTATCGTTCTGAAACAAAGTAGAGAAAATAATGATGTCCAAATCATTGATGCTTCAAAAGGTTTTATAAAAGTTGGAAGTAAAAATGAATTACAAGCATCTGACATTAAAAAAATAGTTGATACAGTTATTAATAAAGAGAGCATCGATAAATATTCAAGAGTTGTTGGTTTAGAAGAAATTAGACAGAATGAATATAACTTGAATATTTCTAGATATGTAGATTCATCAGAACCAACTGAATCTTGGGATTTATACTCTCTTATGTTTGGAGGAATACCAAAAACCGAGCTCAAAGATCTTGACAAATATTGGGGTGAATTCCCTAGTTTAAAAGAAGAATTATTTGAAGATATTAATGAGGCTTATGTATCATTAAAATCAGACAACACCAAGAACATAATACAACTAAATAAAGACGTCCAGATATATCTGAATAATTATAAAATTGAATTTAAGAACTTTAAATCATTTCTTAAACAAAGATTGATTGAAGATATGATGGAATTAAATATTTCAGAGGAAGAAAGTGAAATAAGTAAAATCATATTCTCTAAACTAGAGTCATTTGAACTCGTTGACAAATACAAAGCTTATCAAGCTTTAAATAATGAATGGATTAAAACATCTATTGATCTTGAAATCCTTCAATCAGAAGGATTTCAAGCAGCTAAACATGTCGATCCTAATATGATATTAAAGAAAAAGAATAATAAAGAAGAGGAAGTTCAAGAAGGATGGGTTGGTAGAGTTATTCCTTTTGATTTGGTTCAAAATGCTTTAATAAATGAAGAAACGGAAATACTAAAAGTCAAAAAAGAAAGAGTAGTAAATATCCAATCAGAATTCCAAGGATTATTAGACTCTTTAACTGAGGACGAAAAAGAACTTATTTTAAATGATGCAGGAACAGCTTTTGATGCGAAAAGCGTTAAGGAACAACTCAAAGTGTTGGATGAAGAGATTGAAAGTGAAAAAGTTCTTAAGTTGAATTTATTTCAATATACTACTTTAAAAAACGAAGAAAAAGCATTGAAGAAAAGTATCAAAACTAAAGAGGCAGAACTACACATAAAAACAAAGAGTGTAATAGAATCACTATCAAACGAAGAAGCAAAAGATATGCTTGAATTAAAATGGATAGATACTCTAATAGAATCTATTGAAAAACTTCCTCAGAAGACATTAAATAAGCTTGTAAGTAAGATTAAATCATTTAAAGATAAATATAGTGTAACTTTTTCAGAAATAGATAATGAAATTGAAAAAGAACAAAAGAACCTGTCATTAATAATAGAAGAATTAGAAGGTAATGAATCTGATATGAAGGGTCTAAGTGAATTGAAGTCGCTATTAAGAGGTAAATGAGATGCGAATTAGCTCAGAGAAACCTTCACTAAGATTCAAAGGATATACTTATCATTGGGAGAAACTTAAATTAGATGTTATTGCTAAAATCACTATGGGACAATCACCGAGTGGTACTAACTATACTAGAAACCCTGAAGACCATATTTTAGTCCAAGGAAATGCTGACATGTCGAAAGGATGGGTTGTTCCTCGAGTTTGGACAACTGAAATTATAAAAACAGCAAATCCTGGTGATATTATAATGAGTGTCAGGGCTCCTGCTGGAACCGTTGGTAAAACAGCATATAAGGTAGTTTTAGGAAGAGGTGTAGCTTCAATTAGGGGAAATGAGTTTGTTTTTCAGAGCTTAATTAGATTGGAAGAAATTGGGTTTTGGAATAAATTATCTACAGGCTCAACATTTGCATCTATTAATAGTGAGAATTTAAAGAAAACAGAATTAAGTGTTCCAAAAAATGAAGAACAAGAGAAAATAGGAGAAATTTTCAGAAATTTAGATAACATTATAACATCTTCTCAGCAAAAACATAACAAACTAACCAACATCAAGAAATCACTTTTATGTAAAATGTTTCCAGAGAAAGATTCAGATATACCTAAAATCCGTTTTAAAGGATTTAATGATACATGGGAACAAACTCAACTTGGAAGTGTAATTACTGGTATGTACAACGGACAAACACCCGCTACATTTAATAAGTCATTTTGGAATGGTGAGTTGAACTGGTTAACCAGTGGAGAATTGAACAGAGGAATAGTGTCATCTACAATTGATAAAATAACCGAAGCAGGTAGAATTGATGCAAATTTGAGAATAGTTCCTAATGGTACATTTATTATGGCAATTACTGGATTAGAAGCGAAAGGAACAAGAGGTAATTGTGGTATTTTGAGTATCGATACAACTGTTAATCAATCATGTATGGCAATTTATAATAATCCCTACAAACTAGATAATAACTTTTTATTTCAATGGTATAGACGAAATAGTGAGGAGTATGGTTTGAAATACACACAAGGAACAAAACAACAGAGCTATAATGCGAAAATAATATCAAAACTAGAAATTACTCTACCCAAGGAAACTGAAGAGCAAGTCAAAGTAAGCGCTTTGTTGTTCAGTTTGGATCACCTTATCACAAATTACCAAAAAGAATATGATATTTTGATTAAAGTAAAAAAAGCATTGCTTGAAAAAATGTTTGTATAGGAAGGAGGAGTATTAATGGCATTTGATAATGAACTAGCCTTTGAAAAAGAACTTATAACCTTATTATCTCATCATGGTTGGGAGAAAGAAATAATCAAGAATCCTACTGAAGAGGATTTACTAAAAAATTGGGCTGGTATTCTATTTGATAATAATCGTGAATTAGATCGATTAAACAATCAACCTTTAACTGATTCGGAGCTGCAACAAATTCTAGAACAAATCAATACATTAAGAACTCCTGTTAAATTGAATGGATTCATTAATGGTAAAACTGTTTCTATAAAAAGAGATAATCCAAACGATCCAATTCATTTAGGTAAGGAAATAAGTTTAAAGATATACGATAGAATGGAAATAGCAGCAGGACAAAGTAGATATCAAATAGTTAGTCAACCTAGATTCAAAACATCAGGTGTATTGAATGATAGGCGCGGAGATATCATGCTCCTAATAAACGGGATGCCTGTAATTCATATTGAGTTAAAGAAATCTGGTATTCCTGTAAGTCAAGCAGCATACCAAATTGAAAACTATTCTCGAGCAGGAGTGTTTAGAGGATTATTTTCACTTGTTCAAATATTTGTTGCTATGAATCCTGAAGATGCAATTTACTTTGCTAATCCTGGAGAAAATAACAAGTTCAATTCAGACTATTATTTTCATTGGGCTGACTTTAATAATGAACACATAAATGATTGGAAAATAGTAACTTCAACATTACTTTCAATTCCTATGGCACATCAGTTAATTGGATTTTATACTGTTGCTGATAGCAATGATGGATTACTAAAAGCGCTAAGAAGCTATCAATATTATGCAGTTCGTTCAATCTCTAATAAAGTAGCTAAAACAGATTGGAGTGCTCAAAATAACCTAGGTGGTTATATTTGGCATACTACTGGATCTGGAAAAACAATGACAAGCTTTAAGGCGGCACAATTAATATCATCTTCAAAAGATGCGGATAAAGTAATCTTTTTAGTGGATAGAATAGAATTAGGAACGCAATCACTAAAAGCATATAGAAATTTCGCTAATGAAAATGAAGATGTACAAGCTACAGAAAATTCAAAAGTACTAGCTACAAAACTAAAAAGTACGAATCCTAAAGATACATTGATTGTTACATCAATTCAAAAGATGAGTAATATCAGTGAAGATGAAGAGGGATTAAGAACAAAAGATATTGAATTAATGAAATCAAAAAGAGTTGTTTTTATTGTTGATGAAGCACATCGTTCCACTTTTGGAGATATGCTTTATACTATTAAAAACACTTTTTCACAAGCTATTTTCTTTGGGTTCACAGGAACTCCTATTCACGAAGAAAACGAGCATAAAGACAGCACTACAGCTGATGTGTTTGGAAATGAACTCCATCGTTATAGTATAGCTGATGGAATAAGAGACAAAAATGTATTAGGATTTGATCCATATAAAGTTTCTACTTTTAAAGATAAGGACTTAAGACAAGCAGTTGCTTTGGAGAAAGCGAAATCAAAAGACGTATCAGAAGCAATATCTGATCCTATTAAAAGTATAAAATATTATGAATATATGAATAATGTTCCAATGGTTGGAAGTTATAATGATTCAGGAAAGTATATAAAGGGAATTGAAGATTATATCCCAATGGTTCAATATGACAATAATGAACATAGATCAAAAGTTGTTAATGACATAGTAGATAATTGGGTAACATTAAGTCGTAACTATAAGTTTCATTCAATATTAGCTACTAGTAGTATTAATGAGGCCATTATCTATTATAGATTGTTTAAGGTTTTGGATTTGGACTTGAAAGTTGTTGGACTTTTTGATCCGAGTATCGATAATGTTGGAGGAGCTGCTTTTAAAGAAGATGGTCTTGTAGAACTACTTGAAGACTATAATGAGAGATACTCTCAATCTTTCACTATTGGTAACTGGGGAAAATATAAGAAGGATATTGCATCTAGATTAGCGCATAAAACACCTTATATTAGTATTGAGAAAACTCCAGATAAGCAAGTCGATTTACTAATTGTTGTTGATCAAATGTTAACTGGATACGACTCTAAATGGATCAATACATTATATGTTGATAAACTAATGAAATATGAACATATAGTTCAAGCTTTCTCTAGAACAAATAGACTGTTTGGACCAGATAAACCATTTGGTACGGTTAAGTATTACAGAAAACCACATACAATGGAAAGAAATATTAGGACTTCAATCAAACTATACTCGGGGGATAAACCACTAGGACTGTTTGTTCCGAAATTAAAAGATAATTTAGATAAAATGAATTCTGTTTACACTCAAATAGAATCCTTATTTAATAGTAATGGTGACTTTGACTTTTCAAAACTACCGGATGATCCAGCATCAAAAGCAAAATTTTCTAAACTTTTCAGACAATTAAATGAAAGCTTAGAAGCTGCCAAAATACAGAGATTTAAATGGGAAGATGTTAAAGTCGCAAACGAGATATCTAAGGATGACTTAATAATTAAGTTTGATGAAACAAACTATCTTACATTAGCGTTAAGATATAAAGAATTATCAGGTTCTACAAACGGTTCGGGATCAGGAGATACTCCATATGAAATAGAAGGATATTTGACTGAAATCCCTACAGGATTGATTGATACTAATTATATGAACTCTAATTTTAATAAATATCTAAAAGCACTAGATACTGGAAATGAAAAGGATGTTAAGAATACACTCGATGAATTACATAGTTCTTTTTCTTCATTATCACAAGAGGAACAGAAGTATGCATATATCTTCCTGCATGATATTGAACGTGGTGATGTAAAAGTAATAGAAGGTAAAAATTTACGTGAATATATTACAGAATATCAAGTGAAAGCAAAAAATGATCAGATATCACTATGTGCTTCTATATTTGGACTTGATGAGGTAAAACTTAGATTTTTTATGACAAATAGAATTACTATGGAATCTATAAATGAGTATGGTAGATTTGATGATTTGAAAAATACAATTGATTTTAAACTAACTAGAAGTTATTTTGAAAACTTGGAATCGAAGAAACTATCACCTCCAAGAATTCATATGAAGTTGGATGAGTTCCTTAGAAAATTCATTATTGAGGGTGGATTTGAAATAAAAGATGTTGAGGGACAACCGTAAATGAATATCGAGGAAATTAAGAAATCAATCAGAGCAAGCTGGCAGAGAGTCATAAAAAACGGTGGGAAATTGTATCAGTATAGAAGTTGTAAGGACTACAATTTTGACAATCTTAAAGAAGGGCTAATATCACTTAACAGAATTAGTTCATTTAATGATCTATGGGAAGGAAGATTTGAATACTTTACTGAAGAAGTCATTTCTCAAAGTAAGTATAGTAAATTTCTAACAAAGGAATCAGTTGAAGAGATAATAAAGTTGAATTTTAATGCTAATAGGGAAAATATATATGCTTCTTGTTTATCAGAGAGTAAGAATTCAGAATTAATGTGGGCTCATTATGGAGACACTTATAAAGGATATATTGTTGAATATGATTATACAGATACATATCAACTCATTCAGTCACAAAGCGCAGCTATATTTCCAATTATTTATGAAGATGTAGTAATTGATTTCAGTCAACTGTTTGTAAAACTAATAGACGTATATTTTGAGAATTTATTACAAGATGTGGATCATGTTAATGCAGAAGTAAGAGCTGTAATAGCAAGTAATACACTTTTGCCACAAGAAGCAGAATATGTTAATATTTTCAAGAAGCCAGATTGGAGTTATGAGAAGGAATGGAGAATCATGACAACTCACCCAGATGATGATGAAAGAATTCCAATCACTGTAAAAGCAAGTGCAGTTTACATGGGAAGTAGAATTAGTGAAGTTGATAAGAAAAGATTAATGCAAATTGCATCAAGAAATAGAATTGATGTGTATCAAATGTCAACTGATATTCGAGGTATGAATTTTACGAAAATATTATAAATACTATTTGATATAAATCATATAATAAGTTGCAACTAAAAGTGTTACGACGAGCCGTATCATAAATGAAAAGACCGAATCAATCGGTCTTTTGTCTTTTGACATGTATTTCATATAAAGTTGCAACTAAAAGAAGTACAACGAACTATATCACAAGTATTATAAATAAAATATAAAGCCCCAAAGTCAAATCTAACTTTGGGGCTTTATTATAGATTAAAGGTTAGCAATTTCTCATTTAATTGATATGGAGTTTTAGCTAGTTAAGAAACTCGCTATATATTAAAACAACAGTTTGATTAATTCAAATATCTAGTATAATGATAATGTTGACAAAAGGAGTGATAGAATGAAAACCAGATTACGGGAGAACATGTTAGTTCCATATTTAGCTATAGCATTTATTATTATATCTTTATTTTTACAACCTCTCTCAGTCTTTTTTGAAGGGTATAAGGAAATCCTCCTTAGTGAGAGTATATTGTTAACTGATTATGTACATGTTGGAGGATTAGGACCTGCATTGTTTAATTCAGGGACTCTAATGCTTATAGCTTATGCTATTGTCAGGAAACTTGGGTTGAAAGTAACCGGTTCAATATTTGCTGGAATACTAACTATCGGTGGATTTGCATTCTTTGGAAAGAATCTAATCAATGTTACAATTATTTATTCCGGGGTGTTACTTTATGCAAAATATAAGAAGATTAAACTAAAAAGTGTTATCGTTGTTTTCTTCTTTTCAACAGGACTTAGTCCTGTATCAAGTTTAATTATGTTTGGAGTGGGAATTCCGTTATTATATAGCATACCAATAGGGATTTTAATTGGAGTTTTATCAGGATTCTTCTTAGTAGAATTAGCTTCTCATGTAATGACATTTCATCGAGGATATGATTTATATAATGTTGGTTTTGCGAGTGGGATATTGTCCTTTGCTTATTTTAGCATTTTTCGACTGATAGGAGTTGATTACTCGACAAACCTTCTATACACAAATACTGATTATGCATTACTTACATATATATTTATTGCCATATGTGTTGTGTACTTACTTATAGGAATCTATTTGAACGATGGAACTATAAAAGGGTATAACTCAATATTAAGAAGAAGTGGGAAGGCAATTACCGATTTCACACGAAGAAGTAATCAACCAATTACAATGATTAATATTGGTCTTACTGGTCTATCATCTTTAGTATTAATCCTATTACTTGGAGTTCATATGAATGGACCAGTTATTGGAGGGTTATTAACTATTATCGGATTCAGTGCCTTTGGGAAACATGTAAGAAATGTACTTCCCCCAATGATAGGAGTAATGTTAGTAACTTGGATATTTGGGGTTGAGTTAAGTATCCCAGTAGTACTTGCAATATTATTCGCCAGTGGTCTAGCACCAATTTCTGGTGAGTATGGATTTATTATTGGAATATTGACAGGTATGTTACATCTACCTGTTGCAATAGGACTTTCAGAGTTACACGGTGGTGTACTTTTATATAGTAATGGATTTGCCGCTGCATTTACAGCGGTAATAGTTACAACAATAATATCGACAATAAGAAGGAGTGATTCATATGTCTCTACATAGAAATGCGAAGAATGCAAAGATTATTGAGGAAATTTATGTATATTTATTAGATAGAGGATACCACAAGGTTTCAGTATTGTTAGAGGCATTAGAAAATGAATCAATCTTTCATATAGAAATATATACAGATAACTCTAGTTTGGTTGAAGAACTAAAAGAGGATATAGTTTGTGGTAGAGATGCCGGATTAGAGGAATATGGCTGGGAGTTAATGGGTGAATCAGATCATGTGCTTGATTTATACACATTAGGTACATTGCTTGATTCGTGCGAGATTTCGTATGATGAAGGAATTTGCCGAGTTGTATTCGTAAGAGAAGAAGTATAAGCAAATATCAATTTGTAAATAAAAAAGCCAAAATTTAATTTGGCTTTTTTTATATCCAATTAACTGGAACATGAATATTATACATCTTTACGTAAGTGTAAACATATTCCCCTTTATTTATCTTGTGTTTAGCAATCAAACCAGTATCAAATAAACGAGTAAAGTAATTTCTAATTGTCTGATAATCGATATGGAGATCATCACTAGCATCTTTAATAGTAGAAGTGATATTACTGAACAAGTATTCGTATACTCTTTTACCATTTTTCTCTTTTAGTAAAGCGATAACTTTTGGAAGGTCTTTCTTATACACAAGAAGCATTTCATCTATCCTTTTGATATTTCTTTGCAACTGCTCAATCACAATTTCCAAGAAGAACTTGATATAACCTTCCCATTTATCATTTCTTGTATCTTGAAGCTTTCGGTAATACATATACTCATTGTCCTTAATTACTTCACTAACAAAAACACTAACATGAGTATTTGTCTCAATGAATGCTTGAATAGGTACAAGAATTCTTCCGATTCTTCCATTTGCATCTTTATAAGGATGAATATTTTCAAACTGAGCATGTGAAATAGCCATCTCAATCAATTTATCTAAACTATAAGACTTATTGAAGTGTTTTATATAATTGCTCATTAGAACAGGAATATCTAATGGATGAGAGGGAATATACTCAGCATCATATATTGAACTACCTCTAGGGCCAATCCAGGTTACTTCATCACGGTACTTTCCTAGTTTAGAAGGATGAATAGGTAGATGCTTAAATAAATCTTTATGGATATTATTTAAGTACCAGACAGATAATTTAAAACTACTAGATAAATAGTTCCCAATATTATCCAATATCGAGTTATAGTTAAGGATTTCCTTTGCATAAATATTATCAGGTTGACATTTGATATAGTATAAAGAGGAATGAGAAACTGGATTACCAGCAAGTTCACAACTTTTATAACTTTCCTGAAGGATAAAGGGTTTAAGAATAAGTTTCGAATCAATCTCCTGATAAGTAATAATTGTATTGTATTTTGTATAAAGTTCTCTAGCTTTTACAAGTAGTTTCATCATCTCAATATCAAACTTGAAATTAACCGGTAAATCTGTATTATCGTAAGGTTTCATTTTATCACCTCATACAGTATATACTAATATATAACGGTTGCAAATTATTTATTTTAAAAAAACTTAAAAAAATAAAATAAACTCATTTCCATTCTAATAAAAGACAGATTCCTATAACAGATTTTATATTTTCTTTATTCTAGATAAAGCCCTATACTAAGCATTTAATTATGCTTTTTTTATTTTCTAAAATGAGATGAAAATAATATAACCGTTTTCATTAGGAAATGTTTCATTGTTTACTTGTTTTACATAATGTAGACTGTGAGGGAACTTAAAAAGGAGGCATCATTTATGGAAGATAAAAAAGTTTTAAATATGATCAATAAATTAGTAAAAAATGCAGAGAAAGCACTAGAGGAGTATATGCTTTTAGACCAAAAAAGTGTAGACGAAATCGTTCACGAAATGACACTGGCTGGTGTCGATAATCACATGTATTTGGCACAAGAGGCTATTAAGGAAACAAAACGTGGTGTGTTTGAAGATAAAGTAATAAAAAATATATTTGCCACGGAGTATATTTGGCATTCTATAAAGAAACAAAAGACTGTTGGTGTAATTGAAACTAATGAATTAGAAGACTATGAAGAAATTGCAGAACCAATTGGAGTAGTAGCAGGAGTAACACCTGTTACTAATCCAACATCAACAACAATGTTTAAAGCATTAATTAGCGCTAAAACAAGAAATCCCATCATTTTTGCGTTTCATCCTTCAGCACAACATTGCTCAAGTGAATCAGCAAGAGTGCTTTATGAGGCAGCTCTTGAAAAAGGAGCACCAGAAAATTGCATCCAATGGGTTACGTTACCATCAATTGAAGCAACTAGCCAATTAATGAATCATCCAAGTGTATCATTAATCTTAGCAACTGGAGGTAGTTCAATGGTAAAAGCAGCATATAGTGCTGGTAAACCAGCTCTAGGAGTAGGACCAGGAAATGTTCCATGTTATATCGAGAAGACAGCAGATTTAAAAAGAGCGTGTACAGATTTAATGCTATCAAAAACCTTTGATAATGGAATGATATGTGCTAGTGAACAAGCAGTAATTGTAGATAAGGAAATCAAGAGTGATTTTGAGAACTTTATGAAAGAAAATAATTGTCATTTCTTAAATAAAGATGAAACAAAAAAACTTTCAGAGTATATGTTCCCATTACCTACTAAACACTTAAATAGTAAAGTTGTCGGTATGACAGCTCATAATATTGCAAAAGAAGCAGGATTTAAAGTTGATGAGGACACTAAAATTCTTATCGCAAAACTAACAAAATTTGGGAACGAAGCTCCCTTATCAAAGGAGAAGCTATCTCCTGTACTAGCATATTATATTTCGAACTCACTTGAAGAAGGTTTTAAAGCAGCAAGAACGATGTTAGATATTGGTGGATTAGGGCATTCTGCAGTAATCCACACAAGTAATGAAGCTTTATACACAAAATATGGTGAGGAAATGAAAGTAGGAAGAATTATTATTAATTCACCATCATCTCAAGGAGCAATCGGTGACATTTACAATACTAATATGCCATCACTTACACTTGGTTGTGGGAGTTACGGACGTAATTCTACTACATCAAATGTTAGTAGTGTAAATCTAATAAATAAAAAAAGAATTGCGAAAAGAAGAACAAATATGCAATGGTTCAAAGTACCACCAAAAATCTATTTCGAAAATAACTCAATTCAATATCTTGAAAAAATGAGAGATATCAAAAGAGTCTTCATAGTTACTGATCCAGTAATGCTTAACTTAGGATATGTTGATAAAGCATTATATTATTTAAGAAAAAGAGAGAATCCAATTGCAATTGAAATATTTAGCGATGTAGAACCAGATCCAAGTACAAAAACAATCTACAAAGGGGTAGAAGATATGAAAAGATTCAACCCTGATTGTATCCTTGCTCTTGGTGGAGGTAGTGTTATTGACGCTGCGAAAGGTATGTGGTTATTCTATGAACATGAAAATACATCGTTTGATGGTCTTAAACTTAAGTTCCTAGATATTAGAAAAAGATCATTCCCATATCCAAAATTAGGAAAAAAAGCAAAATTTGTCGCTGTTCCAACAACTTCTGGTACAGGTAGTGAAGTAACAGCATTCAGCGTTATTACGGATAAAGAGAATAATAATATAAAATACCCATTAGCAGATTACGAGTTAACACCTGATGTAGCCATTATTGATCCTCAATTCTGTCTAACAATGCCAAAAGACATAACAGGTGATACAGGTGTTGATGTATTAACTCATGCAATTGAAGCTTATGTGTCAATATTAGCAAGTGATTTCACAGATGCTTTAGCGCTAAAGGCTATCGAACTGGTCTTTAACTATTTACCACGTGCATATAAGTATGGAGCTACAGATTTTGAAGCAAGAGAAAAAATGCATAATGCATCAGCAATTGCAGGAATGGCATTTACGAATGCTTTCCTAGGAATTAACCATTCTTTAGCACATAAACTAGGCGGAGAATTCCATATTCCACATGGTCGTGCAAATGCCATAATTCTTCCTTATGTAATAAGATACAATTCCCAAAAGCCAACTAAATTTGCTGCCTTCCCTAAATATAAAACATTCATTGCAGACGAGAAATATTGTCAAATAGCAAAATATTTAGGATTAAAAGCTAATACAGTTGAAGAAGGAGTAAACTCTTTAGTGAAAAAAGTTGAGGAACTACTAGAAGAAGTAAATATCCCAAGAACTCTTCAAAAAGCCGGTGTTGACGAATCAGTATTTAATGAAAGATTAACTCAATTAGCAACTAATGCTTTTGAAGATCAATGCACAACTACAAATCCCCGTTATCCATTAATCAAAGAACTAAAAGAGATTCTAGTAAAGGCTTATAAGTAAAATGGATATAAGTGTTTGCATTGGTAGCGCATGTCATTTAAAGGGTTCGTATGATGTAATCAAAGAATTTCAAGAGCTTTTAAAGGAATACAAATTAGAGGATAAAATCACCCTTAAAGGAGCATTTTGTCTAAATCATTGTACAGAAGCAGTTTCGACAAAAATAAATGATGGAGAAGTTATCTCAATGAATGTTGATAAAGTTAAATCACTACTTAAAAAAGTGGCGGAAGAAAACAAATGGAATATTTAAATTTCCAAGAGGCTAATTGTCAAAATTGTTATAAGTGTATTAGAACATGCAAAGTAAAGGCAATTAAAATAGACGATAAACAAGCAAAAATAGTTCCAGATTTATGCGTTGGGTGTGGCGAATGTTTTGACATTTGCCCTCAAAACGCAAAAAGTGTAAAAACAGATGTTGAGTTTGTCAAAGATATGCTCAAAACAAACAAAAAAGTTGTTGTATCATTAGCACCATCGTTTCCAAGTTATGACAAAATGGATAATCCTCTACAGTTTATTAGTGCCCTACGTGAATTAGGGTTTGATCAAATTGAAGAGACGACAATCGGAGCAGTAAACGTATCAAAAAAATATAGAGAAGACTACTATGGTGAGAAAAAGCACATCATTACAACAAGTTGTCCGACAGTAAATACCATGGTAACAAAATACTATCCCCATTTAGCAAAATATCTAAGTGAATGTATATCTCCAATGATGGCGCACAATAATATCATCAGAAAACGTGAAGATGATGTATACACAGTATTCATCGGACCATGTATATCCAAAAAAGAAGAAACTAGTATTTGCTATTCAAAGGATTCATGTATTGATGCAGTAATTACTTTTGATGACATCAGATTTTGGTTAACTGAAGAGAATATCAATATTAATGAACTTGAACCTTCAAACTTTGATTTTGTCTCTCCAAGTTTGTCAAGATGGTACCCTTTAAGTGGGGGAGTAGAAAAAGCTTCTTTAAATGAGGATACATCTGAAAGAAGAGTATTGAAAGTTGACGGTATGGAAGCTTGTGTAGAACTTCTAGACTGTCTAGATGAACTAGAATCAAATACATGGATTGAAATGAATGCATGTAAAGAAGGATGTATTAATGGATTTGGAAACTCTCAAAGTCCATTAAAACTACATAAAAAAATAGATACAGTAATCAATTACATAAATCATGAAACACAAAACAGTTATGATTATGTTGAAGTTGATACATTTTTTGACTATACAACATTTAATCCAGTCAGTAAAACTGAATATTCAGATTCTGAGATTCAATCTATCCTCCATAAAACAGGTAAATATACAAAAGAGGATGAGTTGAATTGTGGAGCTTGTGGTTATAATACTTGTCGTAGTAAAGCAGAAGCTGTTTTAAACAATATGGCAGAAATAGAAATGTGTTTACCATATATGAGAATGAAGAACGAGGCAGTAAGTTCTGTTATTATTGAAAACACACCAAATGGGATCATTGTTGCTGATAAAGAGTATCAAATAGTGGAGTTTAATCCTTCAAGTGTTAACCTTTTTATGATTTCAAAAATGAATGCAATGCATAAGCATGTTGAAGAAGTAATTGGTGAAAATGTTTTTGGATATGTTAGACATGATAAACCAAGTACAGCTCTAACAAAAACCCTAAAGAAATCAGGGAAGACAGTAATAATGACGATGAAGTACATCAAAAACCATAAATTATATCTAGGTATATTCAAAGATATAACACAACAGGAAATCCAAAAAAGAAAACACAAAGAAATGAGTATTGATGCACTTGATATGGCACAGAATGTTATTGATAAACAGATGCGGGTTGCCCACGAAATTGCCTCTTTACTAGGAGAAACAACAGCGGAAACAAAAGTTACACTTTCAAAATTGAAGAGGTTATTTGATGAGCAAGTATAAGAACTTTGATTATATTGATATTGCTGTTGATTCATTAAACAAGTATAAAGAGGAATTATGTGGAGATCATGTTGAAATAACCGAAAATGAATACTCAAAAATCATTGTTTTAAGTGACGGCTTAGGAAGTGGGGTAAAAGCTAACATATTAGCTACACTCACCTCTAATATTTGTTCAACAATGCTCAGACTAGGTAGTAATATCATTGAAGTACTAGAGACGTTAGAGAAGACTCTACCTATCTGTAAAGTAAGGGAGTTGGCTTATTCTACATTTTCTATAATTCAAATATATCATGACAAGAGAGTTCAAATAATAGAATACGGGAATCCACGCATTGTATATATAAGAGATGGGGAATTACTAAAACTAGAAGAACAAAGAATTATCTTTAAGGAAAAAGAAGTAATTCAATCGTTTACGACATATAAAAAAGGCGACACACTATCAATCTTTAGTGATGGTGTAGTTCATACTGGAATTGGGAAATACATATATTTAGGTTGGCAATGGGAAGAGGTTGTAAAAGTACTTAAGACAACTTCTAGAAAATCAAAATCTGCTAAACCTATTTCAAAAGCAATTATTGATATATGTAATACATTTAGTGATTACGAACCTGGTGATGACACAACTTGTGTTGTTATTAGAATACGTGATATCGAAAAAATATCATTATTCTCAGGTCCACCTAAAGACAAAGAGAAAGATCGTGATTTAATACATGATTTAGTCTATTCACAAGGAAAAAAAGTTATATGTGGAGGAACAGCAGCAAATATATGTGCTCGTGAAATGAATAAGGAAATAGAAACAAACTTTGAATACTTTGATCCTAGCATTCCACCGTATGCAAAAATCGATGGAATCGATTTAGTTACAGAGGGTGTTCTAACGATAAATGAGGCAATTAGAATCCTGAATGAATCAAACAAAACTGAATTTGATTCGAGAGTACTTGATCGCGACAATGGAGCAAGTAAACTTGCCAAGTTAATTATCAATGATTGTACACACTTAGATATACTAATTGGAAACTCAATTAATCCCGCTCATCAAAACCCCTTTTTCCCTGATGAGCTAAATATTAAGTGGAAATCAACAACTGCACTTATTAAAGCAGTAGAAAGTTTAGGAAAGACAGTAGAAATAAAAAAATACTAGGTGAATAATATGAATTACAAATTTGAGTCGGATATCCAAAAACTAAAATATGAAGTACTAAAGCAAGCTGCTTTAGTTGGCTTTAGCGATAATCAAAATATAAATAGAGATGAAATTGCTGAAGGAATTATCCCCGGTCCTAAACCAACATTTAGATGTTGTATATATAAAGAGAGAACAATCATCAAAGAAAGACTTCTATATGCATTGAATGAAAAAGACGATGAACACATCATTAAAGTTATTGAACCAGCTTGTGATCAATGTCCCATTGATAGATATACAATAACTAATTCATGTCGAGGATGTATTGCTCGTTCTTGTCAAAATGCTTGTCCTGTAAATGCAATTTGCATTGTTCAAGGACGAGCGTATATTAATCAAGAGAAATGTGTAGAGTGTGGTAGATGTGAAGAGGCCTGCCAATTTAATGCAATAAGTGATACAAAAAGACCCTGTAAAAGATCATGTCCTGTAGATGCGATTGATATGGATGAAAATAAGATTGCAAAAATTGATTATGAAAAATGTATTTCTTGTGGACAATGTGCATACAACTGTCCATTTGGAGCAATTACTGATGTAACTTATATTAAAAGTATTGCTGAAAAATTATCACAAAATAAAAACATGTATGCTCTTATAGCCCCTTCAATAAGTAGCCAATTTGATTCTGTTACAATTGGACAAATTACCCATGCTTTAAAGCAAATTGGCTTTACTGATGTAATTGAAGTAGCACTAGGAGCAGATATGGTAATCCAAGAAGAAACAAAAGAGTTTAAGAATCATATTAAAAACGCTAATTATATGACAACATCATGTTGTCCATCATTTGTTAATCTTGTAGAAAAAAAATTCCCTACGGAAACTACAAATATATCTACAACAGTCTCACCTATGGTCGCATTGGGAAGATTCATTAAACAACTGCATCAGGAATCTACAAATGTCTTTATCGGTCCGTGTATGGCTAAAAAAGAGGAAATGAGAAGAACACCTGTAAAAGATGCTATTGATTATGTACTTACATTTGAAGAACTGCGATCACTACTTGGTGCAAAAGAAATAGACCTAAAAACTATTGAGGTAGATCCATTAAATAATGCTTCTTACTACGGTAGGATGTTCGCCATTCATGGAGGAGTATCAAGTTCAATTAAAAATTATATCGAGAGTGAAGATATAGCAGTAGAATATAATCCTGTTGCAGCAAATGGTGCTAAAGATTGCATTAAGCAAATGACACTTGCCAAGAATAAAAAAATGGCCGGAAATTTCTTAGAAGGAATGGTATGTCATGGTGGTTGCATCTCTGGACCAGGTTCAACAACTCATCGAAAAAAAGATGCTATGTCAGTAAAAAAATATGCACTAGAAGCAAAAGAGAAAACTACAAAAGATAGTCTTCAAATTATTGACATGAAATCAGTAAATATGAGTAGGGTATAAAAAAATAAACTAAAAAAAGAGAAAGATGATTACCTCATTTTTCTCTTTTTTGTATAATATAAAACTTTATGTATTTATCTTAACTGAGTATTTAGTTCACTTAGTATTTGTTGTGCTGAACCAACGATACTAATGTCTGCAATATCAAATATTGGGGCATTCTTATCGCTATTTATTGCGATAATCATTTCTGATTTATCCATTCCAGCTGTATGTTGTACAGCTCCTGATATACCACAAGCTAAATATATAATTGGTCTTACTGTTTTCCCAGTTTGTCCAACTTGACAGGTTTTAGGAGCAAGACCTTCATCAACAAGTGCTCTAGAAACAGCTATTTCGCCTTTTAGTATCGTTGCTGTCTCTTCTAGTAGTGTTAGGTCTTTTGATACACCTCGTCCACCAGAGACGATAATTCTAGCTTTTGTGATGTCTTGTGTTTTTATGTTCTTTGATATTCTTTTTACATATGTAATATCATTATTTGGTACGAACTCATATTCAAAGTTAACAATTTCACCTAATCGATTCATGTTTTTAATATTCTTATCAAATACATTAGAACGAATTGTCGCCATTTGAGGGCGATGACTTGGACATACGATTGTTGCGAATAAGTTTCCACCAAAAGCCGGTCTGGTAATCCATAGTTCTTTTGACAATGTATCTTCTGGGTTAAACTCAATGCTTGTAGCATCTGCAGTTAATCCTGTTTTTACTTTTGCACTAATTCTCGGTGCTAAGTCTCTACCGGTGGTCGTACCACCAATTAGAAATGCTTCAGGTTGATAGGTTTTGATTATCTCTGAGACAACTTTTGCATAATTAGCAGTATTATATGTTTCTAAAATTTCATTTTGATATGTTATTACTCTGTCTGCTCCAAAATAAATACATTCGTTAGCAAGATTTTTAATGGACTTACCAATTAATATTGCAGTTACTTTTATTTCAAAGTCTTTTCTTGATTCTTTTAGAATTTCTGCTTTGGCAAGAAGTTCTAAAGAAACATCTTTTATTTGGTTGTTTTCATGTTCTATATATACATATATATCATTATTCATTTGAGTACCTCACATGTGTGGATTTAATGCATCAATAATTACCTTTGCAGCATCTTGAGCATTTAATTCTTGTTTTGGAGTTTTCTTTGTGATAGGTTTTGTAAAAGTTTTCTTTACTCTTGTTGGTGATCCTTTTAATCCAATAATACTTAAGGGGATGTTTAGATCTATATTTGATAATGAAATAATATCCTTATCAAAACTAGCCCATAAATCAGTTACATTCTGATATCGAGGTTTGTTCGCATCAGTTAAAGTAGTAATTAAACAAGGTAACTTACATTCAATAATGTATGAGTATTCCTCATTTTGCTTGGTAACAGTAATTGTGTTCTCTGTGATATGATTAATCTCTTCAATATAAGTAACTTGAGATACTTCTAGAAGTTCAGCTATTTGCGGACCTACTTGGGCAGTGTCTCCATCAATAGCTTGTCTACCAGCAATAATTAAATCAAATTCGAATTGTTTGATTGCCTCAGCAAGTATTGTTGAAGTAGCTAAAGTATCACTACCAGCAAATACTCTATCTGATACAAGAACACATCTATCTACACCCATACCATATATTTCTCTTAACATTGATTCAGCTTTTTTAGGACCCATTGTAATTACTGTAATAGAACCGCCTAGTTTATCCTTTATTTTTAATGCTTCTTCAATCCCTGCAAGATCATCAGGATTGATAATTGATTCGACACCATCTCTTATTAAAGTTCCGGTTTCCTTATTGATCTTAATTTCTGTTGTGTTTGGCACTTGTTTAGCCAATACTATAATATTCATTTCTTCACCTACTTCAACATGTAAGAACTAATAACCATTTTTTGGACTTCACTAGTTCCTTCATATATTTCTGTGATTTTAGCATCACGCATCATTCGTTCAATGGGATACTCTCTTGTATATCCGTACCCACCAAATAATTGAAGGCATTTTGTAGTAACTTCCATTGCGACTTCAGCTGCATTTAGTTTTGCCATTGCGCTTTCTTTGGAGAAAGGTTTACCTTCTTGTTTTAAGATTGCCGCTCTAAGAACTAGAAGATAAGCAGCTTCTGTTTTAGTTCTTAAGTCTGCCAAAACAAATTGTGTATTTTGGAACTTAGAAATACTTCTTCCGAATTGCTTTCTTTCTTTGACGTACTTAACAGTTTCATCAATTGCCCCCAAGGCAATTCCAATTGCCTGAGCTGCAATTCCAATTCTTCCACCATCAAGAGTGGTAAGAGCTACACCAAATCCTTTATTGAGTTTACCTAATAGATTCTCTTTTGACACTTTAACTTTTTCAAAATGCAATTCACAAGTTGCACTTCCTTTGATACCCATTTTAAGTTCCTTTTTTCCTATAGTGAATCCAGGCATATCTTTTTCAATAATGAATGCACTAATTCCCTTTGTACCTAAACTAGGTTCTGTAAGAGCAAATATGATATATACATCAGCATATCCTGCATTTGTAATAAATATCTTACTACCAGTGATTTCATAGAAATCACCTTTATCAATAGCGGTTGTCTTTTGACTAGAAGCATCAGTACCAGCATCTGGTTCTGTAAGAGCAAAAGCTCCTAGGTATTCGCCAGTTGCTAATTTATGTAGATATCTCTCTTTTTGATCCTTACTTCCGAATTTCGCAATTGGATCTACACACAGACTAGTGTGGGCGCTAAGAATTACTCCGGTAGTTGCGCATTGTTTACTTAGCTCAATAATAGCTAATATATAACTTAGGTAATCAGCACCACTTCCACTAAATTCTTTAGCTACAGAAATTCCAAACATCCTTAATTCTTTCATCTTCTCTACGGTTTCTAAGGGAAACCTTTCTAACTCGTCAACCTCTTTTGCAAGAGGCTTCACATCATTAATACTAAACTCTCTAAAGAGCTTTCTTAGTAATAGATGTCTTTCATCTAATAAAAAATCCATAATACCACCTCGTTCTTAAATTATTGAACTCACTCTTTCTATACTACTAATAAAAAAGCGATTGTAAACTTTCCCCATTAAAATAAGTTTAAAAAATAAAGAAAGGTAGATAAGACCTTATAATTGTATAGTTAAAAGGACTTTTGATTATAGTGATTTTGGTTAATATCGTAGTGTATTCGCAATGTTATTTAGTGACTTGTGATATAATTTATATGTTAAATAAATCTTTATCGAAAGGGTGATTTTATGTATGATTGGATTTATGCTAATCCTGTATTAGCTGGATTATTAGGAACATTATTTACATGGGCCATAACTGCTCTTGGAGCTGCATTGGTATTCCCATTTAAGAAAGTACCAAAAAAATGGTTCAATATGATGTTAGGTTTTAGTGCTGGAGTTATGATTGCAGCATCGTTTTGGAGTTTGTTAAATCCAGGAATTGAGTTAGCTGAATCAATGGGTATGAACCCATGGATGCAAGCTTCAATAGGGTTTTTAAGTGGAGGATTGTTTATTCTATTAATTGATAAATATTTACCACATATGCATGTAATGACAAAACATCAAGAAGGTGTTAAGTCGTCATGGCATCGAAGTGTATTATTAGTTTTAGCAATAACACTTCATAATATACCTGAAGGTTTAGCAGTTGGGGTAGCATTTGGTTATGCTGCAACACTGGCTCAAGGTAGTGTTGCTGCAACTGCAGCTATCGGTGGAGCTATTGCACTCGCTATTGGGATCGGACTTCAAAACTTCCCAGAAGGTGCTGCGGTAAGTATTCCTTTAAGAAGAGAAGGTATGTCTAGAAGAAAGGCATTCTTTATCGGCCAATTTAGTGGTATGGTAGAACCTATTGCTGGTGTGATTGGTGCTGTTTTAGCAATAACAATGCAAAGCATATTACCATTTAGTTTAAGTTTTGCAGCAGGAGCTATGATCTATGTTGTAATTGAAGAGTTAATCCCAGAATCACAAATGCTGGAAACAACAAAAATAGCAACAATTGGAGCTATGATTGGATTTACAGTAATGATGATGCTAGATGTAGCACTTGGTTAAGGAGAAGCGAAAAAAATAAGCCCTATGGGCTTTTTTTTATGGATAGGGTACAATTAAAAAAAAGTTTCATTTTAAAACTATATAATGATAAAATTGAAATTAGATAAGAAAAATATTAATAAGGGGGATTATTATGAGTGAAAAGAAAGGTATGATTTGGAAATATGTAGTCATTACATATCTTGTATTTTGGGTAATGGTCTTAGGAATTGGCGCAGTTGCTAGCATTGTTCTTAATGCATCTGATTTAACTATGCGTTTTGTCATTGCTTTATGTAGTTGGTCGCCAACTATTGTTTTATTGGTTATGTTTAAAAAGTTAAACCCAGGAATGACAATAAAAAAGTTTTATAAGAATGCTTTCAAGAAAAAAATTAATATACAGTTACTAATTATGATTACAGTTGTGATGGCTGGATTATTTATTCTTGCTGCTTTACTAGTAGCAATTGTTACGGGTACAGAATTATCAATGCAAATTGAGTTTCTACCAGCACTACTATTTGGTAATCTCTTCTTTACAATTATTCAAGGGGCTACTGGAGAAGAATCTGGCTGGAGAGGTTATTTGCTTCCTAAGATGGAAACTAAGTACGGCTTTCTACGTGGTAATATATATTTAGGTCTAGTATGGGGATTTTGGCATCTACCTTTATGGTTTATAACAGGTGAGTTTAGTGGTATAGACTTAGTTACCTATATTGTAGTATTCTTAACTTTGATCTTATCATTTTCAATAATTATCGGAGTAGTAATGAAAAAATGCAATAATTTATTTATCGCATTTTGGATGCATTTTCTCTTCAACTTCACAGTTACTTTCTTTATTGGACAAGTCTTAGAATTACTTATTTCGTTATTAGTTCTTTATGTTGTAACAGCAGTTATTTCTGTGATGATACATCTAAAAAAGAATAAATCTTTAGAATCAAATATAGACAGCGTTTGAAAATAAGTATAGTATAGGAGTACAAGAAGTATTAGGAGTTTTCGATATGACACTTCTTGACAGAATTTAATTGTAAAAGGAGAATGATCATGGGTAAAAAATACATTTCAGATAATCTAGATATGTTACGTAAACAAAGAGATGAAAAGATACTGGGTGGTTACCGAGATAATGTCGCAAAGACATATAAGTTTATTGAGAATTTAATAGCGGATTCTAGTAAAGAATACTGTAATCCTAAACATTCAGAAATAAGTAAAGCTGTATTTGGTAATGAACTAGGAGAAGCTAAAATTAGAGGTTATTTAAAAGACTTAAAGAAATCAGATTACCTTTCAAATGAAGGTGCAGGAATGGAAAGACAGATTAAGTTATTAAAACCTTTAGATTTTTAATAGTGAAGAATCAACGTATAATTACTAGTTAAGACATTTAAGTAAAGGTATTGCCGTTCAAGGTAATGCCTTTTTTTATATGCGAAAATAATGCTCTACATGATATAATGAACTATGGGTAATTGGTAAGGAGGGTATCAAAATGAATGAATATAATAAAAAACAACAATTTATCATTGTTAGGTTTTTGATCAGATTATTTCAAATTATAATATATATACCTATTCAAATTGTTTTTATCCCTTTCGCAATTCTAGGTCTAGGTCTTGGATTGTATAAAGAAATGGTGATAAGTAAGAGATTAGAAGTTTCATTTTCTGCAGTACAAGCACTTCAATATCGATGGATAATGCATTATTTTGAGACTAGACATGATCCTATATCTGTTGCTTTTACAAAGAATTTTCCTTGTGAATCACACTTTGGGTTATGGGCAGTAATGGGACCGTTTATTATTACTCAAAAACTTTTTAGTTTTAGAACGAGATTGGGAAACCTGGTTGAACCCGGGTTTGAGACATTAGATTCTACAGCAGGTAGAAGAGTTTTAGAGTTTGATTATATTTTTGAAAAATATATTGATGAAGTAGATCAAATCGTTCTTCCTGGATCTGGTTTTGATCTAATAGCTCAAAGGTATACTAAAGATAAAGATGTCAAAGTATTTGAACTTGATCAAGAGAAGACTCTAAACGTGAAGTTAGATACTCTTAAGAAAGCACAAATTGATTACGATTGGATTACTTATATTCCAGTAAATTATGATAAAGAATCTTGGGATGAGAAATTAATTAGTGCTGGTTTTGATAAAACAAAGAAGACATTATTTATATGGCAAAGCGTTTCACTTTATTTAGATAGATCAATTGTCGAAGAGACATTAAAGAAAATGTCCGCTTTATGTACAAAAGGTAGTATCATTGCTCAAGACTTTTATTCAAAAGCTTTTCTAGATGGAAGTATATCGAAAATAGCTATTAAAAATATGAATATGATAGCAAAACAAGGCGAACCATGGAAGTTCGCGTTAGATATGAAAGATAACCCAAGATATAAAGTTGCATCATTTTTAGAGGAATGTAACTTAAAAATGATAAATATGAATCTATTTGGCGAAAAACTTGAAAAAGAGCCATTCTATTGCATTGTTGAAGCTAAGAGAATATAGGCTATTTAAGGGCTATAATACAAAGTATTTCTAATTTTGACAAAATGACTTAAAAAGCGTATAATCTTCGTATGTTATACCTTAACTGAAGAGAGAGGAACATAATATGGACAGAATACGTAAAAAAAGAAGAATACATTTTAATGCTGCTGAAATCATAGCTATTGGTTTTGCTGCAGTAATATTTATAGGTGCAATATTACTTGTTTTACCATTTGCTAGTAAAAGTGGAGTTAGTGTTGGTTTTGTTGATGCTTTATTTACAGCTGCTAGCGCAGTTGCGGTTACAGGACTTGTAGTTGTTGACACTGCTACTCACTGGAGCACATTTGGACAAGTAGTAATTCTCATGTTAATTCAAATTGGGGGTTTAGGGTTCATTACAATGGGAACCTTATTTGCCTTACTCTTAGGTCGTAAAATTACATTTGGTCGTAGAGTTATAATGAAAGAAGCAATGAATAAAATAACTGCTAATGGTGTAGTTCGTTTAGCTAAATCAATTCTAATCTTGACCTTTATCGTTGAAGGGATAGGAGCAGTAATTCTATCTTCAAGATTTATTCCAATTTATGGTTTAGGAAAGGGAATATGGTTTAGCGTATTCCATTCAATTAGTGCATTTTGTAATGCTGGTTTTGATTTGATTGGAAATTTCCAAAGTTTAACACCGTTTGTTCAAGATCCTATCATCGTTTTAACAGTAGCATTATTAGTTATTGTTGGTGGATTAGGGTTTGTTGTAATATTTGAACTGTTAGAGAAAAAGAACTTAAAAAGATTAAGCCTACATTCTAAAATTACGTTATCATTAACAGCGTTCTTATTAGTATTTGGATTTATTGTTGTAATGGCTTTAGAATTTAATAATCCAGATACAATGGGTAACTTATCATTTGGTGGTAAATTACTTAGTGGATTTTTCCACTCTGTAACTCCTCGTACTGCAGGGTTTAATACATTACCTATGAATCAACTAATGATGGGGACAATTGTGATAACAATCCTCTTTATGTTTATTGGTGCAGGGAGTGCAGGTACAGCTGGTGGAGTAAAAATCACAACTGTAGGTGTTATTATTGCAACGATAGTTTCGACTTTAAAAGGAAGAAAAGAAACAGAGAGCTTTAAACGTAAAATCCCACGAGGTTTAGTTAATAAAGCCTTAGCGATTTTGAGTATAGCAGCGATGTGGGTTATTATGGTAACATTTATTTTATCAATTACTGAAAATGCAGACTTTATGACAATCTTGTTTGAAGTTGTAAGTGCATTTGGTACAGTTGGGTTATCACTTGGAATTACTACACAACTAAGTACTATTGGTAGAATAGTTCTTACAATTACAATGTTTGTTGGGCGTATTGGACCATTAACACTGTTTATGGCTTTAGCACAACGTCATCAAATGCCTACTAATCTGGCTTACCCTGATGAAGAAATAATGATTGGATAATATAAGTTAAAAGAGTAAAGTCATCCAGACTTTATTCTTTTTTTTTATTATAATATGATAGAATAGTAATAGAATAAAAAAAGAGGTGTATATAAATGGATAAACGAATTGAAACATCAGGAATTCTAAGTAAGAAGAATCCCAAAGAATTAAAGATAATTGTTGGATTTGACGGATTCGTTGATGAGATTATTCATGTAGTAGATAAAAGAATAGATAGCGAGAACTTTAAACGAATTGATACTATAGAAGCATTAGGGAACCGTATTGTTAAAGCTAGTGGGTTATCAACCAATATTGAACTTGTTCCAACAATTAAAAAGATTGGTGGTAATGGTCCTATCATGTGTAATGCTCTTGCGAAGCATGATCCTGATTTAACTTATATGGGTGCATTAGGTAGTCCTTCAATAGATGATGTATTTAAGGTTATGGAGGATAAAGTTAAACTATATTCTTTTGCAACAAATGGCCATACTGATGCTTTAGAATTTGATGATGGTAAATTAATGCTTGGGAAGATGCAATCACTAAACGATGTTACTTATGAGAACTTATTAGAAGCGGTTGGAAAAGAAGAGTTTATTAATTTACTAAAAAACACTAATTTATTTGCCAACGTTAACTGGAGTATGTTACCTAACTTAACAGATTTATGGGAAAAAATGGCAAAAGACATTTTACCAATTCTTCCGCAAAAAGATAATAAACCTTACTTCTTTGTTGATTTAGCAGATCCTGAGAAAAGAGAAGATGAGGAAATTAAGAAAGCTCTTGGAATCTTGCGAAAATATAGTGAGAAGTTTTTTGTAGTTTTAGGACTAAATAAAAAGGAAGCTTACGACGTTGCTAATGTTTTGGATTTATTCGAGGATGCTTCATTAAAGAATATGCAAGTACCTCTTGAAGATTTAAATATCGAACTTCAAAAGTTCCTGGGAATAGATTGTGTAGTTATCCATCCAGTTGATCGATCATGTTGTGTTGTTAATGGTGAGTTTTATATGGAAGAAGGTCCATATATTTCTAAACCAAAGTTGTCAACAGGTGCTGGAGATAATTTTAATGCAGGATTTATGTTAGGGTTATTACTTGGTTTAAAACCTGATCAAGCATTATTAACAGGGATGTCTACATCAGGATTCTATGTTAGAAATGCAAAAAGCCCTCGGTTTGAAGAACTATATACATTTATGAAAGAATGGGCACAAGGAAAAATATAATAAGACAAGAAATTCTTGTCTTATTTTTTTTTATGCATAACTGATTTTTATGTAAGAGGTATCGAGGATTTACCCATTTATTGTATCTATTCAAACTTGTGGTATAATATATATATACAAAATGAAATTAAGGATGGTGCAAGATGAAATTAGAACCAAGATCAATTAAAGGCAGTAAACTTAAAAACACTAATTTAGTAGCTGGTGTTTTATATGGTAAAGGAATTGAAGCGGTACCTGTTCAAGCAAATTCTGTTGAATTTCACAAGATGTACAAATCAAAAGGAACTTCAAAAACATTTGAAGTAACTTTAGAAGGTAAAAAACACATTGTTTATATTAAAGAAACTCAATCAACTTATGAAAACCACAATATAAAGAAACACTTTGATATAGTTAAAGTGGCTAAAGATGATACAATGACATCAAAAATCAACTTAGTATTCTTAAATCATGGTGAAGTAGAAAAACGTGGATTAATCGTTCAAACTGTTATGAGTACTATTGAAGTTGAATACAATGTAGGTTCTGGGATTTCTAAGTTAGAATTAGATGTAACAGGATTAGAAGCAAACGATACATTATTAGTAAGCGATATTAAAGCACCTAAAGGTGTTAAAATATTAGAAGATATGGAAAATGTAGTTGTATCAATCTCAACTCCAAAAGAAGAAGTAGAAGTTGATGAAGATGCTGAAGAAGTTACTGAAGTAGAATCAATTAAACAAGGAAACGAATAAAAATTAAAGAAAGTGTTATAAAAACACTTTCTTTTTTTAATGCCATATCTAAAAGCATTGTACTTAGTTCTGTGTTATACTTACTTTGTATAAAAATTAGTTAAACAAATGTCTAATAAAAAAGAGGAATAATTATGTTGTTAGTTAACCAAGTAAAAGTAGAAATAAGCGATAATATAGAGGATTTTAAGCCTTTATTATCAAAATTATTAAGAGTAAGTATTGAAGATGTTCTAGATTACCGTATTGAAAGAAGATCGGTTGATGCTAGAAAAAAAGATATGATCTTTTTTGTATATACTTTATCGGTAAAAGTTAAGGGAGAGAAAAGAATTCTTTCTAAAAACATTCCCAATGTCTCTAAACAAGTATTTAAACACAGTGATGTTGATTACACGAAATTAAATTATGCTAAAGATAAAAAGGTTGCTGTCATCGGTTTTGGACCTGCAGGTATGTTTAGTGCTTTAAAATTCGCACAAGCGGGGGTAAATGTCACTGTATTCGAGCGTGGTGAAGAAGTTGATAAGAGAATCAAAACAATTGAAGAGTTCAGTACGAGCCAAATTTTGAACACTGAATCAAATATTCAATTTGGTGAAGGTGGTGCAGGTACTTTCTCTGATGGTAAACTTACTAATAGAAAAAAAGATCCACTAGGTAAATGGCTTTTTAGTGAATTAGTAAAAGCAGGAGCACCTGAAGAAATACTTTATGTCCACAATCCACATATTGGAACAGATAGATTAGTTGAAGTAGTAAAGAATATTAGAAAAGAAATCATTGAACTTGGTTCAACGATTAAGTTTAATTCTAAAGTATCAAATATACTTCCTCACAAAAAAGGTCTAAATATTACTATAGGCGAAGATGTAGAATATTTTGACTATGTAATATTAGCAATTGGACATAGTAGTAGAGATACAATTGAAATGTTATATAACAACAAATGTAATATAGTTCAAAAACCATTTGCGGTTGGATTTAGAATCGAACATAAACAAGAAATGATTAATAAAGCGCAATTTGGTCCAAATCATAATCATCCAAAACTTGGTTCTGCCGAGTATAAACTTACCCACCAAACTAAAGATGGTAAAGGTGTTTATACATTCTGTATGTGCCCTGGTGGTTTAGTTGTACCAGCTTCCTCAGAAGAAGGTATGGTTGTTACTAACGGAATGAGTGAATACTCAAGAGATAAAGTAAATGGTAATAGTGCATTACTAATTACAGTTGATGAAAAAGATTTTGAAAGTTCTCATCCTTTAGCTGGAATTAAATTCCAGCGTAATCTAGAAAGAAAAGCATTTGAACTTGGTGGTAGTAATTATAAAGCACCAATCCAAACAGTTGGAGATTTTATCAATAATAAAACTACAACTGAACTAGGTAGTGTTTTACCAAGTTATTCAATTGGGTATAATTTTTCAAATTTAAGAAATGTATTCACAGAAAAAATTAACGATGCCTTTATAGAAGCATTTGAAAAAATGGGTAATAAACTTAAAGGATTTAATAGTGATGACGCACTATTAACTGGTGTTGAATCAAGATCTTCATCACCTGTAAGAATTGTCAGAGACAAAGAATCATTTGAAAGTCTTTCAACAAAAGGATTATATCCTGTCGGTGAAGGTGCTGGATATGCTGGTGGAATTGTATCTGCTGCGATAGATGGTATCAGAGTAACTCATAAAATATTAGACCTAATCAAAGTAAACTAAAATAAAAAAGCATAGAAATAGAGTGAACCCCATTTAGTGGACACTTTAAAAAAAGAAGATAAACACCTTTGTACTATAATAATAGTATGGAGGTGTTTTTTGTATGGCAAAGAAAGGACAAAAGTTTAAGAAGTATGATATCAAATTAAGACTACAAATAGTAAATGAGAAGATTAACGAAGGAAAGAGTTATGCGTTTTTAGAAAAACAGTATGGAGTAAAGTGGAGAACAATAGCAACATGGGTGAGAATTTTCAAAAGAGATGGGTCTTTAGACGTACAGAAGAAAGGCAGACCTGTACAAGATGAAGAGGTAAATTACAAAGAGAAATATGAAATCTTAAAGAAGTTCCAGGAATTCTTAGAGGAGGTAGATCGCGAGAAAAAATAGCTTTTATCGAGAAATACCGAAATCAGTATAAAATTAAATTGATGTGTGAAGTTCTAGAAATAAGCACATCAACATATTACAAATACAGGAAGACAAAGGATCCGGATTACGATGATTACATAATGATTAAAGAAATCTTTGATGAGAACAAGAAAACATATGGATACAGAAGAATATACGCTGTATTAACAGACGAGTATGGACTAGTAATAAACCACAAAAAAGTAGCAAGGATTATGAAAAAGTACAGTGTGGTAGCGGAGTATATTAAAAAGCAAAAAAGGAATTACGTGAATCAATATACGGAAGAGGAAGCAAGTATTGATTTATTAAAACGAAACTTTAATCAAAGAGGATGGGTTACAGATATTACGTATTTACATCTAATTAAGAACGGTAAGAAAGCATACTTAAGTACAATAATAGATTTAGAAACAAGAGATGTGGTAGCCTATCAAATCAGTAAAAGTAATGATAAAAAGCTAGTTATGGATACGTTGAACAAAGCAATAACCAAAACAAAAGATCTGAATGGACTCATCCTCCATTCAGATCAAGGCTTTCAGTATCTTACAACTGAATTTAAAATAATCTGTGCATCAAACGGTATTGTCACTTCCATGAGTAGGAAAGGCACTCCTCTTGATAACGCAGTTATAGAGAGTTTTCATTCAATACTGAAGAAAGAAACTCTATATAATAATACTATCACAACACTAGATGAATATATACAATTAGTACATGAATGGATACATTTCTACAACACTAAACGTCGTAGGTTAAATAAAAAGTAGACCTCTTTTTTTAAAGTGTCTACTTTTTTGGGTTCATTTCAGAAATATGCTTTTTTTATTTTTTACTTTTGAATATTAAATACTCTTTTTTTAGTTTCACTACTATATAAGGTACAAATAAAACAATATAGACAAGTAGGTTTGGCATTTTGGCAACAATGATTAAATGTACGAAGATTAAGATATAAACAATATATGCAAATTGTTGAAGTTTCTTCCAAGTTGCAAAACTGAATTTTTTCCTAACAATCATGAACGAAGTGATGAATAACGGAATCATTATTGCATATGGAATAACTCCTAGCCATTCAAATGATCTTACTCCTTGTAGAAATTCTACTATATACTTTAATGCATGAGGTGAAACTAGAATAAACCCAATAATTGAATATTCTCTTCTTACACTCATAAGTTTTTTTCTCAAGTTTGATTTATTTCTTAAAGCTCCTGTCATCATTACTATGTAAAGGAATGATAATCCTAAATAACCTTGATTGAATGGTTCTGTAATCTGAACTTTGTTTCTCAATGCAAATACTATTATACCAAAGATTATTGCTCCTATATATAATTTAACATTGTGCTTTCTAATAAAATTTCCTTTGTAGATTGCTAATACAGATAGTATTAAAATAAATGGTATTGTAATCATTCTATATTTTCCTTCCTAACTCCGTATTCAATAAAACTTAGTCTTTTATTAAATAATCTTATTGTTTCTTTTTTTGACAAGTTCTCATTTTCTGATTTTAAGAATGTGTTAATCATCAAGATAACTACAATCTCTAGTAAATCAATAAATTCTTGTTCATTTATTTTTAATTCATCAAAATTGAATACTGATTTTATGTCATTGTTCTCAATGAGTCCAAGGAGTGACTTTGCAATGATTGCATCTTTAAGTGAACTTTTTTTTGAACTTTGAATATAATGGATATAGTTTCTAAAAAGACTATACTTTCCTGACGTGCTATAGCTATCAAAGTCGTATTCAAATAATGATTTAATAAATAGGAAATAATCACCATTGCAATTCTGTAGTAACTTTTTAGCATACTCAAAACGGTTATTAATAACTTCCTTTATTATGTAGTTAAATAATGCTTCTAGGTCATCAAAGTAGGTATAGAATGAACCTCTAGATATATTTGCTTTTTTTATTATAGTGTTAACACTAACTTGCTCAAACGATTTTGTAGTAAACTCTTCAACAGCGACATCAAGAAACATGTTTCTCTTATCTTCTTTAATGTTAAAAAACATTTTCTTAGGCATTCTTCTTACCTCCTCTTTTTTTGAATATGAATGGTAATAAAGTTAATGTTAAGACAACACTAACAATCATACTTACCCACATTAACATACTTACATTGAAATGAATTGTTAGTGGTGATAAAACCATTATTGATAATCCTAAAGAAATTCCAAGAGCATTAGCAATGATTGGACGAGAAGAATTACTATAAGCTTTATCAATTGCCATTTCATTGTTATTTGTTTCTTTTAAGTAGTATTTATATACACTACTGAAATGAACTGCATAATCTATACCCACACCAATTGTAATACTGAAAATAATAACTGTGGTTATATTTAAAGGTATTTGGCTAATGCCAAGGAAACCATATAAACTAATTACTGTTATTAGGATTGGAATTAAACTATAGAAGGCAATTTTAAAGCTTTTGAGAGTAATCACTAACATGATTAAGACGATTCCTAAAGCCAGAATTATACTGTTCAATTGCATTTGTGAAATTGAATCATTTAAGTCTTTCATTAAATATTGAACTCCAGTAACACTAGTTTCTAAATTTAAATTATCAATTGCTTCTTCAATTGTACCCAAAGTGTCATTATTTAAATCACTTGGAAATATAAGCAATCTGACAGTGTTATCATCATATGATATTAGGTCATGTATTGTACTATTTGGATCGCTACTTAGATTATTATAGATATTGTTTAGAACCATATCATTTGGAATTTCACCTAGAAACTGATTAGAATAAACAATATTCATTAATTCAAATGGGTTTATTACTTTATTTACTTCATCTAAATTATTTAGCTCATTGATTATAGTTTCTACTTCATCCATCGTGTCTAATGAGATTATATTATCATTTTTAGCTAAGGTTACATATAATGGAATACTCCCACCATTTACTTCAGTAGCTTTTTCTGCATTTATTGAAACTATTGTACTTTCTTTATAAACCATTAACATATTGAATTCAGTATTAATTTTAGGATAACTAATAATTGAAACTACTACTATGAGAACTGCTAGTATAATACTCGGAATACCCGATAGTTTTCTTAAACCTTTGGCAATATCAATTTTTTTGCTAGCAGCTTTTTTTCTCGCTACATTCATATCGTTAGATAAGATTAATGGTAATACATACCAAGTAGCTACACCTGCTAGAAGAATACCTATTGCTGAGTAAAGACTGAGATCTTTTATACTTGAAGTGCTAATTGTTAATAATGATAAGAAACCAGCCATTGATGTTAATGTTGTCACAATCATTGGTATCCCTACTAATCTTAAAGTACTAACAAGGGATTCATGGTTGCTTTTTCCTTCTGCTTTGGAATCCTGATAATGGGACATGAAGTGTAATCCGTCAGCGCTACCAATAACGATAATAAATATCGGTACTACAGCAGTTAAGATTGAAACTTCATTTCCAATCCAACCAATCAAACCAAATGTCCATAAAGAACCTATTCCTGCAGGTAGTACACTAAGCAATGTTGGTTTAATGGCTCCCATTTGCCATCTAAATACTAAGAAGATTACAATGATAGCTAAGGGTGGTAAGATTAATAATATTCTAATAATATAATCAGTAATTTTTAACTGATTATAAGAATCTCCTGAAATATATGATTGATAGTCATTGGCATTTAAACTATCCTCGATATCGGTAATGCTAGAGTTGCTAAAGTCTTTATCTATAAATAATGTAAAGACAAAATAGTTTGTCTCTATATGTTCCTTAATTGGTGAAAAATCACCAAAGTTAGAATAGTAATTAATTACAGTATCTGCTGGTATGTCGTTATACTCAATAACGTTTCCGTTGATAATTAATTGCTCTGGAGCTGCTCCTTGAACGTATGTAATATCATCAATTGAACTTAATGTACTTTGAAGTTCCTTCATGTCATCAAGACTTTCTCGGTTGATATCATCTACTTCGACTATAACTATAAGTTGATTTAATTCACCAAAGATATCTTCGATTTCTTCCAATCGATCTTTATAGATAGATTCATCTGGAGAGAAACTCGCAAAATCTGTATCTAGCTTTATTTGGATAACTCCTAGTAAAGCAAAGATGTTAATTATTATAAATAGGACAAACAAAATTCTCTTATGGGTAAATATAGTATTTGTGTACTTTCTCATGTTAATCATCTCCTAGCATACTTTCTTATTATAGTTGACACCCTGTCATTTTGTCAATAACTTATTATTTTGCTTTTAACAGCTTACTAATATACTTGATTACATAGATAACTATCAAGAATAGAAAGGATGCACATAAAAATGAAAATATTTACTAAAGTGGGAAACTTTGTTATTAAACATTTTTTCATAAAAAAAATAGAAAGGTGTTATAATATATGCGAGGTGGTTGTATGAAGAAGTGTTTAATCGTTGTAGATTTTCAAAATGATTTTATTGATGGCACTTTAGGTTTTGATACTGCGAGTGAAATCACTGAGAATATTATAACTAAAATAAATCAATATAAACAAGAAGGTAATGATGTTATTTACACTTTAGATACCCATAAAACTGATTATTTAGAAACAGAAGAAGGTAAGAACCTTCCGGTTGTTCATTGTGTAGAGGGAAGTAAAGGGCATCAGATTAAAGATGAGGTTAAAGCTTTAATAAAAGAAGAGGATAAGCAATTTATAAAATACTCTTTCCCATCATTAGAACTAGGGAACTATTTAGAAACTAAAGATTATGAGGTTATTGAGTTATGCGGTTTAGTATCAAATATTTGTGTTGTAAGTAATGCTGTTATAGCAAAAAGTGCTTTACCAAATGCTCATATCATAGTCGATAATCTAGCAACAAAATCATTTGATCCAATCCTTCATGAAAAAGCAATGGATGTTTTAGAAGGATTACATGTGGAGGTATTAAACAGATGTATACAATAAATCGTGCAATGTTAATAGATTTTTATGAACTTACAATGGCTAATGGATATTTTGAAGAAGGAAAGCATAATGAAATAGTCTATTTTGATGTTTTCTATCGTTCTAATCCTGATAAAGCTGGATTTAGCTTATTTGCTGGTTTGTATCATATAATCGAATATATAAAGGACTTACATTTTACTGATAAGGATATAGAATTTTTAAGAAGTAAAAACACTTTTAGTGATGGATTCTTAGAAATATTAAAAACATTTAAATTTACAGGAGATGTTTATACCTTTAGAGAAGGTTGTGTAATATTTCCTAATGAACCAATAATGACAATTAGAGCTACTCTTTTAGAGGCACAACTTGTTGAAACGTACTTGCTGCAAATAATCAATCATCAAAGTTTAATCGCTACTAAAGCTGCTCGTATTAAATACGCAGCTGGAGAGAAAATGGTTATTGAAATGGGTGCTCGTAGAGCACACGGGTTAACAAGTAGTTTAGAGGGTACTAGAGCAGCATATATCGCTGGTATTGATAGTTCTAGTAACGTGATAGGAGATCAATTATATGGTATTCCTTCTGGTGGGACTATGGCACATTCATGGGTTCAGTCTTTTGATACTGAGTATGAAGCTTTTAGATCTTATGCTGAAACATATCCAGAAAACACAACACTCTTAGTTGATACTTATAACACATTGAAAAGTGGATTACCTAATGCTATTAAAGTTATAAAGGAAGTATTGATTGAAAATCCTGAAGCGAATTACGCTATTAGAATTGATAGTGGGGATTTAGCATATTTATCTAAGAAAGCAAGAATTATGTTAGATGAAGCCGGAGTGGAGAAATGTAAAATCGTTGTTAGTAACTCTCTTGATGAACATTTAATTAAAACATTATTAAACCAAAAAGCACCAATTGATATTTTTGGTGTTGGTGAAAGATTAATTACAGCGAAAAGTGATCCTGTTTTTGGAGCTGTTTATAAAATCGTTGCAAAAGAAGAAGATGGAACGATTAAACCAATTATAAAGATTAGTGATAATCCGGCAAAAATTACCACACCACATTATAAAAAGGTTTATCGTGTGTTTAGTAAGGAAGAAAGACCTATAGCTGATTACATAGCTCTTTACAATGAAGTGATTGATACTTCAAAACCACTACTACTATTTGATCCAATCCATACATGGAAACGTAAAGAGGTAACTGAATATACTCTAAAAGAAATGCAAGTTCAAATTTTCAAAGCAGGAAAACTAGTGTACGATATCCCTACTTTAGAAGAAGTTAAGAGTTATGCTCAAGAAAACTTGAAAGAACTTTGGTCTGAATTAAGAAGATTCTCTTTCCCACATAAGTATTATATAGATTTATCTCAAAAACTATGGGATGTAAAAAATAGTATGATTGAGAAGTATCGAAATTTCTAGGAGGTATTTATGATTATTCGTGAACTCACACAAGATGATTATTTGCTTTACAAGAAAATTAGATTAGAATTATTAGAAAACGAAACATTAAGCTTTGGTTCAAGTTTTGAAGAAGAAAGTTTATTTGAAGATAAACTTTGGAAATATCGCTTAGATAAAGAGAATGTTACAACCATAGGAGCCTTTATCAATGAAGAGATGATAGGTATCTGCGTTGTAGTATTTAATCCACGTAGTAAACTTAAACATATAGCATCATTACATAGCATGTATGTAAAGAAGAATCATCGTGGCGAAGGTATTGGCAGGCAACTAATTATCCATGCAGAAGAGGCCGCGAAAGGAAAAGGTATCTTCAGAATGAATTTATCAGTTGTTAATTCAAATGAAAAAGCCTTTATTCTTTATCAAAAACTGGGATTTGTTAAGTATGGTATAGAACCCGATACTATAAAAATATCAGGAGAATATTATAGTCTTATATTAATGAGCAAAAAACTGTAAAGAAGAGCCATTGGCTCTTCTTTTTTGTTTTATGACAATGTTGCTAATGAAAGATTAAAGTTAGTATAGAAATAACATAAAACTAGGAGTATAGTTGAATCTAGAGAGATCAATAATGAAAGGAAGTATAAAGTATGTTTTTCTTTGAGAATTATACAATTACAAATGTTTTAATATTTTTACTAGTTTTATTTGGGTTATTACTAATTAATGAGGGAACAAGAAGAAGTAAGATTTTGTCTATAGTATTCTATATTGCTATTCCTTTAACGTTTACTTTATTTCTGTGGGGTAAAGGAGAATCTGAAAACACTGATGGAAATTGGTTTGCCTGGGTTAAGACTTATAGCGCATTAGCTGGAGTTGTTGGCTTTATGGCTATCAGATACTTTAAAAAATTACAAACAAACAAATGGGCTCTACTATTCCCAGCACTTATATTGAGTGTTAATATCCTAGAAGCAGTATTCAGAGATTTTGAGGTATACTCAAAAGCTGGAGTTATTGAAAATGGTTTATTTCTACAAGGTGGACCTTGGAATATCATTAATGGTATTGCGGGAATAATCAGTATTATTACAATAACAGGTTGGGTTGGAATCAAGATAGCCAATTCGAAATCAAAAGATATGGTATGGGCTGATCAACTATGGTTTTGGATTATTGCATATGGGATATGGAATATGTCATATGTTTACAATTGCATTCCTGATAGAGCATTCTATGCAGGTGTAGCGTTAATCTTTAGTTGTACGGTTGCAGCTTTTGTTGGAACAAAAGGACTTTGGCTACAACACAGGGCACAAACTTTAGCTTTATGGGCAATGTTTTCTTTAACATTTCCTAATTACTCAAACACACAATATTTTGATATCGTTAGTACACATGCAGCTGCACCAAAATATGTTTTAGCAATTGCTGCTATTCTGTTCAATGTTGGTGTTCTAGTATATGAAATTATCACTATTAGAAGAACTAAACGTAATCCATTAAAACAAGAACTGTATATTGATTTACCATGTTATCAAGAAGTTATAGAAGCAAATAATTTATAATAATTTAGGGTTGGCTTTTGCCAACCCTTTTTATTTGTTATAATGATTACGGGTGATACTATGGACAGTAAAATTTTAGAAACTAATCGGCTGGTATTAAGATACTTTAAAGAGAAGGATTTAGATACTTTTACAGAGTATAGGAATAATGAGGAATGGATGATTTACCAAACTTTTAAGGGTAAAACAAAAGAAGAATATCGAGACATTCTTCTTACTCCTTTTTATATAGATCATGGGTCACAACTTGCTTTTTGCTTAAAGGAAACTGATGAATTGATTGGTGATTTATATGTTGAAAAAAGTGAATTAGAGATGTTTATTGGATATTCTATTCATCCTAAATATGCTCGTAAGGGTTTTATCTATGAGATAGTAAGTGCATTCATCAAATATATATTTGAGAAGTATCCAGATGTTAAGATTGTTGCAGAGACTGATGTAGAAAATATTCCTTCTATAAGATTACTAGAAAAAATAGGATTTATAAGGGTTATGAATAATGTTGAAGGATTAGTCTTTGAACTGCATAATAAATAATTACAAACATGAGGTGTTAAAATGAAGAAAATATTAAAAAGAATAGGTCTAATGTTTATAGCTGTTTTATTACTACTTGTTATTGCATTAACTATCTATTCATCAAATTCATATACCGCTTTAGAGGAAATGGATGACGCTATTAATATGATAGATGATAGTAGTGTTACCTTTCATGAAGATAATAATGAAATCAGGTATAGTGTAACTGATCCTTTGTTAAATATAATCTTTATACCTGGAGGACTTGTTACTCCTGACAGTTATAAGTATTTAGCCATTAATCTTGCTTTGAGAGGTTATGATGTAGTTATAGCTAAAGCGCCATTCAATTTGGCAATACTAAATCCCTGGATTGGAAAAGAGTTCCTTAGTGATAGTTTAGAGAATGTAGTGATCGGCCATAGTTTAGGTGGTGTAACAGCATCGATGGTATTTAATGGTAATGATAAAGTAAGTGCATTTGTCTTACTAGGTAGTTACCCTATAAAGGACATAAGTGATAAAGATACTCTCCTAATTACTGCAGAACATGATTTAGGTATGGATCCTGAAGCATTTAATGATAGTTTAGAATATGTGAATGATGAAAATCAAATAGTGAATATTGTTGGTGGAAACCATGCACAGTTTGGTTGGTATGGTCCGCAAAAGGGTGATGGAGATGCTGAACTAGAAACCATTATCCAGCAAGATATGGTTGTCGAGATTATTACTAATTTCTTAACAGAATAAGAGAAGATTTTTCTTCTCTTTTTTATAGAGATTATTTGTACTTTTAAAGGTAAATAAAAAAAGGATTAAAAAATCCTTTTTACTTTTATTCGTAGAACCAAGAAATTCCAAAGCCTTTATCACCAACGTGTACTGTCATAACAGGACCAAGTAAATCGGTGTATCTAATTGAAGCTTCTGGGAAAGTTGTTTCAATGAAACTTTTAAGTGCATCGCCACTTTTTTGACTATATGTCTGTGTGATATAAAAATTTATATTTTTAAAACCTTCTGTGGTTTCTCTTACTTTTTGCTCAATAAGTGCGAATACTTTTTTATATGTTCTTTCTGTTTTAACTAAAATTAGTTTTCCATCGATCATTTCAACTATTGGTTTCATTCTAAGAATAGTTCCAATCATTGCTTTAGCAGGAGATAGTCTACCACCTGCAACAAGACTAAATAAGTTCTCACAAGTAAATATTAGTTTCGATTGATTGATTAATTTATTAATTCTAGATTCGATTTTTTTTACAGATTTATCTGCTTTAATCATATCTAACAACTCATAAACAAGCATTTCATTTCCATAGGCTGAATGATTTGTATCAAACACTGTAACTTGTTCCGGATCTTCTAGCATTGTTCTTCCAACAGTACTACTTTGATAAGTACCACTTAACACTTTACTTAAACCAATTACAAATACATGATCATTAGTTTCTAGTAACTGCTCATATCTCTCGTGGAATTTACCTGGACCAGGAGCACTTGTTTTAAAAGTTTTTCCTTCACTTCTTTTTTTGATAATGAATTCTCTATCGATATTTTTTTCTAAATAGGTATCTTCATTTTCAACAGTTACATTTAAAGATACAACTTCGATTTTGCTTTCTTCAATAATGTGTTTTGGCATGTACACAGTACTATCTATTATTACACCATAATTTGCCATTTGTAACACCCCTTTTTAACTATTTCCAGTATATACTGGAATGGTCATAAATGTGATAAATTAATCTAAAAAGTACAATTTTTCACAAGTAATCTATTTCGTTTTTATTAATACTTTTTGCTTATAGATATGATTGGCTACATATACTAATTTCATTGATAAGAATAGTAGAGAAAAAACTATTATGAAGTATATTATTACACCAGTAAAATTACTATTAGGAAAATAAGCCTTAACAAGATAAGCATCTAATATTTCATAAATAAATATTCTTCCTGGATGTAAAACAAATTGTCTTAAAGATAAAGCCCAAACAATATTGAAAAACACTCCACCCAATAAAATATATTTATCTCTTTTCTTGATGTTATAAGTTAGAATCACGATAATTGAGTATGCTAATAATGATCCATGATTAAATAGTGAAGTCACTACGCTGTAAACTGGGAAGTGACCAAAAAGATCATTACCATACAGGACCATTGATATATAATATCCTGCACCTGATAGTAGAGCAGTATACGCTGCCCAAATTCGTAGTTCCTTTACATTTAATAAAACTATAAACGGTACAACAAAGTAAGACAATGTTGAAAACTCTACAGGCACTTTATAAGGGAAAACAATGATAATTCCTGTATTATATAGTAGGACTATTAGTAGTTGAATTTTAAGGAACAAATCTACTATTTTCTCAGATTTCTTTAACATTACTACTATGTAGATAATCCACAGTAATAAACATATAGTTGAAATAAGATTTAAGTGGTTCATAATGCATCCCCCTTTGCTGTTTTGATGTATGCAATATCATATACTATCTTAACATAAAAATAAGGAAATGCTATTTAAATTTGCTAAGTTTGGTTATTTCCTTGTGTTATAATATATATGGAAAGCAGGTGCTAATATGATTTGTAAAACTCACATAATAGATGTTAGAAGTGATAATGAAGATGAGATGATAAACATAACAAGTAGAGTTTCTAGACTAATTCAAGATTCGGGTGTTACCGAGGGAGAAGTTATTTTGTTTGTACCACATACAACTGCAGCAATTACTATAAATGAGAATGCTGATCCAGATGTTAAGGATGACATGTTATTAGGCCTTAGAAGAACTTTTCCAAGAGATAAAGATTATATCCATAACGAAGGAAACTCGCACGCACATATTAAATCTAGTGTTATTGGTGTTGAAAAAACAATACTGATATCAAAACGAGAAATGATTCTAGGGATTTGGCAGGCAATTTACTTTATGGAATTTGATGGACCTAGAAATCGTAAACTAGTAGTTAGAATCAGTGGAAAGTAAAATATGATAAATTTGCTAGTATTACAAAAAAAAGGACTCAATAATTGAGTCCTTTATTCTTTGGCATGTATTTCTTTAATGAGTAACTCTGTACCCATTAATATATCCCATTTGGTATGTCCACATAAGGGACATATATTGTCATTTTGAACTAAGTTGAAACTCAAACCACATTCCTTGCATTTTCCAATACCTGGTTCTATTTGAATTATTAGTTTTGTTTTGCTTAGAGATGTGTTTTCTATAGCCATTGGATATACATCTTCAATATATCTAGGAACAACTCCGCTTAGTTCTCCAATTTGGAGAACTAATGCTTCAATGTCTTCAATACTATTACTTATTTTGTATTCTTCAACTTGCTTTACTATTTCTAAAACTATACCTAATTCATGCATATTAACCTCTTACTTTAAACTTCTTACCAATATTTTTGAAGAAGATTCTTGCTTTTCTTTTTAGAGCAGCTTTTATAATTATTGGTTTTAGATCTGGGAAATCTACACCATATCCCTCATGAACTTTTTCTAGTTTAATAGCATCAAATTTACATCTTGTTGTACAAGCTCCACAACCAACACATAGGAATTCATCAACTATTGTAACACCACAACTTAAACATCTTGATGTTTCAATTTTTATTTGCTCTTCAGTTAGAACACCACGAGGATCATCAAATGAACCTTTTAAGTTTTTGATATGATCTACTTTAGATACTTGTCTTTGAGTTAAGTCGTAACCTTTGTATTCTACATTGTTTTTATCTAGGGCTTTATAATAGTTACGTTTACGGCCATAAGTTAAGCTTTGGCCTTTGTTTACATATCTATGAATACTGATAGCTGCCTCTTTACCCAAGGCAATCGCATCAATTGCATATTTAGGTCCAGTCACAACATCTCCACCAGCAAAGATATTTTTTTCACTAGACTGCAAAGTTAGTGAATCCACTTTGATAGTATTGTTTGTGTTTAATTCTATGTTTAATCCTGTTAGTAGTTTATTGAAATCAATTTGTTGTCCTACAGCTGTTAAGATAAAATCAGCATCTATTGTCATAGAATCTGTTTCATCAAACTTTGGATTAAATCTACCCGATTCATCTTGGACACTTAAGCATTTGTGGAAGACAACTTGAGTAACTTTTCCATCTTTAACAATAAATTCTTTTGGACCATAACTGTTGTTGATAGAAATATTTTCTTCTAGTGCTTCATGAACTTCATCCTGTAATGCAGGCATGTTGTCTCTGTCCTCTAAACAGAACATTTGAACGTTTCTGCCACCTTTACGTACTGCAGTTCTAGCAACATCAATTGCAACATTTCCACCACCGATAATAACAATGTTTCCATGAACATCTTCTTGATTATCTAAGGCTACATTTCTTAAGAAGTCAACACCAGTAATGACATTAGTTTTATCTTCGTTTTTAATTCCTAATGCTCTACCTTTTTGTGCACCAATAGCAATATAGAAAGCATCAAATCCATTATTTTTCATTTCTTCTACTGTAATATCAGTACCAACTTCAACACCTAAATTGAACTTAACACCCATTTCACCTAGAATAGCGATTTCAGCATTTATAACATTTTTCTCTAATCTAAAGTTAGGAATACCAAATGTTAACATTCCACCTAGTGCTTTTTCTTTTTCGAAGACAGTTACTTTGTATCCTTCTATTGCTAAGTAGTAAGCACAACTTAGTCCTGATGGACCACCACCGATGATTGCGATGTTTTTATCGTAGGCATGCTTTATATTAGGGATAAAACGATTCTCTTCATTTAAGTCTTGCTCAGCAATAAATTTTTTGATTTCATCAATTGCAACAGCTTCATCTAAATCACCACGAGTACATGCACTTTCACATAATGCAGGACAAACTCTTCCGCAAACAGCAGGGAATGGATTGTCTTTTTTTATAAGTTCTAATGCTTCGTGGTATCTACCTTGAGATGCAAGTTTAATATAAGCAGGAATACTTATATGTGATGGACATTCTGTCTTACAAGGAGAAGTACCACTTTCAAGTGTTTCTTTTCTATTATCTCTATAATCAGGATTCCAGTGTTCTTCACCCCACTCCATATCTTGAGGAAATTCAGTTCTAACAGGAATTTCTATTTCATTTTTTACACATAGTTTTTGACCTAGTTTTATGGCATTAGTTGGACAAACATCAATACATTCACCGCAACCAGTACATAAGTCTTTATCTACTTTAGAAACATAGTTTGATCTAACCATATCAGGGTTTAGATACATACTAGCTGCTCTTAATGCATAACATGAACAACCACAACAGTTACAAATTGCATGGGTATGTCCATCTCCTTCAGTATTAGGAATTTGATGCATAAGACCATCTTTTTCAGCTCTATCTAAAATATCGTATGCTTCTTCTTTTGTGATTTCTTTACCTCTACCTGTACGAATGTAATATTCAGCAGCATCATCTAGTTGAATACACATGTCTTCTTTTAAATGTCCGCAACCTTCACCGTTTTCTTCTCGAGAAGTACGACAACTACAATCAGAAACACTAAATAAAGATGCGCTTTCTACATATGTAGATATTTCTTCACTTGGTACTGTTTTGGTATTTCCATCAACTGCACTTTGAATTGGAATAACTCTCATTACCCCAGTACCAATTGGAAAGTTACCTGCAGCAACAGGGTTTCTTAAATGTCCATAATCATCAAATGCTTTTGCTATTTGAGGATATTTTTGAACATTTTCTTTATTATTAACAACCATTTCGAAGATTCCAGGTACCCATGTTTCGTACCAAAACGTATTAATTTCACCTTCACGTTTAATATTGGCAGCTCCAGCGATACATAAATCCCATAATAACTTTTTAGTTGTATCAAAATCTTTACCAGCTTTATTAGCTATTTGCTCGATTGTTTGGTGATCACGATATTTTAAACATAAGGCTACTTCAGCCATTTCTTCAGTTACAACTTTTTCTAATAGTAAGAACCTTGGATCATCATACCCAATACCCTTCTTAGACTTCATTTTTGTACCAGATACCATATTGATAAATTCTAGTAGTTTAACTTGTGCCATGTTTATGTTCTCCATCCCATAATTTCGTTTTTGATATATTTAATCCATGCATCCATACCCTCACCTGTTTTGGCTGAAAGTGGGAAGATGTTAATTTCTGGATTTAAGCTTTTAGCGTATTCGGTAACTTTTTCAAAATCAAAATCAAATAAACTTACTGTATCAACTTTACTAATTATCAAAGCATCTACTTTGGTAAACATTTTTGGGTATTTCAATGGTTTGTCATGTCCTTCTGGGACACTTAAAATCATTACATTCTTTGCTTGTCCTAAATCATAACTTGCAGGACAAATAAGATTTCCTATGTTTTCCAATATAACAAAGTCTAAATCTTCATAATCTAGTGCTTCTAAGCCTTCAGAGGTCATTCCTGCGTCGATATGACACATTCCACCACTATGAAGTTGCATTACTCTAGCACCACTTTTTTGAACGGTTATAGCATCAACGTCACTATCAATATCAGCTTCGATAACACCAATATTTAATTCTTCTTTTAGCAGGTTAATTGTACTAACAACAAATGTTGTTTTACCACTACCAGGACTACTCATTAAGTTAATCATAAATGTTTGGTTACTTTTTAATTCATTTCGAAGAACTTCTGCTTTAGCATCGTTATTTGCATAGACTCTTTTTTGAATTTCAATAATTTTTATACTCATTAATATGCTCCTTTAATAACCATATGCTTCAGCTGAATGTTTTATTACATAAGGTTTGTTCATTAATTTAAGTGCCCAGTAGATTAAGTATCCCCCATGTAATATAAGGTTAACTAGTCCCCAATAATAAAGGACTGATTCATTAAACCATAATGTTGAATCCATTAAAGGTGTAAAGATATCGTAACTTGCTCTAATTAGGATATGAATAGCTAATGTGTAAATACGACCCATTAACCATAAATCTGTTCTTCTTTTAACTAACATCCATATTTCAGGTGCAATTAGAATACAAATACTTGAAGCAACGAAAGTTGTATTTTCTCCATACACGAATGCTGCATTCCAAGTGACATATAATAAACACCATGCAAGTGGTAAATCTGCGATTAACTCAGCGAATGAGTTTTTCCCATCATTCTTACCAATTCTCCAATGTTTAGTTGGAAGTGGGATAGTAATACATAGAATTAAACCACAAATTGCATTGAAGATGTTTCCTACCTCAAAATCATGCATTGTAGCTTCTAAGATATTTAAATTCAATACTAAATATAAAATCCATAAAGGCCATTTTTTCTTTAAAGACATCATGACATCTTTGTGGCTACCATCATTAGAAATTCTGACAAATGACACAAAACAGATTGGTATTAAAACACTAAATGATTTTGCCCATCTAAACCATGAGTCTAAGTTATAGAACCATAATGGTAATGTAGCTAATGCTAGGATGAAAAACCATTTATAAAAACTCTGCTTTTCTCTTGTATACTCTAAAAATAGGAATAAAAATAATATATAAACACTCATTGATACGATAAAACTTAATACTGTTGTTAACATTGATAAAACCTCCTAATTTGTAATCTCTATTACTATATTAAGGAGATTGTGTAACCTTTGCAATATCAAAAATACATTGTTTTTAGCATGTTTGTCATATAAGTTGATTACTTTATTACCTAAATAGCATAATTGTCATAAAAAGTTGAATAAACTACTTTTAAAGGGTATTATAAATAAGAGGTGATACTATGAATCAAACAAGTACTGACGTTTTTTCTCACTATACTTTACCATTCGAAACATACTTCAATAAAGAAGTTGATAGTAAATTTCAAGTTCATGATGAAACTGAACTTATTTGGGTTTTAAGAGGTAATGCATCAATAGTTTGTGATAATATCCAATATGATCTAACACCTCAAACATTATTCATGATAAACCCTTATCAAATGCATTCATTGAAATCATCTGCTGAAACGATGATTATCACATATAGGTTTAAAAAAGAACATATTAAGGAATATGTGGAAATGCACAAAGGTTTAGCGTTTATTAATAGGGTATACACACTGGAGGAACTAGTTAAAAAATATAAAGAAGTCCCACTTTTAATATCCCAATTGATAAAACTCTTAATATCTCCTAATCAAACGATATTGATTAGATATAAAATTATCGGCTATTACAATATGCTTATTTATGAGTTATATACAATGTTATTAAAAGAGAAGTACTTAGATATCAAGAAAAAAGACGTTCCCTTTCATATTGAACGTCAAAACCGAATAATCGATTATATAAATAATAATTTTCTACAAAAAATTTCCTTAAACGATGTAGCTAAGCAAGTAAGTATAAGCACATTTAGGCTTTCACATCTAATGAAAGAAATGTTTGGTATTTCCTTTAGAGAATATCTGTTTAATATTAGATTTGAGTATGCTCTTAGATTATTAAGAGAAACAAATCTAAGTGTACTTAGTATTTCCGATATGGCTGGGTTTAGTGATGTGAAATACTTAAATAAGTTATTAAAAGAACGATTTAAAATTACAGCATTAAAGTACCGTAAAAGATTCACTAGTAGATTTAATGAAACCTATAGTGATAGCAACTATATCAAAGATTTCTTCAAAGAATTAAGAGTGTGTCTAAATAAATTAGAGACCGGAGTTTTAGCTGAAAAAATCGTATATTAAACACTTCTATTTTTAGAAGTGTTTTTTTGATATAATAAGTATGTATTAATCATATCAAAGGATGGTGTTCATATTGAAAAAAACAATGCAGCTAACTCTTGAAGGAAGAGTTCAAGGTGTTGGAATGAGATTCACAATAGATAGAGCTGCAAAAAAATTTCCAATAACTGGATATGTTAGAAACTTGTACAATGGGTTTGTTCAAGTGGTTATCCAAGGAGAAGAAGAAGTACTAGCAGCATTTATTGAACATATTAAAGAAAACACTCCAGGAAATATTTCTAAGTTTATCATTTCTGATTTGAGTAATAGTATAGAATATGAAAGTTTCAAAGTTAAATTATTTTAAAAGAAAAGGATGACAATATTTGTCATCCTTTAAATTTATCAAAATATTTTAGATTATCCCAACAAGGCTCTAATTCTTTATTCTCGATTTTTTCTACAATACTAACAATCATATCATTTATGGGTGTATCGATATTAACTTTATCACCATGTTCACACACAACACCGTTAATAGCGTATACTTCTGTTTTCTTATTACGTTCGATATCTCTGAGCATACTTGATTTTATTTGCTTATGTTTTCTCATTGCTATAGGTATAATAAACATACTTATTGATCTTCTAAACTTATTGTTGTAATCCATTAGTTTAACAACATCTTTTCCCTGAATAGGTTCAATAGTAATGTTAGAAGCTTTAGCTACATCAATACATTCCTTTATTGCTTTTAAGGCTAGTAATCTAGTCTTTTTATTTTTAGTTATTACACCAAAACGTGCATTTGTTACAACACTCAAACCACTAAATGCGGCGTTTACTAGAAGTTTGGACCATCTAGCTCCTACAAAATTATTTTCGATTTTGACATCTCCCATAGTATCTAATAATTCTACAATATGATCAAAATGCTTTTGATCATTTTCACCATACATACCAATACTATAAGTTAATACATCTCTAGAAGGCTCACTAGTTAATTCTACTACGCCTTTACCAAGGAATGTTGCACCCCAGCTCATAGTACAACCGATTGTTCTGTCATCACCAATGATATTTGCAACACTAAGTTCAGGAAGACCATTTTGCATTGTACAAATAACTCCATCCTCACTTAAGAATGGAACCAAGAATTCAACAATCTCCTTGTTGAATCTTTGCTTTGTCATTAAAAGGATTATGTCATACTTTTTTGTCATTTCTTCTGGTAATAACGCCGTTACTTTTTGTGTAAGATTTACCTTACCTATAATCTTAGCACCTTTTGCTTTAAGTACTTTGATATGATCTTTGTTACGATTTATTAAATCGATTTCATATCCAGCTTTGGTTATATAAGCACCCAGAACGGTTCCCATACCACCAGCACCATATATAGCTACGTTCATAAATACACCTCCATAGTATATTGTATATCAAATTATATCTAGAAAACACTTTATAAGAATATGTTGATAAGTTGAGTGTTTTTGTAAACTACTTCTTTGCCATATTTAAAACTTTCAATAAATCCGGCTTCCTCTAAAAGTTTTAAGTATTTAGTTGAAGTTGTTCTTGATGTATTAAGTTCGATTCTTAGCAATTCATTTTTAGTATAAGGATACTTAAATAGGTGTACTAATAATCTCTCAGAATATATTTTTGGTAACTTACTTAGCATTTCCTGTTTATAGTTATTAATCAATCTTGTGATTTGATTTATAAACGTGACTGTGAATTTACCAGTCTCATTTATACCTTTAAGCATATATATAATAAATTCATCTAAGTAATTAATATCATTATGACACTTTTCTAGTAATTTAAAGTATGTTTCTTTAGTATTATTTAAATAACTACTCAAATTTAATATTGGATAATTTAGTCTTCTTGATAATACTAATGACATAGAATTGATAATCCTACCAATTCTACCATTACCATCTCTATAAGGATGAATGCATTCAAATTGATAATGGATGATAGCCATTCTTATTAAAGGATCATATCTATCGTGATTTAGGTTAATATATTCTAATAGATTTTCTAGGTAATCTAGAATAGCATTCTGGTTTTGCGGGGGAATATATATAACTTTATTAGTAAGTTTATTATAAATCTTGTGCCCTCTAATCCTTCTTATCCCTTTTTGCTCAGGTGCAATTAATTCCTGTATCCGATTAATGTCTTCTAGATATAGTTTATTTTTTGTTAATATATCTCTATAAATAATATTTATAGCCCGAAGATGATTTATAACTTCATTAGTATGTGGATTCTTTTTTAAGGATGTTACACTTTGCAAGAAGACGTCTTCGAAGGATGATTTTACCCCTTCTATCTCAGATGAAGTTTTTGCTTCATAGATGTTTAGTAACCGAAGAATAACTTCTAAGTAGGGTGTAGAATCTAAAACCCCTTTTAGTTCACCTAAGGTGTAATTAGCGTTACTTAAGAATCTATATATATCGACAGTGATATAGTCTTTTTTATAAGGTAATTTCTTTAATCTATACATAAATACACCTCCTGTAATTACTCTAATACTTCTTGATGAATATGTCAATGAACGTGTAAAGAAAAACAGAAAATCTAATCATGTAGCTGAATCTAATTTATTCTGGTATGTCGCTGTTTATAATTAGAGCAATTTTACTTGAAATCCCATTTTTGAGTACTATAATGAGGGTGAAAATTATATATGAAAGGAAATTATATATATGAAGAAAATCGATATGGATATAGTAGTTATTGGTGGTAGTGCAGCAGGATTAGTTGCTGCTATGACTGCTAAATCAAATTATCCTGAAAAAGATGTAATGGTTTTAAGAAAAGAAGAAAAAGTAATGATTCCTTGTGGTATCCCTTATATTTTTGGAACTCTAGGAACTTCAGACAGTAATATTCTTCCTGATGGTGGTCTTGTTAATTTAGGAGTGAATATAAAAGTTGATACTGTTGAAAGAATTAATAAAGAGGAACACACTTTAGAAACAGAAGATGGTTCAGTTATTTCTTATGAAAAATTAATTGTCGCTACTGGGTCTACACCATTTGTACCAAAGAGCATAAAAGGAACTGATTTAGAAAATGTATTTACAGTACCTAAAAACAAAGTCTATCTAGATACGTTTTATGACAAATTGAAAGACTGTAAAAAAATAGCAGTCGTGGGAGCAGGATTCATCGGTGTTGAATTATCAGATGAATTGAATAAAATAGGTAAAGAAGTAACTTTAGTTGAGTTACAAGAAACGATTTTAGGAAATGCATTTGACGATGATACTAGTTTAGTAGCTCAAGACATTTTAACTAATCGTGGAGTTAAAATGTTAAACGGTGTTGCTGTCACTGCTATTGAAGGTAATGGTAAAGCTGAAAAATTAGTATTTAAAGATGGTTCAAGTATTGATGTTGATGCAGTAGTATTGTCAATCGGTTACACATCAAACGTTGGATTAGCTAAAGCTTCAGGTATAAGTGTAAATAGTCAAGGATCTATTAAAGTAGATGCTTATATGAGAACTCATCAAAAAGATATCTTTGCATGTGGAGACTGCGCTCAAAAACGCGACTTTATAACAGGAAGAATTGTTCCTATCATGTTAGCTTCAACAGCATGTGCTGAAGCTAGAGTTGCTGCGTTAAATCTTTATGACTTAGCTACAATCAAAACTTTTAATGGAACTATCAGTATCTATTCTACTAATATTGGAGAAACAACTTTCGGAGTTGCAGGGTTAACAGAAAAAAGAGCAAAAGCTGAAGGATTCAATATCTTAAGTGCAACATTTAAAGGAATTGATAGACATCCAGGAAAATTAAATAATCCTCATTACCAAAGTATTAAACT